>JASEJE010000004.1:0-135863 GCA_030024085.1 Bacillota bacterium | reverse complement strand
GCCGGACTTTGTCAAGGCGCCCCGCTTGGGGCGCCGTCCCCGAGTGCAACACCGGCAACCCGGCAACTACTGGAAGAGGGGCGAGAACTAACGCACCCTCACTTAGCTGCGTGCGAAGAACCTCTCCAGCCTCGCCAGCCCCTCTTGGATGTTTTCATCAGCCCCCCAGGCTCTCACGCCCCATAGAGCCGGCCGTAAGGCCTGTGAGATCTGGCATGGAGCCTCAAAAACTCCGAGTTCGCGATCTTGTCAAAGTCCGTGCCGAAGAACGTGCAGAACCTCTCGACTGCGGACATGATCGTCTCCTGATCTCGGCTATCGGGCTCGGCAAGTTCGACTTCCCGCCCAACCTGGTAAGCTTCGATACTCCCACGGATGAAGATCCGCCCGCCGTGCATGCCCGTGCCGACGAAGCAGGCACGGTGCCTCTCGCCTGGGGCGAGATCAAGGCCCAGCATGATCACCGTGCCCCCAGCCATGTACTCGCCCAGGAAGTCGTGGGCTGTCCCGCCAATGACCACGAGCGGCTTCCTGTCACCGTATTCTTTCATGTGGATGGCGCACCTCGAGCCGACATCGTCCCTGATGAAGATCGCGCCGCCGCGCATGGACATGGCCACAACGTCCCCCGCCCGGCCGTGCACCACGATCTCGCCGCTCGTCATCGTGTTACCGACACAGTCCTGGGCGTTGCCGAAAACCGTGAGCCTGGGGCCGTCCATGAAAGCCCCGAGATCGCTACCGGGCGTGCCGTGGATCTCCACCGTGACCGGATACCTGAGGCGGCCGAGGTTCGTGCCGATGTATCGCTGGCCAGCCACGTTCCTGACGGCTATGGCACGCGCCCCGTCGCGGACATGCGCCCTGAGCACGTGGTTCAGCTCTCGGTATGTGAGCCCCCGGGCGTCGATGGTAAGCACGCCTGTCTCGTCGCAGAACACTCTCCGGGGCGCAGCCTCCCGGCTGTTGCCGTCGCCTCGGCCTTCACCGCGGCCCTTCTCGGGGTCGGCGGCACAGTCGCCAGCCCAGACACCGTGCCAAGTCATGTACCAGCCCCCCTCACACCCAGCACCTCGAGCTCCCAGTCTTCAAGCCCTATACCTCTGAGGTGGAGCCTGTTGCCGCGCAGGCTCTCTATGGCGTTTATCCCCATGCCGCCAAGCATCTCCTTTATCTCCAGGCTCCACCCGTTAATGAGGTTGACGACCCGCCTTGCGGCGACGTTCGGGTCCAGGCGCTCCGCGAGCTTCGGGTCGGACGCCGCGATGCCCCAGGCGCACTTTCCCGTGTAGCACTGCTGGCACAGCGTGCAGCCCATGGCGATGAGGGCGGCAGTCCCGACGTACACGGCGTCCGCTCCGAGCGCTATGGCCTTCAGGACGTCGGCGCTGTTCCTGAAGCCCCCGCTCGCAATTATGGAGGCCCTGTGGCGGATGCCCTCGACCCGAAGCCTCGCGTCCACTGACGCCAGCGCGAGCTCGATGGGAATGCCCACGTTGTCGCGGATGATCTTGGGCGCTGCGCCCGTGCCGCCCCGGAACCCGTCGAGGACCACGATGTCGGCCCCCGCGCGCACGATGCCGGACGCGATGGCGGCTGCGTTGTGGACCGCGGCGATCTTGACCGCCACCGGCTTTTCGTAGTTCGTGGCCTCCTTGAGCGCGTAGATAAGCATGGACAGATCCTCGATGGAGTAGATATCGTGCTGCGGTGCGGGGGAAAGCGCGTCAGTGCCGGGCGGGATCATGCGCGTCCTTGCGACCGCCTCCGTCACTTTCTCGCCCGGGAGATGCCCGCCGATACCCGGCTTTGCACCCTGTCCTATCTTGATCTCCACGATTGCTGCCTCATTGAGGTAGTCGGCGTCCACCCCAAAGCGCCCGGAGGCGCACTGCACGATGACATGCCTGCCGAACCCGCGCAGTTCGGCGGGCCAGCCGCCCTCGCCCGTGTTGCAGAGTGTGCCTGCCTCCTGCGCCGCCTGCATCAGCGCCCTCTGGGCCTGGGCGCTTATAGCGCCGAACGACATCGCAGCAAGGAGTATCGGAACTTCCACGCTGACCTGAGGAGTGAGGGGTGCGTCAGGCGCACCAGGTTCGTCCGCCACGGCCAGCCGATCCGGCCGCGCCCCCAGGTGGGTCCGGAGCTCCATCGGTTCCCTGAGAGGATCTATCGACGGGTTTGTGACCTGGCTTGCGTTGAGCAGCAAGTGGTCCCAGTAGATGCGATACGGCTTGTCGCAGCCCATTCCGGCCAGGACGATGCCGCCCGTCTCGGCCTGTTTCCTGATGTCCAGGATGCATTCCGGCCGCCAGTTCGCGTTTGGACGGAACTTCGCGGGGTGCGTCCGTATGGTGAGCGCCCTTGTGGGGCAGAAAGTGGAGCACCGGTGGCATCCGACGCAGCGTTCTTCGTGCGTCCCCATAGTCCTGCGCTTCTCGTCGTAGTAATGCACGCCGAAGCTGCACTCCTTGATACACGCGCGGCACACGCTGCATCGGCTGGCATCTCTCTCGACTGTGAATTGTGGAAGGAGGTAGCTTTTCATACGGATCCCCTCAGTTGTCTCGTGGTGCGTTGCGCGGACCTCTCGGGTCCATCTGTCGGGTCCGTTCGGGTCGAGCCCGTCACCCGGCCCCTATCATCCATTCCCTCTGTGTTCGCCCCGTCCCCTGTTGTGCGCAGTCCGGGCCCAGGTCCGCGCTACCGGGTTTGGGCACCGGGCCGCGTTCCGTCCCGGTCACGACATCCTTTGCGCCAACCCTTCCGATGACTGCCTCTCCGCCCCTCGGGACCCAGACACGGTCCGGGTCAGGGGTGACCAGCCTGATGGGCGCTTCCTCCGAGGACAGGTAAAGCATGTCCCCGGAAGTTGCGGCGACGAGCGGACGCAGTTCGACCCTGTCGCGCAGCCCCATCATCATGTCACCGCTGGCGATAATGACGGTAAACGGCCCGTTCATGAGGAGATCGGGATAGGTTACGCGGAGGGCCGAGCAAAGCTGCCTTTCGGCATCATCCATTCGGTCGATCGAGGACCAGAACGGCGGAGCGAGGACCTTGGCCACAAGCCACATCGGAAGCCTATGCCGCCTTGCGAGAAGGTCAACTGCGTACGCGACGACCTCCGTGTCGGTGTGCAGGGCGCAGCGGTATCCCTGGGTCTCGAGGAATCCGCGGTTGGTGCCGTAGGACGAGATCTCGCCGTTGTGAACGACCGTAAAGTCCAGTATGGAGAAGGGGTGCGCCCCGCCCCACCAGCCCTGCGTGTTGGTGGGAAATCTCCCGTGGGCGGTCCAGAGGTAGCCCTCGTATTCGTCGAGCCTGAAGAAGCGGCCGATGTCCTCAGGATACCCCACTCCTTTGAAGACGCCCATGTTCTTCCCACAGGACAGCACAAAGGCGCCGTCGATCTGCAGGTTTATGGCCATCACGAGCGCGATTATGCGCTCATCGGCCTCATCATCGCGTTGTCCGCAGGGGGTGACGCCGGGGCGGGAACCGGCCGTGGGGTCGACGACGACGGTCGCGGCATCGGTCACGGAGCCAATTGCGGAGTCGGTCGTCGTGTCGTCGGCCGCGATGACATCATCGGGGCCGGCGGCGGTGGCCGATGACTTCCGCAGCCTTCGCGCAGCCTGGCATCGGTCACGCGGGTCAGCCTTTGGGCTGATGAAATACCGCCGCAGAACCGGTGAAGGCCCTGTGCAGGCCGTGGGTTTCGTGGGTATGGCCTCGTCGTGCACAACTTCGCAGGTGTCAGCTATGCGTGCCTCTGTCGCGTCCCTACCCGCCGCCGAATCAAACATCACGTGAAGCGCGTAGCAGTCGGCGAAGTCTGGGTAGATCCCGTAGGCCGCGAACCCTCCACCAAGGCCGTTTCCGCGAGCGTGCATGTTCGCCATGGCGCAGATGGCGTCCGACCCGGGGAATGTCCTCCCTTCAAGGCTCATCATCCCAAAGAGCCCGCAACTGTCTATGACCTTTCCGTCGCCGTACGGGTTGCTAAACGTGTCGAGATTCCTCATGCCTGTCCAGCGCCCTGTCTCGGGCGGTGTGCCTCCCTTCTCGCTTCCTTCTCGTGGTGCTTTGCTTGCTCCAGG
Source organism: Bacillota bacterium (assembly GCA_030024085.1). GTDB lineage: Bacteria > Bacillota > SHA-98 > UBA4971 > UBA4971 > UBA6256. Next base: position 131,760 of record JASEJE010000004.1, on the reverse strand, counting down.
CTGTCCGCCTCTTTCAGGCGAGGGTTCACAGATCCGTGCCGGTCTAGACAAAAAAACCTCACCCGCCCCGAAGTGAGATAGCTCTCCACGAAGGCCTCAGGCCTGACCTCCGTGACAGTCTTGCACCTCTTCGATGCAACCCCAGCCGGGCGCCTGTTGCCGGCGCCTGCTTCGGCGATGTCCCCTTTCCGCTTCCCTCATCGATGCACTTCTCAGGAAACGTACTCTTGGACCATCGCGCCTCTACCCCACCTCTGAAGAGATGAGGCATCGTCGAGTGTATTCAATTGGGCTTGCAGGCCTCGACGCGCGGTTCGATCAGTCCGGAGGCTGTTGCGACCCTTCGGACTTCAACCGTCGGTCGAACGCACGACTTTGTTTAGGGTATTATACGGTCGGGTTTATTTCATGTCAATACACAGGCCGAATTCGCACGATTTGCATATTGATCCATCCAGTGGAGCTGTTGCCTCGAACGCCCACCCGGAACGGCTACCCTGGCCCAGGGGCCTCAAACGCAGGGAAGGCGCCCAGGTCGCGGAAGGCCAGCCGCTGAGGCGCGGGAAGTGGTGGGATTGCTGCCGCTTGCCGCGGCGACCAGGGCAAAGTGGCTACGAAATGACGAGCAGGAGACAGAACGTGGCCGAACGCGGTGCTCGAACGGGTGCTCGAACGGGTGTTGCGCCAGAGGGCTTCGGATGGTATAATACGAGACAACAGCAAGAGAATAGCCATGACAAAGGCGATGAACGGGAGAAGTAGGTGCGCCGGAGGTTTCAAGAGAGTCGCCGGGAGGTGCAAGGCGGCAACCGAAGCGCAGCTGAACTCGCCCGGGAGTTTCACGCTGAACGGCTGGCAGACCTGCCGCGGGGTTGACGCTCCAGGGCATGCGAGCATCTGGCGCGCCCCGCACACCCGGCGGCGGCGCGACGCACGGGCGCGCGCGGAAAGGCCGGAGTGCGAAGTTTGCTTCGCAGGTGCAGGTTCCTGCAAGTTCCAGTCCCGGTAGGCGGCGACGGATCCCACCGTTACGCGGGGAGGGCATACGCAGGCCCGGTTGCGACCACGCTGCGGAAAGGTACAGCACAGTGTGCGTGGCGCTGCGGCGGCCCTGCACGTGCCCGGGCGAGTGGACCGAAGGTTCGCGAGTGCCGCATAAGGCCCCCCGGGGCTGGCCAGAGCCGACAAGTGATCGGGGATGGCTCGCGGCGGCGGCTGGCAGCAGCCTCCGAAGTTCGGCCAAGTAGAGTGGTACCGCGAGGGCAGCATTGTGACCCCCGTCTCTGTTGAGAGACGGGGTTTTTTGCGAGGGCGCGAGTCGGCTCTGAGGCGATTTCACGATGGCAGGAGCCTGCTCTTCGGCGAAATCTTGCTGTTCCTTTCCATCAGTGGTAGGGCCTTAAGGAGACGACAAGGGATGACGACGAGGGATGAGAGCCAAGAGCAAGGCGTCCCTTCATGAGGAGGTCTGAAACTCGGAAATGGCTACTGAACGAGCAACCGAGCGTGCCGAGAGATACGACCACGCCGCGATAGAGGAGAAGTGGCGCAACATCTGGGAGGAGACCGGCGCCCACCGCACCGACGAAAGCCCCGACAAGCCCAAGTACTACTGCCTGGACATGTTTCCCTACCCGTCGGGGTCGGGCCTGCACGTCGGCCACTGGCGCGGTTATGTGCTGAGCGACGCCTGGAGCCGCTACAAGAAGATGCAGGGCTACGCGGTGCTGCACCCGATGGGCTGGGACGCCTTCGGCCTTCCGGCAGAAAACGACGCTATCAAGAAGGGAATTCATCCCGAGGTGTCCACCGCGCGCAACGTCGCCAACTTCAAGCGCCAGCTCCACGACATAGGCGCCATGTACGACTGGAGCCGCGAGATCAACACCAGCTCCCCGGAGTACTATAAGTGGACTCAGTGGATCTTCCTCAAGATGTTCGAGAAAGGCCTCGCCTACCGCAAGGAGATGCCCATCAACTGGTGCCCGAGCTGCAAGACGGGCATCGCCAACGAGGAGGTCGTGGCGGGCGAGTGCGAGCGCTGCGGCACCAGGGTCACCAAGAAGAGCCTCGTCCAGTGGATGCTGCGGATCACGGCATACGCCGACCGGCTCCTGGAGGACCTCGACAAGGTGGACTGGCCCGAGAAGGTCAAGAAGATGCAGGCGGACTGGATCGGCCGTAGCTACGGCTCGGAGATCACGTTCGACGTCGAGGAGACGGCCGACGCCATCACGGTCTTCACGACCCGGGCGGACACGCTCTTCGGGGCGACCTACATGGTCCTGGCGCCGGAACACCCGCTCGTGCCCGGCATCACCACGCCCGAGATGCGGGCGGCGGTCGAGGACTACATTGCGCGCGCTCTGGCCAGATCGTCCGTGGACCGCATGACTCTGACCAAGGAGAAGACCGGCGTGTTCACGGGCGGTTACGCCATCAACCCAATCAACGGACGGCGCCTGCCCATCTGGATCGCCGACTACGTGCTGATGGACTACGGCACCGGCGCGGTCATGGGCGTCCCGGGCCACGACGAGCGCGACTTCGAGTTCGCCACCGCCTTCGGACTGCCCATCCTGAGGGTGATCGCCCCGGCGGAGGCCGCGCGGCAGGACATCGAGAAGGCTGCGGCGATGCCTCTCGACCACGCAGAGACCGAGTACGGCGTGATGGTCAACTCGGGCGACTTCGACGGGATGACGTCCGAGGAAGGCAAAAAGGCCGTCACGGAGAAGCTGGCGAAGGACGGCAAGGGGCGCTTTGCGGTCAACTACAAGATGCGCGACTGGGTCTTCTCACGCCAGAGGTACTGGGGCGAGCCCATTCCCATCGTACACTGCGAAAAGTGCGGCGAGGTGGGCGTCCCGGAGGAGGACCTCCCTGTGATGCTCCCGCGCGTCGAGCGCTACGAGCCCACCGGAACAGGCGAGTCACCCCTGGCGGCGATATCCGAATGGGTGAACACCACCTGTCCAAAGTGCGGCGGGCCTGCGAGGCGCGAGACCAACACCATGCCGCAGTGGGCGGGGTCGTGCTGGTACTTCATCCGCTACGTCGACCCGAAGAACGATGAGCAACTGTGCGACCCGGCGAAGGCCGACGACTGGCTGCCAGTGGACCTGTACGTGGGCGGCATCGAGCACGCCGTGCTGCACCTGCTGTACTCGAGGTTCTACGTCAAGTTCCTGTACGACATCGGGGCCATCGGGTTCGACGAGCCCTTCGCCAGGCTCTTCAACCAGGGCATGGTGTACAAGGACGGCGCCAAGATGAGCAAGTCCAAGGGGAACGTGGTCAGCCCTGACGAGATGGTTGAGCGGTACGGCGCCGACTCGCTCAGGCTGTATGAGCTCTTCATCGGCCCGCCCGAGCTGGACTCGGAGTGGAACGATAGCGGCATAGAGGGGATGTACCGCTTCCTCAACAGGGTGTGGCACCTGGTGAACTCCCACGCGGACCAAGGCGTGAGCGCGACGGCGGCGGGTGCAGCGCGGCGAGCGACTGGGCAAGCGATCGGTGGTGCAGACGCCGTGGCGCCAGTGGCACCCAGACGGCCGACTGGCCGGGCATCGGCTGCGCTCGAGCGCGAGCGACACCGCGCGGCGATGGAGGTGACGCAGCGGCTCGAGGCCTTCAAGCTCAACACGGCAGTGAGCGCGCTGATGTCTTATGTAAACTTCCTCAACGACTGGGTGGACGAGAACGGCCCGGTCGACGCCGACAGCCTGGAGACTCTCGCGAGGCTCCTCGCCCCCTTCGCGCCGCACATCGCGGAGGAGCTGTGGCAGCGCCTGGGGCACGAGGAGAGCGTGTTCACGGCGAAGTGGCCGGAATACGACCCCGCAAAGGTCGAGGAGGAGGTGGTGACCCTGCCCGTGCAGGTCAACGGCAAGCTGCGCGGCACCATCCAGGTACACAGGGACGCACCGGAGGATGAGGTCCTCGCCGCCGCCCGGGAGGCCGGCACCGTGGTACGCCACATTACCGGCAAGCAGATCGTCAAGGAGATCTACGCCCCAGGGAAGATCGTCAACATCGTGGTACGGTAAGAGCACAAGTACGCCATCCGAAGCAAGTTTAGTCCACGGAGGCCTGGCATTGCCAGGCCTCTGCCTCTTCGCAGGCACATGGATGAAACTTCGAGTCTCCTATTGACAGGGGCATTGACACAGGCACCATTGCGTATTACACTGATAGTAAGGAGCATCGTTCCTTACATGTCGACTCGACGGCCTAGGTCTCCCACACGACCCAGGGGCGGCAGTGGCTTCAACGAGCTACCCTGAACTGGGTGGCACTGCGGGAGTGATGCAAGATGTATAGAGCTAAAGTTACGTCCAAGGGGCAGGTTACGATCCCGGCGGAAATCCGAGAGAAGCTCGGGCTAAGGCCAGGCGACGCGCTTGAGATCCGCGAGACGCCAGCCGGGTACGTGATAAGGAAATACGTAAGAGTATCCCCCTTCGACCGCTACGTAGGATTCCTGCGCAACAAGGCGGGCCGTACCACCGATGAGCTAATCGAGGAAATGAGGGGTCCGAGTGATTAGCGCCATAGACACCAACGTCTTGCTGGATATACTGGTTCCCAACGCACCTGACAGCGAAGCATCAAAGGCCCTTATCGACCAGGCGTATGCTGAGGGTTCCCTGGTAATCTGCGAGGTTGTCTATGCCGAGCTGTTCTGCCAATTCGAGACGCCTCATGATATGAACATGTTCCTTTCGGACACCGGCATACGCCTTGTGCCTTCAAGCCGGGAGGCCCTGCAAAAGGCTGCCCTTGCCTGGAAGGACCATGTTTCGAGGCGCACCGGCCAACTACAGTGCGCACGCTGTGGGAAGTTTCAGGGAATCACCTGTGTTCAGTGCGGCGCTACCATCACGTCGCGACAGCATATAGTCACTGATTTCATCATCGGCGGGCATGCTCTCACGTGTGCAGACCGCTTGCTGTCAAGAGACCGGGGATTCTACAAGACATACTTTCCATCCCTGAAAGTCAAGGGCCGAGCCGGCCCAGATTGAGACGGAAACAGGCTGTGCGGCCGGTGCATGACTTGCCAGGCGGAGCTTGACATCTTCGCCTGGCAAGTCACCACGAGTCAGTGCAGCTCCCTGTCCATCCTGTTTCCAGGCTACCTGTTCCCGAGCGCGAACGCGACCTTGCCTGTGGCCAGGCTGGGCTTCGTGAGGATCTCCGCATGCACCTCGTACTCGCCGGGCGGAGCGGAGGCGCCGCTCGAGTCGGTGCCGTCCCAGACGACAGAGTGGACGGCAAGCTCGCCCGGGGCGATCTCGCGCTCGGTCAGCATCATGACGGCCGCCTTGCCCGACGACCAGCGCCACACCTCGGTGCCGTCCTTCGCCGTCACCACGAAGTCGAACTGCATGCCGCTGGAGAACTTGAGCTTGACCGGGTCCTCGCCCGTATTGAGGGCTGCGAGGGTGAAGACCTTGAAGGTGCGGCCGTCCACGCGGACCTCGCTCACACCCACCTTGGTCTTGAGGTTCTCGAAGGCCCTCGCGGAACAACCGGAGAAGAGCGCCGACATGAGCACGACCATCACCACGCCTGCAATCAATTGGCCCCGGGTAGCTTCCCCCTGGATGGCTTGGGGCTGAGCGGCCTTGCTCTGAGCCCTGCCCTGCGCGGGCTTGTCCTGCGAAGCATTGTCCTCCGGAGCATTGTCCTGCGGAGCCTTGCCCTGGGTAGCTTCGCCCCAGGGGGCTCCATCCTCAGCGGCTTCACACAGGGCGCGTGCGCTTTCGATGTGCCCGCCCCCGGTGCATTGCCTTGTCGCCGTCCGAAGCCTTCGCAGTATCAGCAGCATGGGGCTCACCTTCCTTTCGCAGAGCCTCTCACGGTAAGTCGCACGGGACGCGTAGCACCCGACCCGGCTGACCCTGCGGGCCCTTGCGAGCCTGCGGAGCCCGCCGGCCCCGCCGAGGGCGCAGACCCGGCATTGATCCGCACGCGCAGGTCCACCCCGGTGACGGTGTCCCCGTTCGAGGTGACCCTGCCCGACGTGCGCCCATAGTAGTCGCCGTCGTCGATGGTGCCGTTGTGGTTGACGTCGATCCAGCCATAGATGTACCAGGAGCCAGCCTCAACCTCTCGCACCTCATATAGGCCGCCAGGGGCGGGGCTTGCCATGGCGCTGTGGTATGTGAGCGTGGTCCCGTCGTCCTCGCCCGCAAAGACCTTCATCGTTGTTATGGACGAGCCGGTCACAGCGGCGTGGGCGTTGACGAGGCCCCATCCATACTCGCTGTCCTGCCCAGGGGACCCGAGGTCCATAGCCGTCTCGTGAAGCGCCTTCGCCACGCTCGCCGGGCCCCTGACACCCGAGGCTATCATGAGCGCCGCGAGCCCGGCGACATGCGGCGTGGCCATCGACGTCCCCGAGGCGTTGGCAAACGAGTTGGTCGGCCAGGTGCTCAGGATGTCGACACCCGGGGCGACCACGTCAATGCCGCTCCCGTAGTTGCTCCAGTCGGCAAGGGCGAGGTCAGGGCTGACGGCGCCCACCGCGATGACCCTAGGGTCGCGGGCGGGGTAAGCGATCCACGGCTCCCCGTCGTTGCCCGCCGCGGCAACCATCGTCACGCCCTTATTATACGCGTATTCGATGGCCTGATCCATGAAGGGGTCCTCGCCTGTGGACGCGTCCCCGATCTGAAAGCTCATGTTCACCACGTCGGCAGCGTGGTCAGCGGCGTACCGCAGGGCCTCGATGATCATCGAGAGATCGAGGTAGCCGGAGCCGGAGTCGTCGGTGGCTTTCAGGGGCATGATCCGGACGTTCCAGTTGATCCCCGCCATCCCGACGGCGTTGTTGGTCACGGCGCCGATGATCCCGGCGACGTGGGTGCCGTGGCCGTTGATGTCCCGCACGTAGGTGGTGCGGTTGTAAAAGTCGTAGCCTGCGGTGATGTGGCCGGCGAGGTCCGGGTGGTCGGTCTGGACGCCGGTATCTATGACCGCCACGGTCACTGACGAGCTACCGGTGGTGAAGCCCCAGGCGTACGGAAGGCTCATGGCTTCGGGCCCCCACTGGCGTGGGTAGTACGGGTCGTTCGGGACGCGGCGTTCGATCCGGGCGGTCCCGGGCGCCGAGGCCTGGGCGATCTGCGCGACCGGCTCGGCCTGAGCGGCCGAGGCCGCCGAGCCTGCCGGAGCTACCAACCCTGTTGCCGGCGCCGCGCCGACGCGGGCGGTGTAGTTGGGCTGCGCGTGAGCCACGAGGGGGTCCTCCTTGAACCCCTCGGCGGCCTCGGCTGGGTCGGTGCCACGCGGGACGGCGATAACGTATATGCCCGTGCCCTCGATCACGCGCTTCACGCTATAGCCGTGCCGCTCGGCGGCGGCGCGGATCTGGTCGGCAGAGGCGCCACGGCGGAAGCTTGCGAGAAACTCCGACTGCGAGTAAGAGGGACCACCAGGGGTGGCGAGGGGTCTCGTGCGGACCGCGCCCTGCACCACCACACCGGGCGCCGCGGAGGTAGAGGCCGCGCGCCCGGCGTAGGCGTTCTCCATGACGACGTGGCCGAGCACGCGCCCGTACACGCGCGGCGGCTCGGCGGGCGGCGGCTGCGTGCCGCCACCTCCGCCGCCGGGATCCGACGGCGGCGGGGGCGGCGGAGGCGCGCCGAAGCTGTCAGGAGAACACCCTGTGAGAGCAAGCACGAGCACAGCGGCCAGCGTAACTCCGAGTGCGAGCCTGAGTGCTGCTGCGAACACGAGTGCGAACGTGCAGGTGCGTGCGCATGCGCGTGTGTACGTGCGTGTGCTGGTGCCGGTGGCGGTGGTGGTGGCGGTGCCGCCACTGGTGCGTGCGAGCGAAAAAGGTGCTGCCTTGTTCATGGTCCTCCTCCTTCTACTCCTTTGACAAGCTGCTCTTGACAAGCCGCTCTAGTACTACTCTGCCAGATGGGTAGCACGCGGCAATTCAACCGCTGTAGAGACCGCCTATCGCCCTTCGAACGCCGACTACAGGACGGGTCGGCCGCGCCGGCGGCCACCGAATTGGATCGCGGCTGCCTACGTAACAGAGCAGTACTAGAAGAATGCTCCAAAACGCCCTCCAGGCGACGGGCAGTTCCTCATCGTGCCTGCTAGACGCGATTTGAGGATGCACGTCTTCGGCAAGAAGTCGGTTTTGGAGCTAGCTTCTAGAAGAGTGCTCCAAAAGCGCGCTTGGAGCTGGCAATGACGCTGTCATGGGTCTAGCTCCCCAGCCTAGCGGCATGAGGATTGGCCGATACGAGCGGCGTGGCTCGTTTTGGAGCAGGCTTCTAGCAGGGGATTTCGCGTGCCACGGCATCTCCGTCGGTTTCCTCCGCTTGCAGTCGGAGGCCTGCCGTTACACGTGTGCAGTTCGCGAGTCGCTGTTCATCGGTCGTCGGTCGCCGATCGCCCGTCAGCGGTTAACGGGTGCGCCCGTCCCGGCGTCGCGCCGGCGTCGTGCGGCGAGGGCGGTCGCACGGGGACAGCCGCAGGTAACACAGGCGGTAGCGAAGGCAGCGGCCGTCCTCCCAGAAATGCGCTCGCGGAACGCTGCAACCCGTGAGGTCTCCAACCCGCGAAGTCTACAGCCCGAGAAGCCTGCAACCCGCGGCGAGCGCCGCGAGCGCCCAGACCTGGAGAGCGCCCAGACCTGGAAACTGGCTGCCGCATTTCATTTAGCCGAGAGGGGCACCAGATCCTGCAAGCACAGGCCATAGCTGGGCAGGGAATTGGTGGGCGGGCTGGATGTCGTAGTCCAGTGTCAGGCTCTCAAATCGCCTCAACGAGTCTGAACCTGAAGAGCGGGCGCCACAGCACGAAATCCTCCGGCTCAGGGAGGAAATCGCGCAAGAACGATGAATACTCCGGTCAGCTCGGGACGGGAGGTGGTGTCGTGAAACATCAGGACGGAGTCGCCCTCGAAGTCCACCAGCTCAAGAAGGTGTTCCGCGACCGGGGCGCGTGTGAGGTCCGGGCGGTGGACGGCATCAGCTTTCGGGTGGCGCCCGGAGAGGTGGTAGGCCTCCTCGGCCCCAACGGCGCCGGAAAGACCACGACCATCAAGTGCATCCTCGGCCTCATCCGCCCCACATCAGGCCAGGTCGCCATCTTCGGGCGCGAGGTCGCCTCGCACTACCCCGGCATCCTCAGCCAGGTAAGCGCGGTCCTCGAGGGAAGCCGCAACCTTTACTGGAGGATGACCGTCTGGGAGAACATCGAGTTCTTCACCGGCATCCATGGATTGCCGCAACGGGAACACCGCCGCTACTTCGAACACCTCGTCGAGCGGTTCGGCCTCGCCGACAAGCGCGACGTGGAAGTCCGCAGGCTCTCGCAGGGAATGAAGCAGAAGACCGCGGTGGTCTGCGCGCTCGCAGAGCTCACGCCCATCGTCTTCCTCGACGAGCCCACGCTCGGCCTGGACGTGGAGACTTCATACGAGCTCCGCGAGACCCTGAAGGACCTTGCCAGGGAGGAGATGCGCACCGTCGTCCTGAGCAGCCACAACATGGACGTGGTCCAGGACGTGTGTCAGCGCGTCATCATAATGTCCGCAGGCCGCGTGGTGGCCGACGATTCCATCGAACACCTCATGGCACTCTTCAGGACCAGGGCCTATCGCCTGGTGCTGCGCGGTCCGCTCCCCGAGGGGCTCCAGGCCGCCCTCGCGGCGCACTTCCCCGGGCTAGAGGTGCAGAGCACGCCCTACATGACCCATATGCGGCTGCGGCTCCCGGGACCGGACGACATCTACGTGCTGATGGATCTCCTGCGGGACGCAGGCGCGAGGATTGAAGAGATCTCGCAGGAAGAGCCGGACCTCGAGAAGGTGTTCCTCGAGATCGTCCGAAAGGAGAGGGTGAATCAGTGCAACTCGTAAGCGCCCTCGTGGCGATCACCCGCCGCACCTTTATCATGATGGGACGATACATGTTCAACACGGTGTCCACGCTCATATCCATCTACATGGTTTTCTGTCTTGCGTTCTTCGGCATGAAAGCGTTCGCTGCCGCATCGCCGTCGCGCGCCCTCGACGGGACGTTCGAGGGCACCATCGTGGGTTTCTTCACATGGGCGCTCGCCGTCTTCGGATACTCAGGTCTTTCGTGGCAACTCATCAGCGAAGCTCAGATGGGCACCCTCGAGCAGCTCTATCTCTCTCCGATAGGCTTCAAGTGGATGTGTGCATTTCAAGTCGTGGTGGACTTCCTCACAAACGTGGCAGTAGCCGTCGTGTTCCTCTTCGCCATGATGGCCACCACCGGCCGGTGGCTCAACCTCGACGTCGCGAGCATCGCGCCGCTCATCATCGTGACGCTCCTTGGGGCGTACGGCGTGGGGTTCGCCCTGGGCGGGCTCGCGCTCGTGTTCAAGAGGATACAGGCCTTCTTTCAGATCGTCCAGTTCGCTTTCGTCGGGTGCCTCGTCATCCCGTGGCGCATACCGTGGGCCAAGTTCCTGCCGCTCTCGATGGGAAACCACCTAATCTACAGAGTTATGGCTGAAGGGAAACGCATGTGGGAGCTGCCAGCGGCGGATGTGCTGACCGCCCTCGCCGTGGGAGCCGCATACCTCGCCGTGGGCCTCGCGATCTTCTCAGCCTCCGAGAGGGCAGCGAAAACGCGCGGCCTCCTCGGCCACTATTAGTGCTGCCCTGCTACAGGCTAAGTGAGGGTACACGTATCTGTTGAACGCTGTACGAAAGCCGCGATCTCGCGGACGAACCGCTCCAGGTCGGGAAGGCCGCCCTGCATGATGGTATACAGCTCCTCGTCTGACACCTGGTGATACAGATGCACCAACCTGTTTCGATACCCCGCCATCTGCACGAGGACACCAGACAGCGACTTGCTGATCACGCCCCGGTCGCCGAGGCCGCGCGCTATTGATTTGTATTCTCCCGCGAGGCTCACCCCGCCCGTTTTCGCAAGGATGTGGCGCCCGATATCGAAGACCGCCTCGAGGGACCGCCGAAGATAGCTCTCAGCGGCGGCTGGCTTGTCGGGGTCGCCGAGAAACTCCTCCCGGGACAGCGAGCTGATGACCCTGAGGCGCGCGACATAGCCACCCAGCAGGTCCAGCTTTTCCATCACCCTCGTGCTGTCGATCATGCTCTCACCCTGCCCCTGCTTTCCTTCCGTCGGGACCTTGAGATCTTTCTGCTCCTCGACGCGGCTGAACAGGTCAACCAGCGCCTTCGTTCGTTTTCCATCGTGGCCGGGGTCCCTTGGCGCGCCCCAAGGTCGGCGGTCCTCTCACGCAGGTAGGTTTCTAGTACGTAGCGGAAATCGGCGCCCTTCCTCAGGACCATCTCTTCGTAGTCGCTACGAAAGCTGGCCGACGCCTCGAACACGCATATGCCTCTGATGGCTTCCAACTGGAACACGGAATGGTTCTCCTGAAGCAGGACGACATCGGGCTCGTACGGGACGAAGAGGTCAACCATTGCGCCGTAAAGCCTGGAGTGCACAAGGTGAAGCTCGCCGGCGCGCTGCAACCGGTCGAAGTGCAGCAGCACCACGCCCACGTCGATGTCTGTAAGTGGGTCTTCGATATGGACTCGCTCACCCAGCAACATGCGGTGGGCGTTTTGAGCCTGCGACCCGAACAGATAGCAGAGGCCCACCCCGTTTCTCTCGCATATTCCCCTAAGCACCTCGAGTCCGCATCGCTGTAAGAGCCCTGATTGTTCGTTCATCCCTGACGCAGTCGGCTCCTTCCCCCGCCAGCATACACGTCGCCCTCGCCTACCTGCCCGCCTTGCTCGCCTACGCGCCCGTGTCCGCTCACTCATGACCTGCGACCCGCGAACGCTGACCCGTAACCGCCGCGTGCTCCTGGTTCAGCAGCGTGCCGGCCCGAGCACCGTCCACCTTGTGCTGATGGGCTGATGACGCACACGCACGGGACACGTCTGCAACTCCTGCCCCGGAACATGTAGGCTGGGCCCGCCCTCCCGAGGTGCCAGCAGCAAACGTCCGTATTATCAGGAACGAGTAACCCACAAGCACGCTCCTAAGGGCATTATACCACGATTGGGGAAGCTTACCACCGGCCGCCCACCCATTTGCCCGCGAAATGGGCCGCAAGACCCTCCCACGTCAGCCCGGCGGCAGCGAGGATCTCAGCCTCCAGCGCCTTCGTCGGGGGGAGCGAGGCTGTAAGGAGATCAGTAATGTCCGCACGCCTCTCGTGCAGGTCCGAAAACCGCTCCTCCACCGTGACCAGCCTGCGCGTGACGATCTTGTCCGCGTAGAAGACGACCTTCTCCTCCCAGTTCCGGGGGTAGTCCTCCACGCTGATGATGGAGTCCAGTATGTGCCTGGCGACTATCCCCGCGAGCTCCGGCAGGTCTTCGGCCCGCACGATCTCGGCTGACGCCTCCGCATGGTTGCGCGCGCCGCGCCGCACGTGGCGGGCGGATTTACCCACATCGTGGAGGAGCGCTCCCGCCACGACATGCTCCAGGTTGACACCCTCCCCACGCTCGATGAGCCGCCTGGCGATGAAACTCGCCACCTCGGCGACCTTGACGGAGTGATCGATGACGCCGTCGGGCAGCTCGTACCGACGGAGGATTCCCATGCAGAGGGCTTCGATGGCGCTGCTGTCGACTCTCCCGCTACTGGCACGCTCGCCGCGAGTGCTGGCACCAGCCACTCCGCCGCTACCAACGCCCTTACTATCGGCGCCCTTACTGCCGATAGCGTCGTTGGTAACGCGGCCGCCACTGGCGTGCTCGGTACCGCCGTGCTCTCTGGTAATTCGCTCGCCGCCGACGGCCTTGCCAGCCGCACCGCTGCCGCCGACGATGTGTCCGCCAGCGATGCCTCCGGCACCCATCTGCCGTGGCGGGGGATCTGAAGGGCTTTCGGCCCGACGGTCGCAAATCGCGCAGGTGCGAGCCGCGCCCTGGACTTCCGTATGATACGTACGACGCCCGAATTTCATGCAGTGCCCGTCCCTTCGCGCGCAGCGCCCAATGCCATGTCCTGCGCAGGCCCGGCACAGGAGACGAGGCCTGCCGGGCGCGCTCAGACACAAGTATAGCACAGAACGCCTGGTGTGGGAGCAGGCGTGAGCGTGCGCCGCCGATTTCTCGTTGCCGACAGGGGTCTTCGCCGGCAATGCGCGGCGGCTACGGTGCGCGTGCTACGTAGTGAGGATTCAGAAGGATTGAGAGACGACGCCGCTAGCCCCACAGGCGCCGGGGAGCGGTGAGGAACTAGCGAGTCTCCGTTTCGCAGGGTCCTTTCGTTGCGCATATTGCGCCATACATAACACCATAGCGCCATGATGTTATAGGTTTATGGTGTCATTTTGGCTTGACACCGGGTGACGTGGGCCATTATACTTGTTGATGGAGACAAGAAGAAACATCGCACATTAACATGGGGGTGGTTGGATGGATTCGCGAGCCGACCGACGACGCAAGCAGGTGTACCTCGATGCGGACCAGGACGAGGAGCTGTCCAGCCTGGCTCTGGCGACAGGCAGATCCGAGTCGTCCATCATCCGCGAGGCCCTCGGCGAGTATCTCGTCAAGCAGCGCGAGAAGGGCAGGGCGACAGCCCATCCCTTGGCAAGGCTACTGGAAATGGAGTGCCAGAGCGCCATCGCGGACGGAAGCGAGCGGCACGACAGGGACCTTTACTCTGCGCCCCGAACCCGCCATAGGGCCGGCAAGCCTGGCGTGCAGAAAGAGTGCGATACCAACTGCGCCCCCTCACCGGATTCCGCGCATCTGCCGGAAGGAGGGGCTCGGCGGTGAAGGTCTTTGCTGACACAGGTGCATGGATCGCGCTTCTCGTCGAGTCGGACGTCAACCACACGAAGGCACGAAGCGCGCTCTCGAGGTTCCTGGCGGAGCACGCGCTCGTTGTCACGTCCAACTATGTTATCGACGAAACCGTCACGTGGCTCCGTTACCATGTGAGCCACAAGGCCGCTGTGGCCTTTCATGAGACCCTGACCGAGGCGCAGGCAGCGCACGGACTACGCGTTGCGTGGGTGTCCGAGCGAATCGAGGGCGAGGCCTGGAACATCTTTCTGAGGTACTCCGACCACGAGCTATCCTTCACCGACTGTACCAGCGCAGTCATCGCCCGGGAGCTTGGGCTCCTGGTATGGGCCTATGACCGTGACTTCACCACGCTGGGGTTCCAGCTTGTTGGGTAGCCTCCCTGGGCGCGCCGGCTGCCCCCCGCCCGCCCAACGCCAACCATGTCGGCTGACTCAAGGGCGTAGCCTCCCTGGGCGTGCCGGCCGGCCAGCACCAGCGCCACCACCACCGCCGGCGCCGCCGCCGGGGCCGCCGCCGGGGCCGCCTGAGGCCTCCGCAGACCCGAACCCGCCCGAGAAGTCCCGGTAATTACGCTTCCGCCGGAGTGGAATACTAATTCGCGGAGGTTCTGGGGCATTGATGAGCAGGTTGCAACACCTCGGAAGAGTGCTTAAGAAGCTGGCAAGGCTTCTCGGAGCCCGCCGGAAGCCGGAAGGCGCCCCTGAGAGCGGGCCGCCCCGGACCCTGATCTACCCTGGAGTTGACGAGAACCTCGACGCCATCAACAGGTAGCGCCTTCCACTCAGTCATTTTGCTGGCCCTTTGTCCGCCGCGCGGGTTGGTCTCGCACATAGATGTCTTCGCTCCGATTATCTTTGGGCGTGTCCGTTCCTTTTCGCCGCCTGGCCAATTCCTCATAGAGGCGGGAAACCGGTATCCCTAAATAGGCCAGGGCGACCAAGGAATGAAACCACAAGTCGGCCAACTCGGCAACAGTGTCCTGATGCACCTCATTCTTCGAGGCGATGATAAACTCCCCGGCTTCCTCTCCCACCTTCTTCAGGATCCGGTCGAGGCCGGACTGCATCAACCGGGAGACGTAGGAGTCACAGGAAGGGTTTTCTTTCCTCTGCATCACCACACGGTAGACCTCGTCCAGGATTGCAGCAGTGGCAGGACAGGTCGTGGCGCCTCCCACATCGACGATTTCGCCGCTATCTCCAATCTCCCTGTAGAAGCACGAGAAACGCCCCTCGTGACACGCTACCCCTGTCTGGTCCACCTTAATGAGGAGTGCGTCTTTATCGCAGTCCACGTATATCCCTTTCACGACCTGGCAGTGGCCGGATGTTTCGCCCTTGAGCCACAGGGCCTTCCGGCTCCGGCTCCAGAACCAGGTCCTCCCGGTCTCGAGAGTTCTCTTCAATGACTCCCTATTCATATACGCGAGCATGAGGACCTGGCCGCTGGATTCGTCCTGCACTATCGCGGGGATAAGGCCCTCGGGGGAAAAGTTGAGATCCGGTGTCCGCGCTGCATTTGTCCCGAGTTTCCTGTATTCGCCGTTCGTATCCGGTGCCGGGCTCAACGTGATCTCCTCCCACCTTCTCCAGGATTCCGGGCGCTCTTGTCGCAGTCAGGAGGCATCTCGAGTAGGCTGCAGTGTTGCCGCGCTAAAGCCGCACAGGCACTCCCTTGTCTTTCAGGTATTCTTTCACCTGCCTGATGCTCAAGGTGCCGTAGTGGAAGACAGACGCGGCAAGGGCCGCATCCGCGAGGCCGCTGGCAAGAATCTCGTAGAAATCGTTCAGGGTGCCGGCGCCGCCCGAGGCGATCACCGGCACGTCCACGGCCTCCGCAATTTCTCGCGTAAGGGCTACGTCGAATCCCCCTTTCACGCCGTCCGCGTCCATGCTGGTGAGGAGCACTTCTCCCGCGCCCAGGCCCACGGCTTTGATGGCCCAGTCCCGGGCATCCAGGCCGGTCGGAGTGCGCCCCCCGTGCGTGTACACTTCCCAGTGGTTCCCGGTCTGCCTTGCGTCTATGGCTACGACGATGCACTGGCTCCCGAACCTGCGTGCGCCCTCGGATATGAGCCCCGGATCGCGCACCGCCGCTGTGTTGACGGAGACCTTGTCCGCGCCCGCACGTAGCAAGGCGCTGATGTCCTCCGGGCAGCGGATCCCTCCGCCGACGGTGAAAGGTATGAAAACCCGAGATGCGACGGCCTTTGCAACCTCGATCATGGTGCGGCGGCCTCTCCAAGACGCGGAGATGTCCAGGAAAACCAGTTCGTCTACGGATTCCTTGTTGTAGTACTCGGCAAACTCTACAGGCGAGCCGACGTCCCTTAGTTGTCTGAAATGCACTCCCTTGACCACGCGCCCGTCCTGGACGTCAAGGCATGCTATGATCCTCTTGGCCAGCATGGATTCCACCTTCCGCTCACGCCTCGTCCCACGCGTCGCGGGCCACGCGAACCGCCTCCGGGAAAGAGAGATCCCCACTATACAGCGCCCGCCCGATGATCATGCCTGTTATACCCGGTGTGTTCCTCGCGCGGCGGGCGATCTCCGCGACGTGCTCGATGCGGGCGATTCCCCCTGACACTGTCACCATAAGGCCGAGAGCGGCTACCTCCAGCGCCGGTTCGAGGTTAGGTGCTGTCATGGTGCCGTCGCGAGAGATGTCAGTGACTATGGCCCTGGATATTCCGAGAAGCTTGAGCGCGCGGGCGAATTCCCCCGTCGCTCTCGCCGTATCTTCCGTCCATCCGGCAATTGAAATCCTTCCATCTCTCACGTCCACGGCGGCCGCGATTGCGTCGCCAAACCTATCAACAAGCCGCTCGGCGAGGTCCGGATCGCGCAGCGCGACCGTCCCAATGATGGCGCGCGACACGCCGCAATCCAGGGCCGCGCTGACGTCTTCGAGGGTCCGCAGGCCCCCTCCCAGCTCCACCTGCACGCCGGCTGCGGAGCAAATCCTCCTCACAAGGGGCAGGTTGACAGGTCTCCCACAGGCTGCGCCGTCAAGGTCCACTACGTGGATGGTCGTCGCCCCCAGAGACGCCCAGGAGGACGCGACGCCGACCGGATCGTCCGAGAATACAGTCTCTTTGCTGTAGTTCCCCTGAAAGAGGCGAACACACCTGCCGCCCCTGATATCGATGGCGGGTATGACCTCAGGGGGCCGTGCCGTCGGGACCATATCTGAACTCCTACACAGCCATGCGACCGAAGTTGCGCAGCAGGGCGAGCCCGACGTCGCCGCTCTTCTCTGGATGGAATTGCACGCCGAACACAAGACCTCTTGCGACCACCGAAGGCATGACAACTCCTGTGTCTGCACCATAGAACGTCTCGCCTGCCACGACACTGGGATCTTCGGGCGCGGCGTAATACGAATGCGCAAAGTAGAAATAGGATTCATCGGGAATGGAATCCAGGAGCATGTTCCTGGCCCTGCTCTTCACCCGGTTCCAACCCATGTGCGGTACTTTGGGCGGCCTGCCTGCCGGAGAGCCCGGCCCCGGCGCGAAGCGGAGCCTCTTCACAACGCCGGGCAGCACGGAGAGCCCCCTTGCCCAGGGAGCCTCCTCGCTTTTCTCGAACAGCATCTGCATGCCGAGGCAGATGCCCAGCACCGGCCGGTTGCCCTCCAGGAACTCCTTGACCGTCATGACGAGGCCGCTGCGTTCGAGGAAATCCATGGCCTCCCCAAAGGCTCCCACCCCAGGCAGTATGAGGGCGTCTGCTCGCATGATCAGCCCGGGCTCTCTTGTGACCTCTGATGAGTAGCCGAGCTTCTGAAGCGCCTTATGGACGCTCATGAGATTCCCTATCCCGTAGTCGAGAATGGCTATCATGGCGAGTCTCCCCGTATCATCAAAGGATCCCTTTGGTCGATGGGATTGCAGATCTTCGTGGGTCCAGAGAAACGGCGTCCCCAAGGACCTTTCCAAATGCCTTGAATGCGGCTTCAAGGATGTGGTGGGTATTTCGGCCGTACACCAAGTTGATATGAAGGGTAACTCTGGCATGCCTGACAAATGCCGCAAAGAACTCCTCGATCACCTCGGTGTCGAGGCCTCCTATCTTATCCCTGAGAAGGGGAATGTTGAATGCCAGGCAGCTTCGGCCACTGACGTCCAGTGCAGCGCTTATCAGAGCTTCATCCATCGGCAGCATTGCGTCTGCGAATCTTCTGATCCCTGCCCGGTCGCCCAAAGCCTGGTCCAGGGCCTGCCCCATGCAGATGCCGGTGTCTTCCACGAGATGGTGGAAGTCCACATCCGTGTCCCCCCGGGCGGTCAGCGAAAGGTCGAAGCCCCCGTGCGAGCTGGCCAGTGTAAGCATGTGGTCCAAAAACCCGCACCCCGTCGCGACGGAAGCCTCACCCTTGCCGTCCAGGTTCAACGTGAGGCTGATGTCTGTTTCGATAGTCTTGCGGCTCACCTGGGCGATCCTGCTCACCGATATGGCCCCCCTGCCTCGTACCTCATGCCTTATCCTGACGTTCGCTTCGCGGCGAAGTCAGATCAACCTGGCCATGGCTTCTATAAAGGCATCGTTCTCTTCAGGGCGTCCGACGGTAACTCTCAAATACTCCGGCAGCCCGTCGAACCTGCGCACCGCGATGCCCATGTCCAGCAGTGCGCCATGCGTTTCCTTGGCGGGCCTCGGCGGCCGGAAGAGGATGAAGTTTGCATGCGACGGACATGCCTTCACCCCAAGACCGGTCAGTCGCTGGTATAGCCTGTCCCTCTCCCTGGTGATCATGTCGACCACCCTACGCACGTCGTCATGGTGCTCCAGAACTTTCTGCGCCACCAGGATCGAGACCGCGCTGCAGTTGAACGGAAGTTTCGCCCGGCTCAACTGTTTCGAGACGGATGGGTGCGCCACGGCGTAGCCTACGCGGAGCCCGGCGAGGCCGAACGCCTTGGATAGCGTGCGAAGGATCAGCACGTGCCCCGAGACGTCGTGCAAGAACGTTTCACCGCAGAACTCGTGGTACGCCTCGTCAACGACCACGATTCCCCTCGCGGTCTGGATCATGCGCGCAAGTTCCCTCGTATAGACACTGCCTGTAGGGTTGTTCGGGTTGCACAGAAAGGCGAGGGTGTCTTCCCGCAATAGTTCCTCCGACACAGCCTCCGCGTCAAGAGAGAATTCTTCTCGCAAGGGAATTTCCTTCACGGGAATTCCGACCACGTCCGCGATGCGGCGGTACATGCAAAACGTCGGGCGAGCCGTGACGACCCTTCTCGCCCTTTCCCTAAAGGCTAGCATCACTATTTGAATGAGCTCATCGGATCCTGCGCCGACGACGACCATGTCCTCTCTCACACCAAGGAATTGTGCGAGCTGAGAGCGCAGTTCGTCAGCATCGGGCGAGGGATACCGGTTGAAAGGCAGTCGGGCCAGGGATTCGATTATGTCCTGTCTGACGCTGTCCGGAAGCTCCCACGGGTTCTCGTTGCGGTCCAGCTTTACTAGAGGGTTCTCGCGTCGCTGCCCTCCGGCTGTCTCCTTGGACCCGGAGAGGTGGGCAAGCCTCACTTCGATGGAGTTCGCGTGTGCCATGAGTCCCTCGGTCCTGGCAAGCACGATGGCGTGCTCGGCCACTTCCCTGAGCGCGGACTCATCGTACTGTATCACATTTATGGATTTCAGGAAGTCCTGCACACCAAGGCTTCCCCGGTACCTTGCCGAGCCCTGGGTCGGTAGCACGTGGTTGGGGCCCGCTATGTAATCGCCCACGGGTTCGGGGCTGTAGGTCCCCAGAAAGACAGCCCCGGCATTCTTGATCCTCTTGCCTATGTCGAGCGGGCGGCGGGTCATGATCTCGATGTGTTCCGGAGCGTACGCATTCGCAACGTCCACCGCCTGATCGAGGGATTGAACGAGCACGATGGCGCCGCTGCCGCGCAGCGAGCGTGCGATGATGTCTCTCCTAGGAAGCAGCGAGAGTTGCCTTTCGATTTCTTCGACCACCTCCTCCGCAAGATCGGCTGAGGTGGTGAGGAGCACGGCCGAGGCGAGCACATCGTGCTCGGCCTGGGAAAGAAGGTCCGCTGCGACAAACTCCGGGACGGCGGACTCGTCGGCTATTATCAGGATCTCGCTCGGGCCCGCAAGCATGTCGATCCCCACGTCCCCGAATACCAGCTTTTTCGCGGCGGTCACAAAGGAATTTCCGGGTCCCACTATCATGTCCACAGCGGGAATCGTCTCGGTGCCATAAGCCATGGCCGCGATGGCTTGGGCCCCGCCAACCCTGAAGACCTTGTCCACACCGCACACGTCTGCGGCCACCAGAGTGAACGGGTTGACCTCGCCGCTCGGGCCCGGCGGGGTGCACATGATCACTTCGCTCACCCCGGCCACCTTGGCGGGGACCGCGGTCATGACAACGGTCGAAGGGTACGCTGCAGTGCCCCCCGGCACGTATAAGCCTGCCCTTTCTATCGGCGTCGATGCCCGGCCGACTGCGTAGCCGTCCAGAACGGCGATCGAGGGGCGGGGAACCTGCGTTTCGTGGAAGGCCCACACGTTTCTCTTCGCATGGCGGACGGCTTCCACGAACTCGGTATCGACCGCCGCATACGCCTGTTGGACTGCCTCGGGTGTGACGCGAAGTTGCCCTGGATCGAGCGCAACATGGTCCAATTCCCGCGTCAGCTGGACGAGGGCCCCGTCGCCTCGCTCGCGGACTTCGTTCACGATGCGCCGGGCCGCTGATATGTGGAGGTCGAGACCGCAGTGTCTCCTCGCAAGCAAGTCCTCAACGGACAATGTCGGAATCATCCAGGCATCACTTCCTCCTTGGCGGCCTGTGTCGTGACCACGCGCCTCAGAGCCTCGACAAGGGTTCTGATTTGCTTCGACTTGAGCCCGAAGCTCGCGCGGTTGGCGATCAGTCGGGCCGTCGAAGCCCCAATTTCGGATATGACGACGAGGTCGTTTTCCCGGAGCGTCCGCCCCGTGGAGACGATATCGACCACGATAGCCGCCAGGCCAGCCTGGGGAGCCAGCTCGGTCGCACCCCGGAGCGGTATTATCTCCGCATGAATCCCCCTGTCTTTGAAAAGCGCCTCCGCGAACCGAGGGAACTTAGTTGCAACCCTGATCCTGCCGTGAACGCGGCCGGGCGCGGACACGGCGAGACGGGCCTCTGCGGCGAAGGCTCTTGGGGCGGCAACCACGAAACGGCAAAACCCAAACCCGAGGTCGAGGACCTCGTATACGTCTCGACCCTCTTCCATGAGGACATCCTTGCCCACAATGCCGACGTCCGCAGCGCCGTAACTTACGTAGGTCGGCACGTCTCCCGGCCGGGCCAGGATGAATCTTGCGTGCGGTGTCTCATATGTGAGATTTCGGGCATCTTCATCCATATCACAGGGGAATCCGGCGAGACCCAAAACTTCGAGAGAGTCATGCAACAGCCGTCCCTTGGGGACCGCGATCGTGAGCAATTCATCCTTCATACTACAACTCTCCGATGTACAGACCAGCGTTACCATTGCCTTTGCTCAGTGTATTGAGTATTTGCTGCATGTCCAGGGCAAATCCCACGGCACCCTCGGGGCGTCCGAGGATCTTGAGGAGGCCGTCGTACCTTCCACCTCCCGATATCGGTCCCCCGCAACCAGGCGTATATACCTCGAAGACTGTTCCCGTGTAGTACTCCAGGTCCCTCATCAAACCCATGTCGAGCTGGATGAAGTCCCCGATCCCGCGGGCGGAGGCCCCGCTGATGATCTCCTCGAGTTCCGATAAGGCCCGGGCTGTTTGCTGAGACTTATCGCAAGAGGCCAGATGCCTCGCGGCCTCGAGGATGTCCTCGCCGTCCGGGAACTCGAGGATTTTCTCCAGAAACTGCCTGCAGACTCGCGGGATGCCAAGGTTTCCTATCAATCGCTCAACTTGGACCAGATCTCTCGACGCCAGAGCGGATCTGAGGTCGGCTTTTTGCTCCTCGCTCATCCCGGCGAAGTCCATCACCGATTCCATCACTCCGATATGTCCCAGACGCATTCGAAATCCCAAGACCCCGGCAGTCTTCAGGCACTCGGCAGCGAGGGAAAGCATCTCCACGTCACCCTCGGGTGCGGATACTCCGACCATCTCCGCGCCGATCTGGTAAGATTCGAGCATTCCCGCCCAACGCGGGCGTCGGGTTCTGAAGACGCTGCCCGAGTAAAACAGGCGGAGAGGTCGAGGAATATCCTTGAGCTCCCGACAAGCAAGGTTGGCCACCACCTCGGTCATGTCGGGCCGCAGTACCATGACTTGCCCGCGGTAATCAACGAACTTGTAGGCTGCGTCCGTCATCTTTCGCAGAGGCCGGGGCGCATCGAAATCATACGCTTGAACTATGGGTAGCACTACCTCCTGGTAGCCCTCAGATGACAACAAGTTGGCCAGCCTTGTCTCCAGATCTCTCCTTTTCTGCGATTCGGGCGGGAATAGATAGCATGTTCCTTCCGCCAGATACTTCATGACACCAGTCCCTTTACACAAGTCCCTTTGTGTGCTTCATTACGTTACCATGGTAAAGCACAAAACCGCAAATTTACCCTATGTTACTCTCCCAATTCCCGACCTGTCAAGCATTAGATTTGGGTGGCAGGACTCCTTCTCGCCTCATCCTGTCAAGAATCAGGCGATAGCCATCTGCTCCGTAGTGAAGAAACCTCTTTACTCGGCTGATCGTGGCCGTGCTCGCGCCTGTTTCCTCGGCTATCTCCGCGTAGGTGAACCCGTCATCGAGCATCTGCGCCACCCGGAACCTTTCCGCGAGGGCTTTGATCTCCCCGACTGTGCACAGGTCCTCAAAGAACCTGTAGCACTCGTCAACAGTGCGAAGAGAGAGGATGCCTTTGAAGAGGAGAGTTACCCGGTCATCCACGAGTTTCTCGCTAGACGGCACTTGCACACCTCCTCGCTCGGGCATGGATCGACGGTGCAGACAGCTCTTGCCTACGGATTCGACGTTGGAGGCGAATACCCTGCGCGCTCGCCGGGGCGGCTCCGATAATCAACCATCGTGGCCCCGAGTTCGGGGAGCTGCTCAAAGAGTGGTGGCGCTCCCGACGCACAGGGTCATCGCTGGATGGCCGGAAAGCTCGGAGGCCGACCTCGTGGAGAGGGTACTCCCGGCCTTCGACATCATCGACACGAGGCCGTTCACACAGGAAGGCCGTCCCGGACGTCGCATGCGAGGTCGCATACACCGACAACGGCCCGGCGGAGCTTGCCGCAATAGCGTCCGGCAGGATGCAGGTCGCCGTATTCCCCCGAGCGATCCCTGCAAGTGAAATCCTGAAGAAAGCGCGCGAAGGCTATCTCTTTCCGCGGAAAACGACGTGTTTTCTGCCGAAAGCACCTGCGGGTCTCCTCATGTGGGACCTGGACGATTGAAAGGATGCAGGGAGCCCCCCCTGCGCCCGCGCCGTGGCGACAAGAAAACCCGGCAATCGGGAGGATGCTACCCCTGCGAGACCGCCGGCATCGCGATTCTTGAGCCAGCCCTGCTTGATTACTCGGTTATACAACACGGCATGTCTTGAGAGGTCAGTTGACCATCCTCGGCCCGAGAAGACAATGATCGAGTGCCCCCGTTCTCAATAGTTCAGCACCAAAGCTTCAGGAATAGCACCTCGTCTCTCGCCTTTGCAGTTGATGTACCGCTTGGCCATCACTGTCTCGATTCTGAACTGCCTGTATAGCTCGCGTACCAGAGGCGAATCAGAGTTGCTGAGCATCAAGTAGCACCCTCTTCTATCAAGCTCACGAAACACAGCGGCAAGACGCTTCTGCTGAGACTCGTCAAACGCATCTCGCGTGTAGCTGGTGAAGTTAGCTGTCGTACTTATTGGCTGGTATGGCGGATCAAAATACACGAAGTCACCGGGCTTTGCTTGCTCGAGGACGATTTCAAAGTCGGCAAGCTTGATATCTGCGTTTGCAAGGACCTTGCTGGCAAGCCGCAGTTGCGGCTCGTCGGCATAGACTGGATTCTTGTAACGACCATAGGGCACATTGAACTTGCCTTGCCTGTTCACGCGATAAAGCCCGTTGTAGCATGTCTTGTTAAGATATATAAGCCTCGAAGCCCTCTCGACTGGGTCCAGGGTATCTGGATCAAGGGCTCGCATCTCATAGTAGTACGCCCGCTCATTCTTGTGCTTCCGGAGACTACGTATCAGCGCGTCGCAGTCGTTCTTGACGACAAGATATGCGTTAATGAGCTCTTCATTGAGGTCCAACAGGAATGCTGTGGCCGGAGCGAGGCGGAAGAACAGCGCACCTCCGCCCACGAAAGGCTCATGGTAAGCGGAATACTTCTCTGGCAAGTGGGCCGCGAGGTCCTCCACCAGCTGCCCTTTACCGCCAGCCCACTTTACAAAGGGTTTTGCTGGACCCTTGTCTTTATCGTTATTAGCTATGGGCGCTTCAAAGAGTTGCAGGTCGACACCCATGGACCAGAGCCTCCTGTGGACATTGAATCTGCGTGAACCGATGGAATAAACGACGTTGCACAGTCCTCAGCGTGGTATCTCAACGCCTGGACGAAGAATCCCAGACTGTGAGCATAAAGGTGGTATTCCGCCGTTCACGCGCCTGCATCTATGGTTGTCAGTGTAGTATTCCACATCTGCGCGAACATCCTTTTTTCTTGCTGAGCGTGCGTTCTGCACATGGCGTTTGGAATAAACATTATCTTGTAATCGCCTGTGAACCCACTGGACCAAGTGGGCCAAGCGCTATGAATGGTTGGTGTGTGGCATGTTCTACCTGCGGAGTCTATGCCAGGCCCATTTTCCGTAGGAGAAACGTCGTCCCAGCTAAAGAACGCAACGATCACGTGCCGCAAAACAGTTTGAGGACCCCGGCAATTGGCCCTTTACCAGGCCATTGCTCAATTTGGCCGCGGTCCTGACGCGGAGAATGGGCTAAGGAATAGTTGAGGAAAAGAAGGAAAACGCAATGAGACGCAGAATAACACATATGAACGCTAAGAAATCGTAGCCCGTATTCATCCCGCACGTCAGGGTGATTCCGCCAGCGGAAAAAGAGTCGTGGGGGACAAGAGTCCACGCGAGTCGGAGGCTGGTTCACCCGACTTTGCAACGACAAGCATGACCCGATTTCCAAACAGGAGGGGTTGCCTTGGTTTACAAAGCGATCACCGGAACATTCCTGGATGAGATCACCTATGATATCCCCTCTTCGAATTGGGGCAAAAAGGAGTGGGCAACGGAGTTTGAAACCTTGAAACGGGCCGGAATCGACACGGTCATTGTCATCCGTTCCGGGCTGGGCGAAAAGCTCGCTTGCCCTTCGAAGGCAGTGTCGAGGTTCGTGCCTACTCTGCCGGTCTACCAGGATATGGTCGCCCTCTTCCTGGAGCTTGCAGCACAGAACGGTATGCGTCTATTCCTGGGGCTCTATGATTCCAACCGGTTCTGGTACCGTAACGACTGGCAGATGGAAGTGGACATCAACAGAGAGTTTGTCCGTGAGGCGCTTGATAGGTACGGTTCATTGCCTGCGTTTGCCGGCTGGTACTTGCCCCACGAGACGGGTGATACTAGCTGCAGGATCATTGATATCCACGCAAGCCTGGCTGAAGAGATCCGAAATCTCTCAGGTCTTCCCATCCTGATCTCGCCCTATTTCCATGGCCGCCTGGACCCAATGCACGTAGTCGCCTTTGGGGAGAGAGCCTTTCCACGTACGGTCGAAGAACACGTCCGTCAGTGGTCGGAGATCTTCAGCCGCCTGGAGGGCCTTGTGGACTATTGTGCGTTCCAGGATGGGAGCTCTGAATTGTTGAGACTTGAAGAGTTCGTCCGGGCGACTGCTGAGATCGCGAAAAGGCACAAGATCGAGCTGTGGTCGAACCTGGAGACATTCGACCGCGACATGCCCATCAAGTTCCCTCCCATCGACTGGCGGAAGCTGGTTTACAAGCTAGACGTCGTGCAACCGTACGTTAGCAAGGTGATTACGTTCGAGTTCTCCCATTTCCTCAGCCCGAACTCCGTGTGGCCAGCAGCCCGCAACTTATACCGGCGCTATGAGGAGTTCTTGAGAGCTAAAGGATGCCAGTACGGGGCTGTACCTGAAGCATGACGGTCGACGGGTTGGGGCCGACTATTCTGACTGGAGGGGGTGGTAGCTGGGGCAAACAGGAGGTTTGTCAGATCAGAGCGACTCTTGGGGCAAGGTTGGTTACGCCAAGAGACACCGGTGAAGGGCAGTAGTGGTTGGTTTTTCGAATTCTGGAGAGCGGTGCTTCCGGTGCGGGCAGTCACAAAAAAGGAATGAGGAGGGTTCAAGATGAAACGGCGCTGGTGTGTTTTTGCCGGCGTGATGGTTCTAGTGCTGGTCCTGCTTGCCCTACCTCTGGACGGAGCAGCGTTTGCCAAGAGGCAAATTACCATTGCCCACTACATGCTGGACGTCTACAACAAGCAGTTGGATATAGTTATAGAGCGTTATCAGAAATCCCATCCCGACGTAGCCGTCAAATATATGACCATTCCCAGTACAGAGTACCATACCTGGCACCTGACCCAGCTTGCAGGCGGGGATCCCCCTGATATCATGCAGAATAACTGGGCAGCTGAGGACTTTCGAAAGGGGCTCATTGTGTCCCTGGATGAGTATATTAGTAAGGTGAATCCATACACAGGCAACATATGGAAAGATATGTTCGAGCCGGGGTCACTGGACAGCTTTGTAAGCAGAGATCCTGTCACGAGGAAACTCATTGGCATTCCCGTGAACTGGTCATCGTTTGCGTTCTTCTATAACAAGGACGTGTTCAAGAAGCTGGGTCTCGCACCACCAAAAACGTGGGCAGAATGGTTCCAGGTGGCGGAGAAGCTGAAAGCGGCCGACTATATTCCGCAGGCTGCAACGTTTACAGGTGGTCCAGAGGTCTGGAGCGTCGGCTATATAGAGGGCACGATGTGGCAGACCTGGGTGCCGAAGCTCGACGTCTTGCAGCCCAACGGGCAGGTTGATTTGAACGAGCTTGTAAGGGCAATCCAGCTTGACCTGATCAAAGTTGATGATCCACAATTCCGGGCACCGTATGAGTTCTTGAAGAAATGGTCTGAGTATTGGCAGGCAGGAGCGGTGGGCGCGACGGATCACAGCCGTCTCTGGATGACGGGGAAGGCAGCGTTCTTTATGGCTGGGAGTTGGGCCCTCCAGTCGATCGAAGAGAACAAAGATCGGGGCTTCGACTACGGCATCTTCGTGTTCCCCGACATTACACGGGAAACCTCGCCGTATGCCACAGGCTCGACTTGCAGACCGGGGGAGGCCGGTATAACCTGGAGTATCCCGGCAGCTACTGTGAAGAGGGGCAATTTGGACCTGGCGATTGACTTCCTTCAGTTCATGACGTCGCCGGAGAACGCCACGGTCCTGGAGAAGGCGTACAATATGCCCCCGATCATCAAGGGTGTCGAGCCGGACAACCCAAAGGTTAAGGCGTTCGTGGCGCCCGAGGCAAATCCCAGAATCCAGCTCTCGCTCACGGGCCCATTTGGCGACATGAAGTTCAAGAATCTGCAACTTCTTCTCTCGGGCGGTCTTACTATGGATAAGTTTGTGCAGACTTTAGGCCGCGAGATGAAGAGAGCGGCAGAGCAGCTTGCCCGCGAGAACAATTGGACATCGCAGAACAACTGGGGTGCACCGAGCAAATAAGTCCTAGGTAGTCTCCGGCTAAGTGAGGGTGCAGGAGACTGTTGATTTTCCCCAGTAGCTGCCAGTTTGGCCGCAAACGGCGACCGTTCCCCGGGATTCCACCGAGCTGCGTTGCCATAAAGTGGAGGATATCAACAGTCTCGTGCAGAAATGCTCCCGACTTTTGGGAGGGGTTGCCGGTGATTGCGCGAGGGGTGTGAAAATCCGGCCACTCGCCTGCGGGCCGGATTTTGGCGAAGCGGGCCCCGCTTGGGGGGTGTCCCCGAGTGCAACACCGGCAACCCACCGGATGTTGGCAAACTGGGAGGAACTAACGAATCCTCACTTAGCTCCTGGCGCATTAGTGAATGTATCTGGGGCTTTCGAAATCTAGCCTGGTCCGGCCTGTGCCGGGAGGCTGCGGCCAGATGTACTGACGGACGCTGTGGGCGCCCTCGGTCGGTATAGTACTTGCCGGAGCAAGGTGCGACTGGGGAGCCTGCGGAGCGACGCAGAAACTGCAAGCGAGGGGAGCGGCAGTGAAGCGCAGGACGGTTCGGAGAGAAATCGAGCGGAAGAAGTTCGTCTATCTCTTTCTTGCGCCCACGTTCGTGCTGCTTTTGCTGTTTGAATACTATCCTGCCGTTTCCGCCGTTTACCACTCGTTCTTCGACTGGGACGGGTTTTATGTGAACCGCTTCATAGGGCTAGCAAACTATAGGGAGATCCTTTTCGACGATTGGGTGCTTCGTACTTCCGTTGCTAACATGTTGAAGCTGATGGCCTTCGGGTTGGGCGTGGGGCTGGTCATGCCGATATTCGTCGCGGAAGTTCTCTTTAGTCTGAGGAGCATACGGTGGAAGTATATATACAGGGTCCTCCTTGTGCTCCCCGCCCTTATCCCTGGCATTGTGGGAATGCTCCTATGGGGATACATCTACGAGCCGACATACGGGCTTGCAAACCAGCTGCTCCGGGCAGTAGGCCTCGGATCTTTGGCGAGGGAATGGCTTGGTGATCCCAAAGTCGCCTTATATGCTCTGATGTTTATGGGGTTTCCGTGGGTAGGCGGTATAGGCGTGTTGATTTACCTGGCCGGGTTGCAGAATATCCCGCAGGAGGTCCTGGATTGCTGCAAACTCGATGGGGCACATGGGATCATCCGTTTCTTCAAGGTAGACCTTCCCCTTATCATGGGCCAGGTAAAGCTCAACGTCATAATGGGGTTTATCGGCGGAATTCAAGGCTTTGGCGTGCAATTGATACTGACAAAGGGCGGCCCTGGGTTTGCTACGATGGTGCCGGGGCTTGTTCTGTACGATAACGCTTTCAAATACGGGAGGATGGGGTACGCCTCGGCTATTGGAGTCTGCATGTTCGTGACTATAATGGGACTCACGTACGCCAACATGAAGTATTTGAAGTCGGGCATAGAGTATCAGGCCAAAAGTTGACTTTCAAGAGCGGTCTGTCGTCGGCCCGAAGGGTTCGTTTCGGTTGGGCATGCGAGTATGTTCCCGTGGGGGGAGCAATCGTGGGCGCGAAGGTGGGAAACTCCCGAGTCGAACTTGCAAAGCACGTCCTGTTATGGACCATTGTGGTCCTCACATTTTACCCTTTCATCTTCATGTTCATCACTTCTTTGAAGACACAAAGCCAGTTTGAGTTATACTTCTGGCAGTTGGTGCGGCCATTCCACTGGGAGAACTATGTCTTCGCATGGGCCAGGGTTGCGCCCTACATCGCGAACAGCATCATCGTATGCGCTGTGGCTACGACTTTGATCCTCGTGGTTTCGTCCATGTCTGCGTATGTCTTTGCCCGCTTCGCCTTTCCTCTCAAGGAGGTGCTCTTCTACGCAATCTTGGGGATCGTGATGATCCCAGGCACACTCACGCTGATCACCCGGTTTGTCCTGGTCAAACGCCTGGGCTTGCTCGACACAAGGTGGGTGTTGATTCTGCCGTACGTAGCCGGAGGCCAGGTTTTCTCAATACTCTTTTTGCGTACTTTCTTCGCGTCAATTCCAGAGGAGCTCTTCGAGGCCGCCAGACTGGACGGTGCGTCCGAGTTTACGAGTTGCTTCAGAATTGCCATTCCCCTTTCCATGCCCATCCTGAGCACAGTCGCCATCCTGAACATTCTGGCGCAATGGAATGACCTGATCTGGCCTTTGGTGACCATCACCAGCGAGCATTTGCAGACGATTCCCATCGGCATTGCCTATTTTCGCACGAGCATCTGGCAGCCAGAAACCGGACAGGTGATGGCTGCCTACGTGCTCACCTCGCTTCCCCTGGTGGTACTCTTTTTCGCCAGCATGCGGACGTTTATCGAAGGGCTTACGAGCGGTGCAATCAAAGCGTAGGAGAGCACAAGTCGGGTCGCCCTCAACTGCAATGATGTGACGACGGGTGAAAGGTACAAAGAAGCGTTGGTCAGGTTTGAGGTTCGTTGGAACATGCTGAGCAGGAGGGTTCAGGGGTGAGGATTGCTAGAACTCCTAGGATCTTCAGATTCATGCACCGCATGGCGCTGGGTGTTTCACTGGTCACGCTCCTTCTATGGGCTCCAGCCTGGACCATTGCCCAAGGGGCGCAGGCAGAGAAGGTGATCTTTTACGACGACTTCGAGTCAGGCGATACCTGGGACTGGTGGACAAACGGCAAGAACGGCAACAAGTCCATTACCACCAGCAATGTCCACAGCGGGAAACAAGCGTTGATGGGGCGCGCATCGGCTAATCCCAGTCAGCCGGAGGTGGGTCTCGCCTTCATCAAGAATTGCCACTTTACTGAGCAGGACTCGGCGCTCGACTTCTGGTTCTATGCAGGTGGGAGCGCCAAGTACAAGGCTGTCGTGGTGGAGGTTTTTTCGCGAGAGCATAGCGGTTTCTTCTGGGGCCCCGTTTCCGCAAGCGGGGTCCCGAAGGGGAAGTGGACGCATGTCTCCATCCTGCTCTCCGACATAGCGCGGCAACTCAAGGGCACCGAGATTTACCGATTCGTGATAAAGCCCACGATTGAGCCTGACAGCGGCGATGCCGAATTCATAATAGACGATGTCAAGGTGGTGACCGGGGTGAAAAAACCATTCCACGTAGAATGGGTGGAACCGGGCGACCTCGCGGTCGGCGTGTCAATACGGTCTGTCTTGCGGGTTTTCTTGAACAAACCCGTTGATGCATCAACCGTCAACTCGACCACCGTACGCGTGCAAGATTCTACAGGCCACGAGGTACCTGCGCTGCTGTACTACTCCACCGGTCAACAAGCGATTTTGATCTCGCCTCACCATGAGCTGGTACAGCATTCGAAGTACACGGTAGTGGTCAAGGGCGGTCCGGGTGGGATCCTAGATGAAAACGGTACCAGCCTGCCAGCCGACTATACCTGGTCGTTTATCACCGGGGAAAGCAAAACGGCGCCCAGACGACCTGTAGCGACGACAGGAGCGGCAGGAGCCACGGCAGGGGCCGAGGGAGCAGGCAAAGCGGTCCAGTCGCCTGATGCGAGCATGCTGGAAAACATATCGTGGATGGCCCGGCACATCGTAGAGTTCCAGAACCCTGATGGAGCCATAGTTCTCGGTGGCGGAGGAAACAGGGGACGCATCATCCCGTACTTTTCCAACTTTGCCGCGCTGGGACTGATACGCGCCTATGAGCTTACGCAAGCTCCCGATTTCCTCACGCCGGCTCGACGCTGGCTCGAGTGGTATGTAAGCCACATGAACGCGGACGGTACCGTATATGACTATGCCGGCTCTTACCCGAACTACAGGCCCACGGGGGACTATGATTCAACGGATTCGTACGCAGCGACCTTCATCCTCGCGCTGTGGAGATATTACCGGGTAACCGGGGACCGCGATTTCCTCGTCCAAATGTATCCTTATGTTCTCAAGGCACTTGGGGCTATAGACCTCACATACGGGCGGGACGGCCTCACCTTCGCGAAACCCGGGTGGCCGGTGAAATACCTGATGGACAACACCGAAGTCTGGCTAGGGCTTGCTGCAGGTTGGAGCATTTCTTCAACGCTGGAGGATACCGCATATGCCAGCCTTTTTGCCTTCCTCGCCGACAAGACCATAGACGGGTTGCGGAACGACTTCTGGTTGACAGACGAGGGTTATTATGCGATGTCGATCAGCCGTGATGGGACGAAGCACACCAGGATGGATACCTGGTATCCCGATGCTCTTTCCAACATCCTTTTTCTGGCTGTAGCGGGAAACAAGGATAACTCGTTGGATCGCGGTATTTTCGACATGCTCTATGATCGATTCTACGTGAAGCGACGCAAGCCGATGCCTTCTGGCGTCGCCGACAATGGCCAGTATCTCTGGTGGGCTATGGCGGCTTACCAGGTGGGAAACGATCAAGCTGCCGCAAGCCTCATCGAAGAATTTGCAAGGCGTGAAGGGATGCGTAACAAGGAAACGCTCCCTGTCTCTGCAGGACATCTCATTCGGGTGCTCAGCTTCCCGGTGGACCAATCACTGTGGTTCTGAGGAGCGGGCCTTGTCGCTGTCTTCGCCCCCAGCCGCAAGAGCGTCAGAGGGGCGGTCCATGCTGGCCTGGCAGGGGATGCTCTTCCCTGCAGACCGGTGTCACGCAAACACTCTGTGGGAAGATGAGCGGAGAAAAGCGTCGAGCATTCGTGGCGAGTCCCGGTCACAGCACTGACAAGCCTGTGTGAGGTCGTACAAAGGAAAGGAAGGCAGCATGAATCCACGGATGCCATTTCGGGAGGAAAGAGGCTGATGCTACCAGAACAGAGGCGCCGCGACATCCTTGCTCTTGTGAAACAGCACGGTGCAATCACTGTGCTGGAACTGAAAGAGCGGCTGAACGTCACAGCGGCCACGATCCGCAATGATCTGGCAAAGCTGGAGAGGGAGGGCCTGCTGGTTCGCACCCACGGAGGGGCCATATCACCGGGCTATGGGCGAGGCCACGATCTTCCCGTGAGAGTTCGCCGGACGATGCTGAGCGACGAAAAGCAGATGCTGGGTCGAATGGCGGCAAAGCTGATCCAGCCCGGTGACACGATCATGATCGATAACAGCAGTACCATCTCGTTCCTGATGATGCACCTTGGTGAACTCCGGGATGTCACCGTGGTGACAAACTCCTGGGCGGCAGTGGAACAACTGGCGCATCACAATGTCCACGTAATCAGCAGCGGCGGCGTTCTGGACGGTGAGAGCATGTCCTTCCTGGGCGGAGAGACCGAGGATGCTCTCGCTTGCTACCACGTGGACAAGGCGTTCTTATCGACCAAGGGCATCTCCATAGAACACGGCCTGACCGACGCTCGCTTGGAGCAAGCCCGCGTCCACCGGGTGATGGTGAAGGCGGCGGAGCAAGTTATCTTGGTCGCGGATCACTCCAAGTTTGACACGATATGTTTTGCCGAGGTAGCACCACTAACGAGGGTGTCCGTGGTCATTACCGATAAGGAGCCACCGCAGTCATACCGCGATTTCTTTGCCAACAATCACATCCAGATATTCGTAGGAAAAGCGAACAGTGTCTCTAGCGAAGCGGGGGTTTGAGAATGTCATCGGAGCGCTATTTCGACGCGATACTTGAGCTAATCCAGGAAGTCCGCGAGGAGCAGCGGCAGACAATTCAAAAAGCAGCGCGGCATGCCGCACGGACCCTGGAAGAGGGCGGATGCCTGCATCTTCTGGATCACGGACATTTGTTAGGGGCCGAGCTCGTGAGCCGTGCAGGAGGGCTCGCAGCGCTGCGCCTGGTCACGATCGAAGATGTTCGCAATCCGGCTCTCGTCCGCCGCGGGGATGTGCTGTTTGTGGCCTCGGTTAGCGGAAGGGCCAGGGAAGTTATCGAGGCCGTGTTGCTGGCCGGCGAGCGAGGGGTATTGGTGATAGCTTTGACCTCGAATGCACAGGCGGCTCACGCTCCTGTGGAGCATGAGTCGGGCAGGTTGCTGAGAGACGTTGCAGATCTTGTGATCGATATCGGTGGCGCGGCCGGCGATGCTCTGCTGACCTTTGAACGGCTGGGGCGCCGGGCTTGCCCGTCGTCGGGGGTCATATCGGCCGTCGTGATGTGGGCCGTGGTTGCCGAGGCGGTTGCCAAGATGGAGGCCGACGGCTTTATGCCCACAATTTACACTAGTGCCAACGTTCCTGGGGGATTGGAAAGATACCAGGCGGAAATACAACGATACCAGAGGCTCGGATATTGAGGGAGGGAAAGCGTTTGGCGGTCAAAGATATTCTACGTTCCGGCCTGGTCGTATCCTGTCAAGCCTGGCCAGGCAGTCCCTTATTAGATGCAGGGATTATGGCGGCTTTCGCGCTTTCAGCGCACCGGGCAGGTGCGGTTGGGATTCGGGCGAATTCGCCCGAGCACGTACTTGCCATGAAGGAGCGCGGGGTCACCATCCCAGTCATCGGGATCCACAAAGTGCGGTACGAAGGAGCAGAAGCCTACATCACCCCTACGCGGGCCGAGGCGAAAGCTCTTGCGGCTGCAGGAGCGGATATCATTGCCATAGAGGGTACCCACCGGTCGCGGCCAGCCAATGAATCTCTCCAATGCCTGGTCGAATACATTCATGACGTTCTCAATAAGCCGGTGATGGTCGATATCGCTACACTGGAGGAAGGGATAGAAGCCGCCCGCCTGGGTGCTGACCTGGTGGCCACGACCATGTCCGGCTATGTTCCATATACAGAGGAGGCTCGGAACAAGGGACCGGATTTGGAGCTGGTCAGTCGCCTGGTTGCGACCGTCGCGTGTCCCGTAGTTGGCGAAGGGCGTTTCCACACCCCTGAACACGTCAGGGCGGCTCTGGCTCGTGGCGCCTACGCCGTGGTGGTAGGAACCGCTCTTACAGATCTGGAATGGCGGATCCGCCAGTTTGTCCCTGCGGCGACGGAATTGGGTGCAGAACCACCCGGAGCGCTGCTGTGCCGGGGGAGATGAACTGAAGAAATGAAATCTGCGAGCATAGCCCCTGAGATCCCCGTCGTCATAGCAATGGATGGCGGGCAGAGCAGCACAACTTGCATTGTGACTACCCCGGGTGGTGACGTGCTGGGCAGCGGTGTAGCCGGCCCTGCCGATCACATCAGCGAACCCGGTGGGCCAGAGCGGTGCCGCCGGGCTGTAACTTCAGCTTTGGACGCGGCTTTGATGGATGCAGGCCTGGATGCAGACCGGGTACACTTGTTGGCCGCGGGCTTCGGCATGAGCGGTGGCACCAGACGCATGCAAGAGATCATCCGTGGTTGCATAGCTGCTGACCATGTGGTTGTGGTCCCCGACTCGGTGGCATGCTGGCAGGGGGCAACCGGCGGAGAACCGGGTGTCATCGTCATCAGCGGGACAGGTTCTGTTGCCTACGGACGGAACCAAGAAGGGGATGAGCGCTGGGCCGGTGGATGGGGGTATCTAATGGGTGACGAAGGATCCGGATACTGGATCGGCATAAGGGCATTATCGGCTGCAACTCGCTCTCATGACGGGGTTGTGGCCAAGACAACGTTGCAAGAAAGAATCCCGCAAGCGTTCGGGGTTCCTGACCTAAGATCTGTACACGGGGCACTCTACAGCGGCAGGCTGGGAAGGGTGGAGGTCGCACGCCTGGGACAGGTGGTAGATGAATCTGCCGCTGCTGGCGATACTATGGCCCGGGCGATTCTCGAATGTGCGGCCGAGCACCTCGCGGACCTGGCACAGGCCGTGTTCAACAAGCTGGGGCTGCGAGCAGATCGACACCGCGTAAGTTACGGTGGTGGCGTCTTCCGCTCGTCAATCCTTTTGGACAGATTCCGTTCGCTCCTGGCTCATTCGCTGGGAGGTGATGTGGTTCACAAACCAAGATTTCCTGCCATAGTCGGCGCATGGCAAATTGGAGCACAATCCGCCGGACTGCCGGTCACTACAGCGGAGTGTGAGCGCATCGTGACCACCCTTACCGCCACGGGAAGCATCAAGGCATGACATGATTGGCACGTGCCCCTCCAAGGATTTCTCACACGATGTGTATGTTTGATCAGGGTCACCTGCGCATGTCTGAGGGGGGTGCGTATGCCCGTGAACCCGATTCATGGTGTCACCAAGGATGAGATCGTGCCCAACCTCAAGGCTCTTGGTATCGGCGAGGGTGATAGCGTACTAGTCCATAGCTCACTCAGCAGCTTTGGGTACGTGGTTGGCGGCGCCGACACCGTAATTGACGCCTTGCTCGACGCCACCGGTCCAGAGGGCACGGTACTTGTGCCCACGCTCACAGGAAGGCGCGAGGATGGTCCAAACAATCCGCCGGTCTTCGACGTCAGGAATACGCCCTGCTGGACAGGGCGTATTCCCACGCAGTTTATGAAAAGGCCGGGGGCTCGAAGGAGCCTGCATCCCACGCATTCAGTCTGTGGCATAGGCGCGATTGCCGCTGCCTTGATCGAGGGGCACGAGCGTTCTCTCACTCCGTGTGGAGCGCAATCGCCATACTATCGTCTGGCGCAAAAGGGTGGTTTCATTCTCTTGATCGGTGTCGGCCAGGCCTCCAATACTACGATTCATACAGCAGAAGAGCTCGCTGAGGTACCGTATCACATGCAAAAGGAGCCGGTGAACACCATTGTCATTGATTATGAGGGGAAGCGACGCGTCGAACGTCTGTACCTGCATGACTGGGGCACCCCCAGGCGTTTTGAACGTATAGACGAGGAATTATTGCATCTGGGTATTATGCGCATAGGTAAGGTTGGAGCCTCAACTCTGCGGTTGATTAGCTCCTTACCTATGATAGAGTTCCTGGTAGAAAAACTCCGCAAGGAGCCCCGCTACCTCTGTCGATGATGGTTTCGGGGACTTGGGAATGGCGTATAGCGACCAATGGTCAGAAGCCCGTCATCTTGGCGGTCGCAAGACGAACTGCACCGCCGGATCTTCGCTCACCTGGGCCTACCTTTGCCGTAGCCACGAGGCTGAAAACCCCCGCTGCTCAAGAAACCAAGCGCCCCAACAGATTTAGGCCTCGATACCACGGGAACTTCCGGCTAGCTGATGTATTACCTCACCTGGCTACGGAGGAAGAGGGTCCCGCGCCACCTGGAGATGGCGACCAGCCCTGCGGAGTAGACCGCCAGGATCAAGGGAGGAAACCATCGCGGGAAGCGCTCCCTGTAGTAGACCTTCCCTTCGCCTGGCTCTAGGAGGGGGATGGGGTCGAATCTGAGGCCGTACTTCTGGGCAAGCCCTTCAACATGCAACAGGTGAATTATCGGCACACCATCCTCGCTCATGCGAAACATGACGCCTTTTCCCTGCTCGGGGCAGGGTACTTGCCCGATGGGCCGGATTCTGGCGAAGCACCGCACCCCGCTTGGGGGCGCCGTCCCCGAGTGCAACACCGCGATCCCTGCAGCCGCTGGAAAACGGGGAAGAACTGACGAACCTTCACTCAGCGAGTTCGGGCCTTACCAGCCCCCGGAGGCGGTGAGCCTGGGATCTCGGGACTCGCTTCCCCTTGACACGTCCACGGGATGGGCGTAAAGTACTAAATGAAAACCATGTTCAATTAGGGGCGCAATGAGAGTGATCGACCTGGAAGGGCTCGAACAGCAACTGAAGGCTCATAGCTACAAGCTGACGCGGCAGCGACGTGCAGTGCTCCGCGTTCTCGCCACGACCGACGGCCGCCTCGACGCAGCCCGGATATGCGAAGACGCCAGAGCCGAATGCCCGGAGATCGGTCTCACCACCGTGTACCGCACCCTCGACATCCTCGCAGATATCGGTGCCCTGAGGCGCCTGCACCTCCCTGACGGATGCCATAGTTACGCCCCGGCGTCCCCCGGGCACCGCCACCATCTCATCTGCGTCGGGTGTGGCAGGGCCGTGGAGTTCGAGGGCTGCGACCTCACAGCCCTGGTCGACTCTGTAGCTTCGAAGACAGGTTTCGAGGTCGAAGGTCACTGGCTGCAACTTATGGGGAGGTGTCCAGAATGTCAGAGCAAGCGGAAGTAGCGCGTATCCATGTGCGTCGTCCAGTCGGACTGCGCTCCGGGTCGCACGCGCGTGTGCAGGAGAGGCGACAACGCCCCGTGAGAAGCAGGTTCCTGGCGATTGTTCCGACGACTGCTGCCCCTCTCGGCGTCGTCGTCCCGTTTATCGTCGCCATCGTCACATTGCTGTCGATCCTCGGGCCTTCAGG
This sequence comes from Bacillota bacterium, assembly GCA_030024085.1. GTDB lineage: Bacteria > Bacillota > SHA-98 > UBA4971 > UBA4971 > UBA6256. The sequence goes on along the minus strand of JASEJE010000004.1, from coordinate 94,048 downwards.
CCCTGACGGCATCGCCACAATGTCGCGGTGTGAGGCAGCCTCCGGCAGCAGCAGTGGCGCCAGCACCGACAGATTAAGGGTCGTCGTGAGCATCCTGCCACAGGCGTATTTCGTTGAGCGCATCGGCGGCGACAGGGTGGCGGTGTCAGTCATGGTCCCGCCGGGCGCAAGCCCCCATACGTACGAACCTACGGCGAGCCAGATGCGCGACCTCGCCCGCGCGCAGATGTATGTGCGGATCCGTGTCGATTTCGAGGAAGCGTGGATGCCCCGCATCGCCGCGGCCAACAGGAGCATGCTAGTCGTGGATTCCACGTCGGGAATCGAGCTTTCAGGCGACGAGGACCCGCACGTCTGGCTGTCCCCAAGGCTCGTCCGCATCCAGGCCGAGCAGATCTGCCGCGGCCTCGCGGAGGTCGACCCGGCCCACCGCGATGTTTACGAGCGTAACAAGGAGGCGTTCCTCCGGGATCTGGACGCTCTCGACGCAGAACTCACCCAGACCCTCGCGCCCGCCAGGGGTGGGCGATTCATGGTGCTCCACCCTGCCTGGGGCTACTTCGCCAGGGACTACGGCCTCGAGGAGCTGCCGATAGAGGTCGAGGGCAAGGAGCCCAGTGCGAAAGAGCTGGCGGCGCTCGTGGAGGCGGCAAGGGCGAATCACGTAAAGGTCATCTTCGTACAGCCACAGATCAGCCCAAGGGCCGCCGAGGTGCTCGCGCGTCAGATCGGCGCTCGCGTGGCAACCGTCGACCCGCTCGCGCGGGACTGGGCGGCGAACCTCCGAGCGGTGGCGCGGACCCTCGTCGAGGCCATCGGCGGCCGGTAGCGGCGCTTTAGCGCCGGGACACGTGGCGCCAGGGCATCGTAGCGTCGGTCCGTCAGGGCGCAGGGTCCCTTCTGTGAGGCTCTTGCAGAGAAACGCTCGGACGGGTGCAACCGGCCCGGGCGAGAGGGATTGTTCGTTGAGTGCTTCGTTCGCAGCCCGGGCCCAAGGCCGCAGCCCAGGACCGCAGCCCAGGCCCAGGACCCGCCGGCAAGCCGGTGCCAGCTTAGCAGCCGGCCTCCCGGCATGGGGATGGTGAGACTCTGGATGCACAAGACGCACATCGATGCAGGCACAGCCGACGAAGTGATCCGCCTCGAGGACGTCTGGGTCCACTACGACGGCGCCCCCGTCCTGGAGGACGTCAGCCTCGTCGTTCGCGAATACGACTTCATCGGAGTCATCGGCCCGAACGGCGGCGGCAAGACCACGCTCCTCAAAACCATCCTCGGGCTTGCGAGGCCCAGCCGCGGCAAGGTGACGGTGCTGGGGACAAGCCCCCAAAAGGGGCGCAGGTTCATCGGGTATGTGCCGCAGTATTCGTCGTTTGACCGCGATTTCCCCGTGAGCGTGTGGGACGTCGTGCTCATGGGCCGGCTCGGGCATACAGGCTGCCTCAGACGCTACACGGACGAGGACCGGGCGGTCGCCGCCGGGGCGCTCCAGGCCGTGGAGATGCTCGATCTGAAGGACAGGCAGATCGGGCGCCTCTCCTGGGGACAGAGGCAGCGGGTCCTCATAGCGAGGGCGCTCGCCGCTGAGCCGAAGGTGCTTCTATTGGACGAGCCCGCAGCCGCGCTCGACAGCCAAATCGAGGCGGGGCTTTACGACCTGCTGCGCGCCCTGAACGAGACGGTGACCATCGTGATGGTGTCGCACGACATCGGCGTCATCTCGGCTTATGTAAAGTCCATCGCCTGCCTCAACCGCAGGCTCGTGTACCACAATTCCAGGGCTATCACCCGCGACATGCTGCAGGTGGCATATGAGTGCCCTGTGGACCTCATCGCGCACGGGCTTGCCCACCGGGTGCTGGACACGCACGAGGAGGTCCGGAAGTGATGCTGGAGGCGCTGCGGTACGAGTTCATGCGAAACGCGCTGGCCGCCGGTGTGCTGGTCAGCGTCGCGTGCGGGATCATCGGCACCTACGTGGTGGTGAACAGGATCGTCTTCCTGGCCGGTGGCATCTCTCACGCAGCATATGGCGGCATCGGCCTCGGGATCTTCCTGGGGACGAGCCCGGTCGTCGGGGCCGTGTCGTTCAGCCTCGCCGCCGCCCTGGCGATGGGCGTCGTGAGCAGGCGGGCGCGCCAGGGCGTGGACATCGCCATCGGCATCATGTGGGCGATGGGAATGGCCCTCGGCATAATCCTGATCGACATCACGCCCGGCTACTCGGCGGACCTCATGAGCTATCTCTTCGGCAGCATACTCGCGGTCCCGGGCAGCGACATCGCCCTGATGGGCGTGCTCGATGCCGTCATAATCCTGCTCGTGGTTGTCCTTTACAAGGAGTTCCTTGCCATCTCCTTCGACGAAGAGTTCTCTTCCGTGCTCGGAGTGCCTGTGGAACGACTGTACCTGGTCCTCCTCTCCCTCATCGCCCTCACGGCGGTGATGGCAATGCGGGTCGTGGGCCTCATCCTGACGATAGCCCTCCTGACGGTCCCTGCAGCCATCAGCCGACAGTTCACAGTGCACCTCGGCAGGATGATGGTGCTCTCGAGCGTCCTTGGGGCCGCATTCACCCTCGCGGGCCTGTGGCTTTCCTACGGATTTGACCTCACGCCCGGGGCGACCATCGTCATGGTCTCCGGCGCCGCCTTCGCGGCGACGTCGCTGTGGCGCGCCGTCCGGCCCCATAAACCCCTGTCGCCACCACCACCACAATCAGCAGGCAATTGCTGAATTGTCCACAGGACAATCAGGCAGCGATCGGCGAATTCTCCAGCGCACAATCAGCCAGTAACTCTCACATTGTGCATCGGCGAATCAGCCAGCGATTGGCGAATTGTCTAGCGGACAATCAGCCAACAATTGGCGAATTGTCCGGCGTCCAACCAGCCGGTAATTGGCGAATCGTGCGCCGTCCAATTAGCTGGCGATTGGCGAATTGTGCGGGGACCAGGCGACCCGGTGAAGGTCCTCGACGTGCTCAAGACCGCATCGTTCACGGACTAGGGGAAGGTGACACGCGTTGGCCGGCGTGGGCCGAGGAGGTAGGCGTAACCGGCCGGCGCCACAATCGCTACGCGCACGCGTCACAACCCACGGAACCAGGGATCTAGGTAGATCGCCACAAGTTCGCGCTACTTTTCAGCGGGTGAGTCCTGTCCAGGGTTGCCGGTGTTGCCCTCCGGGGACGGCGCGTGCGGTGAGATGCGTTCGAATTTGGCGCTTAAGGCTAGCCAGATTCCAGGCGCCCCGCCCTAGCAAGCACCGGCAACCCCAACACCGCCAGAAAAGGTGTCGCAAACTCATGGCGCCATGCTTAGTCCCTATGCTCCCCACGTCCCCATGCCGCCATTTCCCGCCGCGACCTGCGTAAACCCCTTCCACATCGGGCTTAGCCGTGATATCATCATCATAAACCTCGGCTGTGAGGTGATAGCGCCCACGTGCAACGCGGGTGTCTCCGCTGGCCGTGAGTTCTGCGGGATCGCGGATCCTGTTGCCACCTTGCCTGGCTCGTGCGACGAGGCACCGTACGATACGGTACGGTACGCGACATGCGACGGCGAAAGGATCGGTCAACCATGCCGAAGATGTGTTCCGTCCCAACCCAGCACACCGGAGATGCGAGGCGAATTGCAGCGCTCGCGGCGATCCTGTTCACGACCGTGGTGTGGGGGCTATCCTTCATCAGCACCAAGTCCCTCCTTGTAGGAGGTCTCGCGCCCGTCCAGGTGGCGTTCGCAAGACACGTGCTGGCGAGCGCGATCTTTCTGGCCCTGTATGCGGCACGACATGGCGCCCGGCGGGCCGAGGCGCGCCGATCCCGGCGAGAGAACCAGAACCCACGCCCAACCGTGCCTGCGTCCGGCGCCGTCCGCGTGCTGATCGGAGGCGTCCTTGGCGTGACAGTCTACTTCATGCTTGAAAACGGCGGCCTTCGTCTCACCTCGGCCAGCACCGCCTCGCTCATCACCGGAACCGCGCCGGTCATCAACGCCCTTGCCGTAGTCGTGCTCCTCCGCAGCAGGGTTACTGCCCTGCAGTGGGCGGGCATCGCCATGTCGTGCGCTGGCGTCTATGCAGTTGCCCAGGCCGACCTGGTGTCGTCGCTGTCGGGCAAGGCGATGCTGGGAAATGTCCTGGTGTTCCTGTCGGCGTGCGCCTGGGTGGCATACACCATGATCAATAAGCCGCTCCTGGACCACTACGACAACCTCACACTCAACACATACCAGACCCTGGCAGGCACGCTGTTCCTGGTGCCGGCGGCGCTCCACGACGGGCTACCCGTCGCAACGTGGGGCCTGGTGGTATGGCTCAACATCCTCTATCTCGGTGCAATATGCTCTGCGCTGAGCTACATCCTGTACCTGTTTGCCCTCGAGCAGCTGGGGTCCACGGTGGTCACAAGCTGCCTCAATCTGGTGCCGTTCTTCGGAGTGCTCGGCGGCGCCGTGCTCCTCGGGGAGTCACTATCGTGGATGAAGGGCCTCGGGGGGCTGCTGGCCATGGGAGGCGTATACCTGGTGACCACCCAGGATGCCACCACAAAGCCCCGACCGCGGTCGCCGAAGGGATGGCCTCACATGCAGGATGATCCCACCACACAGCAGGCCCGTGTCTGCCACCCATGAATTCTGCCACCTGCCCCAGCCCCGGGGCTGGGGCAGGTGCTCCGGGCCCTCGCGGATCCGGAGTGTACTGCCGGGGGGGTGACATTTTCTCAGACCGCTTACAGGGTGACATTATCACAGACCGACGACAGTCGGCCGCGCCGGTCTTGACACTGGCGCGCCTCTTGTGATAGCATACGAAGTGCCTGTAGGAAGGCTGATAGAAGTTGCGCTCCCATCGTCTAGGGGCCTAGGACACCGCCCTTTCAAGGCGGCGACGCGGATTCGAATTCCGCTGGGAGCGCCATTTGTTTTGTACGCGTGTTTTGGCTCGCTATTCCGGGGAGCGGTTCCGCGCACTGCGGCAAGTGCGGCGTCATGCGGTATCGTGTGGCATGGTGTGGCGGGCCGGGGTGAGGCACGGCGCGCTGAACCCCCTCTTGCCTTTCGAGCCGGCCTGGGGTATAATAACAGTGCCCCGGTAAACGAGGCAGCTCAATACTTGAAGTGGTCGCTTAGCTCAGTCGGTTAGAGCGCTACGCTCACATCGTAGAGGTCGCTGGTTCGAGTCCAGCAGCGACCACCATTTTAGATTCGCCTGCAACCCGCCCGTGGCCCGCAAAGTGGCGTTGGGCTTAGGATGCCGAGTAGTGGTTGACGCAGGTCGGCGTTGGGGATATACTAGAGGCAGGCGGAGACCTTCAATAGCATACGGAGTTTGACGAGCGGATGTGGCTCAGTGGTAGAGCATCGGCTTCCCAAGCCGAGGATCGCGGGTTCGAATCCCGTCATCCGCTCCATTTGTATGCCCCGAAAGCCGTCCTCCCCGCATTCCCCGCATTCCCTGCATTCCCTGCATTCCCCGTGCAATGCGCATTAACCATTCTGAGCCCCGCCCGCACCTCGCTGGCTGGCACTGGCCAGGAGCTCACATGTCCTGCGGGCCGCAAACCGCACGACCGGACAGCATTTCTCGGTGTGGGCATGCTCCTTATACTCTCTCTGCCCTTCCTCGGTGAGGAAATCAACGCCGGAGATCTCCTTACACATGACGGTCCCGAACCTCTGGACGAACTCGTCCAGGAAACGACCCATCGTATCGTAGGATGGGGACCTTGGGTCGGACGCATCCGTGCGCCCCAGTGCCAGCCCGACCGCGAGCGCCGCAGCGCTCACGGCTCCGCACGTGTAGCCTCGCCGCGCGATCCCGCCTCCGAAGGCCGTAGCCATTGCGGGCACGCGGTCGTGCTCCATCCCAAGAATCTGGCACACCGCCTTCAGTGTGGCTTCGGCGCAATTGAACCCCCCATCGAAGTAGGACACAGCAAGTTCGTCTGCGTCCGCTTTCCCAAGCGCCATCTCGAATTCCTCCTCGTCCCGATTCAGTCCCGAGCGGCCAGGCTGCAAGGTTCGCCCGATTCGCCCTATCAGACTTATTTGTCCCGACCCGCCGGATTCCTGCTTCCAGCCTGCTCTGCGCAACGAGATCTATTGATCCCACTTCCCACGATAGAAGCGCAGCCAACGGGGAGACGTTTCTACTGCGGAAAACGGACTGAGAGTGCCCGTCGGCTGCAAAGAGGTGCACGCATTGCCGCCTGAGCCGAATGGGGACACGAATGACCACAGCGTACGAACACATATTCCCACAAACGGGTGATTGCGTCTACGTCGGGAGAGGATGTATGATGGAAGTGAGGCAGGGCTATGGCGGGGCTGCGCGGTCGTAGAAGGAGAGGACGCTCGGTGCGCACGTCTGGCACGCGGGAGACCCAACCCAGCGTCGGTCCGCGAAAGCTGGGCGAGTGTGTCGGTAGGCGTGAAACATGATCCTGGAAAGCACTGCCATGGCATAATACTTGTTGGTATTGGCAAAGGAGGGGCAGCGTGTGGATTCGGTGGTACACAGATTGCCGCTCAGTGGCGAAACCGGAGACGCGGAGCGCGTCATCAGGGTACCGTGGAAGCGGCGCAAGATCTGTTTCGGCTGGTACGGTGGCAAATACAACCACCTCAACTGGCTGCTGCCGCTCCTTCCCGCTGCGCATCACTACTGCGAGCCGTTCGGAGGATCGGCCGCCGTCGTTCTCAACAGAGAGCCGTCGCCGGTCGAGACCTACAACGACCTTGACGGTGAGGTCGTCAACTTCTTCCGCGTGCTTCGTGACAAGACCGACGAGCTTGTCAAGGCTATCGCGCTGACGCCGTTTTCGCGAGAAGAATTCCGCCTGGCGGTCCAGGCGCCGCCAGACAACCTGTCGGATCTGGAGAGAGCAAGACGGTTCTTCGTCAGGGCAAGACAGGTCAGAACAGGTCTGGCACAGACGGCTTCCCTTGGCCGCTGGGCAAACTGCAAGAGAACGAGCCGCGCGGGAATGTCCGGCGTCGTGTCAAGGTGGCTCGGTAGCGTCGAGGGTCTGCCCGAGATCGCCGAGAGGCTTCTCCGCGTGCAAATCGAAAACCGTCCGGCAATTGAGGTCATCGCACTCTACGACGACGTAGATACTCTGTTTTACTGTGACCCGCCCTATCCCCACGAGTCGCGCGGCGACGCGAAGGCGTACAGGTTCGAGATGACGGAGGATGAGCATCGGGATCTCGCGACGGTCCTCAGGAGCGTAAGAGGCAAAGTCGCAGTATCGGGATACCGCTGCCCGCTGATGGATGAGATCTATGCCGGGTGGCGCTGTGTCGAAGCCCCTACTAAGAACTGTCATTCTGTCAAGAAGCCGAGAAGAGAAGCTCTGTGGATGAACTACTGATTATCGGGGGTTGCGCAGAGTCTCCTCCCGACCACGCGAGGTGTGGGTGAGATCATGAGTCCTGCCGAATTCGAAGGGCGCTGCCGCGACATTATGTCGCGGGCATGGGAAGAAATCTTTTCCAAAGCCTCAGAAGGTCTGGTGTCCAATTTCATCGAAGACGGGAGTTCTCCGCTGGACAGAATATCTACGTGCTGTTCGACGCGGTGGATTTCATGACGACTATACTGGCATTCCTTAGAGAGGATGGTCGTCGCAAGTTTCTTACTAACGTGGGGGAAGCCCTTGATTCGCAAGGCCTTGAGCTTGCCGACCGCCTCACCTGGAGCAAGCTGCTCTCTTCTGTCTGATGGGTGCAGGTCCTGTTCACCCGCATCCACTTCCCCTCGAGCCATAAGGATTGAAAATGCGAATGCCGGTTATCTATATGAGAACCAGCCGCAAAGGCGAGTTCGGTCAGGAGAATTCGCGGTGAGACACACAGGCATGTATAGGGATCTCTGGGAGAAGGGCGGACTTGCCGCGCGCAAGGACCACGCCTGGACGAGACTTCGAGTCTGCGACCTCTGCGCTCACGAGTGCGGCGTTGACAGGCTCGCCGGAGAGCGCGGCGTCTGCAGGGCCGACGACACGGTGCAGATATCCAGCTACGGCCCACACTTCGGCGAGGAGGATCCTCTTGTAGGCACCCATGGCTCGGGCACGATCTTCTTCACCGGCTGCAATCTCAGGTGCGTCTTCTGCCAGAACTGGGACATAAGCCAGATGCGGGTGGGCCGCACCGTCTCGCTCCCGGAGCTTGCTGACATAATGGTCGAACTCCAGGACATGCGCTGCCACAACATCAACTTCGTGACCCCCACCCACTACATGCCCCACATCCTGGACGCCCTCGTCATCGCCTGCGAGCGCGGTCTGGAACTGCCGCTCGTTTACAACTGCGGTGGTTACGAGTCGCTCGCCGCGCTCAAGCTGCTCGACGGGGTCATCGACATCTACATGCCCGACGTGAAATACGCCGACCCTGAAACAGGCCTGCGTTACTCGCGCGCGAAGAACTATCCCAGGGTCGTGAAAGCGGCGCTGAAGGAGATGCACCGCCAGGTGGGGGACCTCCAGATCGACGAGGACGGCATCGCATGGCGCGGTCTTCTCGTCCGGCACCTGGTGCTGCCCGGAGGGCTCGCCGGGACGGCCGAGATCGTCCGGTTCATCGCCGAGGAGATCTCGCCCGACACATACATCAACATCATGGCCCAGTACCGGCCCGAGTACCGCGCCCGCGAGCATCCGCACCTCGACCGCCCGATAACCACGCGCGAGCACGAGGAGGCGGTGCGCCTGGCCCGCGACGCCGGCCTCCATCGGTTCGCCCGCTAGGCGCGGATTGAGAAGACCGCTGGTCTCTGCTACGCCGTCATCTGGGTCGACTGGTCGTCATGTACAAGGGGGCCCCGTCCCGGCTCGTCATCCCGCGCCAGCACCGATGCCGAAAGCCCGCAGGGCAGTCACACAGCACATGCCCACTACAACCGAGAGGAGCAGGCTCTTCGTCCGCGCTGCCACAACGAGCGTGGGCACCGCCGCTATCAGATAGACGTTCCCGCCATGCAGCGCCAGCTTGCCGTCGCTGACGAGCACGCTCGAGGCAGCGAGCGCTGCGAGCACCGCCACCGGCACATGTGATAGCCATCGCCTCAGCCATAGCGGCATCTGCACGCGCGACAGTGCCAGGAGCGGCGCCGCGCGGGAGAAGTAGGTCACGGCGAACATGCCTGCTATGATCGCCAATACCTCAGGTTTAGCCTGCGGCACGAGCCACACCAGCCTTCCGTAAGGTCCCTCGCTCACTAAGTATGACGCCATAGGTCTGCGACACTTCTTCTGGCGATGTTGGGGTTGCCGGGTTTTACCTGGCCAACGGCCTGCTCGCCTCCGAATGGGATCGCCGAAGGTGCTATAGCCGGGACAGCCGGGACGACTCAGGGCCACGGCGATCCAGGACGGCCCCAACCGCGGCCGCGACAACCGTGGCCGCCACTGTGCTCCATGCACCGAGGGGGGACACAGCCACAGCAACGGCCAACCCGCCTGCCACAACGGCCACCAGTACTGACATGCGGCTGTTCACCTGCATCAGCAGAAGGCAGATGAACATCGCGGGCAACGCGAAGTCGATCCCCAACCTCGACCCATCCTGAACCGCCGCCCCAAGCGCCGCCCCGGCGAACGAGCTTGCCACCCACGCTGCGTAGGACACGAAGTTCAGCCCGGCGACCTCGCGCCAGTCTGCAGGCTCATCTCCCGGAAGTTTACCCACCGCAACCCCGTATGTCTCGTCCGTTATCCCAAATGAGATGAGCGCCAGCAGAGGCCGCGAAAGATGCCGTAGCCTCGGGACGAGCGACATGCTGAAGAGCACGTGGCGAAGATTCACGAGCAGCGTGGTGCTCACCACCGCAACCGCGGTCGCGCCGGACGACACCATACCGCACGCGATGAACTGGGCGGACCCGGCGAACACCAGCACCGACATGAGCGTCGCCTCGGCCACCGAAAGCCCGGAGTGGCGTGCTATCACCCCGTAGGCAAGGCCGATGGGCACATATCCCACGACGACCGGAAGTGCGAGCCTCGCCCCGGACGCGAATCTTGCGAGCGACCTGCCGGCATCTGGCCCTTCGCCACCCATTTCCCTACCCATCCAGGCTCACCAGGCCGAAGTCACACTCACCCATCAGAATACCTCACCAAGGACGAGCGTCTGGGTCCTCTCCTTGCCCGTGGAAACTATCAAAACCGGGGCGCCGACAAGCTCGGCCATCCGGGCGAGGTACGCCCTGGCGTTCGCCGGGAGGTCCTCATACGCCTCCACTGCGCACGATCCCTCGGGCCATCCTGGAAGCTCCTCGTAGACCGGCTCGCACTCTGCAAACACGGCCTGGTTGGCAGGAAAATCACGCAGGGTGCGCCCCTTATGCCGGTAAGCCACGCATACCTGCACCGTCGGAAAGCCCGAAAGAGTATCGAGGTGGGTGACGGCGATGCCGTCGAGACCGTTCACCCGCACGGCGTGCCGCACGATGACGGCGTCCAGCCAGCCGCACCGCCTCGGACGCCCTGTGACCGTGCCGTACTCCTGGCCCCGCTCACGTATCCTGTCGCCCGTCTCGTCCTTCAGCTCCGTGGGCATGGGCCCGGCGCCCACCCGGCTCGTATACGCCTTCGTGACCCCGATGACCTTCGTGATCTTCCTCGGGCCCACCCCCGTGCCTGGCGCGATGCCACCCGCGGTGGGTGACGACGATGTCACGAACGGATACGTGCCGTGATCCACGTCGAGCATGGTGCCCTGGGCGCCCTCGAAGAGCACGTTCTTGCCGCTGTCGAGGGCATCGTTCAATAGCGCCGAAGCGTCGGTGACGTGAGGCCGGATACGTTCGGCGTGCTTTGCGGCCCAGTCCATGAGATCGTCCTTGGCGAACCCCCTGGCGCCGTATACCCGCTCGATCACCCTGTTCTTGATGGGGAGGACCACATCGAGCCTCGCCGACAAAGCGTCGCGGTCGATAAGGTCCGCGATCCTCACGCCAAGCCGAGCCACCTTGTCAGTGTAAGTAGGACCTATCCCCCGGCCCGTCGCGCCGATACGCGCCGCGCCTTTCTCCTCTTCCTCGAGTCTCTCGATGAGGATGTGGTATGGCATGATGACGTGCGCCTTCTCGCTGACCCGAAGGCCCTGGAGGTCGACGCCTTTCCCCTGCAGGTGATCCATCTCTTCCACCAGAAAAGCGGGGTCGACGACCACACCGTTGCCAATGACATTGATCTTGCCGGGATAGAATATGCCCGAAGGTATGAGCTTCAGCTTGAAGACCTCGCCGCCGATCTGCACCGTATGGCCGGCGTTGTTGCCTCCCGAATAGCGCGCGACCACGTGCGCGCGACTGGCGAGGAGGTCAGTGATCTTCCCCTTGCCTTCGTCACCCCACTGGGCTCCCACGATCGCTACTGCGGGCACAAAGCCCACCTCCCTCGATCACGCTTGAAGGACTTGAAGGAACGGCCCCTCGGGCCTGAGCCTGCTTCAAGGCACTCTCTTGCCTTGCCTGTCTTGTTATGTTTTCCCTCCTGCACGCGCGGTATGATATCAGAGTGGACGGAGTGTGTCAAGAAGAAGCCGGCGGGCGGCGTCTTTTTGTCGGGCGTCATGTGGCGGGCGTCACGGCGGGCGTCGTGCGGTCATCGGACGCTATGTCGTCGGGTGTTGTATCGGGCCTTTGTCGGCCGTCGGCTGGTACCTACCAGGCCGCTCGAAGCCACAGCAGCGCGGGCTTGCCAGCGACCGAGCCGCGCACCCCACGTGCCTTCGTCGCCCATCGGCCCACGGTCTCGCGCGGCCCGCCCCGCCCGTGAACGCGCGCAGCCTGCCCCACCCGCGCGCTCCGCCGCCCGCGCCTCTGCCCCGTGCCCCCCTCGCCCGCCTCCCGGCCGCCTCCTGGCCGCCTCCTGGCCGCCCCGACCACACCCGCAAGGTCACCCGCGGCAGCTAAAGTCACTCGCCCCAGCCGTCGTATCCGGAACAGGCTAGTGACGTGGCCTTATTGGGCCTTTCGGAAGCGTTCGAGGTTCTCGAAGCGGGTGTACTCTTTGTGCCACATGAGCTCGACGGACCCTGTGGGGCCGTTCCGCTGCTTCGCTATGATGATCTCAGCGATGTTCTTCTTCTGCGAGTTCTTATTGTAGTAGTCCTCCCGGTAGATGAACGCCACCACGTCAGCGGAGGTCTCGATCTCACCGCTTTCCTTGAGATGGCTTAAGAGCGGCCGGCGCTCGGTCGCTGTCTCCACCGCCCGGCTGAGTTGTGCGAGGGCGACCACCGGTACCTTTAGCTCGCGTGCGAGGGCCTTCAGAGACCTCGTGATCTCAGCGATCTCCTGCTGCCTGCTTTCGGTGCGTCCCCGCCCCTGGATGAGCTGCAGATAGTCTATGACCACAAGGCCCAGGCCATGTTCAGCCCTGAGACGGCGGGCCTTCGCCCTGATGTCGAGGGCCGTCAGAGAAGGGCTGTCGTCGATAAAGATGGGTGCCTCGCTGAGGCGGCCGAGCCCATACGACAGGCGCTTCCAGTCCTCGTCGGCAAGTTGCCCGCGGCGCAGCCTCTGCCCGTCCACCTTGGCCTCAGCCGAAAGAAGGCGCATGGCAAGCTGCTCTCTGGACATCTCCAGGCTGAAGATCACGACGGGTATCTTCTCGTTCAGTGCGGCGTAGGCCGCGATGTTCAGGGCGAAGCTGGTCTTGCCCATCGACGGTCTCGCCGCTATGATGATGAGATCCGAGGGCTGCAGCCCCGTGAGCATCGCGTCGAAGTCTGTAAACCCTGTCGGCACGCCTGTGACGCGGCCCTTGCTCTCGTATAGCTTCTCTATACGCTCGAAGGTGTCTACGAGCACGGCCTTGATGTCCGCGACGCCTTGGCTCGCACGCTGCTGAGATAGGGAGAAAATCAGCTGCTCGGCGTGGTCTAGGGCTACCTCCACGTCTTCGGCACCTTCGTAACCGAGGGAGGCTATGGACGTCCCCGCCTTCACGAGAGCGCGGTACAGCGACTTCTCCTTGACGATTCTGGCGTAGTATTCGACGTTCGCCGCTGTGGGCACCACGCCTGCGAGCGTGGTTATGTAGGGTATGCCCCCGACGCGCTCGAGCGCCCCGCGCCTGCGAAGCTCCTCGGTCAGGGTCACGAGGTCGATGGGCTCTCCCCTGTCATACATGCCGACGATGGTCTCGAAAATGACCCTGTGGGCGTCTCTGTAAAAGTCGTCAGCACGCACGATGTCGAGCGCCTTTACAATGGCGTCCTTTTCGAGAAGCATGGAGCCAATAGTTGCCTGTTCCGCCTCGGTGTTCTGGGGCGGAACCCTCTCAGGGCTGACTGCTGTCTCCACAGGCTTCCCTCCCGTAAGCGGACGCTAGGTAGGTCGCCACAGATTCGCACTACTTTTCAGCGCGCAGGTCCTCGCGAGGGCTGCCGGGCGCACCCCTCCGGGGACGGCGCGCTTGCGACGCGCCTCGTTCGAATTTGGCGCTTATGGCTAGCCGAATTCCAGGCGCCCAGCCCTAGCAAGCACCGGCAACCCCAGCACCGTCAGGAGAAGCGCGCAAACCTGTGGCGCCGTACTCAGCCGTGGGTTCACCGGATCCATGCCAGGTCGGCGATGAATTCGGGACCGGCACTTGCGGCGCACCGGCCCCGGGGGAGAGCACCGGCAATCTCTGGCAACGCAGCGGCGGTCTCTTCACTCTCGCCCAGGTGCCGCATGGAGTTACCACCATGCCTCGCCGCACGATCCCTGCCTGGTAACTGGTGGCGCTCTGCTCTGGACATCCCAAGTGGTATTATTGCCATAATTCCAGCGATAATATAGCCCCAGGCCCCAGGCCCGCCGCTGGACAGTACTGGGCGAGGGGGGAAGGGGGTCAACCATGCGCAAACAGGGTCTCTCGGGCTTGCCTACCTTGCCTACACCGCCGGCGCCGCGGGGCGTCTGAGGGTAACGGCAGGCGCGCCTTCTTCGGTCAACGCCGCTCGGTCGGGTCGTTCGCCAGCCACCCGGTCGGACCGTTCGCCGGCATCCTGTACGTCGCCGCCTCGCCAGTTGAACCGGCCGAAGCCCGCCGAGGATCCGGTTTCGAAGACGTGCTCGAAGACGTCCTCGATGCGCTCCGCCGCCACGACTTCGATGCCACGCAGTTCAGGAGGCACGTCCTTGGCATTCTCCGCCGGCACGACGACCTTCTTCATCCCGGCCTGCCGCGCCCCGTAGATCTTCTCGAACACGCCGCCGACGCCCTTGACCCTGCCCTGGATCGATATCTCGCCGGTCATCGCCACGTCCTGCCTGACAGGCGTCCCGGTCACAGCGCTCAAGATGGCGATGAGTATAGCGCTCCCTGCGGACGGCCCATCTATCAAGCCCCCGCCGACCACGTTCACGTGGACGTCGTAGTCTGCCAGGTCTTTCCCGGTGATCTTCCTGAAGACCGACGCTGCGTTGAACACCGAGTCCTTCGCCATGCTGCCCGCGGTATCGTTGAACCTTATCGCGCCCTTTCCGCTCTCGCGGGCAGGGAAGGCTATGGCCTCCATTTCTATGACGGTCCCCACGAAGTCGCTCACACCCAGGCCGAACACGTGCCCAACCTCGGCACGGTCCTGCGCCTTCACAAGCACGTACGGCGACATGCGGGCGCTGCGCAGGACCTCCAGCACCTGTTCCTTCGTAACGGTGAGCCTGCGCGGCTTCTCTCCCGCCCGATATATCGCGAGGCCCATGGCATCCGCCAGGACCGCCGTGGCCTTACGCCCTTCGATGGTATAGTCGCTGATTATGTCCGCGACCTCCGGCTCCAGCTTGACCTTCATTCGCCGGGCCGCGTCCTCCACGATCTGCTTGATATGAGCGCACGTGAGCGGCTCGAAGTACACCTCGCCCGCTCTCGACCTCACGGCCGGGTTTATGGCCGACGGATCGCGCGTCGTGGCGCCGATGAGCACGAAATCGGCCGGGGCGCCTTCCTCGAACAGCTTCCTGATGTACTTCGGGACATGCGGGTCTGATGGATCATAGTACGATGAATCGAAGTGCACCCGCTTGTCCTCGAGCACCTTCAAGAGCTTGTTCAGGAGGATGGCGTCCATCTCGCCTATCTCATCGATGAACAACACGCCCCCGTGGGCCTCGGTGACAAGCCCCAGCTTCGGCTCTGGCACGCCCGTCTCGGCCAGGTCTCGTCTTGCCCCCTGGTAAATGGGGTCATGCACCGACCCGAGCAGGGGATTTGTGACCTCGCGCGGATCCCAGCGCAGGGTGGCGCCGTCGACCTCAACGAACTTCGCGTTCTTCGCGAAGGGCGTGAACTTGAGCTTCTTTGCCTCCTCCAGGACCAGCCTGGCCACGGTGGTCTTGCCGACGCCCGGAGGACCGTACAATATCACGTGCTGCGGGAAGGGCGATGCGATCCTCGAGAGAAGGGCCTGGATGGCGCGCTCCTGCCCGACCACCTCGGATAGACGCCGAGGCCTCAGGAGCTCCAGGGCCGATCTCGCGAGCTTCCTCGTTTCCAGCTTCTCGAGTTCCGCGTACTTTTTCAGCGTGTGCGCATTGTCGACAGGGCCGTCTTCTTTGAGGATCTGCATTCGCACCTCGCGGACGTATTCCTCATGTTTCTTGCGCATGCGCTCGGCGATGCGCTTTTCGAGCCTTCCCTCCACTTCGCGCCTTGCCAGGATGTCCGCGACCTCGTCTTCCACTTCCCCTATCACGCCGGAGATATCCTTGTCCGGCGGGATGTCCTCGATCGTCGGGTCGTCGAACACCAGCCGCTCGAGGGCGATCACCCGGTCGCGGACCGACTCCGACTTCATGAGCTCCAGGGCATCCAGCTTGCCCGCCTTCAGAACGAGCTTGTCAGCGCCATAGATATGGGCGAGGATGCCCATGAGCGCGGCGACCTGCCGCTGGATCTCGTCGTCGGCGCCTCCCGACACCGTCGGTTGCGCGCCAAACCCTTTGAAGATCCTTCCGATGATGCCATTCATCCACCCAGGTCCCCCTCGGACTGTGGCTCCACGTCAACCACGACCTTCGCGGTCACCTGTGCATGGAGCCGTATCGGGATCGTGTAAGTCCCCACCGCCTTGATGGGGTCGCCGAGCTCTATCTTTCTTCTATCCACCTCGACGCCAAGAACCTCTTTAATCGCGTCTGCGACGTCCCTGCCCGTAACTGATCCGAAGAGACGGCCGCCTTCGCCGCTCTTACGCCGGATGGTGATGCCGCCGGACGCAAGCTCATCGGCGAGCTTTCGGGCAAGCGCAAGCTCTTTGTCTGCCTTCTTCCCGATGGCGACCTTCTCCGCCTGGAGGATCTTGAGGTTCCGGTCGGATGCCTCTATCGCAAGCCCCCTGGGAATGAGGTAGTTGCGGGCATAGCCGTCGGCCACTTTCACGGTGTCACCCTCGCGTCCGAGCCCCTTGACATCCTGTTTCAGGATCACCTTCATGTGCCCTTACCCCCGCTTTCCATAGCAAGCTTGCGAAAGTCGAACCACGCGTCGAACAGGCCAACCCAGGACACTATCTGGAGGACGGTAGGGTTCAGGAGAGCAAACACGCCCAGGAGCACTCTGACCGCAACGTTCAGACGGTATCTGTCCATGAAGAACCAGCACAGCGCTATCCCCTGAACGAGGAACACAGCGCCGAAGAGCGACATCACGTTGGCTCCTGCCTTCCAGAGGATCTGGATTCCCTTCGCCTGGCCCACCACGGAGAGAACCAGCCCGGCGATATACCCCCAGCCGAACGGCCACGAAACCCTCCACCTGGCAAAAGGCGGCATCTCCTCCATCTTGTATCCCAGCTTGCCCAGGACGAGCCTTGCGAGAAGGTAGTTGACCCCTGCCACGCCTACAACCGCCATGAAGAGAGACGCCGGCAAGATCACCTTTGCAGTCTCGATAAGCGCCGCCATCTCAGCCTCTGCCTGTTCGAGCCGCGCCTCGGGCATGCCGAGGCTTCGGTAGAACGCCGTTGCTGAATTCATGCTCTCGCGAAGCGTCTCTTCCAGCTTCGCGAGGCTGAATCCGCCGAGCCAGGCGCCGAGCCCGAATATGAACACCATCGAAACCGCCACCGCGACGCTGGACACCACCAGCGTGCGCAGGGGAGGAAACCGCTTTCTGATGCACCAGGCCAGCGTGATGCCGATTATGCCCACCTTGGCGAAGACCGTCAGCCCCTGAAGAGGCCCCACGACCGCGCTCGTGGCGGCTATGGTCACCACGGTAGCCCACGCCCCCACCTTGACGCCGCGTCTTACCACGAGAACCACGATGGGCAGCGGGTACACGAGGGCGAAAACCGGGACGTATGCATCGAGGACGCAGAACACGGTGGCTATCGCCACGAGAAGGGCGCTTTCCACCAGAGTGCGGGTGGTCATGGAACGGGGCATGCCCTCACATCTTCCTCTCGGAAAGGTGCCTCTTCAGAGCAGAGAAATCTCCGTACCATGTCTCGATCTCATGGTTCTGCTCGATGTTGGCCTTGATCTTCTCCTTGATCTTCGCATCGAGCGCGGGATGGGGCAGACCAAGGCGCTTACCAAGAAGGTAACACCCAATGACTAGGTTTGCAAGGGCATCTGCACAGGCCTCGTCATTCGTTTTGAGCATGGCCTTGAAGAGCGACGAGATGCTGGCCACGAGCTCAGTCTTGAGCCACTCGATGGTCTTGAGATTGCGCGCGATATCCGCCCGAGAGATGGTCTCTCGTTCCTTTGCCCCGGCGCCTTCCACAACACCCATACGCTCTCCAGCCCCCCTCTGCTCGATGCATCCGCAGCGGTCACACATCTATTCTCCAGTTTTGCGCGGTTCTCCTTCACGGGGAAACCAAACAATTGCTGCCACGACTGGCAGTGAAGCTGCGACGGTTGATTCCGCGACGGAGAGTGGATCTCCTGGACAACTGATCGTCCGCAGCGGCCGGTCGTCCGCAGCAGCCGACCACCCCAAAAGCAGGAGGGGGTTTCCCCCCTCCTATCCACTCCACCGAGAAAGCAGGAGTCTCCTTCAACCCCGCCCAACTCAAGCATGGCGGATGAATCCGCCGCTACTGCTCCGCACTGAATGGTAGGAGCGCCACGAGACGGGCTCTCTTGATGGCAGCAGTAACCTGACGCTGGTGCCTCGCGCAGTTCCCCGAGATTCGGCGAGGAATGATCTTGCCTCTCTCCGTGACGAACCTGCGCAGCCGTGCCACATCCTTGTAGTCCACGGCGTCTATCTTATCCACGCAGAAGCTGCATACGCGCTTGCGCGACTTACGCCCCTTTTCGCGTCTCACATTCGTCCCTCCTAAAGCTTTTCTCGCGCACAGCGCTACCCGACCGGCATGCACAGCCTGGCTCGCCAGACAGGTGTGCTTTCCAGGCCCTCAGCAAGCAGGAACTCAACCCATGGCGGTGCACACTTCGAACAGGGCGCACAGGGCGCACGTGGGAATCAGAACGGCACGCCATCACCGGAGCCGCCTGTCTCATCAGGCAGGTCATGCCCGGGAGCCTCCTGGCCGCCGCCCGGACCGCCTTCCTTGCCCCGGTCGAGAAACTCCACCCTATCGGCGACGACCTCGGCGACGCGCCGTTTCTGGCCCTCGCTAGTCTCGAACGACCGAATCTGAAGCCGCCCCTCAACGCCGACCAGCCTACCCTTGGCGAGGTAGTTGGCGCAGTTCTCCGCCTGGGCACGCCAGACCACGACGTCTATGAAATCGGCTTCTCGCTCCCCTTGCTGATTGGTGAACGGGCGGTTTACGGCCACCGTGAACCTGGCGACGGCAACCCCGTTCTGAGTGTACCGCAACTCCGGTTGCTGCGCCAGCCTGCCCACGAGAAGGACTTTGTTCACCGTCGCACACCACCTTGCCCCGGGTAGCGCCCGGGATCTTCGCTAATCGCCCTTTCGCACGATGAGGTGTCTTATGACCTCATCTGTGATGCGGAAAACCCGTTCAAGCTCTCGAGCGGCGCCGGACTCCGCGGAGAAATCCATTACCACGTACAGACCCTCCGTGTAGCCCGCGATCTCGTATGCGAGGCGCCGTTTGCCCCACCTGTCTAGTTTGTTCACCGTTCCACCGCCGTTTGTCACGAGGTCCTGGAACTTCGCAACCGTGGCGTTGACGGCTTCCTCCTCCAGGTCAGGCTTGATGATGAACATGGCCTCATAATCGCGCATCTCGTTCACCTCCCTCTGGACGTATGGCTCCACGCGCCGCGTGGAGCAGGGATGACGCTCTGGCGCTTCCTGGACAATCGCCGTCCCTATTATAACATCGGCAATCGCAAGGGGCAATCACACAAACGGGTGATCCGTGGCGGGGAGTCCTGGACCCGCACTCAGCGAGACGGCTCACTGAAGCGGAAGAGAACGATGTCGCCGTCCCGGACGACGTAGTCGCGGCCTTCAAGCCTCAGGATCCCCTTTTCCCTGGCCTCCGCGAAAGAACCCATCGCCACCAGGTCGTCGCAGGAGAGCACCTCCGCCCTGATGAAGCCCCGCTGGATGTCAGTGTGGATTCGCCCTGCGGCGTCGTAGGCCGTCCCGCCCCGACGGAGGGTCCATGCCCTGGTCTCAGGCCCTTTCGTGGTGTAGAACGTTATGAGGTCAAGGGCGCGATACGCCGCGAGAACGACCCTGTCGAGCCCCGACGACTCCATCCCGAGCTCGCGAAGGTATTCCATTGCTTCATCCCGGTCGAGTTCGCGAAGCTCGGATTCGATTCTCGCCGATACCGCAACCACTGGGGCGTGGTCGGCCCGGCCCGCGGCCCACTCTGCGAGAGCCCGCACCCGGCCGGCGCCGTCCCGGGGATCATCCTCACCGGTGTTGGCAACATAGATGACTGGTTTCATCGTGAGGAGGAAGAGATCCGAGACGCTCGCCATCGCCTCGGGGGACTCGAGGGCGAGCCTCGCCGGAACGCCGCGCTCGAGTTCTTTCTTCAGGCTGTCCAGCAGGGCAGCCTCTTCTTCATACTTCTTGTTGCCGCCTTTCTGCATCCTGGCCGCCTTCTCCTGACGCCTCTCCACGGTCTCGATGTCGGCCAGGATGAGTTCCAGCTCCACGGTCTCCACATCGCTCACGGGGTCGACCGCCCCTGCCACGTGCGGCACATCGGGATCCTCGAAGCATCGCACCACGTGCACGACGGCATCCACCTCGCGGATGTGTCCGAGAAACCGGTTCCCCAGGCCCTCTCCACGACTCGCTCCCCTCACGAGGCCTGCGATATCGACGAACTCCACAGTCGTCGGCGTGACTTTCTCGGGGTTCGTGATCCTGGCGATGGCGTCCAGGCGCGAGTCCGGCACCGGGACAACCCCCACGTTAGGGTCGATCGTGGTGAAAGGGTAGCTCGCCACCTCCGCCGCCCCCCGGGTCAGGGCGTTGAAGAGCGTTGACTTACCCGCGTTGGGCAGCCCCACTATGCCTATGCGGACCATCACGCCTCGCCCCCTTCGCCTCCCGGCCGTGACACTATCGCCTTGACTATCTTCTCGAACTTCGCCCGGCTCAGCATCACCACGCGCCCGCATCCCACGCATTTTATGCGGAAGTCCGCTCCCACACGCATGACCTCCCATTCGTAGGAACCGCATGGATGCTGCTTCTTTAGCCGGACCACGTCTCCAAGGTAGAACTTCAAGGACCGCATGCCTCCCCCGTCCGTCCTCATCCGCTCCCACAAGGCTGCGTACGCTACGGGGCCGCGATTGTCCGCCCTCCTCGGGGGTCGAAAGCCCCATCGCGCGGTCCTCCGGAACCCCTGCACTCCGAGAGTCGGCAGCACTTCTACATTCCCGCTTTACCAGCGCGTCATCGGTGTGAGTGCAAGCACGTCCACCGCACTCCCGCAGACAAACTGGCGTAGACCAGCGAGTCAGTACTCAGGCCTCGGGCGGCTTCTCGGCCTTCCCCAGCAGGACTTCCATGTGCGGGTATGGAATTACGATGCCTTCGCGGTCGAAGACCTCTTTTATGCGCTTCTTGAGGTCGCGCTCGACGTGCCACTGCTCCATGGGTTTGGCTTTGGCGATGATGAGCAGGTCGACGCCGGACTCCCCCAGGGCGTTCACGCCGAGCACCGTGGGGCCGTCCACGATGTCAGGGATCTCCTGCTTCGCCCGCTCGAAGTCGCGGGCGAGCACCTCCATTGCCCGGTCGATGTCGGTGCGGTAGTCCACCGTCACGCTGAACATGACCCGCATCGCGCTGCCCATGTGGTTCGTGACCTTCGATATCTGCCCGTTGGGGACGATGTGGAGTTCCCCGCTGAAAGCCCGTACGCTCGTAGTGCGAAGCCCTATGGATTCCACGATCCCCTCCGCGTCGCCGACTGTGACGTAGTCCCCCACGGCGAACTGGTCCTCAAAGAGGATGAAAAACCCGTTGATTACGTCGCGGACGAGATTCTGCGCGCCGAAGCCGATGGCTATGCCCGCAAGCCCTGCCCCGGCGAGGAGGCCCGTGGTATCCACCCCGAGTTCGCTGAGGATCGAGATGCCCGCGAATACGTATATGGCGTACCGCATCAGGCTCTTCAGAAGCGAGCGGAGGGTCCTCGCCTTCCGGTCGTCCATGAACCTGCGGTCTTCGATGGCCCGCTGTACTATGAGCCTGTCGATCAGCGCGTTGCCGGCCTTTACAAGAAGGAAGGCCACCACGAGCGTGATGAAAATGTGAACGATGGTGCCCCCGGCGCCAAGCGCCAGGTCGATGAGCCTGTCAAGCGGCACATCGCCCGAAAACGTCGCGGCGATGGTATCGAGCACGCCCCCCACACCTGTTCCCCCCTGGTCTCTTCTTGTTATGGTGTTTCGTCAGCGGTGCCCGGATATCCTCCCGTCCCCCGACTGCAGCTGTCGCGACCCGCATGGCCGGCGCGGCTGCTGTGGCCGGTATGGCCGGCCCATCCGCTGTATCCGCTGTATCCGCTGCGCCCGCTGCACCCCCTGCGTCCGGCGTAGCCGGCGCAGCCGGCGCGGTTGACGCAGCTGGCGCCACCGACGCAGTTGGCGGCGTTGGCGCCGTTGGCGCGGCACCTGCAGCCCAGTCCCCGGACACGGGACTGCACAAACGAAAATCCCCGTCCTTGGCGGGCGGGGAAGTTGCGCCGAAGCTGCCGGCTGCAACTACTGTGTGACGCGGAATGTGGCGGCTCCGAATTGGCTTATCTCAAGGTGGTCGGGATGAACGTGTCCACGAGCCCGATGATGAACGCAGCTATCAAGGCCCCAAGGACCGTGACGCGCATCGCCGGGACAACGTACTGGGAAACGTAGATGACCGCGGCGGACACCAGGAACCCGACAACCCCGCGACCGAACGGAGAAACGCTTCTTCCAACGGCAGCCTCGATGATGTATCCGAGGCCCGTTATGACCGCGGCTGCGATCAGGGCATTTACGAAGCTCAGCGTGCTGAAGCCAGGCACTATGAGCCCGATGAACATGAGCACCAGAGCCGACACAACAAACCTTACGATGTGGCGCAGCCAGTCGCCCACTCACTTTCACCCCCTGCGCTGAGATTGGCTTGATGCTAACCATAGAGTAACCATATCCTGCTGCAATATGCGCATGAGGGCTATATGGCGCGGAGTCCTCAAGCCTGAATGCCCGTTCGAGCAGTGTCGCCGCCAGCGTGCGCAGTGCATGGCGGCGGACGCGACGCCACTCGCCGCTCGGTCGCTCACTCGCTCATTCACTCACTCACTCACTCACTCACTCACGGACTCACTCATTCGCGCATTCACTCACTGCGGCGAACACCGTGTTCCAGGCGGCGAATTAGTGAGGGTTCGTTAATCCCTCCTGGTTTTCCGACGGGTGCGAGGTTGCCGGTGTTGCACTCTTTCTTTGAGTCACCGGCAACCTCTCCCAAAGTCGAGAGAATCTGCGCACCCCCACTGATCATGTTCGAGCAGCGCCTCCACACGCGTCCGGATTTCATCGCGCACGCGCCTGAAGACCTGGAGGACCTCTTCTGCTGAGCCGACCGCCCGCGCTGGATCTTCGAGGGGCCAGTGCTCCCGCTTTACGCGCGCCGGAACCGCGGGGCATTTCTCATCCGCGCTACCACACAGAGTCACCACGAGATCGACCTGTTCGAGAATCGTGGGGTCTATCGGCTTGGATTTTGCGCCAGATATGTCGATGCCGATCTCAGACATCACCTTTATGGCGTAGGGATTGACGCCCTGGGGATCGAGCCCCGCGCTATGCGCCTCCCAGCTCTCGCCGCCCAGAGCGCGGACGAAGCCCTCGGCCATCTGGCTGCGGCATGAGTTGCCCGTGCACAGAAAGAGGACCCTCTTTCTCAGCGTGTCTTCGTTTCTCAACCCGTCCTCACCATGCTTCCTCATCGCGCCTGCCCGCCCCCATCCGTGGCCCCATCCACATCCTCATCCTCATCCTCATGCTCGTCCTCGTCCTCATGCTCACCCTCATCTTCATCGCCATCAACGTCCACATGTTCACCGCCGTCGCCGTCACCATCTTCATCGTTACCGTGGACGTCATCGGGATTTCTCGTATCGCGATCTCAGGACTATGGCGGCCAGGTCCACGCCGAGGACGAGGGCCAGGAGCACCAGCGCCGTCCCAAAGGCTATCGGCACCTGGGCCTCCGGGTGCGTTCCCTCGGTGACAAGGGCGTAAATGTGATACGGCAGCGCCTGGACTTCCTCGAATATGGACCCGGGCAGCCGTGCCGTGAAAAACGTCGCCGCCGTGAACATGATTGGGGCTGTCTCGCCGGCCACCCTTCCGACCCCGAGGATGCACCCTGTCAGGATACCCGGCATGGCCGACGGCAGCACGGCGTAGCGCACCGTCTGCCACCTCGTGGCTCCGAGGGCGAGCGACGCCTCGCGGTATGACACCGGCACCGCCAGGATCGCCTCCTCAGAGGCGCGGATGATAGTCGGCAGCACCACGATGCCCAGGGTGAGGGCGCCCGAAAGGATGGACACTCTGAACCCGAACATCTTCACGAACACGGCGAGGCCGAACAGGCCGAACACCACCGACGGGACTCCGGCCAGGTTGTTCACGCCGATCCTGATGGCCCTCACCACCGGACCCTGCCTCGCATACTCGGTGAGGTAGATGGCCGAGCCGATGCCGAGCGGCGTCGCCATCACCATGGCGCCGATGACGAGATAGAATGTCCCCAGGATCGCGGGGAGTATGCCGCCCTCCGTCATGGCGTTCCGCGGCATCTGGGTGATGAACTCCCAGCTTATGACGCCAATGCCGCGTACCGCGACAAATCCCACCAGGAGCGCGAGAAAGCCCAGCGCGATAACGAGCGCCGCGATCATGAGCGCGAACATCGCCGCCTGGCGACGCTGGCGCTTTTGCCTGAGCACCCTTCCGCCGGCCTCAGCGGCCAGCGCCTTCGCCGCCTCCGCCGCCTTCATCGCTTGCGTCGCCCCAGGCGCGTCTGCCGCCTCGGCAGTTTTCGCCGCTGCCGCCGCTGCCGCCGCTACTGCCGCTGACGCGACCCCGGCCGCCTTGCTCGAAATCGCCCCTTCCGTCATCGCCGGGTCCTGCGCACCTCTTATCATCCTCCAGCCACCTTCCTCTGGAATCGCCTCGTGAAGCTGTCGGCCACCATGTTGAACGCGAGAGTCACCACGAAAAGCACGATCGCGATGGCAAAGAGGGCGTGATAGTGGCTGCCCCCGACAGGCGCCTCGCCCATCTCCGCCGCAATAGCGGCGGTCATGGGCCGGACAGGTTGAAGGAACGATGTCGGCACCACGGCCGCCCCGCCCGCGACCATGAGCACGGTCATGGTCTCGCCGATGGCCCTGGCCATCCCGAGGAGGGCTGCGGTGACAATACCGGACGACGCTGCCGGGACCAGGACCCGGCTTATGGTCTCCCACCTGGTGGCCCCGAGCGCGTACGAAGCCTCCCGGTAGGTCCCGGGGACCGCGGAAAGAGCGTCTTCCGCGATGCTGACGACGGTCGGGAGGGCCATGATCCCGAGGATTATGGAAGCCGTGAGCGCCGTGAGGCCCGTTGGAAGATTGAAGACATTCATCATCAGAGGCGCCATTATCTGCATTCCGAAAAGCCCGTACACTACGGACGGTACCCCAGCCAGGAGCTCGACTACAGGCTTGACTATCCCGCGGGCGCGTCCTGGCAAAACCTGCGAAATGGTGATAGCTGAGGCCACACCCACGGGTATCGCGATAGCCATGGCGCCCACGGTGACGAGGAACGACCCGGCCATGAGAGGCAGCGTGCCGAACGAAGGCGGGTCATAGGTGGGGTACCAGTCGCGGCCGAAGATGAAATGGGCAAGGCCGGTCTTCTGGAATATGGGCATACCCTCCCTGAACAGGACGAGCACGATCCCAACCAGGAACACCAGCGATGAAAAGGCTACCGCAACAAGCACTGCGTGTATCAAGTTCTCGCGTATTCGGCGGCGCAAGCGCATCCCTCCCTCACGCGGCGCGACGCGATTTGACTCGACTCGACCCGACCCGACGCGATGCTATTCGACTCTATGCGGCCCGACGCGCCCGCACCTGCATTCCACATACCACCCGCCTGCACCTCCAGCAGGCGCCGGGGCGACGCTCGACCGGCGACGCCAGACAAGGCCGGACGGAGCCAAACAGGGCCAAACCGGCGCGGGACGCCCGGGAATTCGGCCGCCCGCGCAAGCCCCTCCATTTCCGCTCGTCCCCTCCAACGGGGAGAGGGCAGGGGCATCTTCGCCCCTGCCCAGCGGGTTGTAGGTGCGGGCTTGACGGTTGGTGCGTGGCAGACTATCGTGCGCTACCCTACCAGAGGGGGACAAAACCCTCTTCCTTGACGATCTTCTGGCCTACGGCGCTCAGGATGAAGTTTATGAACCTTGCCGCATCGCCAGTCGGCCACCCGTTGGTGAACATGTAGAGGTTCCTCGCTATCGGATACTGGCCCGCCTGCACGGTCGCCAGGGACGGCTCGATGTAAGCCTTCTCGGTGGCGCCGATCTTGACGGCCTTCAGCTTGTCAGAGAGGTACCCAAGCCCGACGTAACCTACCGCACCAGGGGTCCTGGACACGACATCGGACACGGCGCCGTTGGAGGCCTGCAGGAGCGCGCTTGCGACGACCTTCGCGCCCTGGAGCACGAGCTCCTCGAACACCTCATACGTGCCGGAGCTGGAGTCGCGGGATATGACCACGATCTTCATGTCGGGTCCGCCGACTTCTTTCCAGTTGGTGACCTCGCCGGTGTAGATCTTCTTGAGCTGAGCAACGGTGAGCTTGTCCACGGTATTCTTGGGGTTGACGACGACGGCTATTCCGTCAAGGGCGATCCTGTGGGGGACCGGGTACACTCCGTTTGCAACGGCCTTCTTGACCTCGTCAAACTTGATGAACCTGGACGCGTTCGCAATCTGGACGGACTTGTCGAGGAGAGCGGCTATACCGTTGCCGGAACCGCCGCCCCGCACGGAGATGGACACCTCAGGGTTCTTCGCCATGAAAACTTCTGCAGCCCTCTGGGCAATGGGAAGGACCGTCGTGGATCCCTGGAGCGTGATCTGCTCACTGGCCTGGACGAGGCCTGCGCCAAGACCCAGAACCAGGGTGAGCGAGAGGACGAGTGCAACCCTCTTCATCGCGGACTTCATACCCTGTGAACCTCCTTGTTTATCTCTCGAAAAACCGTGATCCGACTGCAGCCAGGCTATGTCATCAGGAGCTTCCGCCCGCCGTTCCGGGCCGGAAACCTTCATCCACGACAGCGGACCGGGGCACGAGCCGTTCGGAACTCACCTGCAGGGCGCAGATCGCGTAGAGCGTGGCCCGCCGCTTTCGTCTACCGCCTGCCCGGCTCTACATATGAGTCTCCGTTCGTTCTCCTGCAGGCGGAAGCTCCTGTTGCGTTCGGCTGCCTTCGGCCACCCTCATTATGGCATACCCTGTTTAAGTGAGTATAAAGCGCGTGTTAAAGATTGTAACACGAGGGTTAAGAGGGGATGGACGCACGGATGGGCGGTTCCTGGGCCCGCGGTCTGTTGCCCCGTCGTCCCCAGGCGGCTTGCGCCTACATCGGTTCCCTTGCGGCCGGCGGGTCTGCCACGGTCTCCGGGTAGTCCGCCATGCCGGGCGCAGGTCCGGCCAGGATGAGCAGGAGGTCCATCACGTTGGTGCGCGTGGGACCGGTTACGACGAGGTCCCCCAGCGCCTTGAAGAAGTGATACGAGTCATTGTTCTCGAGATGAGCGCGGGGAGACATCCCTGCCTCGCGCGCCCGCGCAACGGTGTCGCCGAAGGCGAAAGCGCCTGCGGCGTCGGTTGGACCGTCGGTCCCGTCGGTGCCCGCAGCCAGCACAAGCACGTCCGGCAGGCCCTCCATGTCGAGGGCGGCCGCCAGGGCAAGCTCCTGATTCCGCCCACCGAGCCCGCCCCCCCGGAGCGTCACGGTGGTCTCACCGCCCGCGAGCACACACGCGGGCTTCGCCACAGGCCGACCGCTCGCCAAGATCTCGCGTGCGACCGCTGCCATCACGCGCCCGACCTCTCTCGCTTCCCCCTGTATGGACGACGACAGCACGAGGGGATGGTATCCCAGCCCCTCCGCAGCCCGCGCCGCAGCGTCCACCGCTATGGCATTGCTCGCGACGATGAGATTGGTCACGTTTTCAAAGAGACGGTCTCCCGGTTTAGGGGTCTCTGGCACCTCGCGGCGAGCGCCTGCCTCGAGACGGCGCCTGACGCCATCGGGGATCTGCCCCGCCACGCCATATCTCTCGAGGACGTCAAGGGCTGACGCGAACGTGCTCCGGTCAGGGACCGTCGGTCCCGACGCTATGACATCGAGGTCGTCCCCGATGACGTCAGAGAGAATGAGCGACACCACGTGCGCCGGAGCGGCGGCGCGGGCGAGCCCGCCGCCTTTCAGGAGGGAGATGTGCTTCCTGACGGCGTTCATCTCGTGGATCGTGGCGCCGCATCCGAGGAGCACCTGTGTGGTCTTCTGCTTGTCCGCAAGCTCGATGCCCGCGGCGGGAAGCGGCAGAAGGCTGGAGCCGCCGCCTGAGATGAGGCAGAGCACGAGGTCGTTCTCGCCGGCTGTGCTGACGATGTCGAGGATCTCTCGTGCGCCCTCCAGGCCGGCGGCGTCGGGCACAGGGTGTCCCGCCTCCTTGATGCGGACCTTTTTCAGGGTCTCAGCATGGCCATACTTGACGTTCACGAGGCCTGCCGTCACGCGGTTTCCCAGGATGTCCTCCACCGCGAGTGCCATGCGCGCGCTCGCCTTCCCCGCGCCCACCACGAAGATGCGCTGGATACGCCCAAGGTCGTAAGAGCGCCCGCCCACGGTGAGGATGTCGCCTTCCCGGCGGAGGTGGGCCTTCATCGCCGCATACGGGTCCACGGCGACGAGGGCTTGCCTCAGAATGCCGAGCGCGTCGCGCCGCAGACGCTCCCTCTCACTGGCCTCTGGCCTTTCATGCGTTGCCACTCCTGAAACCCTCCCATGACAGGCTTTGTTTAGGGCAGGCCCCAGCTCCGGACGCCACGATGGCCCACCGCATGCGGGCCTGGCGCCCCAAGGGAACGTTCGCTAACCGTCCGCCCTGCGGTGCACCGTCCATGACGCCGAACCGTATTTCCGGGAAATAAGCGCCGTCGCCAGGGCGATCTCGTCCTCTGTGAGATCTCCCTCCACCAGACCTATCGGGGCGATGTGGGATCTCATCCCCGCGATGACTGCGGCCTCGACCTCCTCGAAGCCCGCATCGCGGCCCAGGACCTCCGAGATGGAAGTGGCATGGGTGCGAAGATGACGGACCGCCGCCGCTCTCTCCTCGTCGGAGTTGAACTTCAGGAGCCTGCAGAGCTTGTCCGCGTCAAGTTGCATCAGGATGGAGCCGTGCTGCAGAAAGACGCCCATCAGCCTGGCCTGGGCGCTGCCGACCAGCTTTCGGCCGCCCGCGACCACCTCATACCAGGACGGCGAGTCGAAACACGCCCCCGTCCGCACGGCCCCGCCAGCGTCGGCCGCGCCGCCGCCCGCAGCCCGGCCGGGCTTCTCGGGCTCGTCGCGGCCCCGGATCTCCGCTTCCACCCCGAGAAGCCGTAGCCCCTTTATGATCCCCTGCGTCGCAAGGCTGAAGGACTCCCCGAGGCCTTCAGGCAGCACAGGGTCCTTCTCGCTCATGATCAGGCTATATGTGACTTCGACGTCGTGTAGCACGGCCCTGCCTCCAGTAGGCCTGCGCACCACATCGACGCCCAGCCTCGCGCACGCCTCCGCATCGACGTCCCGCTCGAATGATTGCACGCGGCCCAGGGATAGGGCGGGCGGGTCCCACTCGAAAAGCCTGAAGGTGGGCGGGGAAAGGCCCCTCGCCACGTGAACCATCACGGCCTCGTCCACGGCCATGTTCCACGCTCCAGCGTTGCGTCCTGTGCGAAGGAGCCTCCACTGCATCCTGCGATCCCCCATCACAGACAATCCCCCAGCACGCGCGCTTCCGAGATCGCCCTCTCTGCCTCATCGCGGGTGAGGGGCCTGGGGTAGTTGTACATGGTGCCACCCGGGCGCTCATTGTAGTACGGCCTGTTGCAGCCGGGGCAGCCCGACGTTTGGAACGGCGCTCCGCTTAGCGCTATCTCGAGCAGCTTCGCCCGGTCCATGCCGAAGCCCGCGATTAGCCCGCCGGCGAAAGTGAACTCGGCCGCGTTTCCTAGCCCCAGGGCAATGATGTAGCGGGCGAGCTGCACCCGGCGGTAAGCGTCGACCTGGGGCTGCGGGACGTGTTCCATAGCCGTCCCCCTGACCGGGGTAAACGCGAAAAGGCCGATGGTGATCCCGTGATCCGTGAGGCGCTGCATTACCCCGGCAAGGTCCTCCTCGGTCTCCCCAAGGCCAACGATGAGGTGGGTGCTGATCCTGCCCGGGAAGAGCCGCGCCGCCTCTTCCAGAAGGGACATCGTCGCCTCCCACGACCCGGACCTGGTTTTCGCGTGGACCTCAGGGGAGGCCGCGTCCAGGGCGATTCCGATTCTGTCGGCGCCCAGCGCCAGGACCTCTTCCACCTCGGCCACCGAGGCCGGGTGATGGGAGATGGATATCGCGAATGGGCGGGAGCCGCCTGGGCTGGGCCCGCCGCGCCGCACGGCCTCGAGGGCGGGGATGAGCCGCCGGAGCGCCTCCCGGGCCTCGGCGGTACGCGTGACCTGGATGCACACGCGACCCAGGCCGGCCGGATGCCGTGCGAGCGCCCCGAGGACGCGCCCCGTCTCGAACTCCGGCCAGCTCACGCGCGACAGCAGGTCGTCTGGGGAGGCGCTCGTGCGCGCCTGCGGGCAAAAGGCACAGCTCGCGCCGCACCGCCCGCCCGTCAGAAGGTAAGCCGTGGTCGGCGCATCGTCGAGGCGGGCGGCAAGAAGCCCCAGCACAGCAGCGGTTCCGGTTGACACCCTTATAGTCCTGGGGTACGCCAGGTCGCGAGCAATCTCCGTCAAAACGCGCAGCACTCCTCTCGCCACGTTGCGGAAAGCCCCAGCGCCTCCGCTGCCTCTCTCGCCCGGAGGGACGGGGCGACTATCCTGTTCACGCCCGCCCGGATCGCGAGGGTGTCGAGGGTGTCGCGGTAAGCGCCCCTGGGACGCATGCATCCAAGGTAGATGGGGGTGGTCGGAAACATGATCCTCGCACGCGCGATGATCCGCGCAGCCTCTCGGGGGTCGGGCGGCATTCGGGATGCATAGCGCGTGCCCGGGGTCGGCGTGAAGACGATGAATATGATTGCCTCGGCCCCCAGGCGCTCGAGCGCCCGAAGCGCCTCGAACTCGCCCGAGGGCCCGCCGCCTCGCAGCCCGATGCAGATGTGAGGCACGACCCGCACGTGGCGCCGGAGCATGGCGTAGGTCGAGATGAAGTCCTCGGCCGAGGCATCCAGGCCATATACCTCGCGAATCGTGGCGTCATCCGCCACGAGGTCGAACGACACCACGGGTCGGAGGGGCGCAAGCTCCGCCACCTCGCACTCGTCAGCGAGGCCGAGGTGAAGGTTGAGCCTCCACCTGGACGCAAGCTCCCTGACCGTGCCGATATGCGCCGCAACAGGCACCCTGCCGCGCATGTCGCACCCGCCGCTCACCAGGCAGCTCGACACCCGGTCCGCGCCGTCCTTCGCGCTGACCAGTTCGCGCCATCTCTCGATGGGAAGCATGTGCTCGAGGTAATGGCCGCCGCAGTGGGCGCATCCGAGCGCGCAGGCGCTCCCGGTGACGCTCAGGACGGCGGTGCGCACCGGGTTCACCCACTCGATGCTGCCCCCGAAGGCCGAGCGCCGGACATCCCATGCCATGTCGAGCAGCGCTCCGGGCGGCGCGGACTCGTGTTTCGTCTCTTCAACCGGCATTCGTCTGCTTGTTCGGCCTCCAGCGCAGCACCGGGCGGCGCGCCGCGGTGACGTCGTCGAGCCTTCCGACCACCATCTTGTGGGGCGCTGTGTGCAGCGCCTCCGGGTCCTTCTCCGCAAGCTGCGCGATCCCTATCATTGCGTCCACGAACGCGTCCAGCGTGTCCCTTGATTCGGTTTCGGTGGGCTCCACCATGATGGCTTCCTTCACGATGAGGGGGAAGTACACCGTCGGCGCGTGGAACCCATAGTCCAGGAGCATCTTGGCTATGTCTCCCGTATGGACCCCCGACGCGAGCTGGTATTCCCCTGACAGGACGAACTCGTGCTTGCAGTGTCGATCATACGGCAGATGGTAGTAAGGCGCAAGCTTCCTCATGAGGTAGTTCGCGTTGAGCACGGCGTTCTCGCTGGCCTGGCGCAAGCCCTTCGCGCCCAGCGCCCTGATGTACGCGTAGGCCTTCACCATCACGTTGAAGTTGCCGTAGAAGGCCTTGACCTTCCCGATGGACTGGGGTCTCGCGTAGTCGAGGACGAACTTCCCGTCCGTTTTTTCGACGACCGGGACGGGCAGGAAGGGGGCGAGCGCCTTCTTCACGGCCACCGGGCCGGACCCCGGCCCCCCGCCGCCGTGAGGCGTGGAGAACGTCTTGTGCAGGTTGAAGTGGAGCACGTCGAACCCCATGTCGCCCGGGCGCGCGATGCCCATGATGGCGTTCATGTTCGCACCGTCGTAGTAGAGGAGCCCGCCCGCGTCGTGGACTATCTTCGCGATCTCCACGATGTTCTCGTCGAAGAGCCCGAGGGTGTTCGGGTTCGTGAGCATCAGAGCCGCTACCTCGTCCGACATCGCTGCCCTCAGCGAGTCCAGGTCCACGCCGCCGCGCCCATCGGATTTCACCTCGACGACCTTGTACCCGCAGAACGCAGCGCTTGCCGGGTTCGTGCCGTGGGCGGAGTCGGGGACGATCACTTTCGTGCGCTCTGCGCCATCCCCCCGGCTCTCGTGGTAGGCCTTGATGATCATAAGCCCCGTCAGCTCGCCGTGCGCGCCCGCCGCAGGCTGCAGGGTGGCCTCGTCCATCCCGCCGATCTCGCACAGGTAACGCCCGAGTTCGTACATAAGCTCCAGCGCCCCCTGGGCAAGCTCCTCGGGCTGGTAGGGATGGAGCGCGCTGAACCCGGGAAGCGCCGCGGCGTCCTCGTTGACCTTGGGATTGTACTTCATGGTGCAGGAGCCGAGCGGATAGAAGCCGACGTCAACTCCGTGGTTACGCTGGGAGAGCTTCGTGTAGTGGCGAACAAGGTCGACCTCGCTTACCTCCGGCAGGTCGGCGGCGCGTTTGCGAAGCGCCCACCCCGGGAGGAGCTCCGTCGCGTCCTTCCTGGGGACATCGCACTCTGGCAGCGAGTAAGCTCTCCTGCCGGCCTCGCTTCGTTCGAAGATGAGCGGCATGGTCATGCCAATCCCTCCAGTGCACGGCAGAGTGAGTCGATCTCCTCTTTAGTACGCTTCTCCGTCACCGCGATGAGCATGGCATCGCCAAGGTCCGGGTAGTAGCGACCGAGCGGCAGCCCACCGAGTATGCGCGACTCGAGAAGAGCTGCGCCCGCCTGCTCCGGGGCAACAGGCATCCGCACTGCAAACTCCTTGAAGAAGGGGGTCTCACTCACCGGCCGGAATCCTGGGATCGCCGCGACCCTGTCGAACGCGTAATGGGCCTTCTGCAGGCAGAGGTCCGCGACCTCCCTCATCCCGTCCTTCCCGAGCCACGAGAGGTATACCGCCGCCGCCAGGGCGGAGAGGGCCTCGTTGGAGCAAATGTTCGACGTGGCCCGCTCCCTCCTGATATGCTGCTCCCGGGCCTGAAGGGTGAGGATGTAGCCACGCCGCCCCTGGGGGTCGTGGGTCTCGCCGGCGACGCGGCCGGGCATGTTCCTGATGAGCTCCTGCCGGCACGTGAGAAACCCGAGGTACGGTCCGCCGAAGCTCATCGGGCTGCCCAGCCCCTGGCCCTCGCCAACGGCTATGTCGGCCCCGTACTCACCCGGAGGGGCGAGGATGCCGAGGGAGATCGGATCGACACATGCCACGAAAAGCGCCCCGTTCCTGTGCGCCACCTCGGCCGCGACCTCCATGGACTCCACGGAACCGAGGAAGTTGGGGTTCTGTAGGATGACGCAGGCCGTGGCTGAAGACGCAAGCCGCCCGAGCTCCTCGAGGTCGGTGGCGCCATCCTTCATCCCTGCCTCCACCACGTCGATGCCGAGGTTGCGGGCGTAGGTCTTGAGCGTGGTACGGTACTCGGGGTGCACGGCGGCGGAGATCACCACCTGCTGGCGCCGGGTCTGTCGGCACGCCATCGTCGCTGCCTCGGCGACCGCAGTCGCCCCGTCGTACAGCGATGCGTTGCTTACGTCCATGGCGGTAAGCTCGCACATGAGCGTCTGGTACTCGAATATGGCCTGAAGCATGCCCTGGCTGATCTCGGCCTGATAGGGCGTGTAGGCGGTGTAGAACTCCGATCGCGAGACGAGATGCCGCACCACGCTTGGGACAAAGTGGTCGTAGGCGCCGGCCCCAAGGAACGACACGAGATCGTCGGTCGTCCTGTTCTTGCTTGCGAGCGCCCCCATGTGCCGGGCGAGGTCGTACTCTGACATGGGCGCCGGCAGACGCAGCTCATGGCCGAGCCTGACATCCGACGGTATGTCGGAGAAAAGCTCCGCAAGGTTTGCCACGCCAATCTCGGCAAGCATTTCACTACGATCCCGGTCAGTATGGGGAACGTAGTTCATCCCTTGCTCGCCTCCTCGGCCACAAAGGCTTCATACTCCGAGGCGTTCATGAGGTCGGCCAGCTCGCCGGGGTCGGCCATCTCGATGACGGCCACCCATCCCTCGCCGTACGGGTCGTCATTGATCAGCTCGGGACGCTCCTCGAGCGCCCGGTTGACCTTGACTATCTTCCCGCTCACCGGAGAGAATACCTGGTCGGCGGTCTTCATGGAGTCGAGGTCGGCGAGAGCCCCGTGCTTCTCCACCTTGCTGCCCTCCTCTGGAAGGCCGACCCCTACGATGGCGCCCAGCTGCTCCTGGGCGAAAGAGGTGATGCCCACCGTTGCAATCTTCCCCTCCACGCGAACCCACTCGTGCTTTTCGCTGTACTTGAGATCCCCGGGATACATACGCTTCCTCCTCCTTCTGTCCACAGTTGTGGGTTTTCTATCTGTCCTCCCAACCTGTCTCCCTCGCCTTCAGGCCAGGCTTCATCTCGCGCAGCGCCGCCGCTGGTCCCGACCGGGGTTTCCTGATCTGATTCGAAGGCCCTCGATCTCATTTAGAGTATTCCTCTAATACTGCCTTGTCAGATACGGAATACCATCCGGTTTGGCGGGTCTGGCAGGCCGACTCCCGGCCTTCGCGGCCCTTGACGGCGCAGCCCTTCTAAGGGATGCATACCTGACAGAGCAGTAACAAGTGCGGGTTCAGAGATCACCGCCACCTTTCCAGGGGTTGCCGGTGTTGCATTCCGGGGACGGCGGGCTTGCGGCGCACCTCGTTAGATCTGGCATTCACGCTTGCTAAACCGAGAGCGCCCCGTCGTGCAAGCACCGGCAACCCGGAAGCTTCTCCCAAACCGGCATGGATTTCTGAACGAGACTGTTGATGTTGTACAGGATCTAACAGATCCTGTGCCTCAGGCCACCATTTCGCGGGGCCCCGTCCCCCGGTGATGCGATTAACCGGGGAAGTTCAACAGTCTCCTGAACTCGCACCTAGACACACCCGCACGCATCGACATATGTGCGTTTAGGTGGGCAGGCACATCCAGGTCTGTATGTTTGTTCCACGTGAAACATCCCGTCCGATATCGACCGGCACTACGTTCACGATCGCCTCCGACCGCCCGTGCTCGCTCTCGGCCTGCCCTTGACCCTGCCACCAGCCCTGACCCTGACCCTGCCGCTATTTGGCCTTACGGACACGCGACTGCACGAAGGGCGGCCGAACAGCCTCCGCGGGGACTCCCTTGCCCCTGATGACGATATCGAAACGCGTTCCGGGCCTGGCCGCCTCGGGCGGCACGAAGCACATGCCAACTCCTATTCCCAGGGAAGGCGAGAGTGATCCGCTCGTAGTCCGGCCGATGACCGCGCCGCCCTTCGCCACGTCGCAGTGCGCCCTCGGCACGCCCCGCTCCAGCAGCTTGAAACCTGTGAGCCGCCGCGAAAAGCCCATCTGCTTCGCAGCCACGAGCGCGTCCCTGCCGATGAAGTCGCCCTTATCCATGGCCACCACCCACGCAAGCCCCGCCTCGAGCGGGTTCGTCGCCGGATCGAGTTCATGCCCGTACAGCGCATATCCCATCTCGAGCCTGAGAGTGTCCCGGGCACCGAGGCCGATGGGCTCTATATCGAACCTCTGCCCCGCCCTCAGCAGGGCGTCCCACATTGCATGGGCGTGACGGGGATGGAAAAACAGCTCGAACCCGTCCTCCCCCGTGTAGCCCGTGCGAGAGACGAGGCATCTCACCCCGGCGACCTCGCCCTCCGTGAAATGGTAGTAGTAGAGGCTGTCCAGCGGGACCTGCGTCAGCTCCGCAAGCACCGCGGCGGAGTCGGGACCCTGAATCGCGAGAAGCGCGGTTTCGTCCGACAGGTCTTTTACCTCGACATCGCCCCCGGCATGTAGTCTCAGCCATTCCAGGTCCTTGGAAGCATTGGAGGCATTGACCACCAGGTAATAGCTATCCTCCTTGCGGCAGACTAGGATGTCGTCCACCGCACCGCCGTCTGGGTAACACATGACGGAGTACTGCACCTGGCAGACCTCGAGCCTGGACGCATCGTTCGTGGTGACCTTCTGAACGAGCGCCAGCGCGCCGGGGCCGCTTATCTCGATCTCGCCCATATGGGAGAGATCGAACAGCCCCACCTTCTCCCTGACCTTCTTGTGCTCTTCGATTATTCCCCGGTAATAAACAGGCATCTCCCAGCCGCCGAACTCCGTCATCCTGGCGCCGTGCCGAACGTGCAGTTCGCGGAACGGCGTCGTCTTCAACCGGACCCCCTCTGAGGCCACTATCCCCACCTCCTGAACTCTGTCGTTTCACGCGTTGCCCCACCACGCAAACATAAAAACGGGCAAACACGTTGCCCGTTTCTCTGTCCTGACGCCTGAGAGATTCCCCCGCCCACCTGCCGGCCTGCCAGCCTGCCAGGCGCGCGGGTTACCCCGTCGGCGGCGCCTGCAGCGCGCATTCACGCGCCAGGAGCGCCTCTCCAGAGTGCCGTCAGCGAAGGTGCTTTTGCCTGAGAGTTTGGACGCCTGCCTGGCAAGCAGGCATCTTGCTCCTTCGGCTCCCACGCGCCGCTGCCGTGCTGCCATCGCCACGGTCGCCGCGGTTGTCTGCAGTCGTCTGGGGTCGTCTGCGGTCGCGGGGTATCTCCCTCCAGCTTCATCCGGCGCACTATTCTGTTTCTACATCTATTAGTATTGGCCCTGCACCCCGGAATTCCTTCCGGAGGGACCTCCCGGAATGTAATTTCTCAAGAATTCCGCGGCGCTCTCCGGCGTCGTGATGTTGATGTACACGCCCATCCCGAACTCGAACCCCGCCGCCACGGTGAGCTTGGGAAAGATCTCGATGTGCCAGTGGTAGAAGCCGTCGCACCGCTCGTGCGGAGGGGCCGTGTGAAGGATGTAGTTGTACGGCGGGTCATGGAGACCCGTGTTCACGGCGCCCAGTACGTCCACGAGGACCCGCGCGAGCTCATGCCAGCTCGACGGATCGAGTTCGTGAAAGGAAGGCCCGTGTGCCTTGGGCAATACCCACGTTTCAAAGGGCATCTTGGACGCGTACGGCTCCAGCGCAACGAACTTCGGCGTCTCCAGCACGATCCGCACACCGGACTCGATCTCCTGTTGCACCATGTCGCAGAAAACGCAGCGGCCTGTGGACTCATGGTGGTGCTCCGCCCCGACCAGTTCCTCGAGGACGACGGGTGGCACGAGCGGCACCGCTGCGATCTGGGAATGAGGGTGTTCCAGGGACGCCCCGGCGTCCCTGCCGTGGTTCCTGAAAACAAGGATATACTGGATGTCCGGGGCCTCGGAGAGGGCGCGGTAACGGTGGATGTACGCGCGTACGACCTCGGCCATCTCGTCGTATGACATGGTCGCGGGGCTGGCGTTGTGAAGCGGCGACTCGATGATGACCTCATGTGCCCCTATGGCCGGCCTCACGCTGAATATGCCTGCGGTGGACGCCTGAATGGTTGGTTCCCATGTGAGGGCCGGGTATTTGTTGGGCACGCCCCGCACCCACCAGCCCGGCTCGTCGGGGCCTGTCCCATCCCGCCGGAAGGAGAAAACTTCCGGTGGTGTCTGCTTCTCATTCCCTGGACAGAACGGGCACGTATCGCTCCGCTCCGGGCGCGCCTTGCCGGCCGCCGCGTCCTGCTGGGCGAAGTCCTTTGGTCTCCTGGCACGCTCGGTGGCCACCAGCACCCAGCGCCCTGTCACAGGGTCAAGCCTGAGTTCAGGCACTTTCCGGCCCCTCCCCACATAACTTCCATAATGGATAAGGAGGCGAGAGACGCGACAACCTGGCGCTATATAAGTACGGCGCCATGAGTTTGCGCCACTTCTTCCAGCGGCGTTGGGGCTGCCGGTGCTTGCTAGGGCGGGGCGCCTGGAATTTGGCTGGCCCGTGCGCCAAATTCGAACGAGGCGCGCCGCGAGCGCGCCGTCCCCGGAGTGCAACACCGGCAACCCTGGAGATCCCCTGCACGCTCAAGAGCAGCGCGGATTTCTGGCGATCTACTCAGATAGGGTGCCGGTTGCGCCGGTAACATTTTACCTCCCCTGGCGGCACACTTCAAGCGCCGGGGTGATATTATGGTATGGAGTCGCCATGGAGCCGCTCGACGGAAGGAGGACCCCGCGGTGTATCGCCTGCTCGAAAGGCTCATCGGCCCCGTGTTCAAGTGGAGAAAGAAGACCTGCATCCTCGTGGTAAAGCGCAGGGCGTGACCCTGGCGGGCATGAACGGGCCCGTCTCGAGGCCCCCCGGGGCGGGCCAGCGCCGGGCACCCCGGACCCCAGCCTCGGCACTGGGTCTACCACGTTCTGGGCTTGCAGAGGATCTCTTCCACCTTCAGCCCGAACACGTTGTTGGAGTGTTCGGGGACGATGATGGCCGCCGTGTCGGCCCCTGAGCTTGTCCCGCCCACGGCCACGATGCGCTCGCCGTAAGGGACGATCCCTGCATCCAGCGCCATGATGGAGATCTCCACGCACACCTTGAGCCCTTGCCCCAACATCCTGAGGGCTCCTGCGATTATCTCCGGCGGGTACACGCCTCCGAACTTGAACCTGAGCGACCGATCCACCCCCGCGAGGACGTGCGTCGTGGTGAGGACCTTAACTCCACGTGAGGTGAGGTCGCGCCTCACCTCCTGCGGCATCTCGTCCACCCCCGGGCCGCTGAAGCCCACGTGATGGGTGACGCACACGACAGAGATGTCCCCGGCGCCGATCTCCAGGGCCTTTCTCACGGTCGCGCCGGAGTTCGACGCGATGACAAGATGGCGTATGCCGTGGCGCCCTGCGGCCTCGACGGCGATCTTGAGGGTCCCGAGTGTGTTCTCGGGGCCGGCTTGCGGCCATACCATTTGGACCACCTCCAGACGCTGACTTGACCGTCCAAAAACCTCGCTGCTGAAGTCGACGGTCTGCCGAACCGACGTGCACCGTTCCATCCAGACGCCCACGACACCGCCCCAGCCCTGTCCTCGCGAAGTTGCACCCGGGCTCCGGGCGCGCTCATGCCTTGAGCGCCAGCCGCGCCAGGACGAGCGCAACGGCTATGGCTGGGAGCATGTTGGCCACGTGGATCTTCTTGATGCCCAGCATATCGATGCCGATGCCCACGATGAGCAGGCCTCCGGTCGCCGTCATCTCCCGGACGGTGGCGTCGGTCAGGAACGCCTTTATCGCGGTGGCCGCAAGGGTCAGCCCGCCCTGATAGACAAGGATCGCCACCGCCGACAGCGCAACCCCGGCTCCGAGGGTGGCCGCGAAGGCAATGGAGCAGAACCCGTCCATTATCGCCTTCGTCACCAGGATGCGATAGTCGCCCGTGAGGCCGTCCTGGATGGATCCCAGGACCGCCATAGGTCCCACGCAAAAGAGAAGGCTTGCCGCGACAAAGCCTCTCGCAAGCCCGCCGCTCTCGCCCCGGGCAAACCTGGCCTCCAACCGCGACGCGGTTCGCTCCAGCCACGCCTCGATGTCCATGACGGTCCCGATGACCGACCCGATGGCCATGCTGAAGAGGACCACGAGCACGTTCTTCGTCTCCAGCGCCATGCTCATGCCGATGAAGAGCGTGAAGACGCCGATGCTCTGGACGACCGTGTGAGATATCTTCTCCGGCATGCGTTTTCGCAAGGCAAGCCCTGCTACCGTGCCCGCTATCACGGTCCCGATGTTTACGACCGTCCCTGTCACCTGATGCTACCTCCTGCTGCGTTTCGGAGCTGCGAATAGTGGTCTTGCCATCGTCAGGGTGTCACCGGCCGAATGATGTATGCGACCCCGTTCTTCCAGGCCCGGAGGAGCTCATGCCTCTTGTAGACCACGTGGCCTTCGGCCTCCGTTCGGCCTGCCGGGTCGTTTACGATCACGTCTCCGTCCTTCGTGAAACCGCGCACTACGATAAGGTGCCCGGACGTGCTGTTGAGCGGCCCGCCCTTGAGCTGCCCCGGGCCGAACCTTATGGAGATGATGACGGGTCGGCCGGCCGCTATCTCGTCCTGGACCGGCTCGAATCCTGAAAACCGCGTGACATATGCATCGAGGCCGTACAGAGCCGCAGCCGCCGTGTTGAACGGCCAGTTGCCGTATATCGAGTTGAGGCTATCGTACGCTTGGGCCGCGACGGTCGCGGTGGGCACTGCCACTCCGTGATACTCCAGCACCATCGCGACGCACGTGGGAGAACATATGCGCCCTGCGATGGAGGGGTCCTCGCTCCGCTGCGATCTGAACGGCACCGGAAGGTCGCGTACCCAGGGAGCCTGCGCAGGATCACGTGGCGGCGCGAAGGCGGGCACTGCAGCCTCGCTGGAGGTGTCGGCATAACACGCCGCCACCAGCTTCAGCACAGGCGTCGCGTCGCGGTCTTCGGAGATGAGGGTGATCCGGTACTGAAGAAGCGAGGCCTTTGAACCCAACTCGAGGGTGTCTTCGTTGACGAATCCCGATTCGTCTTTCTTGAGGCCGGGCGCGCCCGGGGAGCGCAGCCTTCCCCAGCGCGCTATCTCATACCAGCCCGTCCAGCGGGACGCATCGGAGCCCGCGCGCACCTCGACGATCGCCCCCGTTCCCTCCGGAGCGAGGATGTTCCACGAGAGCACGACGTTATTGAAGGGGAACGCCGTGGAAAGGGGCTTCGAAGTCACCGTTCCCGAGGGTGCGTAGCCCCCGGGCCCTTTCTCGAGGACGAGGTTTCGGCCTGCGCCGCGCCCTCCACTTCCCCCTCCGGACGACGCGTCGTAATCCTGCCACGTGAGGCGAACGAGTTGCGCGCCGATGAAGTCGGGTTCGAGAGAGTGCTTGATCGTCTCACTCACCGGCGCAGCCAGCGCGGGGCGTGTCGACAGCGCAAACGACGTCGCCAGTACGACCCCCGCGACGGCAATCACAAGGAAAACCATGCCGAATCCGACGTGTCCTGCGATCATTGGTGACCCTCCTCCCCTCTTCCCGCATGCCTGCTTGCCTGCCTACTCGTTGGCGTGGCTATCTGCCTATCTGCTTGTCTGCCTACCCACCTGTTTGTTTGCTTGCCCGCCTGCCCGCCTGCCCGCCTGCTCGCCTGCTCGCTCGCTCTCTCGTTGGCCCGTCTCCTAATCTGCTCATAACGTGCCTGTCTGATCTTCCAGCCGCGCAATCCCCGGAGAGTTCCGGCACGACCGGTTGGCGGTCCTGGACTCCTGGCGCGGTGTCCCGGGCCGGCCGTGTGAAGGAGGCTGCGGTGCGAAAGTGCGCGGGGTGTCCCGCGGGGCGGTCCGATCTCATGAAGGCGCCACGCGCCTGGGCATGAAGCCTCGCATGAAGCTCCCCTGGAGCTCACGGATCTGGGGCTACCATTTCTACAACCTCGCCCTGGTTACCTTCTTCCTCAAGAAAAGGTGGTGGCTGGTCACCGGCCACCTGCTGGACTCAAAAGGCTCCGGCCGCCGGCTCGTTGTGCGGTGAGGCGTGTGTGGCGAGGCAGTGCGGCGAGGCGTGTGTTGCCTTCCGACGCCGGATATGCTATAGTTGAGGCATCTGAATCCGGCCCAAATCAGGCCATGAGGGGGCCGCCGCGAACCACGGCGCCTAGAGAGCAGGCTCACGGCTGCAAGGCCTGCCGCACGGGCTCGACGGCATCCCACCCCGGAGCTGCGAACGATGAGTTCGACGGGTTCCCGCCGTTAAAGGGAGCCTGCGCCGCCGCGCCCCAGCAGGCGCCCGGTGCAGGGACGAGCGGGCAGTTG
This sequence comes from Bacillota bacterium, assembly GCA_030024085.1. Taxonomy (GTDB): domain Bacteria; phylum Bacillota; class SHA-98; order UBA4971; family UBA4971; genus UBA6256. The sequence continues at coordinate 52,092 of JASEJE010000004.1, read as the reverse complement.
CGCTGCCGCTGCCAGGCCTGCCACAGTCGGACGGACGGGCGGTTGGTCGGCGCGACGCCAAGCGGGGTGGTACCACGGAGGTCAAGGCCTTCGTCCTCATAGGGGACGAAGGCCTTTTCTTTCGGGGTAAGCCAGCAAGGGGCTGGGCCGGGCTGGGCTGGGCTGGGCCAGGCCGAAGAACCGCTGCGCGTCGAGGCGGCATGCTGCCGGCACGCGTACGGGGACAGACCGGCATGCGCGCCTCCCTGCGGTAGGTGCTGCAACAAGGTTACCGCTGGAAATCGGGCTTTGCATTGTTGCGGGATGCGGGGCAAGGCAGTCGAACGGAAGCGAAGGAGGTCGAACAGGGGCGAACGGAGGCGGACAGGGATGGACGGATGGGACAGCAGCCGTCTCTGCTGCCGTTACTGGCACTGGCCTTGCCGGCGCCACTACGGGACACGCATCCGGCAGGAAGCACGCTGGAAGATCGTCCTTGCGCCTTCCAGATGAGGATACAGAAATGCTCGTCGGCTTTGCAAGGGGTTGCCGGTGATTGCACGAGGGGTGTCAGAATCCCGCCACTGGCAAGACGGGCGGGATTTTGGCGAAGCGCGCCACGCCTGGGGCGCCGTCCCCGAGTGCAACACCGGCAACCAAACAGCCGCGCGAAAACGGGGGAACTAACGAATCCTCACTTAGCGGCATTCTTGAGATCCTGCTTGTGAAGGGCCATGGACTCGCAGCGCGCGAGTGGATACACCATATACAATCACGCTATAAGGAGGGGGAGTGGCGCCCGGTTCCTTCGGTGCTTCCAGGGATACGATGTCTGGGTTGAGAAGACCGCCCTGAATGGAGCTGGAGGTGTCAGCGGGCGCCGACACGAATGGCGGAGAAGGTGGATGGTCAGGAAGGTTTCGTTGAGCACATAGCTTCGAAGGCGGAGGATTTCTCGCAATGGTACACTGATGTCATCCTCAAGAGCGAGCTTGCGGACTACGCCCCCGTGCGCGGCTGCATGGTCATACGGCCGTACGGGTACGGGCTCTGGGAGAACATGCAGGCCCACCTCGACGCCCGCATCAAGGCGACGGGGCACAGGAACGCCTACTTTCCGCTCTTCATCCCCGAGAGCTTTCTGCGCCGCGAGGCGCAGCACGTGGAGGGCTTCGCGCCAGAGGTCGCCTGGGTGACCCGCGCGGGCAGCGAGGATCTCGCCGAGCCACTGGTCGTCAGGCCGACGTCGGAGACGGTCATCGGGTACATGTACTCCAAGTGGATCAAGTCCTGGCGCGATCTGCCCGTGTTGATCAACCAGTGGGCGAACGTGGTCAGGTGGGAGAAGACCACCCGGCTCTTCCTGAGGACATCGGAATTCCTCTGGCAGGAAGGCCACACGTGCCACCGCACAGCCGAGGAGGCCGAGGAGGAGACCCTCAGGATGCTGGAGGTCTATCGCAGCTTCCTTACTGAGGACCTTGCCATCCCGGTGATCGCAGGCAGAAAGACCGAGAAGGAGAAGTTCGCAGGCGCGGTGCGCACGTACTCAGTCGAGGCGCTCATGACCGACGGCCGTGCGCTCCAGGCAGGCACTTCTCACAACCTCGGCCAGAACTTCGCGAAGGTCTTCGACATCACTTTCCTGGACCAGGACGATGAGCTCAGGCACGTGTGGCAGACCTCGTGGGGGGTGTCCACCCGCCTCATCGGGGGAATCATCATGGTCCACGGAGACGAGCGGGGCCTCGCCCTCCCGCCGCGCGTGGCGCCCACGCAGGTGGTGATCGTGCCCATCATGCCTCCTGCGGCGCGCGAGACGGTGCTGGCCGTAGCCCGCGATATCCAGGCGCGCCTCACGAAGGTCTCGCGCGTCGATCTCGACGCGCGCGAGGAGTACTCACCCGGCTGGAAGTTCAACGAGTGGGAACTGAAAGGGGTTCCGGTGAGGCTCGAAGTCGGGCCGCGCGACATCAAGGCTGGACACGTGGTACTCGTGAGGCGCGATACCGGCGAGAAGACCACGGCGTCCATGGACGGCCTCGAGCAGGCAGTGCGAGATCTCCTCAAGGCGGTCCAGGACGGCCTTTACTCGAGGGCGAAGCGGTTCATGGACGAGAACACCCACCGGGTCTCAGACTACGACGAGTTCAAGGCCGTCATGGAGACGAAGCGAGGGTTCGTATATGCTCCCTGGTGCGGGAACCAAGGATGTGAAGCCGTGATCAAAGAGGAGACGGGCGCCACCATCAGGTGCATTCCCCTCGCTGAATCGCCACGCCCGGGAGCCTGCATCAGGTGCGGGTCCAGGTCGAACCTCTGGGTCTACCTTGCGAAGGCCTATTGAGGCCCGGCACTGCGACAGGGTATCACTGCTGCTTGGCAACAGCGTGCCCGGGTGATCCATCCAGAGAGTACGAAGCCCCAGGGAAGACCGGTCGGTGGCCGGTCCCCATGGGGCGTCATGTCCTCCAGGGAGCTCACCTGGCCTGTATGGCCGCCTTCGCCATTGCAAGGAGGTATGGGCCCGCGTGATCGGGCTGACAGAGGTCTCAGCTCCATGCACAGTGCCTTTGAACGACACCTCTCCTTAGCGACATGATATTCGGGAGCCTGGTCAAGGATGCGGACGCCTCACGCAGACAAGAGGTGCTACAGCAGATGTTGTGAGGGGAGTTGGCGAAGTCTCGCTGTAGGCCCAAAAGGGCTGCGCCGGCCCACGAACGAAGCGCGGGCCGGTGGCGCAGGTTGATGCACGTCTATCTCGATGCGGCCATCGCGATCTCCCTGACGGCACCGAGCACGTAGAGGACGTTTTCCCGGGAAATATGCCTGTGCGTGACCATCCTCACCGCTGTGGGCGGGCGCTCGGACGCCCTGACGTTACGCGCGGCGAGTTCCCGCAGGAAGGACTGGGTATCCATTCCGAGGCCGGCCACGTCGACGTAAACCATGTTGGTCTGGACTGTCTCCAGGTCGACGGCGATCCCGGGGATATCCGCAAGGCCCTCCCCCAGCAGGCGGGCGTTCTCATGGTCCTCCCGGAGCCGGTCCACCATCTTCTCGAGCGCGACTATCCCCGCCGCCGCAATCACGCCCGCCTGACGCATGCCGCCTCCCACCAGCTTGCGGCACTTCCTGGCCCGCTCGATGAAGTCGCGACTCCCCACGAGCACCGAGCCAACCGGCGCCGAAGGCCCCTTCGACAGGCAGAGCATGACAGAATCGAACGGCCGGGCGATCTCCCGTGCATCCACGCCAAGGGCGATGGCGGCGTTGAAGATCCTGGCGCCATCGAGGTGGGTGGCGAGGCCCCTGGACCGCGCGATGTTGCAGATGGCGGTCATGACGTTGATGGGGGTGACTGTGCCGCCCCCGCGGTTGTGGGTGTTCTCCACCGCGACGAGACGCGGCGTCGGGTAGTGAATGTTCGCACCTCTTATCGCGCGGGCCACGTCATCGGGATCGAGTATGCCGTGCCTGCCCGGAACCAGTCTTGGCATGACGCCGGCGACCGCTGCCAGGCCCCCTACCTCGTAGTAATACATGTGGCACTCGGACTCCATGATGACCTCATCGCCGCGCTGGGTGTGGGCGAGCACGGCGACGAGGTTGCCCATGGTGCCGCTCGCCACGAAAAGGCCCGCCTCCTTGCCAAGCCGCTCGGCCGCCAGCGCCTCGAGGCGGTTGACTGTCGGATCCTCGCGTGTCACGTCGTCGCCGAGGGGCGCCGTCGTCATGGCGTGCAACATGTCCGGGGTTGGAAGGGTGACTGTGTCGCTCATAAGGTTGATGGCTTCCTGCACCGCAACAACCTCCCTCGACTATCGGTGCTACGATGTGGCGGGGCGCCACGCCGAGGCATCCTCCCCGCAATGCAGAGCCGTCCGGCCTCGAGGAGAAGATACCCCCGGAGACCATCGGAGGTCACTGGAGATGACCGGAGATCAAAGGATGGAGCTGATGAACGTCCTCGCCTCAGGAGTCTTCGGGTTCTCGAACAACTCGGCAGGTGTTCCCGCTTCTATGAAGCACCCTTCGTGCATGAAGAGTGCGCGCTGCGCCACGCGCCGCGCGAATCCCATCTCGTGGGTCACCACGATCATGGTCATGCCCGCCCTTGCCAGGTCCTCCATGGCCGCAAGCACCTCGCCGATGAGCTCGGGGTCGAGGGCCGACGTGGGCTCGTCGAACAGCATTACCTTGGGGTTCATTGCCATGGACCGCGCTATCGCCACGCGTTGCTGCTGCCCTCCGGAGAGTTGGTCCGGATAGGCGTCGGCTTTGGCAGCAAGCCCGACTTTCCCGAGCGTCCCCATGCCGATCTCGCGGGCGTGAGCCTCCGGCATCTTCTTCACGACGCGAAGCGCGAGCGTGACGTTATCGAGGGCCGTGAGGTGCGGAAAGAGGTTGAAGTGCTGGAAGACGAACCCCATCTCCTCGCGGAGCGCCTGCAGGTTGGTCCTGCGCGGGTCCACGCGCTGCCCATCGATCCATATCTCCCCGCTATCCGGAGGTTCGAGGTAGTTGAGACACCGAAGGAGCGTGCTCTTCCCTGAGCCGCTGCGGCCCAGGATAACCACGACCTCTCCCTTCGCCACCTCGAAATTCACGTCCCGCAGCACGTGCAGTCGGCCGAAGTGTTTGTTCAGCCCGACCACCTTGATCATTGGCTCCGTACCCACTCGCTTCTCCTCCCACGTGGTGCCGCCCCGGCATGGCCGGTGTAGCCAGCGCGACCAGTATGGCCGGTATGGTCGCTCGAGCCGCTCGGGCCGCTTGGGCCCCTCCGGCCGCTCTGGCCCCTCTGGGGGCTTTGGCTGGCTTGGCCGCTTCGGCCGCTGTGGCGCGAATCCAGTTTAGAAAAGAATAGCACGTACAGGAGGGCAGATGCAAGATACAAGATTGCCGTTACCAGGAAAGGCGCAGCGTATCCCGACCGTTCGATCATGATTCCTCCGAGCACGCTCCCCCCTGCCCAGGCAAGGTTCCAGGACATGCCGCGAAGGCTGCTCAGCACGGCACGGTCCCTCGCGTCCACCGCCTCCATGCTGAAGCTTCCGTCCACCGGCCCGGACATATTCATGAGAGCGGACCGGACCAGCATGGCAGGGACGGCAAGCAGGAGGTTCCCGGAGAGCGCCATCGCCACGAGAAACGGCGTCGACGCGATCTGGGTGAGCGCGACGGTCTTCACCTTCCCCCAGCGCTCGGCCAGCGCAGGAGCGACAACCGTTCCGAGCATCGTCATGACCATCGAGCCTGCGAAGACGGCTCCTATGAACGAAGAGCTTGCCCCTTTGTCCGCGAGAAACACGGACAGAAACGGCACCATCATCCCCGCCCCGAGCGACATGATGGCTGACGTCGTAACGAACTGCCCCATCAGGCGCAGTCGGTGGCGACCGCTCCGCGCGCCCCGTGCAGAGCGACAGCCCACACCCTCGGACCCTCCGGAGCAGTCAGCACCGGACACGCGCCCCGGCGACCACTTTCCCGCAAGGGCCGGACCCTCGCTCGCAGCCCCGCCACCCTGCTGCTGCGCCTCCCTCATCGACAGCAAGGGAAGTGCGGATGCCGCGATGAAAGCCACTCCCACCAGCATGGCGGCCCGGAAAGCCGCAGGCGACGATGAAGCCCAGCCCGGCACGGCCAGGCCGAAAACGTTCGGGAGCGTTCCGCCGAGGAAATTCCCCACCACCGCCACCGCAAGAAGCATCGTGCTGTTGACGCTGAAGAGGTAGGTTCTCTCCGTGTCGCTGCTGTTCTCAGCGAGGAAGGGCGGAGTATTGACGAAGATGAAGGCGGTGCCGGCCCCGAGGATCCCCTGGAAGAGAAGAAGCCAGGTCCGTGCCGACGAGAGTGAGATGCCAAGTGCCCCGGATGCAGCGATGGCCGTGCCGACGAGAAGAGCCTTCCGATGGCCGGTTGCTCGCGCGACCGCTGCGGCCGGAAGGCTCACAATGCCTGTGACAAGGGCGCCGAGGCCCGTCATGACGCCCAGGAAGTCGCGGCCGTGGTCCAGGGCGACGACGTAGAGCGCCAGGACAACCTGGAGGATGCCTGATTGTAGCGAACCCAGCGCCGTGCTAAGAAGGAACAGTCTCGCGTTCGTTGAAAAGGAGCGCACCTTATCGGCGTACGAGATTACGGCGCCGCGCACACCTACGTCTCCTCGCCTGGCCGACCCCAGCTCTTGCTCAGGTACCACTCTTCCTTCCTGGGATCGAAGTATACGTCGAGAACCTGTCCGCTATCGATGGTAAGGCGGTAGAATTTCCTGCCGTGCTGGTCCCACCAGCTCTTCGACCGGCCCCCTCGACCCGACGCGGGCGCCGCAAACGCAGCCTCTTGCCAGACCTTCTTGATCTCCGTTATCTTATACTCCCTGTCCTTCCATTTCAGGCTGACCGGGTCCAGGGTGTCCTCGGAACGTGCCACCTCGATCTTCTCGTGGTGAAACCCAATCATGGGGCCAGGGCCTCCTTCTCCTCGGACTGGTTGTCGCTGGGAAACACCATGTTCAGCCGGGGCTCCCCTGCAGGCGGTTTCGGTCTCTTGCGCCCCGATCCCGCCCTGGTGGTGAGGATCGGCTTTACAGCGGCTATGATGTCGCGCTGCACCTCGCGCATGGGTCTGTTACCATCCACGATCTCCACCCTCTGCCCGCGCCGCCGCAGCTCATCGATGGCCTCGACGTAGTTCTCGGCCACCTTCTGGAGTTTCGGGGTCTCCTCATACAGCTCCACGTGCCACCGTGCCTGGTTGCGCCTGCGCTCCGCCACCAGCGGTGGGACCTGGAGATAGATCGTGAGGTCGGGGGTGATGGCCTTCGCATTTATCTGTTCGAGCCACCGCCTGTCCACATTGAGCGACTGGTAAGCGAGGGACGAGAGGATATACCGATCGCAGATGACCACCACGCCGCCCTCCAGCTTCGGCAGGATGTCCACCTCGAGGTGGTCCAGGCGGTCTGCGGCGAAAAGGAGCGCCAGGCACCTCGGGTCGATGCTCTCGAACTTCCCGTTGTGGGATGGCGCCCCAACCCTTTTGGCGAGGATCGTCCGGATGAGACCTCCCACCGGGCCGTCTGTGGGCTCCTTGGTTAGGTGGACGGGAAGGTTGAGCTTCGTCGCCACGTATTCCTTCAGCTTCACGGCCTCGGTGGTGACCCCGGACCCGTCTATCCCTTCGATCACTATGAACTTGCCTTTCTCCATCAGCGACTCCTCTTCCCGCCTCGAGTATGGGCGCGGGTTCAAAGATCAGTGCCAGTCTACCAGAGGTTGCCTGTGGGGCGCCCCGGGGGACGGCGCGCTTGCGGCGCGCCGCTGTGGATGTAGCGCTTGGCCTACCGGGAGCGCTTCGTCGTGCCTGCGCGGGCCCCAGACTCATCGCCGGACTGGCATGGATTTGGGGACCCACACTTGCGCCCCTTATATTATACCTTGAGACCCTAGTCCTAGCAACGAAAGTGTGTTCCTCCAGCCGACCAGGTTACATCCTGGCCGCAAGCCTCTTCGCCAGCAGGTCCAGCCCGGTCTCGAGCGTGGCAGTATCCCCGCCGAACCCGATCCTGAAGTAGCCCTCCACCTCGAAACACGCGCCAGGCACCACCAGCACGCCGTCATGGGTCACGAGTTCCGTTGCCACCTCAAACGACGGCGCGTCGGCAGCGTATTTCACGAACGCCACGACTCCCTCTCGCGGCGCGACATAGCTCACGAGGTGCGAGTTGGTCCGCACCCACTCGTCGAGGATGGCGAAGTTCTTCCGCGCGATGGACCGGTTCCTGGCAAGCACTTTCTCGGAGTCGCGAAGCGCCGCGAGGGCAAGGAGTTGCGATGGTCCAGCGGGACAGATGGACGTATAGTCGCGAAGCGCCCAGCATTTCTCGATTATCTCCTCAGGCCCGACCATCCACCCGATCCGAAGGCCGGATAGCCCGTATGCCTTGGACATGCTACCCACGCTCACGGCGTCGTCGGAAAACCTCTGGGCCGATGGAGATGCAACGGCATCTGAAAGGGACAGGCCTCGGTAGACCTCGTCTGATAGAAGGACTGCCCCGCGTTGCTCGGCGATCTCGCATACCGCAGCCATGCTACCTGCATCTATCGGCGCCCCGGTCGGGTTATGAGGGTGATTGATCACGATCATCCTTGCGCCCTGCGTCACAAAGCCTTCAAGCTCTGAGATGTCGGGCCTGAATCCCTTCTCCGCCGCCAGGCGCCACAGCTTGACCTCGGCCCCCTGCGAACGAGGGACCTCGTAAAGCTGCTGGTAGGCCGGGAACTCCGAGATGACGACGTCGCCTGGGCCCAGCAGGGCGGCGAACACGAGGAAGTTGGCCTCGATGGCCCCGGTCGTCACGAGCACGTTTTCGGGGCCGCGGCCGGGATAGAGCCGGGCGATTTCCTCGCGCAGCTCGGGGATGCCCCGGCTGTCTGTATAGCCCAGGCCCACAGGGCGGGCCGCATCCGCGTGCAGCACGTCGGTTCCGCAGAGTTCCGCAAGCTCAGAGAGGGTAAATGGCTTCACGCAGCTTTCGGCGATATTGTACCTGGCCGTAAACTCGTACCGGCCAAACCACCTCTCGATGGAGAACGGCTCGATCCTCATCCCGCGAACCTCCTCTGGCCCGGTCCTATTCTCCCGATATCTTCTCCGACCCGACTGGAGATCCCTCCCCGCTTCCATCCTGATATTTGGCGACCTTGAGCCTGTTGATGGCCTTCTGCAGCGACGCCCGGGCGCGCGCCAGAAGCACGTGTTCCTTGCTGGTGGCAAGGACCTCCTCGGCCCGGCGCTTTGCCGCAAGCGCGCGCTCCACGTCTATCTCCCCCGGCATCTCCGCGGCCTCGGCAAGGATGATGACCTTGCCGGGCGAGACCTCCATGTATCCCTCGCTTACGGCCATGCTCAGGCGGGTGCTTCCCGCTCGCACGGTGAGGACTCCCACCGCGAGCCTGGCTATGAGGGGCATGTGGCCGGGGAGGATACCGATGTACCCCGACACACTGGGGGCGATGATCGACTCCACATCGCCAGAGAACTCCAGCCTGTCGGGGGTGACGATCTCGAGCCTCATCTTCCTGGACACGATCTATGACGCCTCCTGGCGTGCGATGGCCTGCGCCCTTTCGACGGCCTCGTCTATGGTGCCTACCATATAGAACGCCTGTTCGGGCAGATCGTCGTGCTTCCCTTCGAGGATCTCCGCAAATCCGCGCACGGTCTCCTCCACAGGGACGAAGCGCCCGGGGATCCCCGTGAACTGCTCGGATACGAAGAACGGCTGGGACAGGAACTTCTGTATCCGCCGCGCCCGCTCCACGATGCGCCGGTCCTCCGGGGATAGCTCGTCAACCCCAAGGATGGCGATGACGTCTTGAAGGTCCTTGTAACGCTGAAGGATGGCCTGGACCCCACGAGCCGTGTTGTAATGGCGTTCGCCGACCACCCTCGGGTCGAGCAGCCTGGACGTGGAGGCGAGCGGGTCCACCGCCGGATAGATGCCCATCTCCATGATGCTCCGCTCCAGGTTGGTGGTGGCGTCGAGGTGGCTGAACGTCGTTGCCGGAGCCGGGTCGGTGTAGTCGTCCGCCGGCACGTATATCGCCTGGATGGACGTGATGGCTCCCCGGCGCGTGGACGTGATCCTCTCCTGCAGCGCCCCCAGCTCTGACGCAAGAGTCGGCTGGTACCCGACGGCCGACGGCATGCGGCCCAGCAGGGCCGACACCTCCGCACCCGCCTGGACGAACCTGAATATGTTGTCTATGAAGAGCAAGACGTCCTGGCCCTTCTCGTCGCGGAAGGCTTCCGCCATGGTGAGGCCCGTGTATGCAGCCCGAAGTCGCGCTCCAGGCGGCTCGTTCATCTGGCCGAAGACAAGCACGGCCTTATCGAGCACCCCGGACCTCTTCATCGAGAGCCACAGCTCATTACCCTCGCGGGTTCGCTCGCCCACCCCTGCGAACACCGACACACCACCGTGCTCCGCGGCCACGTGCCTGATAAGCTCCATTATGAGGACGGTCTTGCCGACGCCCGCCCCGCCGAAGAGGCCGACCTTCCCCCCGCGCGGGTACGGGGCGAGCAGGTCGACCGCCTTGATGCCGGTTTCGAGAATCCGAAGGTGCGTGTCCTGCTCGTCGAACGAAGGCGCGCGGCGATGTATCGGCCGCCGCGGGGCGCCCGCGTCGGAGATGCGCGGGCCTCCATCGATTGTCTCCCCGAACACGTTCAGGACGCGCCCAAGCACCGCGTCGCCCGTGGGGACGGCGAGGGGTTTGCCATCGGACGCGGCTTTCATGCCACGTCGAAGCCCTTCGGTGGGGGAGAGGGCCACGCACCGGGCCACTCCTCCCCCCATGTGGCTTGCTACCTCGGCAACCACGATGGCGGTTCCTGAGCGGCGTCCAGCGTCCGTCACGTCCTTCGCGTGCCTCACGTCTCTCGTGTCGGTATTGCCCACCGCATCAACTGCATCCACCGCATCCGCCGCGATCTTCGGGGTCGTCACAACCGTCGGAGCTGCCCCGCCACTTGCGTCAGTCGCGCCCGTTGCGGACTTCCCAGCCGCCGCGATGAACACTGCGGAATGTATCGGGGGCAGCTCTTCCTCCCCCTCGAAGCTGACATCGATGACAGCGCCTTTTACCCTGATTACCTGCCCTACCACCTTATCCTCCCTCGCTCTCCGCCCCGGTAGACGGCCCGCCGTCTGTCACGGACTGCTCGATCGAGAGGGCCTCCGCTCCCCCCACGATATCCGCTATTTCCCGGGTAATAAGCGACTGCCGCGACCTGTGGAAGGTGAGGGTCAGTCGCCCGATGATATCAGAAGCGTTGTCCGAGGCGGCGCTCATCGCCGTCATCCTCGCGCCGCGCTCTCCCGCCTCCGCTTCAAGCAGGGCGCGGTACACCTCGATCTGCATGTACCTGGTCACAAGGTGGTCCACGATCTCCTTCGCTGACGGCTCGAACAGGCAGGCGCCAGCCTGAAGCCGGTCGGTGCCGCCACCCGCGACGGGCACGATAGGAACGAGACGGAAAACCCTGGGACGCTGCTCCCTCGCAGAGTAGAAGCGAGAGTAGACCAGGTACACATGGTCGATATCCCCGGCGTCGTATGATTTGAGGATCCGCGCCGCTATGGACCTCGCCAGCGCAAACGTCGGACGTTTGGAGGCGAGGCTCCTCTCCTCGAGTATCGGGATACCCAGTTCCCGAAGAGCGCGCCCGCCGACGCGGCCGACGGCAATCACCCTCGCGGCTGCGCGATCCCCTGTTCGGTCTATGAGGTCGAGCGCCGCCTTGATTATGTCATCGTTGTATCTTCCGCACATTCCCCTGTCAGACGTGACCACCATAACCCCTGTGGTGTGGGGTGGGCGTCCGGCCATCAGCGGGTGCACGTATCCGGCGAAAGACGATATGTCCAGGAGCACCTCGCTGATCTTCCTCGCAAACGGTCTGGCCGCCTCAACCCTCGCCTGGGCCTCCCTGAGCTTGGCCGCAGCCACCAGCTTCATGGCCCTGGTGAGGTGCTGGATCTCCCGGATGGTGCGGATATGCCTTCTGAGCTCACGCGGACTCTGCATGGCGACCCATCACCCCGGCGAAATCCTTCTTGAAAGCCTTCAGCGCCCGAGCGAGATCCTCTCTGACCTCGTCAAGCCGTCCGGTCTCGCGTATCCGTCGCATCACGGAGGGATACCCCTCCCTGACGTGCACCAGGAACTCCTTCACGAACCACCTTGTCTGGTCCACGGGGACGTCGTCGAGCCACTCACCCGACAGAGTGAAGAGCATGACGACCTGCTCCTCGACGGCCAGGACCTCGCGGTTTGTCTGCTTGAGGACCTCCACTATCCGCTCGCCCCGTCGAAGCTGCGCCTGAGTGGCTCTGTCGAGGTCCGCTCCGAACTGGGCGAACGCTGAAAGCTCTCTGTACTGCGCAAGGTCAAGGCGCAGGTGGGACGCCAGCTCCCGCATGGCGGGCACCTGCGCGTCGCCGCCGACGCGTGAGACTGAGAGCCCCACGTTTACCGCCGGACGGATCCCCGAGAAGAACAGATCGCTCTCCAGGTAGATCTGACCGTCGGTGATGGAGATGGTATTCGTCGGGATGTAAGCCGACATATCTCCGGCCAGCGTCTCAACGATGGGCAGCGCGGTCATCGAGCCTCCCCCGCGCTCCCTCGAAAGTTTTGCAGCCCTCTCGAGAAGACGGCCGTGGATGTAGAAGATGTCTCCAGGGTATGCCTCCCTGCCCGGCGGCCTGCGCAGCAGCAGCGCCACCTCTCTGTGAGCGGCCGCGTGCTTGGAGAGGTCGTCGTACACGATGAGCACATCTCTGCCGGCATACATGAAGTGCTCAGCCATGGCGCACCCGGCATACGGGGCGATATACTGGAGCGGCGCCGGGTCGCTCGCCGACCCAACAACGACAACGGTGTAAGGAAGCGCGCCCTGCTCCTCCAGCACCCCAACGGTCTGTGCTATGCTAGAGGCCTTCTGGCCAATGGCCACGTACACACAGAGTACTCCTGAGCCCTTTTGGCTGATTATGGCATCCACCGCAATGGACGTCTTTCCTGTCTGTCGATCGCCGATGATGAGCTCGCGCTGCCCCCGGCCGATGGGCACCATGGCATCGACAGCCAGGATGCCCGTTTGCAGGGGCGTGCTGACGGGCTCGCGCTCTGCAACACCGGGTGCAGGCCCCTCGATGTGCCGCCTGGCGCGGGCAAGGATGGGGCCCTTCCCGTCCACGGGGTCCCCCAGCGGGGTCACCACGCGGCCGAGGAGTTCCTCGCCGACAGGTACGTCCGCCACCCTCCCCGTGCACCGGACGACCGTTCCCTCTGCGATTGTGTCCCCGCCCGTGAAGATGATACACCCCACGGCATCCGCATCGAGGTCGAGCACCATCCCCTCGCCGCCCCCGTCAAAGGCCAGGAGCTCGCCGGACATGGCCGACGGAAGCCCGCTCACCCTGGCGACGCCGTCGCCGACCGAGACGACGGTGCCCACCTCCTCCACCACAGGGACCGGCTTGTAGTTCCTGATCATATCGCCGGCGGTCCTGAGAGCGTCGCGCGCAACCCCCACGCCGGCAGGGATGTCCGGCGGCGGGATTGGCGCCGCGGCCCGAAGGTGTACGGCGAGCTTCGCCCGGATCTCCTCCAGCCTTCGGCTGAGGCTGGCGTCCAGCACGGTGTTGCCTACCTGAAGCGCGATGCCTCCCAGCAGGCCGGGGTCCTGTTCGAAGAACATGGCTATGGGCCTACCGACGACTTCCGACATGTAAGCGCGGATACGCTGCTCAAGCTCCGGAGGCAGAGGCCTCGCAGTCCTGGCAATAACCCGCAGCGGCCTTTTTGCCGCCGGTTGCGTCCTCTTCCTGATAGGTTTCATGGTTCCCGCTCCCCCGCACTGCCAAGCCAGCCTTCCTCCAAGAGGCTCTTCACGGCGGCCTCGTCGTCGGCAGGGCCGATGTTCTTCCCGGTAACCACGGTTGCAGTCGATATGACCAGGTTCACGATGTCATCCCGCAGCGCTTCGAAGGCCGCCTGCCGCTCCCGGGCGGCCTCCGACCTCGCTTGCTCGAGGATGGTCTTTGCCTCCTTGCGCGCAGCATCCAGTATCTCTGCCTGCGAACGCTCTCCCTGCACCACGGCCTTCTCGATTATATCCTGCGCCTCGCAGCTTGCCTGTGCGAGGCGAGCCTCATACTCCTGCTTCATCTTTGCGCTTTCGGCGCGGTCCCGGGCGGCCTCCTCAAGCGACCGCTTTATGCGATCCTGTCGGTCCATCATGAACTTGCGGACCGGCCTGTAAAGGAAGAACGTCAGGAGCGCCGTCAGCAACAGGAAGTTGAGGATACTGGCAAAAAACGTCATGTCGATCTGGATCAAGGTCGATTCCCCCTCCGTATGCCTCCCTCTAGACAAGAGTCAGCGACCGCGGTTGCATTGCGCCGGTCCGACGGCCGAGAGGTCCGACGGTCGAGATGCGCGGACCGGGGCGCCAGGGGCCGGCTTCCCCGCGGTCAGCCGAGGAACGGGTTGGCATAGAGAAGGATGAGCGCTACCACCAGCGCTATGATCGGCGTCGCTTCGACCAGGCCGATCCCTATCAGCATCGTCGAGAAGATCGACGCCTTGGCCTCCGGCTGGCGGGCGATGCCGTCCACGGCCCTCGCCGCCACATGCGCGTCACCCAGTCCGGCTACGAGTGCCGCGACACACACGATGATGCATATGGCTCCAACCGAGATGAGCTTGAGAAGCATGACTTCCGTCATTGTGACTCCTCCTCCTTTGGTTATTCCTCTCCTGGTTACTCCTCCGACGCTACTGTCACGTAAGCGATCGACAGCATGACAAAGAGATACGCCTGAAGCACCCCGACGAACACGTGGAATGCCTGACCCACTGTGGGAACCGCATAGGCCACGAGTTTACCCAGGATGATGACCAGCACGTCACCGGCGAAGATGTTGCCGAACAGTCGCAGCGCCAGCGTTATCGCACGCGTGCACAGCTCGATCAGGTTGAGGGGCAGGAAGAGTGGGTTCGGCTTGACGAAGCCGACGATATACCCCCAGACCCCTTTGACCGATGCCCCCGCATAGACTGTCAGCCCGAGCACCACCGCGGCGAGCGCCAGCGTAACGTTGATATCTGCGGTCGGCGACTTCATCCCCGGCACGACGCCTATAAGGTTCGATGCGAGGATGAAGAGGAACAGCGTGGCAATGACTGGGAAGCACCCCCGCGCCCGCGGCGGCACGTTGTCCGCCACCAGGCCCCAGAGCGCCTCGACGCCGTACTCCACCATGTTCTGAAACCCGCCCGGGACGTCCTTCATCTTCCTCGTGGCGATAACGGCCACTCCCACCAGAAGGGCCATCACGATCCACGTCATGATGATGCTGTCCAGGTGGCACGTGAACATGCCGATGCGCACCACCAGATGCGCGCCGATCTCACTGGAAGCGTGTCCCATATTCTCTCCCCCAGTCCCTCCGGTCTTCCCCCGCCGACCCACCGAGTTGGCCGACGCCGGGCTGGCCGACGCGTACGTGCATCGTCATCGGCGCAGCGACTCACGCCTGCGCCTCTCGTGTCCGGCCCTCGCCCACCCCCGACCGGCGCTCCACGCCCTTGCACGCCGGATCAGCACCCGGCCGAAGCGCCCCGCACAGGACTTGCGTGCCGGGAACCCCTGATTGCGTCCGCACAGGCGGCCGCGGGGGCCACAGGGAGGTCCCGCCACCCGGCTCTACCGGCAGGCAGGCCCGCGCCCTTGCTCAGCTCGAACCTCGGGCTTCCTCGCGGCCACCACGAACAGCCCCGCAAGCCGAACGGCAACGTAGGTCGCGGCCATGCACAGGAAGGCCGGCTGGCCGAAAACCGCCGCGCCCAGCGCCATCGCCAGGAAGATCAGGATTATGCGTCCGAGCGCCGTCCATCGCACGAGCGCGGACGCGCGGGCGACACTCAGCTGCGCAGCTTTCGTTGCCGTGCAGACCATCGTAAAAAGATCAAGCGCCCCGAGGAGGGCGCCGGCCAGTGCTCCTGCTAACATGCAGAGCAGTCCTCCTTCAGCAGACTCATCATTTCGGCGGTTTCGGCTTCGGTTGTCTGTCACGGAACTCGGACATGACAAGCTTATAGACGCCCCAGAACCCCGCGAGAGCGCCGAGGAGAAACCCTGTGACTGCGAGCCACGGGCGTGTCCCCAGCTTCCCATCGAGCGCGTGTCCTGCAGCAAACCCCAGAGCCATCGATCCTGCGATGTTGAAGCTGATGGTACCGTAGAATTTGAAAGCCCTGACAAGCTCCGGGTCAAACCTGCCTTCGCCCAAGGTTCCACCTCCAGACCACCGGAACGCCGCCCTCCCTCGACCGGGGCCGGGCGTGTACCGGTCCGGTAAGGGATCAGCGATTCGGTTTACGGTCCGTGGCAGACGTCTCCCTGTCGGGGGCCCGAGGCCCCCCGACCCCGACCAGGATGCGTTTCGCCCGAGGCCGGTATCGGTCGCGCGACACGAGTTCCTTGCTCTTCTCTACGTCGCCCACCTTGATAATGCGGTAAACGCTGACGACATACCCCCAGGCTCCCTCGTCATCGACTACCTCCTGGCCGGAGGTGAGAGACATGTCCTCTTTCCTGACGACACCCGGAGGGATTTTCTCTTCAACCTCCGTCCGGATGAGCACTTCGCGATCGGCGGGCGCGTCCCCGTATATCTTGATGGTCACAGAGTCCTTGCCAAGATGTGACGCCATCATCACGTGGCCCGGCCCATCGTTCCTGAAGCGAAAGTCGATGTAATCATATGCGACGGTGGCGTCGCGCCCCACCGGCACGTAGGTTGGGGCCACCGAGTGATTCGCCCTCGCCACCACGTCGAGGCCGGCGAGAAGCACCGCATTATAGAGTGTCGACGACACCTGGCATATGCCGCCGCCAACCCCTGGCACCAGCTCGTCCTCGACGATCACGGGAGCATCGAGGTAGCCCGCGTCCCTGCTACGAGGGCCGACTACAGCGTTGAACGAGAACACCTCATCCGGAGCCACCAGGACGCCGTTGATAGCCTGGGCCGCCGCCCGGATGTTGTGAACCCTCGCCGCGTTGCCTGGACTGAACTTCGTGGTGTAGGCGGCGACGCATTTCCTGATCCCCATGGCCTCCACCTGCTGGGTGGTGACCTGAGGGAGCACGGGTTCCACGGTGAGATGCACGGTTCGCCCGGTGCGCCGGACCAGCGCCTCCCTGATGGCAGCCCCGAGCCCGCTGGCGTCGAGGCGGCGGCCGATGACAGCGGGCCGCACCCTGACCGTGTCGTCAGGAGATATCGTAAAGCCTGCGTCCTCGGCAGGGACGTCGATCTCGCTCGAGAGTTCAAACACGATGTCTCTGAAGAGGTCCTCGTCTACTGTGACGGCGAGCTGGATCTGCCGCCCACGGGCTGCAACAGCACGCCTCTCCCTCCACCTCGCCAGCCAGGGCCCGGTGCGGCCGACAGCCACGGCTCGCTCCACCGTCTCTGCGATCCGCGCTTCAAGCCCTATGTCAGCGGGCTCGAGCTGCCAGGATTCACTCTCCCAGAGAAGCGTGATGGGCCGCATGACGACTTCTTGCACGAAGCCGGCCACAACGCGGGCTGCCTCCTCGCGGGTAAGCCCGCCGACCGGAACATCGGCGACCTGCACCCCGTTGACGATGCGGGGGCCACCTGAAGACCGTGCCTCGGCAGGGCTGCCGAACGCAAGCACCGCGACCACGACCGTCATTGCGGCCGCGGTCAGCACCTGTGCTGCCGCGGCAGCGGCGCTGCTGCGGACGTGTCCGGGTTGTCCCGGCTTGAGATCCTGGGCCAGGAGGGCCACACAACCACCTCTCGCCCGGGTCGGCATCGGAATCCGCGCCGGAGCCCGGGAAAAGACCTCACTTCCTGAACGCAAGGAAACAGACCACAGCCAGAGCCGCGACGATGAAGGGCCACAGGTACCGCCCGGCCCGGGCCGCCGCCCTGCTCTCGCTATTCACCGCCCGTAGCTCGAGTCTGTGCGCCTGCTTGAAATGGCTCACAGCGCGGTCGATCATGCCCATCTGCCTGTATGCCACGCCGAGGTTGTGATGGGCCGTGGCGTGGTCAGGCTCGACCGACAAGGCCATCTTATAGAATTCTACGGCCCTGTCAAGCATCTTCTTCTCCTTGTATATGTTGCCGAGGTTGCTCATGGCCGCCGCGAGGCGGGGATTGAGGGCAAGTGCCTCCTCAAACCTCACCCTGGCTTCGTCAAGCCGGCCTTTGTGGGCGAGCACCACCCCAAGCTTGTTGCGGGCCTGGGCGTTCTCAGGATCGAGGGCTATGGCCGCCTCAAATGCTGCCTGCGCGTCGTCGAGCCTGCCCCTGCGGAGCAGGCCGCAGCCCTGGTCCACGCAGTCTTCCGCATCTCTCCCCGTCGCCACCTGCCCGTCGCCATTCGCCTCACGGCATGGTGTCGTCCCGGCTTCCGCGATACCTGGCTCGAGCCCGGGAGCGTTCCTGTCCCGAGATTGCTGCCCCGATCCCTTTGGCAACCGAACCGCCTCCGTACCGGAGTATCCGTCCTCAATCGCAATTATAGATCAGAAGTCAACTCGCTGTCTCTCCCCCTCTCTCCCCATCCCCACCCCTAAGTAGATCGCCGCAAGTTCGCGCTACTTTTCAGCGGGTGAGTCCTGTCCAGGGTTGCCGGTGTTGCACTCCGGGGACGGCGCGTGCGGTGAGCCTCGTTCGAATTTGGCGCTTAAGGCTAGCCAAACTCTCGACGCCCCGCCCTAGCAAGCACCGGCAACCCCAACACCGTCAGGGAAGATGGCGCAAACTTATGGCGCCATACTTAGCCCTGTCCCCACCCCGTCCCCATCACCCTTCCACCCCATCCCCCGATTGCTCCGTGCCGTCTCAGCGCCGGCTGCGCCATCCGCCGGCTGGGGCGGGGCGGTTTTCGGCGGTCACCGCATGATCGTGACGCGGCTCCTGATAGTAGCCAGGGCAATGCCGAAGACCAGCGGAAGGCCGAGATAGCCGAACACCGGGTACACTCGGCTCACAAGGCTCGCGAAGCCTACCTGGGCGAGAAGCGCAGCCAGGATCGTCACCAGGATAGCGATGGCCGGCTGGGGCAGTCTGAGCCGCTTTTCGAGCCTTCGGGACAGGCTGAAGCAGCCCGTCGCTGCGGTGGTGACCATGGCGCACCATAGTGAGATCGAGTATAGCCCTCGAAGCCCTGGCCCGAGGCGCGAGGCCGCCAGCAGCATTGGCACCTCGGTTGTCCACACGGCGTCTCCGTGGACCGCCAGTGTAACGTGAATCGCCGCCATGAATAGGGTCAGGGCCACCCCGCCCATGGCTGCTCCCCGACGCGCCGCTCGCGCGCGGGCAAGCTCGTTGCCCATGGACGCGAAGGTGCCGATGACGATGAGGAGGTTGTAGGAGACATAGAGGACACTCGCAACAGGCCAGGCCGGGAGAAGGCTGTTCCGGCCGATCACTTCCGGGGCAGGGGTGCAGGGCGGGCGCAGCAGGCCGCGTCTTACCTGTACCAGGGAGAGTGTGGCAACGAGGATGGGTGCGCCGAGAAGCACAGGGCTCATGAACGCGTTGAGATAGAGCACGCCCTCGACGCCCCTCGTACATGCGATCAGGATCACCAGGGCTGTGAGGCCTACCCCTATGTGTGGTGGCAGACTCGTCTGCTCCTTCAGGAGGGCCACGGTGCCAGCGAGCATAATGCATACGGAGCAAAACATGAACGCGGTGAGCAGCCCGTCGACCACGGGGGTCATGGCTTTCCCGGCAATATGACCCAGAAGGTCCTCGGGAGAGGACGTCCGGTGCCTTGAAACCAGGTCGGCGAGTAGCACGCCGAACACGACGAATAGGACCCCCGCCATCCCGACGCCGAGTTCACCGCCAGGCGAGAACTGGCCAAAGAAGTGCAGATGCTCCTGGCCGGAGGCGAAGCCCGCTCCGACCACGGCGCCAAGATACGTCGCTGCGAGCTTGATGCCCGTCCAGTCTATACGAGGTGTCGTGACACATCGCGTTTTCACATCGTTCCTCCTGGGCCGAGCCGCTCGGTCGTTCGCTCGCTGACCGGCGTGCCGGCTGGCTACGTCGTGTCCACTGACCGCCCTTTACCGACTTACCGCATCCCGCCCACCGGCCACATTTCGCGCGCATTGTAGTAGATCGCCACAAGTTCGCGCTACTTTTCAGCGGGTGAGTCCTGTCCAGGGTTGCCGGTGTCGCCCTCCGGGGACGGCGCGTGCGGTGAGCCTCGTTCGAATTTGGCGCACGGGCCGGCCAAATTCTCGACGCCCCGTCGTGCAACACCGGCAACCCTAACACCGTCAGGGAAGATGGCGCAGACTTATGGCGCCATACTGTATGCCCACGCTGTCGCCAACGCCCACATCGTAATGCATATGCACGCTGCTGGCGGCCGCAGCACTGCCCGTTTCCGATAGCGCTGTCAGCGGGTTCACGATGGGGCCTGGATTCGCCGAGAGGTTGTTGTGGCGGTGTGGGGTTGGACAGGAATATCCGGGACGCCGCCCTCATATACTGCAAGTGACATTCTTTCGATCCTCGTCCCGCGCCAGAGCCTGGACACTTCGCGAGGAGGGGGCTCAATTGGGCCTGTTCGGCAGCGGCCGCGATTCCGGGTGTCAGACTCACATAGACGACCCCGATGCGGGGATGGTGCTCGCCTCTTCGTTGCGTTCTCTCATTTCACGGGACCTGCACGACCCCGCGCGCAGGCCCCTGGTGTTCTTCTGCATAGGGACGGACCGGTCGACCGGCGATTCTCTCGGGCCCCTGACAGGGACGCGGCTTCTCAGCCTGGGGGTCGACGAACGCCGGGTATGGGGGACTCTCGACACCCCTGTTCACGCAGCAAACCTGCAGGCAGCCATCGCGAAAGTGAATGCAACGTTCAGGAACGCGTATATCGTCGCGGTGGACGCGTGCCTCGGCAGGCTTGACAGAGTGGGTACCGTCACGGCGAGCAGAGGACCGCTGCGGCCAGGGACGGGCGTGAGCAAGACGCTGCCCCTGGTGGGGCACGCCCATGTGACGGGCATCGTAAACGTCGGGGGGTACATGGAGTACATGGTACTGCAGAACACCAGGCTCTGCCTGGTGGTAAGGATGGCCGAGATCATCGCGACAGCGCTTTCCTCGGCCACGCGGGACTTCGTTGAGGCGTCGATGGCGTTCGAGATGGCGCAGCGGATCGCGGCGACCAGATGGGACTCCAGGGGCTAGGATAGCGCGGGGCGCGTCTGTCTAGGTGAGGGTGCGTTAATCCTTGTCCGTTTTCCAGTAGTTGCTGGGTTGCCGGTGATTGCACGAGGGGTGTCAAAATCCGGCCACTGGCCAGACGGGCCGGATTTTGGCGAAGCGCGCCGCGCTTGGGGCGCCGTCCCCGAGTGCAACACCGGCAACCCCTCCCAAAAGTCGGGAGCATTTCTGCGCCCTCACCTAGAGCAACTCCAGCCGTTTCTCCAGGTCTCGCAGCACCACAGCGGGGTGCTTCCCGGTAACGTCGAACACAGGAGCCTCGGTATCGATGGCAGATATCCCGGAGTGATCGACATCCATTCCGGAAACGAGCACAGCGTCAGCAACGTCAAGCCCTTCATCCAGGCTTACCACCTGGTAGCCCTCTTCTTCCAGCATCTCACGATAGTCGGACAGAGCGTCCGAGACTGCTATTATCCCTTTCATGTCAGCATCACCCCGGGACATATCATCCCATGCTCTTCCCCGCGGTATTCCCCTTGCCTTCAGGGGGATCATGACCAGGGGGACCCGGCGAATCATCGCCTATCCCGGCCTGCACCAGAAGGTCCTGCACCTCTTCGTCGGACACCTGGGAGAAGTCCTCATAGAACTGCCCGACAGCGAAGAACGGGGTAGGCCGGGAGAGCACCACCACTTCGTCGGCCTCCGCCTCGAGCCTCTCAACAGAGTCGGGCGGCGCAACAGGCACCGCTGCTACGAGCCTCGCCGGATTCTCCTCCCTCACGCCGCGCAGCGCCGCGAGCATCGTGTAGCCAGTGGCAATGCCATCATCGACAACGATGACCGTCCTGCCCTGGATGCGCGGGGCGGGCCTCGCCCCACGATATAGACGGGATCGGCGTTGGATCTCGGCACGCTCGCGGGCGATAGCCTGGCCTATGTACTCCTCGGGAACGCCCAGGGCTCGGACGAGGTCCTCATTGATCAGGGCGCCGCCGTGGCCCGAGACGGCACCTATTGCAAGCTCCGTGTCACCGGGAGCGCCGATCTTTCGGGGTATGACGATATCGAGGTCGGCGGATAGCGTACGAGCGATCTC
Source organism: Bacillota bacterium (assembly GCA_030024085.1). Classification (GTDB taxonomy): domain Bacteria; phylum Bacillota; class SHA-98; order UBA4971; family UBA4971; genus UBA6256. Next base: position 30,187 of record JASEJE010000004.1, on the reverse strand, counting down.
TGCCGCCACGGGAACTCCGCCCCGAGGGAGCGCCAGGACGAGCACGTCAGTACCTCTGTATTGGTGAAGCGCCTTTGCGAGGAGTTGGCCTGCCTGAGCACGATCCCTGAAGACCATGGTCAGCCTTCCTCCGATGCTTCGCCCTCCGGGAGTGCTGGAGGCTCGACCTTCCCCGGGAGGAGCCTGCTTTGTGGCTGTGCAGCCGTCATCTCGCAGGACCCCTTGAAGATGGCTCCATCTTCTATGGCGAGGACCGCGACCTTTACATCTCCATATAGCTTGCCGGTCGGAACGATCTCCAGTCTTCCCTCCGCGTAGACGTTCCCCTGGACCTCGCCCGCTATCGTGATGTTGCGTGCGTGAACTGATGCTACGAGCCGGCCCGGCTCGCCGATGACCACATCGCCATCGGCCTCTACCTCGCCGTCAACGCGGCCATCTATGCGTACCGTGCCGGCGGCTTCGAGCCTACCTTCGATTCGAGTGTCTTTTCCGATGATGGTGTCCACCCTGCGGGGCTGTGATGGCTCAGCGGGACGCTTGCCGAACATGACAGATCTCCCTCCCTCTTGGCGGTAAACGCGGGGCATCTTTCTTCTGGCGCGGTCCTTGAGATGACGGTGTGAAGACCAGGTGAGCGCGTGTGTCAGGTCCCATCGGGGCCGGAGGAGCACGGGCGGTCTGCTACATGTAGTTCCGGGGGTTGACAGGCCTGCCGGAGACGCGCACTTCATAGTGGACGTGTGGGCCCGTGCTGGTCCCTGTGCTGCCAACGTATGCTATCACCTGTCCGCGCTTCACGCGTTGCCCTGAGCGGACCACGTTGCGCGAGTTGTGAGCATACACCGTCTCAAGCCCATACCCGTGGTCTATGATCACCAGCTGTCCGTAACCTGCCTGCGTGCCGCTCAGGCGAACGATGCCATCCGCTGTGGCCACGATGGGCGTTCCTGTGGGGGCCGCGATGTCTATACCGTCATGCCCCTGGATGCGGCCGGTAATCGGGTGGCGGCGCCTGCCGAAACTCGACGTCACTCTGCCCCTCGTGGGCCATCCCTGTGGGGTATGGTCCAGCCTATCCCTATAGGATACGGCAGAACGCTTGAGGGCGGAGAGATCTCCGGCCACTCCGGCCGTTGTTCGCGCAAGCTCATCGAGGCGAGACTGCGTCTCGAGGGCCAGGGCGCCGTCGTCGCCTGATGAGGAGGGCGCATCCTCCTCGCCTCTTTCTTCGCCCGGCGCGGTACCCCGTTGATAGTCACCCCGGCTGGCGACTGACGTACTGGTAACGGACACTTTCTTGCCCTTTATGATGCCCATGATCTCCTTGCTCATCGCATCCAGACGTGCGAGTTCCTTTTCGAGCTCGGCCGTGCGCTGGGCAAAGTCCTCGAGTTGCTTCTTGTTCGATGCATTGATCCGCTGGAGATCGGCGTTCTCTTTTGCGAGTTTGTCGATATGCGCGTCCTTGACGATCTGCTGGTGGTAGAATCGCGCTACGGTCGCCGTCATACCGAAGTACGACAATACAAGGAAGGCGACCACTGCCACGGCGACGGCCGATCCCATGTACACGAGGAGAAGGGGTATGCTTATGCTCCGAATGGAACCGTCTGTTGTAGGTATGGCCATGATCGTGAGCGTGCTTCGGCGGCGTCTAGCGAGCTTGCGCCTTAGCAACCTGCGCCACATCATGGTTCGCCCCTTCCGCACAATAGTCTCGCCCGTAACTCTGCCCGCGGATGGTGATAGAAGATCATTCGCTGCCCTGGAACGAAGGCTGGTCCACTAAGAAGTATATGAAGATCTGCCGGGAACATGACAGAGCAGGTAGTGTTCACCAAAACACACAGAGCAACCCAGAAAGCACGTTGTGATTTCGACGTTGGTGCCGGATTTCCTGCTACATTCCGCACGGATGTGCCAGGATTTTCGCAGCGTCTCCCGATAGTGAGTTTGCTTCCGCTGACCCCTTTCTATGCGTTGCCCATAGGTCGGCAGTATGTGAGAAGCGCGGGCGCCCCACGCGCGGCTCCGGCCCGGTTCCTGCCGATCCCGGAGCTGAATATGGCGCCATGGATTTGCGCCACATCTCCTTCCGGTGTTGAGGTTGCCGGTGCTTGCTAAGTATGGCGCCATAAGTCTGCGCCACTTTTCCCGACGGTGTGGGGTTGCCGGTGTTGCACTCTGTCTTTGAGTCACCGGCAACCCCTCCCAAGAGTCGAGAGCATTTCTGCACCCTCACTTAGGGCAGAGCGCCCGGCATCTGGCTGGCCTTGAGCGCCAGATTCTAGCGAGGCGCGCCGCAATCGCGTCGTCCTCGGAGAGCAAGACCGGTAACCCTGGCGAGGACCTGCGCGTCGAAAAGTGGCGCGGATCTGTGGCGATCTACTCAGGTCTCGGCGATGGATTCGGCCGGCCCGTTCGCGCCTCTCAACGCCTCCGGCGAAGTGCCTCGGCGACAGCCTGCTGCTCTTCGTCGGTCAGGGCATACCGAGATGCCCCTTGCTCCACGGGCTTGGCATACACGCGGGCTTCATCGCGACCGTAAAGGCTGCTCAGCACCACGCCGTCCCCGGTGCCATCCAGGAGCGCCACGGCGAAACTCTGGTCCCCGCCGGTGTTCTCGAACGCGTTGAACCGGACCACCCCGAGGCCCTGGATGTGTTGCCGGGACGCAAGGTGCATGTCCTCAGCGAACCGCTTGAGTTCATCGAGATCGCTTTCAGCCTGCCGCACACGGTGCACACAGTCCTCTATGACGCCTTCAAGGCTTTCCCCGTTTGAACCCCTGACGAGAGCCTGGTATCTCTGTATGAGTCGACTCATCCGCCAGTCGAGGACGACCAGCGCTACTGTAGCCGCACCAAGAAGGGCGACAAGGACGAGCGCTACCGTCTCGAGATTGGCGGCGACCGTATCCTGGATCACGGAGATTACCCCCACGACGCAACCGCCTCCTCCTAAGTGAGGGTGCGTTAGTTCTCGCCCCTCTTCCAGTAGTTGCCGGGTTGCCGGTGTTGCACTCGGGGACGGCGCCCCAAGCGGGGCGCGCTTCGCCAAAATCCGGCCCGTCTGGCCAGTGGCCGGATTTTGACACCCCCCGTGCAATCGCCGGCAACCCCTCCCAAAAGTCGAGAGCATTTCTGCACCCTCACTTAGCCTAGCGATAACGGTTCGACGTGCACGGTGGCTTTCCTTCTGCTGGTACTGCCTTTCGCGTGTCCTGATAGTCCCTGGCCCCGGGGTCTCATGGCGATGAGCGTAGCTGTGCGCACGGGGACATGGTGACACCCTGCGCGCCCTTGCCAGACTTGATACCGGACGTCGCTTCCGGGAAGGCACGGGCGAAGGTGGGCGAGCGGGGCGGAAAGACGCGAGGGATATTTCCCGGGAAATATCCCTCGCGCGATGAATGGACGCTCTTTCCATCCAGCGTCAGGTTCGCTGTCGCGCCGGGCCTTTCGGAAATGTTCCACGTGGAACACTCGGGTTCACGCGCACCGCCCGTGCCCCGGAAAGAGTACGGCGGGGGACTGCCGCCTTCAGGCGACATGGGGGGAGCCGCGTCCCACCTGTGGTTGCGTTCCTACCGCATCCGAGCGGAAGGTCAGGCGCCGCCGAGATGGTCGAGCGGTGCATCACGCTATATGCTGCATTCGGTCGGCGTCACCCACAGGTATGCCTTTCGGCAACAGAATCACCTCGATTGCCAGAGAACACCATTCGCTTCCAGAACCAGCATATCCGTCCCCCGGGGAGGCTGTCAAGGTCGTCTTCCCGATGTCTCGATGATCTCGATGACGTGTGGCAATTCCGGTCACAAGGCTCTCCATTGCCAGCTACACGACACTCCAAACGCCTTTGCTTTTCAGGGGCCTGGCGGCCAGGACGCCCCGTCACGCGCGGCCCGGTGGCGCGCGAGCCGCGGAGCCGCTGCGCGGAGTGGCTGCGACGGAGGATCGGCGGCAACTGCCCTCGAGGAACTCACCGGTGCCGGCAGGTGGCGACGAGGTAGTGAGGTGGTCCGGGAGATCTGGACGGGACCAGCTTCCACGCCGGGGTGATCAGCCACGGACCATGTTTGCGAGCGACCCGGTCGCGCTGGATCCACCTGCAGACGCAAGCCGCAGGAGGTGGTCCGTCAGCGGCCAGGAGGCGCGGGAATGTGGTCTCCGAACGGCCACTCCACGTTCAGCCTTGAGCGTGCGGGAACCACCTTCGCACATCGCAAAGCGGGGTGCTTCGTGGGCGACCACGATGTGCGTTTATGTGGTCGCAAGGAAATCAACCGCGTGCGAAACCTGGTCGCGACACGACCACTCCCTCGCGTCTCCGATAGCGGAGAGGGCGCAGTCGGTCTCGGGACGACCAGGATCGCCGCGGAAGTGGCCGGAAGGAGACCAGCTTCGTGGGCAAGCTGGTCGCGACGGAGCCAGTCTCGTCCATCGGGGGCGAGGGGTGGTCGCGTGGGAATCAACTTTCGCAGGAGGTTGGCCGATAGCAGACCAGGTTCGCCTTCAACCTGGCTTCGTGGCGACCACGCCCGCCTACCTGCCGAATGTAGGCGGCCGCTGCATGCGGAAGGCGAAATCGCCCACCCTCCGAGAACGGAAACGCGGGGCCGCCCGCCCCGCGACTACGCCGCGCTTTGCCTTTCCCCAACGACCCCGACAGCGCCCATGCCGCGCACATCGATGGGAATGCAATAGACATCATTCTCACCGCCTACAGCACCAGCGCGAGTATCCTCTCCAGGTCTTCCTCGCTGTAATACTCGATCTCGATCTTGCCTTTCTTCTTGCCCTGGACGATCCGCACCTGGGTCCCAAACGCCCGCCGCAGCTTCTCCTCGAGCGACGTGATCTCCGGGTCTCTGGGCCGCTCCTGTTTCTCATCTTCCCCCTTGACTCCCACTCGTCCGGAGGCAAGCACCCGCCGCACGAGCTCCTCCGTCTCACGCACGGACAGCTCTTGCTCCACTATGCGCCTGCACGCTTCAACCTGCAGCGCGGAATCCTGGATGGCAAGCAAAGCCCTGGCATGTCCCATGGAGATTGTTCCACGTGAAACAACCTCCTGAACCTCCGGCTGCAGGTTCAGAAGCCGCAGAGTGTTCGCGATGGACGGCCTGCTCCTCCCGAGGACTCGAGCCAACTCGTCCTGGGTCATGCCGAACTCCTCAACCAGCCTTCGGTACGACTCCGCCTCCTCCATAGGGTTGAGGTCCTCACGCTGGAGGTTCTCGATGAGCGCAACCTGGATCATCTCAGCATCGCCAAGATCGCTCACCACGACGGGCACCTCGGCAAGCCCCGCCATCTTCGCCGCGAGGAGACGCCGCTGCCCGACCACCAGTTCGTACCCGTCACCCGCCTTGCGCACCACCAGCGGCTGCACGATCCCGTGGACCCTGATGGATTCGGCAAGCTCGGCCAGCTTTGCGTCATCGAATCGCTTCCTGGGCTGGTACGGATTGGGCTGGATACGATCGATCGGCAACTCCTGAACCCTCTCGACAGCCTCGGGTTCCATATCTGGAATGAGCGCGCTGAGCCCTTTACCCAGCCCCTTCCTAGGCACCGGCCATCACTTCCTTCGCGAGTTGTCTATATGCCTCTGCACCCTTCGATCTATCGTCATAGAGGATGATCGGCCGCCCGTAGCTGGGTGCCTCACTGAGGCGAATGTTCCTCGGGATGACCGTCGCGTACACCTTGTCCTTGAAGAAGCCCCTTACCTCGTCTATGACCTGCTGCGACAGGTTTGTGCGGGGGTCATACATGGTGAGAACCACGCCCTCCAGCTTCAGCGCGGGGTTCAGGTGCTTCTGAACGAGCTGGACGGTGTTGAGCAACTGGCTCAGCCCCTCGAGGGCGTAGTACTCGCACTGGATGGGCACTATCACCGAATCCGCGGCCGTCAGGGCGTTCAGAGTAAGCAAGCCCAGTGAGGGCGGGCAGTCAATTATGACGTACGTATACCGGTCCCGCACGCTATCGAGCGCCCTGCGCAGCCTCACCTCTCGCGACATGGTTGAGACGAGTTCGATCTCCGCCCCAGCCAGCTGAATGCTGGCGGGCACCACTTTCAAGTGCTCGATGGCCGTCCCGAGCGTGAGGCTCTCCAGGGGTTGGTCATTGATGATGGCATCGTAGACGCAGCGTTTCGTGGACCCCTTGTCAACCCCCACACCGCTGCTGGCATTACCCTGCGGATCAACGTCCACAAGAAGGACCGGCACGCCCTGGACGGCGATGCACGCGCTGAGATTCACCGCCGTCGTGCTCTTCCCGACGCCGCCTTTCTGGTTCACCACAGCCATTACCTTACCCATGATCAATCACACGCCCCCGCAGATGTGATAACCGGCGGCCGCTCAGGATCACCGTCACCATCATCCCTGGACCTGGCGATCCGGATCCTGAGTTCCAGGACCTTGCCATCGTCAGTCTCCTCGAAACCGACTTTCACGCCGGTCGCCTTCAGTTGCCTGACCACGTCCCGCACAGAGTTCAGGAACACCCGGATGTCCTTGAACGCCCGCACGGCACCGCCATCCTGGCCGCGCACCTTGCGCCTGGCGCGCCTCCGGCGGATATCGTTCAGCTTCTGGTCGATGAGGGCCTCCGTCTGCCCCACCGTCAGGCCCTGGGCGAGGATGCGCTGCAGCACCGCGATCTGATCCCGCTCGGCGGGCAGCCTCAAAAGGGCCCTCGCGTGGCGCTCGGATATCATCTCTCGCCCAAGAGCGTCGATCACCGCGCCCGGGAGCTTCAGCAGCCTGAGCTTGTTAGCTATGGTGGACTGGCTCTTGCCCACGCGCCGCGCAAGCTCCTGCTGGGTCAGCCCGAACTCACCAAGCAACTTCTGATAGCCTGCGGCCTCCTCCAGGACGTTGAGGTCCTTCCGCTGCAGATTCTCGATGAGTGAGACCTCGGCGCTTTCGATAGGGGACATGTCCCGGATGATCGCGGGCACGCTCGGCAGGCCTGCCATCCGGCACGCCCGAAGTCGTCTCTCACCCACGATGACCTCGTACTGCTCTCCAGCCTGCCGCAGGACAACCGGCTGAATCACACCGTGCTCTTTGATGGAGTCACAAAGCTCCTTCAAGCTCTCTTCGTCGAAGTTCTCCCGCGGCTGATAAGGGTTGGGCCTGACGAGGTCTATCGGGATCTCCCTGACGGTTTCCTTTACGCCTGTCTCGCCCTTCCTGCGCAGCCCTATCAGGCGCGCAAGCTCATCCTTCATCGCCGAGCCGCCTCTTCCCCAAAACCGTACGATAGTATTTCGTCGCCCGGAACCCAGATCCTCCCCACCCGTGCGCCAAGAAACTACCCGGCAGGACTACGCCGGATGCATGGCGAATTCATCAAAAACCCCCAAACAGCAGGGAGGTAACATTCTTGACAGCCCGGCGTGAGATCGTGGAGCGCGCACCAACTCCAGAGGAGTACCGTCACCTGTGCGCTTTGGCGGCCTGCGAATCCGGCATGAGCTTCGATGCCGACGCAAAGGCGGTCGCAAACTCGCTGTACGCCAGCTAAGTAGATCGCCACAAGTTCGCGCTACTTTTCATCGGGTGAGTCCTGTCCAGGGTTGCCGGTGTTGCCCTCCGGGGACGGCGCGCTTGCGGCGCGCCCCGTTCGAATTTGGCGCTTAAGGCTAGCCAAATTCTCGACGCCCCGCCCTAGCAAGCACCGGCAACCCCAACACCGTCAGGGAAGATGGCGCAGACTTATGGCGCCATACTTAGTCCACGTCAATGACCGGGATCGTCGGCGTAACTCCGATTTGACGGGTTTTGATGGGCCGCTTCTCCGGGATTCCAGGCCGCCTCGGATACTTGTCGGGCGTGGGCGACCCCTTCGCGATCACCACCAGCGTTCTCTCGCCATATCCTAGCGGGAGCGACACACGCGTAAGCCGTTCCACCCGTCCCCCCATGGCGTCGAGCGCCGCGGCAGCGGCTTCCATCTCCTCGCTCGCGCCGGGTCCTTTTTGCGCCACCAGGACTCCGCCGATTCTGACCAGCGGAAGGCACAGCTCAGCCAGCACCGCCATCTCCGCGACAGCCCGGGCCGTCGCCACGTCATAGGTTTCGCGATGCTCCGCTGCGCGGCCGACTTGCTCTGCGCGGTCCCATATCACCTGCACATCTCCAAGACCGAGCACGCCCACGACGTGCTCCAGAAATTCGGCCCGCTTGCGGGATGCCTCAACGAGAGTAAGCTTGATCTGGGGCCGGGCTACCTTCAGCACGACCCCTGGAAACCCCGCCCCGCTCCCGACGTCAACCACGCTGCTCCCTGCGGGGAGGTCAACGGCAAGAAGGCACGTGAGCGAGTCGAGGAAGTGCTTGACGGCGGCCTCCTCCTCACCCTCGATCGCCGTGAGGTTTACCCGCCCGCTCCACTCGACAATCTCTTCGTAGTAGCGTCCTAAGAGCCCGAGCACCCGGGAGTCGAGATCGATGCCAAGCTCCTTCGCGCCGCTTTCGAGCGTTCCCGTAAAGTCCACCGCCCGCACCTTCCATCCCCGAGCATGGCCTCTGCGGACCCGCGGCGGCCTCGCAGAAGCCTCCGGGTTGCCGGTGTTGCACTCGGGGACGGCGCCCCAAGCGGAGCGCGCTTCGCCAAAATCCGGCCCGTCTGGCCAGTGGCCGGATTTTGACACCCCTCGTGCAATCACCGGCAACCCCTCCCAGAAGGCGGGAGCATTTCTGCACCCTCACTTAGCAAGCACCGGCAACCTCAACACCGTCAGGGAAGATGGCGCAAACTTATGACGCCATACTTAGCAACCCGCCGCCTGGCCTGCATCCCTCTCGCCGGTCTTGTCGTGATACCGCCTGGCCTCGATATACGCAAGCAACGCCATGATGTCCGCAGGCGACACACCGGATACCCGCGCCGCCTGGCCTATCGACCTCGGCCGGATATCGGAAAGCCTCTCGCGCGCCTCCCGCGATAGGCCGGCTATCGACCAGTAGTCCACACACGGCGGGATGATCCGCGCCTCGAGTCGCCTCGCCCGCTCTATCTGGTCCCTCTGCTTCCTTATATATCCCGCGTACTTGAGTTCTATCTCCACCACCTGGACCACGTCCACCGGTAACCGCGGCCGCTCCCGGTCGATGGGTGCCAGGCTCTCGTAGGTCACCTCCGGCCTCGCAAGAAGGTCCCCGAGGGTCGTCTCCGACTGCAGGGGCGTCGTCCCGATGGTCGCCAGCGTCCGCGCGGTGGCGGCGTCCCCCGGAACGACCATGCTCACGAGGCGCCTCATCTCTTGCTCGATCTGCCTCCGCCTCGTAAGGAACATCTCGTACCGCTCCGGCCGGACGAGCCCGAGCCGGTATCCTTTCTCAGTCAGGCGCAGGTCTGCGTTATCTTGCCTGAGGGACAGCCGGTACTCCGCCCGCGACGTCATCACTCTGTACGGCTCACTGGTTCCCTTCGTCACCAGGTCATCGATGAGCACGCCGATGTAAGCGTCCGAACGCTCCAGCACGAACGGTTCCATGCCCCGGATCTTCAGGACCGCGTTGATCCCGGCGATGAGGCCCTGGCTTGCTGCCTCCTCATACCCGGACGTCCCGTTTATCTGCCCCGCCGTGAAAAGCCCCGGGACCTTCTTGGTCTCCAGGGACGGCGTAAGCTCCGTCGGCACGAGACAGTCGTACTCTATCGCGTACCCCGGCCGGACGATCTCCGCCTCCTCCAGCCCCGGCACGCTATGGACCATCTCCTCCTGCACGTCCGCAGGGAGGCTTGTGGACAGCCCTCCGAGATACATGATGTCGCCGTCTTTCGTCTCCGGCTCCAGGAACACCTGGTGCCTCTCCCTCGCCGGAAACTGCACCACCTTCGTCTCCACGGACGGGCAGTAGCGCGGGCCGCGCCCGGTGATGGCCCCGGTGAATAGCGGCGCCCTCCCCAGGTTCGCGCGGATTATCTCGTGAGTGCGCGCCGTTGTATACGTAAGCCAGCACAGTTCCTGGTCCGGGCGCGTTCCGCGGGTCTCGAACGAGAACCCGAACGGGAGCACCTCGCCGCGCTGCTCCTCGGTCTTGCTCACGTCGACGCTGTCTCGCCGGACCCTTGGCGACGTCCCAGTCTTGAACCTCGTCAGCCTGAGACCCAGCAGCGCCAGCCCGCGCCCAAGCTCAACAGCGGCGCGCTGTCCCTGCGGCCCCGAGCACCAGGACTGGTCCCCGACGTAAACCTTCCCGCCCAGGTATGTGCCGGTCGCGATAATCACTGCCGCTGCCCGCAGGGACCCGTGCTCCCGAGTCACGACGCCCCCGGCCGCGCCGTCCGGGTCGACCTCGATGCCCACGACGTGCGCCGTCTCCACTCTGAGGTTCGCCTCATGCAGCAGCGCCTCACGCATCCTCGCCCCGTAGGCAGCCTTGTCCGCCTGCGCACGCAGGGACCCGCACCGCCGGCCCCTTCCCCGTGTTGAGCAGCCTCATCTGCAGGTAGGCGGCGTCGATGCTCCTGCCCATCTCCCCGCCGAGCGCATCTATCTCCCGCACCAGCTGAGCCTTGCCCGGCCCACCGATGGACGGGTTGCACGGCATGGCTGCCACCCCGTCCCATCCGAGGGTCAGCAGAAGCACGCTTGCGCCCATGCGTGCGCACGCCAGCGCTGCCTCGCACCCGGCGTGGCCTCCGCCCACGACTATGACATCAGCAGCCCGGCCCTTCACCTCCGCTGACACCTCCCTCCCTCATTTACCTATGCAGAACTCAGAGAATATCCTGTCCAGCACGTCATCGGATGCCGACCGCCCCGTGATTTGGTCGAGCCAGAACAGAGCCTCCCGGACGTCGATGGCCGCAAGGTCGCACGGCGTTCCTTCGTCCACGCCGCATGCCACATCGCCCAGGGCTCTCGCCGCCCGCTCCAGGGCCTCCCGCTGCCGCGTGCTCGCCATCACGCCGCCCTCGCTCACGCCCGCAACCCTGCCCAGGGCCAGCGCCGCAATGGTTTTCTCCAGGGCATCGATGCCGGTCCCCTCCCTGGCGCTGACCGGCACTACAGGCATCCCGCGCGCATGCGGCGCCACATCTCTCTCCGTCATCACCTGCGGAAGGTCACTCTTGTTGAGGGCGACCACGCCGCCCCCCGCCCCTCTGCTCGCACGCCCCAGCACGGCAACGTCCTCGTTGCTCAACGGGGCGCTCCCGTCGATCACCACGATGGCGAGGTCCGCCTCATCAAGGCGCTCTTCGGCCCGCTCAACCCCAAGCCGCTCCACGGGGTCCTCCGTCTCCCGGAGCCCCGCGGTGTCCACGAGCCTCACCGGCACGCCCTCCATGCTGGTCCAGTCCTCGACGGCATCGCGCGTCGTCCCCGGGACGTCCGTGACGATGGCCATCGCACGCCCCACAAGGGCGTTCAACAGGCTCGACTTTCCGACGTTGGGACGGCCCACGATGGCCACGGTCACCCCGTCGCGGTACACCTGTCCGCGCCGCGCCCTGACTGCCACATCCCGCAACCTCGTCTCCATATCCCGCGCCCGACGCACGATCTCGGCGCGGTCCGGCGCCGCCACGTCGTCCTCGGGGAAGTCCACGGCAGCCTCGATCTCCGCCAGGAGCCCGACCACATCGTCGCGGATCGCCCCCACCGTTGCTGAGAGGCCGCCCCTCAGGTTCGCGAGCGCCAGCCTCCGAGCCGAGTCTGTCTTTGCCCTCACGATCTCGATGACCGCCTCGGCCTGCGCGAGGTCGATCCTCCCCGAAAGGAAGGCTCGCCTCGTGAACTCCCCGGGCTCCGCGAGGCGGGCTCCGCACCGCAGCACGGCATCCAGCACCCGCGTAAGCGGCCCGATGCCGCCGTGGCAACTGAATTCCACCACATCCTCACGGGTGAAGCTGTGCGGGGCAGGCATCGCGCTTGCGAGCGCCTCGTCTATCTCCTCGCCCGTCTCAGGATCCACCACGACCCCGTATCTCAGACGCCACGCTTTTAGCGCGCGGCGCCGCCTCCCCGATGGATCGCGGAAGAGCCTGGACCCGATCTGGAAAGCCTCCGGCCCGCTGATACGGACGATCCCGATGCCGCCCTCACCGAGAGGGGTGGAGATGGCTGCTATTGTGTCGTTCCCGGCAAAACCGCGCCCCTCCATGTGCAATATGGACCCCTTCCTGGCACTCGCCCCCATCAGTCCTCACACGCCGCCTCGGGCGCAGCCGACACATTTCCCGGGCGCTGCTGTATTGCGGTCAGGTGACGGCCGGCGTAGAGCAAACCGGCGGCCTCCTCAACCTGCGCCTGGCTGCGAGAGGGCCGACCCAACTGAAAATGCGTGCCCCCAAAGACACGCATTCCTCAAAAAGGTTGAGCGGCGCAGGCTTCTCATGCCTCATATCCGCCACACCCGATCCTCGGTCGCTGGCCACTCAGCCAGCTCCGTCATTCCCCGCGGCTACGTCTCCACACGTCCTGACAGCGGTGCCTGCACCATGCTCCAGCCCTGCGTCTACATGCGCCCACATACGCCGCGTCTCACAGCTTCTCGGGGGCTATCACCACACGCCTATAAGGCTCCTCGCCCTCACTGAACGACGTCACGCCTTCATAGTCCTGCACGGCCAGGTGGATTATGCGGCGCTCCATGGGGTTCATCGGCTCGAGCGCGACCTGCCTGCCCTCTCTGCGCACTCGCTCCGCCACGGCCCGGGCCAGCCTCTCCAGGGACCGCGCCCGCTTCTCCCGGTATCCCTCGGCGTCCACGATTATCCTGAGGCGCTCTTCCTGCTCCCCTGCGCCACGGCCACCCGCCCGGGCGTGCCGACTGGCCACAAGGTTTACCAGGTACTGGACGGCATCGAGGGTGGCTCCACGCCTTCCGATGAGGCTCCCCAGCTCTCTTCCCTCCACGTCGAGGCGGAGCACCCCGTCGCCCTCGCGAGCAGTCACGGAGACACCCACGAACCCCATGTGCCCGAGCAAACCCCTCAGGAATTCCGTGGCCTTCTCTGCTACGTCCACCTCTTCAGCCCTGGCCGTCACCCTGACGCGCGCCGGCCTCTGGCCGACGATCCCGAGCAGGCCTCTCGCGGGCTCCTCGAGCACCTCGATCTCAACCCTGTCGCGGGTCAGGCCCAGCTCACCGAGAGCCTCCTCGACGGCTTCCTCGATTGTCCTGCCGGACTTTTCAACGCTCTGTACCATGCCCGGACTCCCCCTCAGGTTCCTGCGGCTTCGGCAAAACGGCCTTCGGGACGCTCCCTTTCGTCGGCCGGGTTATCGTCTCGACCACGAGCCCGGTGCGCGCAACCTGCCTGCCCATCCACCATTGCTGCGCCGCTGCCAGGATCGTGGTGACCACCCAGTACAGTGTGACGCCTGCAGGAAAGCTCAGGCTGATCCAGATGATGAAGGCGGGCATGATGAGGTTCATCATCTTCTGGCTCGGGTCCGTACTCATCATCGCCGACTGGAAGTATGTCGCTACTCCTGCGAGCACCGCCAGGATCACGTCAGGCTTCCCCAGGTTTGGCATCCAGAGAAAGCGTTCTTGAAAAGGGTACGTTCTGAGCGCGGCGAAAAGCGCCCAGATGATCGGCAACTGGATGAGAGTCGGCCAACAGCCGCCCAGAGGGTTCACCTTGTGCTCCCGGTAGAGCTCCATTACCCTCTTCTGCATCTCCTCCGGCTGCGACTTGTACTTGTCTTGTAATTCCTTCACCTTGGGCTGGAGGATCTTCATCTCCTCCATGGCCCTGGTCTGCTTGACCGTGAGCGGATACGTCACTACCTTCAACAGGATGGTCAGCGCAATGATAGCCAGTCCGTCGCTGCCTGTCACATCCCGGAGGAACTGAACTATAGAGTTGACAATGCCAGTGAGAGTCAAAAACAGCCCCCTCCTGTCGCTTCTCCATCCCCGGCTTCCTTACGGCACCGGGTCGTACCCCCCGGGATGGAATGGATGGCACTTTACGATCCGCCTTACTGCAAGATAACCGCCCTTGAACACCCCATGTTTCTGTATGGCCTGATACGCATACGCCGAGCACGTGGGGTAGAACCTGCACGTGGGCCTCGCCTTCAGCGGCGAGAGCCACTTCCTGTAAAACCCGACGCCGAGGAGAGCTACGGTCTTCACTGCCTGCGACGCGGCTCTTGTCATCGCCCGTGCGATTTCTCCCCAGCCTTGCATGCCTTTCACTTTTCCTCGTCGCCCTTTCGTAGGGCCCCGCACTCTGAAAGGATCCACAGAAGCTCGTCTTTCACCTCTTGAAAAGAGGCGGTCTTCGCTTTCGACCTGGGTAACAGCACAAGGTCCAGGCCCTGTCGAAGTGCCGCCTCGCTCGCCCGGTAAGCCTCTTTCACGACCCTTTTCAGACGGTTCCTTTCAACGGCCCCGCCGAGACGCCTGCTTACAGCGATCCCGACGCGGTTGAATGAAAGGCCGTTTTCAAGATAGTACACCACAACCCGGCTGCCAGGAAGGGACTTTCCGTGCTCGAAGATCCTCGTGAAATCCCTGCTCTTGCGGAGCCGCTCGCTCTTCGGCATCGTGTGCACCCCGCAGCTTCTGCGACTCCCCTTTCGACACTACGCCGATAGCCGCTTTCTCCCTTTCGCGCGCCTTCTCTTGAGCACCAGGCGCCCGGCCCTCGTCGCCATCCTTTTCATGAAACCATGAATCTTGCTGCGCCGCCTGACTTTAGGCTGATAAGTCCTTTTCATGTCTCTCCCCAGGCCTCCCGCATCGAACCCATTCCACAGCGTAAGCGTAAACGTAGGTACGCCAGCCAAATTATAGCCAAGGTCTTCCTGCGTGTCAAGGGTAGGCGCTTGCCTGCAACCGCAATTGCCCGCTTCCCCCAGCTTTCGGCCGCCCTCGCCCGAACTCCGTCACGCATCGCCCACCGGCGCTGCATTCCGCGTCGCCACGCCAGTCTACGCCTCCGCACATTCTCTACCTCCTCCCCCCGCTTCGCCCGCCACGCACGCCCTCAACGGCGTCGGCTCAGCCCACCTCCGCACCCTATCCCCCTCGTTCCACCACCTCGGCCGCCTTTTCCTCAGCCTTTCCGAAACCCACCGCTTTCCTTCCCCGGCTCCCTGACGCTCCTCAGCGCCTTCACATACGTTCCTGTACCGCCCTGTCTCGCCCCGCTCCGCCCCTTGCCTCGCTGGAAAACCTCTGCTAATATGGTTGCGGAGGCTTTTCCATACTTTCCACGCGTGCTGACCAACAGTACAGGATTCCCAGTTTCACACAGAGTTATTCACAGGCTGTGGATAACTCTGTGGGTAACCTGTTGATGTTTTGGGTGACGACGCCACAAGCATTTCAGCACTTTCCGGAATCCGTTGTGGATATCTCTAATGCCGAGCTACACGCCATTTCCGTCGGCGGAAAGCCCCCGTGGCCTTCGGTCATGTTATCCACAGTTTCTGTGGATAACGTGTGGACAACCTATGGATTTCCTGTGCATCTTCCCTTCCCGCAGAGTTTTTCACACCTGTGGAAAACTCTGTGGAAAACTCGGGCCGAAAGGCGGGCCGGAGTATGTCAGGCGTCTTTTCACGGCTTTTTCGCAGAGACCCTGAAGGCCGCCTTCCTCGCTCCTCCCAGCCTGGAGATGGCTTTTCTCAGCGCGGGAGGCAACGCGAACGCGAGGTCCGCATCGCGGTGTACGATTCTCTCGGCACGGTGCCGAGGATCGTGGACGTGCGGGCCAGGAACTACGCGGACCTTCTGAACGAACTCGCCTCGAAAACCTACTCTTTCGCGCATGAAAAGGGGGGAAGGCTCCCGTTCGTAGCCATCAAGGAGATCGTGGAAAACCTCCTCCACGCAGACTTCCAGGAGGCGGTGATAACCATTCTGCCCGACGGTAATACTATCAGAGTCTCGGACCAGGGCCCTGGCATAATTGAGAAGGAGAAGGCATTTCTTCCTGGATTCACGACGGCCAACAGCGAGATGCGGAAGATAATCCGCGGGGTTGGGTCCGGCCTCCCCATTGTGCGCGACTCCATGCGCACGATAGGCGGGACTGTGTCGATAGAAGACAATCTGAAGCGTGGCTGCGTGGTGACCCTTTCATATGTTTCTGGTGCTTCTCGAAAAGAAGACGCGCTTTCCGATGCCCGCCTGCCGGAAAGTCACGAGCAGAAAGGCGCGCTCGAAAACCTGGATGAAATACTCTCTGACCGGCAGCGGAGGGTTTTCAGAGTGCTTGCTGAAAAGGGCGAGGCCGGGCCTTCCACCATCGTGAAGGAGCTGGATATCAGCCTGAGCACCGCGTACCGCGATCTGGTGTCCCTCGAGGAGCACGGGCTCGTGGAGCCGGCGGACGCCAGCGGTAAGCGGCGCCTCACCGCGCAGGGCATGACGTACCTTGCACGTCTGGCAAGGTAAACGCGGATGGCGGTGGAAGGCGCGGGACGCGGCGTGTGCGGTGGGCGCGCGTGGTCGTGGAAAACGTGGTGGTGGAAGACGAGGCTGGGCCTTCGTGTAGGGGGTAAGGACTTATGGTTGAACGTGCGGACGCACTCTGGGGCAAGGTGCTCGAGGTCATGCAAGGGGAGATATCGAAGCCGAGCTTCGAGACGTGGCTTCGAGGAACTGAAGGCGTCGCTATCAATGGGAACACGCTCATAGTGCGCACTCTCCATGACATAGGGCGCAAGTTCCTCGCCGAGAATTACCGTCAGCCCATCCGCCGGACCTTGCGCGCCATCACGGACCTAGATCTGGATGTGTCGTTCGTCTGCGCCGTCCCGGGCGAGGGTCCGGAAGGCGCTGAGGAAGATGACTCCGCCCACGCAGGGTCTCTCATGGGCGATGAAGTGTACACGACGCGTCTCAACCCAAAGTACATCTTCGAAACCTTCGTGGTAGGCAACAGCAACAGGTTCGCTCACGCCGCGTGCCTCGCGGTCGCGGAGGCGCCGGGGAAGGCATACAACCCCCTCTTCATCTACGGGGGCGTAGGACTCGGCAAGACCCACCTCATGCAGGCCATCGGCCACTTCGTCCTCAAACACAGCCCGGCCACGCGCGTCGTGTACGCTCCTTGCGAGAAGTTCACCAACGATCTCATCAACGCTATCCGCGACGACACGACCGTGGAGTTCCGTGAACGCTACCGTAACGTGGACGTCCTCTTGATAGACGACGTGCAGTTCCTCGCCCAAAAGGAGCGCACCCAGGAGGAGTTTTTCCATACATTCAACACGCTGCACGAGGCAGGAAAGCAGATCGTGATATCCAGCGACCGACCCCCGAAAGAGATACCGACTCTCGAGGACAGGCTCAGATCGCGCTTCGAATGGGGCCTCATCTCCGACATCCAGGCGCCCGATCTGGAGACCCGCATAGCGATCCTGAAGAAGAAGGCCCAGATCGAGCATCTCGACATGCCCCTTGAAGTCCTGGCCTATATCGCGAACCAGATTCGGTCCAACATCCGCGAGCTGGAAGGCGCTCTCACCCGCGTGGCCGCCCATTGCTCCATACACAACAGATCCGTCACCGTTGCAACCGCGGCGGAATGCCTGAAAGACATGATCCCCTCACAGAAGCCGAAGCAGGTCTCCATCGCCCACATCCAGCAAGCGGTCGCAGAGTTCTACCAGCTCTCCCAGGATGAGATGAAGGCCAAGAAGCGCACGAGGACGGTCTCCTATCCGCGCCAGGTGGCCATGTACCTGTGCCGCGAACTCACGGAGGAATCCCTGCCGACTATCGGCGGCGCTTTCGGCGGAAGGGATCACACCACCGTCCTCCACGCATGCTCCAAGATACGGTCCGACATGGAGGAAGACGAGGCGCTGGCGGGTGCCATTCGCACGATCATTGCGCGGCTAAAGGAGATCACCTGACCTTGGGGCCGGGAGGGGGGCAAGGCCTGTCGTGGGGTTCCTGTGGATAAGCTCTGGACAACCTGTGGACTTTCTGTGCACAAGATGTCGATTCTCCCAGGATTGTGTATAATGTGGACAAGTCGTGACGAGAATCCACAGGTTTGTCCACATGGCAAAGCCGCAAGGCTGAAGGAAGGAGAGGGCTTATCCACAAATCCACAGCCCCTACTACTAGTACTATAAAACTGTACGTGTACTAAGGAAAGAGATCCGGAGTACGTGCTGTGGAAAACCGTCCAGGCGATCTGCTTGCGTGCCAATTTCCTCCATGGCTCGGGGAGCACCGGGCTCTGGACGTAGACTTCCGGCATCAGGTCATAGCGTCATAACGAGAGGAGGACCAGAACAAAGTGGACAGCCTTGAGACAATCGGCCTCGCAGGGCCGGAGGCAGAGACAGGTCTTGCGTCCCCGGTAGACCTTTCATGTGACCGCGACCAGCTCACCGCAGCTATAGGCGCGGTCCAGCGCGCCGTGTCGTCGCGAACGACGCTCCCGATTCTCTCAGGTATGCTCATCGAGACGACACCTGAAGGGCTTCGTCTCGTGGGAACTGACCTCGAGCTTTCGGTCGAGACGTACATACCCGTGAGTTCCACAGGAGCCGCGGCCATGGTGCTTCCCGCGAGGTACCTCGGGGAGATCGTGCGGCGCTTACCTGAAAGAGAGGTCAGGATAACGTTCGACGGCGCCAAGAGAGTCGCCACGATTTCCAGCGGGAAGGCGGTGTACGACATCAACTCCATGGAACCGGGGGAGTTTCCGCTTTTCCCGCAGGTAGAAGGGGAGCTCTGGTGGAAGGTCGCCGGAAGGCAGCTCGCCGAGTTCGTCAAGCAGACTGCATTTGCCGCCGCCACCGATGAAAACCGCCCATTCCTGACGGGGGTCCTGGTCGCCCTCGATGGGGACGGCGTTCGGCTTGTGGCCACTGATACCTTTAGGCTTGCACTGCGAAAGGTGAACTTCAGCTCCGATGAGGGGTGCGCCGCCGCGCCTTCCGCGCCTTCCGCGCCTTCCTCGAACGCGCGGCAGATGATCGTTCCTGCGCGGGCTTTCGCCGAGGTAGGAAGGATCGTCCAGGCTGAGCAGGAGGAAGTCGAGATCTACGCGTCAGCGAATCAGGTGGCTTTCAAATGCGGCAAGACTACGGTCGTGAGCCGGCTCATAGACGGGCAATTCCCGAACTACGAGAGGGTCATCCCGAGGACCTGGAAAAGCCGGATGGTGGTGGAGAGGCCGAAGCTCCTCGAGGCTGTGGAGCGTGTGGCAGTCCTGGGCAAGGATGAATTCGGCACGGTGAAGCTCGGCTTCGGCGGCGACACGGTGACCATCAGCGCTAACGCGCCTGACGTGGGGACCGCCTTCGAGGAGATGACCGTGGGCACCAGCGAGGGCGAGACCGGCGAGACCGCGCTCCGGGCACGATACCTTCTGGACGCCCTGCGTGCCGTGGACGATGAGGAGATTACGCTCGAAGTCACGGGCCCGATAAGCCCCGTGGTCCTCAAGCGACCGGGCGAGCAGGCCGGGGACTACCTTTACCTTATCATGCCCGTGACGGTGAACGCATGACTTCGAAGCAGCGCGGCGCCGTGAAAGTGCGGATCACAGGACCGCACATAAAGCTCGATCAGTTCCTGAAGTGGGCGGGCGCCGTTCCCACAGGCGGACACGCCAGGGCCCTCATCGAGGAGGGCTATGTCACCATCAACGGCGAGCAGGAAGTCCGGCGCGGGCGAAAGCTACATCCGGGAGACATCGTGTCCGTAAGCGATCAACCGGCACGGGAGGGTAAGCAACGTCAGGGCGGGCAGGTCTACGAGGTCACGGGGGCTGAAGGGGATGGTCCTTGAGAGGTTGAAGCTGAGACACTTCAGGAACTACCCTTCCGCGGAGATCGAGCTTGCTCGCGGGAAAAACGTGCTGTCGGGGAACAACGGGCAGGGGAAGACAAACGTCCTCGAGGCTGTGTATCTCTGTGGGACGGGGTCCTCCTACCGCACCTCGCGCGACACTGACCTCATCGCGTGGGGAGAGAACGGTTTCTACGCGGCATGCCGGTTCCTTCGGCGAAGCGAACCGCTCATGGTCGAAGTGGCCTGCTCACGGGATACGGGGAAGAGCATAAAGCTCAACGGCGTGCCGCACGAGTCGTCCCTGGAGAACATCGGCGCAGCCAACGTCGTGGTGTTCGGGCCCGACGATCTTCGTATGATAAAGGGTGGGCCTGTTGAACGGCGGCGGTTTCTTGACACCGAGATAAGCGCGGTGAGCGAGGTTTACCGCCGGGATCTTTCCTCCTACCGGAGGATCCTCGCCCAGAGGAACGCTTTCCTCAAGGATAGCCGTTACAGCGCGATGCCCGCCGCGAGGCGCGATCCAGCCCTCGATGTGTGGGATGAGCAGCTGGCTGCGGCCGGAGCGCGCGTGATTATAAAGAGGGCCGAGGCTACAAGGAAGCTTTCGCTTCTGGCCAAGGTTGCCTTTCGTCACATATCTCCCGACGGCACCCTCGAGATGGTGTACCGACCATCTTTCTACGTTGGGCCCGCCGGGAGGACGGACTCCAATGGCGGCGAGGTTTTGCGCAGGTGGACCGAGGCCTTTAGACGCGAGCTCGAAAAGGCCAGGGGAGAAGAAATCATGAGAGGGGTTACGCTCGTAGGGCCACACCGCGACGAGGTCCTCTTCCTCGTTGACGGCGTGGACATGAGGGTTTTCGGCTCCCAGGGCCAGCAACGGTCCATCCTCCTCTCGGTAAGGCTGGGCGAGCTTGAATTCGTCACGAGCGAGGTTGGGGAAGATGCGATCCTCCTCCTTGACGACGTTTCAAGCGAGCTTGACCCCGGCAAGAGGGCGCGCCTCTGGGAGTACTTGAACGACCGGGTTCAGACCATCATCACCACCACCGACGAGAAGTCACTGGGCGACACGGGCGGTCCCGCAAAGCGCTTTCGAGTGGAAGCAGGGCATGTGGAAGAGGTGAGGTGAGGTGGTTCGCCTCAGGGAAGCGCTCGATCAAAGCCTCAGGCGCATCGGCATCATGAGGCAGGCGCGGAGGGCCCGGGCGGTCGATCTCTGGCCGGAGGTCGTAGGAAATGCGGCCGCCAGCGCCTCCAGGGCGACGCAGTGCAAGGACGGAGTCCTCTTCGTCTGGGTCAGGAACTCCGTCTGGGCAAACGAGTTGTCCCTGTTGAAGGCGGACATTATCAAGAAGCTGAACCGGTGTCTCGGAAGGGGCACCATCGTGGACGTCCGATTTCAGGCGAGGGGGTTCTTGCGGACCAGGGAGAGAGAAGCCTCTAGCGCAACAGGTGAGGAAAACGGTGCAAGGTTGCGGCGAAAGCTGACCTCGGCCGAGATGGAGGAGATTTGCGACATCTCTTCCACCATTGCCGATCCTGCGCTGAGAGAGGCCTTTTCTCGGGCCCTCGCCGCTGCCAGGATGGACCAGGGTCCGCCTGCGCCGGGTCGAGCGACGCGGACATGAACGCGATATGAGGGGCTGATGTGAGTGTTCCTGCACATAGGAGCGCAGGTAAGCATCTCGCTTAAGGATCTCGTGGCGATAATGGACATGGACACACTGAGGAAGTCTGCTCTCGCGCCGGAGTTCATGTCGCGCGCGAAAGCGAGTAGCACGCTTGTCTCGGTGGACGGGCAGGAGCCCAGAAGCGCCGTGATCACATCCTCCGGGGTGTATCTTTCCTCGATATCCCTTCCAACGCTGAAGCGGCGCCTTGCGTCGGTGTACGCCGATGTACCCGACAGGCCGCGCCGGGATGACCGCTGACTATCGTAGGGTCGCGCTGCCGGTGCGTTGCATGACGTTCTCTACCGCTCAGTCCCGCTCCGTCCCGCCGGGAGTCTTGGCCCTGTCATAACTGGACGAGGATGTCTCGGCATAGTCGGCCATGCGCGGCTACCACGCTGCGTGCTGCCCGGCATGCCGCTGCGGCGGGCTGCTGCGGCCCATCGTGGGCTGTCGTGGCGCGCCCCGGGCGCCGTTCCGCTGCTTCGGGCTGCTTCGCCCCTCGTTGACAAGGGTGCAGGGGTATAATAACATAGATGTCGGCGGCCGGGCTTAAGTCAGGTTGACTGCGAACCTATGTTTGGTATAATAGTGTCGGGCGGCATCATCCCAGGAACCGTGGTGAGCAACATCACGGTTCTTGGCGGTTCAGAGACGTACTCTTCAGCATTCTTAGCAACTCCTAACGGAAAGAGCGGCGGTGTCATGGGTAACATCATCGGTAACGGAATGAACCAGAACCGCTACGCCTCTCAGCCCAACGGGCGCCCTGACAGGGTGGCCGTCGAGGGGCCGTACGGCGCCGAGCAGATCCAGGTCCTCGAGGGGCTCGAGGCTGTCAGGAAACGGCCGAGCATGTACATCGGCAGCACCGGTGTCCGTGGCCTTCACCAGCTCGCTTACGAGGTCGTGGACAACAGTATCGACGAGTCCCTCGCCGGCGTGTGCGACACCATAGACGTGATCATCAGGAAAGATGGCTCTTTGCGCGTGGTTGACAACGGCAGGGGAATTCCCGTGGATATCCACCCCAAGATGGGGAGGCCTGCGGTCGAGGTGGTCCTCACCGTGCTGCATGCCGGCGGCAAGTTCGGCGGCGGGGCATACCGGGTGTCCGGCGGCCTCCACGGCGTCGGGGTATCCGTGGTTAACGCGCTGTCGGAGTGGCTCGAGGTCGAGGTGCGCTCGTGCGGCAAAATCTATCGCCAGCGCTACCAGCGTGGGAAGCCTGTAAACGACCTCGAGGTTGCGGGGACGGCCGAGACCACCGGCACCACGATCACGTTCATGCCGGACCGGACCATCTTTGAGACCATCGAGTTCAGCTTCGACACGCTGGCTCACCGCCTGCGCGAACTCGCATTCCTCAGCCGCGGGGTGAAGATCACCCTTACCGACGAGCGCGAGGGTGCGAGCGAGCGCGAAGACAAGGGCCGCGATAAGGGCGACGGCAAGGGCGACGACAAGGGCGACGGCGAAGCCGAAGCCGAAGCCGAAGCCGAAGCCAAGGCCCAGGCCGGGGCCGGGGCCGGGGGAAAGAGCGTCGAGTTCCAGTACGCCGGGGGGATCGTTTCCTTCGTCGAGCACCTGAACAGGAACAGAGATCCCATCCACCCAGACGTGTTCTACGTGGCACGCGAGGTCGGCGACTGCTCTGTGGAGGCCGCTCTCCAGTACAACGACGGTTACGTCGATAACACGTTTGCGTTCGCCAACTTCATAAACACGACCGAAGGCGGCACCCACCTCAGCGGTTTCCGCTCGGCTCTCACGCGCACCATCAACGACTACGCCAGAAAGGCCGGGATGCTGAAGGAAAACGAGGAGAACCTCACCGGCGACGACGTAAGAGAGGGTCTCACCGCCGTCATCAGCGTCAAGCTGATAAACCCGCAGTTCGAAGGGCAGACCAAGACGAAGCTTGGCAATACCGAGATGCGCGGCATCGTGGATTCGGTGGTCGCCGATGCCCTTGCCGAGTTCTTCGAGGAAAAGCCGGCTGCGGCCCGTGCCATCGTCGACAAATGCCTGTCCGCGGCGCGCGCCCGGGAGGCGGCGCGAAAGGCCAAGGAACTGACGAGGCGCAAGACCGCCCTGGAGGTATCGTCGCTCCCCGGCAAGCTCGCCGACTGCTCCATCCGCGAGCCCGACCTGTGCGAGCTCTTCCTGGTCGAGGGAGAGTCTGCGGGCGGTAGCGCGAAGCAGGGGCGCGACAGACGCTTCCAGGCAATCATGCCGCTGCGCGGCAAGATCCTGAACGTCGAGAAGGCGCGTCTCGACAAGATCCTTGCAAACGAGGAGATCCGGGCGATGATAACGGCGCTCGGCACCGGCGTCGGCGACGACTTCGACCCATCGAAGTTGCGCTACCGAAAGGTGGTCACCATGACCGACGCCGACGTGGACGGGGCCCATATTCGGACGCTGCTCCTGACGTTTTTCTATCGCTACATGCGGCCGCTCATCGAGGGCGGCAACGTGTATATTGCCCACCCACCCCTCTTTCGGGTGCGGCAGGGGAAGAAGGACTTATACGCTTACAGTGAGAAAGAGCTGGAATCCATCCTGGAGAACGTGGGCCGCCAGGGGGTGACCGTGCAGCGGTACAAGGGTCTCGGCGAGATGAACGCCGAGCAGCTCTGGGAGACCACGATGAACCCGGAGACCCGTACGATCCTGCAGGTGTCCCTGGAGGACGCGATGGCCGCTGATGAGATCTTCACCACCCTGATGGGTGACAAGGTGCAGCCGCGGCGCGAGTTCATCGAGGAGCACGCAAAAGACGTAACGGATCTCGATATATAGGTCCAGACAGATAGCTCCGCAAGGAGGTCCTGACGCTTGGTTCAACCAATCGACGGGAAAGTGATTCCGATAAACATAGAAGACGAGATGAAACGCTCGTATCTCCTGTATTCGATGAGCGTCATAGTGGGACGGGCCCTGCCCGACGTCCGCGACGGGCTCAAGCCCATCCACCGGCGTATCCTGTACGCCATGAGCGAACTCGGACTTTCGCCCGACAAGCCTCATCGCAAGTCCGCGACGATCGTGGGCGAGGTCATGGGCAAGTACCATCCCCACGGCGATGCCGCGATATATGACACGCTCGTGAGGATGGCGCAGGATTTCTCACATAGATACCCACTCATAGACGGGCACGGCAACTTCGGGTCTGTCGACGGCGACCCGCCGGCGGCCATGAGGTACACCGAGGCGCGCATGGCGAAGATCACCTTGAAGCTGCTTGCCGACATCGACAAGGAGACGGTGGACTTCATCCCCAACTTCGACGAGTCGCTGAAGGAGCCGACGGTGCTCCCGGCGAGGTTCCCGAACCTCCTGGTCAACGGCTCGGCCGGCATCGCCGTCGGCATGGCCACCAACATCCCGCCGCACAACCTGGGCGAGGTCATAGACGGCGTCATCATGCTGATAGACAACCCCGACGCGTCGGTGAAGGAACTCATGATGGCCATAAAGGGGCCCGACTTTCCCACAGGCGGCCTCATCATGGGCAGAGACGGCATCCGTGACGCGTACACGACCGGGCGCGGGTCCATCAAGATGAGGGCCCGGGCGAGGATAGAGACGTCCTCGGGCGGGAAGACGAGGATCCTCGTGACGGAGATCCCGTACCAGGTCAACAAGGCCAGGCTCGTTGAGAGCATAGCCGAGCTTGTGCGCGACAAGAAGATCGACGGCATAAGCGACCTTCGCGACGAGAGCGACAGGGAGGGCATGCGTGTAGTCATCGAGCTCCGGCGCGATGCCAATCCCAATGTG
The DNA here is from genome assembly GCA_030024085.1 of Bacillota bacterium. Classification (GTDB taxonomy): domain Bacteria; phylum Bacillota; class SHA-98; order UBA4971; family UBA4971; genus UBA6256. The sequence continues at coordinate 4,963 of JASEJE010000004.1, read as the reverse complement.
GTGCTGAACCAGCTTTACAAGCATACCCAGATGCAGGAGACCTTCGGCGTCATCATGCTGGTGCTCGTGGACGGACAGCCCAGGGTGCTCAACCTCAAGGAGACGCTGCACTACTACGTCGAACACCAGAAAGAGGTCGTCACCAGGCGTACCAGGTTCGAACTGGCAAAGGCCGAGGAGAGGGCACACATCCTCGAAGGACTCAAGATAGCCCTTGACAACCTCGACGCCATCATCACGCTCATCCGGGAATCGCGCACGCCCGACATCGCCCGGCAGGGGCTCATGAAGAAGTTCAGGCTCTCAGAGAAGCAGGCCCAGGCCATCCTCGACATGAGGCTGCAGCGCCTCACCGGCCTCGAGCGGAAAAAGATCGAGGACGAGTACGTCGATGTGATCAAGCTCATCGCGAAGCTGAAGGCCATCCTCGCCGACGAGAAACGGGTGCTGCAAGTGATCAAGGAAGAGCTTCTCGCTGTCAAGCAGGAGTACTCGGACCCCAGGCGCACCGAGATCACGTCGGCGGCTACCAAGATCGATGTCGAGGACCTCATCGCGGAGGAGGACATCGTGGTGACCCTGACCCATCAGGGTTACGTCAAGAGACTTCCGCTCACCACGTACCGCAACCAGAGAAGGGGCGGGCGCGGGGTCGCAGGGATGAACACGAAAGAGGAGGACTTCGTGGAGCATCTGTTCGTGACGACTACTCACGACTACATCCTCTTCTTCACTGACAAGGGCCGGATGTACTCCGTCAAGGCTTACGAGGTGCCTGAGGCCAGCCGGCAGGCGAGGGGCACCGCGGTGGTGAACCTGATCTCCCTTCCTCCGGGCGAGAGCATCCGTGCGGTTATACCCATTCGGGAGTTCGCTGACGACAGGTACCTGGTGATGGCGACGAGGCAGGGCACCATCAAGAAGACGGCTCTCTCGATGTACGACAACGCCCGAAGGTCGGGCATCATCGCCATCGACCTTGCGGACGGCGACGACCTGGTGAGCGTCAAGCTGACCTCGGGACGCGAGGAGCTCATCATCGTGACCTCGCATGGGCAGTCCATACGCTTCGAGGAGGACGAGGTCCGCCCAATGGGGCGCGTGGCCCACGGCGTCAAGGGGATATCACTTACCCCGGGGGATACGGTGGTCGGCATGGACGTCGTCAGGAAGGACTGCGATCTGCTGGTGGTGACCGAGAACGGTTTCGGCAAGCGGACTCCTCTGGCGGAGTACAGGCTCCAGTCGCGGGGCGGCAAGGGCATCAAGACCTTCAAGGTCACACCCAGGACGGGGCCGGCGGCTGACGTGAAGGTGCTCACCGGCGACGACGAGTTGATGATCATATCGGCTGAAGGCATAATAATCAGGATGAATGCCGCCGATATCTCGCAACAGGGCAGGTCCACTCAAGGCGTGCGCGTCATGAAGCTGGAGCCCGGCGACAAGGTGGTGTCCGTAGCTCAGGTGGTCGGCAAGAACGGGGGCTGAGGTGACGCGGCGGTGTCCCGGCCGTACGAAGTCCTGGAACATACCGCTGACGTAGGCATCCGCGCCCGGGGGCGGACGCTCGAGGAAGCTTTCGCCAACGCGGCGCTTGGCATGATGTCGCTGGTCGTGCCGGAGCCGGGGCGCGTCCTCGAGAGGGAGGAGCGGCAGGTCAAGGTCTGCGCCGCAGACCTGGAAGGCCTCCTTGTGGGCTGGCTATCGGAGTTTGTGTACCTGATCGACGCTGAGAGGTTCCTGGTGGCGAGGATCGAGGACGTGCGTATACGCAGGAGAGAGGCCGGGCGGACGACGGGGCGAGCGGCTGCGCAAACGACCGGGCAAACCGCGGGACGGGAGTCCTGGAGGAGCGACGGACGGGCGGCGGCGGGATGCCCTGACGGAGAGGGCCCTCGCGGAGAGGGCACAGCAGGCGCCGGCCCCCGGGACGTCGTCAGTAGCGACTTCGTCGGGGCGCCTTCCTGGACTGTGACGGCGCTCGTGCGTGGCGAGGGCATTGATCCTGAAAGACACGCGCTTGAAATGGAGATCAAGGGCGTGAGCTATCACCTGGTGAAGGTCGAGCGGGTAGGCGGACCGGGCAGGGCCCGCGCCGCCCGCGAGACGGACGGGGTGGTCGGCGACGGGAACGTCCAGGGTGCCGGGTGGGTGGCTCAGGCAATCTTCGATGTCTGAGGAAGGCACTTCAGGATCGCACTGTTTCGAGCGTGGGCGATGATCTCGGAGGCTGCCGATAGATAAAGCAAGCAGAGCGAATTCGTGCCGATCTGCTTAGATGCGGGACGCAAGGTGGGCATGGCGAGTTCGTTTTGAGAACTCAGGAGGTGGTGCGTCGTGGGCAACGGATGGAAGGGCCCTCTTGAGCGAGTAGACGAGTTTCGCTGGCGCATCCCCGTGGCCTACAAGCCCGGCATGAGGGTGCCAGGCATGATCTACGCAGACGAGCGGCACATCGACCACATCCGGGCGGACCAGGCTCCAGAGCAGGTGGCGAACGCAGCCTTCCTCCCCGGGATGGTGGGCACGTCCCTTGCGATGCCCGACATCCACTGGGGCTACGGCTTCGCCATAGGTGGGGTCGGCGCAACCCTGGCGGATGAAGGCGTCATCTCCCCGGGCGGGGTGGGCTTCGACATCAACTGTGGAGTGAGAATGCTCCGCACCAACCTCTTCGAGGAGGACGTGCGCCCGCGCCTCGAGCAGCTTGTGAACCAGCTCTTCCGCGACGTCCCGTCGGGCGTCGGCTCCACCGGCGTGATCAGGCTGGGGAAGAACGACACCGCCGAGGTCCTCGAAAAGGGCGCGCTCTGGGCAGTGGAGAAGGGATATGGCTGGCCCCGCGACCTCGATCACACTGAGGAGCGGGGCGTCATGAGAGGCGCCCGGGCAGGCAAGGTGAGCGACAGGGCCGTCAAGCGAGGCATGCCGCAGCTCGGCACCCTGGGCTCCGGCAACCACTTCCTCGAGGTGCAGGTGGTCGAGGAGATCTTCGACAGAGGGCTGGCCGAGCGGTTCGGTCTCGCCCCGGGCCTAATCGTGGTCATGATCCACTCCGGGTCGCGGGGCCTGGGCCATCAAGTTTGCACGGACTATCTCGTCACGATGGAGCAAGCGATAAGGAAATACGGCATCACCATCCCGGATAGGCAGCTTGCCTGCGCACCGCTGAGCTCCACGGAAGGGCAGGACTACTTCGCCGCCATGGCTTGCGCCGCAAATTACGCGTGGGCAAACCGCCAGTGTATCATGCACTGGACGCGCCAGGCCTTCACGAAAGTGTTCGAGCGCTCGCCCGAGGACCTCGGGATGGATCTCATCTACGACGTGGCGCACAACATCGCGAAGATCGAGGATCACGTGGTAGACGGCAAGCGACGCAGAGTGTGCGTGCACCGCAAGGGCGCGACGCGCGCGTTCCCTGCGGGCCATCCTGACGTGCCTGCAGACTACCGCGACGTCGGGCAACCCGTGCTCGTCCCGGGGGACATGGGGCGCAACTCCTACCTCCTGGTGGGGACGGAGAAGGCGATGGAGGAAACCTTCGGGTCCACCTGCCACGGGGCGGGACGCGTGATGAGCAGGGCGGCTGCGAAGAAAACGGTGAGCGGCGCGGCGCTCCAGGCGGAGCTGCGGGAGCGCGGTATCATCGCGAAGGCCGCCAGTAAGGCCTCGCTCGCCGAGGAGACCCCCGAGGCATATAAAGACGTGAACGAGGTGGTCCGCGTCTGTCATGGAGCGGGCATATCCCGAAAGGTCGCGCGCATGAGGCCTATCGGGGTCATCAAGGGGTAGAAGGGGTAGCAAGAGGGGCACCGGCCCCCGCTACAGCGCTTCCATCTTCGTTCAGCGTGCAGCGAGACGCCGGCGCCGCTCCTCATGCCTCTGACTGTGTGTTGTCTGTCTGAGTGTCAGCCTGCGTGCCGCCTCCCAGGGGGTCCTGGGGGAAAAGCGGCGGCTGTCTTCCAAGTTCTCCAACTCACGCGAGCCAGGCCCTGCTAGATCGAGCCCGGGTCTATCCTTCCCGTGTTGACTATCCCGAAGTCGGTCCCCGGGTCGGTGAGATCTTGAATCTCCGTGCTATTGACTTCAGCTCAGTTATGTCCGCCCTGGCACCGGCCTCATTCTTGGCCTTGATGTCCGCCCGTAGCTTGTCCATCCGCGCATCGAACGCCGTGACGTCCTTTGTCGTGTTCGTGCTGGTCACACGGGAACGAAGCGACTCCCAGGTCGTGCGCAGCTTGGTTGATTCCCTGTCCGCGGCGGCCCAGTCCTTGCGCCGCACGGCGTCCTCGACCCTGGTCAGATCTCGCTCGAGATCGGCTGTGGTCGCGGCCGGAGCTGTCGGCGCTGGGCGCGTCGGGGTCGGCGTGGGTGCGGGCTGGGTCGGTGCAGGCCTGGTGGGCGCAGGACGGGATGGCGCCGGGACCCTCGCGTACCTGAGTCCGGCGAACACGGCGATGATGACCACGAGCGCGCCGATTATCCAGGCGCTCGTGTTCACCCGTCCGCCTCTGTTGTTGCCGCCGCCCCTCATCGCGTTGTCGTTGTTCCCGCCGCCTGCTGCGGAACCCTGTCCGCCGCCGTTGCCTCCTGTTCGGTCATCTGGAGATAGACGGTCGTCCACGTGATCACCTCCTCAGGGCATATTATCTGCCAGGCGTCGCGGGATAATGCGCCGTGACCGGCGAGGCGCAGCCGAGCTCCCGAACGACATCGAGGGCCTTCCCAGCCTCCATTGCGCGGCGGTAAGGGCGCTTCTCGGTCAAGGCTGTGAACACGTCGGCTACGCTCATGATGCGTGAGCCGAGCGACAGCTCGCGCCCTGAGTAATGGAAAGGATAGCCCCGTCCGTCGAGGCGTTCGTGGTGGAGAGAGGCCCACCGGTTGACGACGTCGAGCGTCCGCACACCAGGCGCGGTGTCAAGGGATCGCGCGAGGACCTGCTGACTTGCTGATG
>JASEJE010000049.1 GCA_030024085.1 Bacillota bacterium | reverse complement strand
CCGGCAACCCCGACACCGTCAGGAGAAGTGGCGCAAACTTATGGCGCCATACTTAGAATCCGCTACGAAACCCGCTACTGTCCACTACCTCGTGCATGTTCGACATCGCCCCGTCGGATCCCTTCTACTAACCCTTCCTGCGAGGGCACAATAGCCTGAGCGGGGCGCAGAATAGCCGCGCCCCTATCCTGGCCCTGCCCGCCGTCGCCACCCTGCGCCGCGCCCGGGCCGCCACCTTCCTGGCCTTCGCCGCCGCCCTGCGCAACCTGAAGGACGCCTCCCGCGCCCCGAGTCTCGCCGCCCGCCTGGCCCGGCGGCACACTTCGACCACCGAGACCGCGCCGCCTACCACCCGCCGCCCGAGGACCGCCCTGTACCCGGCAAACCCCGCGGCGAATCCCAAAAACATGAAGAACCGTACCTCCCCCCGGCACGTGGCAAGGAGAAACGTGAACGCCACCGTGGTAGCAAACAGCGAGAAAGAGATGTCGCCCAGCGCGGTGGCAACCGGTCCGAATCGCAGCACGGACCTGACCACGCGGTACAGGTCGAAGAACACGCCGACGACGACGCCTGTCAAGATCGTTACCAGAAGGGTAAAGGCCTGTGACTCGACCGGTTCGATCACTTGAGCAGCCGTCCCAGGAAGCTCCTGGCCTTCTTGCCCATCTCCTCCGCGTACTCCAGGCCGGCCAGGTAGCCCTCGATGGTGAGGTTCCCTTCGTCGAGGTTGAGCTGCTTGATGTGAAACTCCTTGCCCCGCAGCATGAGCATGCCCGCGGTCGTTTCGAGCACAACCTCCTGGTCGTCGAAGCTCTCCACGTTGTTGACGCCGTCCACGGTTATCGTCTCGCGCTCGGTGACTATAACTCTGTGCTGCGACGATACGGCGGGCCGTCTCTTCTCGTCGATCATTCGCTCTCCCTCCCAGGTCCCCGATGTCGCCGAAAGCCTGCAGCCCGTGCCAGCGCAGGCCCGGTAGTCCCGGTGCAAGCCTTTCCTGAAGAATGGTTATGACAGTCCCCCGAAAAAAAGACCTGCCCGCATCTGCGGACAGGCCGTCTCCCCTATCCTCCGCCACGCAAGGCCGCGGTTTCATTCAGGAGCAGACACGGGACCGCCACCGGGGTCACGGCCACAGCCGGGCCCGGGATCAGAACCAGGGCCACGACCAGGGCCAGAGCCAGGGCCAGGGCCAGGACCGATGCCGGATCGGAGGCTGACGCCGGGACCAGGGCCGGGACCGGGACCGATGCTGGGCCGAGATCTGACGCCGGGATCAGGCCCAGCAGCGCTAGAGATAGGGCCAGAGCCATGGCCTCCGCACCCTTCCTCGCTCGCTGCCGACAGGTCCGCCAGCCCGGACAGCTCCGACATCTCGCGTGGCTCCGACAGCCCTTTGGCCTCCTCCCACAGGGAGTCCATCTCATCGAGGGTCATGTCCTCCACGCGGCGGTTCCCCTCGCCCGCCCGTGCCTCGATGTGTTTGAACCGCGCGATGAACTTGTCCACAGTACGGCCCAGCGCGATCTCGGGATCCACCTTGAGGAACCTGGCCACGTTCACAAGGGCGAACAGGACATCGCCGACCTCCTCGGCCGTCTTCTCCCTGTCCCCCGCCTTTCGCGCCTCCTCGAGCTCGCCCATCTCTTCCTGGACTTTCCCCAGCGCACCCGTGACATCGGGCCAGTCGAACCCCACCCTGGACGCCTTCGCCTGGACCTTCACCGCCCTCATGAGAGCAGGCATGGCCCCAGCCACGTTGTCGAGGACGGACCCGGGCTCGCCCTCCTCGCCCGCCCTCTCGCGCTGCTTTATCCGTTCCCAGTTCCGCAGGACCGTCTTGCTGTCCTTCGCCTCCACATCCCCGAACACGTGTGGGTGGCGCCGGATGAGTTTCTCCACAATGCCCCGGATGACGTCACCCACGTCGAACCTCCCGGTCTCGCTCGCGATCTGCGAATGAAACGCCACCTGGAGAAGGAGGTCCCCGAGCTCCTCGCAAAGCTCTGCGTCGTCGCGGTCGTCTATGGCCTGGACCACCTCGTAGGCTTCCTCGACCACGTACGTTCGCAAGGACTCGTGGGTCTGCTTGCGGTCCCAGGGACACCCGCCCTCGCCCCGCAGCTTCCGCATGATCTCCACGAGCGGGGCCAGGGAATAGCGGTCTATTGCGGCCTTCGCTTCGTCTGCGTCCTTCGACTCGTCCACGGCCTTTGCCGCCTCGTTGTCTCGTTTCATCAGGATCCCCCTCCACCCTTCACCCGCTGACGCCAATCATCGCCGAGTCCTCCATAGCGGCCTGCGCCGCCACAATTGAAAGGGCGAGATGGGTCTGTGACCTCAGACTTAGTGCCTGAGGAGCCTCAGCTTCTCCAGAACCCTTATCACCCTGCCGCCCCCCGGGAAGACCTCGAGTTCATGCCGCCCGACCACGCCCGCAAGGAGCAGCACGAGCCCGTAGACGACGACGGCCGTGCCTATCGCGGCCAGCGACCCGAAGGTATTGCTCCCCGTCGCCGCGTGTACCCAGCCATACGTGGCCCTCGCTCCGAACGCCATGACCGCCACGCCCACAGCCGGCTTCACCACGCTATTCATGACATCGAGGCTCATCCCCAGCATCCGGACGAGCGTAGCCACGTTGAACAGCCCCGCCACGGCGAACGCGGCCACTGTGCCCAGAGCGGCGCCCCGGATGCCGTAGGCAGGCATGCCGGTGAGCACGAAACTCACCAGGAGCTTGGCCACAGCCCCTTTCGCGAGATTGCGCACGGGCACCCCAACGGCCCCAAGGCCCTGGAGGACGCCCGAGCTGACCTGCTGGAGCGCCAGGAACACCGTGCCAAACGCCAGCGCACGCAGCGGCACCGCCACTTCTGCCGGCCATCTCAGCATGAGCGAGAACTCTCTGGCGAATATGTACAGACCCACAGCGGACGGGAGCGCGAAAAGGAACCCGAGCCTGATGGCCTCCTGGGCGCGCACCGACAGCGTGCCCCTGTCGCCCCGGGCAAGCGCCTCCGAGATCGCCGGCACGGCGCTCGCCGCCACCGCCGCTGTCACAAGCGTCGGGAAGTACATGAGCGGCTGGGCCATTCCCGTGAGCCGGCCGAAGAGCCTCGTGGCCTCGTCGGGCGAGAACCCTGCAGCCGCGAGGCGCATTGGCACGATGGCTATGTCGAGAAACTGCATAAGAGGCATTATCGCTGCAGCCAGCACTACAGGCAACGAGAGGTCGAAGATCCGCCTGGTAAGCGCCAGCGTAGAGCTCATGTAGTCCCCCGGGTCCTGCATCCCGCCGCGCCACTCGTTCGTGACGTTATCACCCTTGACCCTCCGGGCAATGGCGACCCTGACCCGGGACCACGGTACCCTCCACGACCCGGGGACGTGCTGCAGCCTGAAATATGCCACCATCAACACAAGGAAACCCGCGGCACCCCCGAAAACCGCACCGAGGTTCGCGCCGGCCGCCGAGAATTCCACCCCGCGTGGGAGCAGGAGCCAGGCGAGGCCAATCATCGTGGTCACACGCACGATCTGCTCGCTCACCTGCGACACGGCGCTCGGCCCCATGTTCTGCAGCCCCTGGAAGTATCCCCGGAACGCCGACGTCACTGACAGGATGAGCACCGCAGGTGACACGGCCACGATGGCAAGGGCTGCGCGTGCATCGCGCGCCACGTACCTGGCTATCGAACCCGCCCCGAGGGCGAGGGCTGCGGAAAAGAATGTGCCTGTGAGCAAGAGGATCGCCGTGGCAACCTTCAGGATCTTGAGCGTGCCCGCGGGGTTGTTCCGCGCACTCTGCTCCGCCACGAGCTTCGAGACCGCCACCGGGATTCCGGCGGTCGAAACCACCAGGAACACCCCGTACACCGGATAAGCCATCTGGTAAAGGCCCACACCCTCATCGCCGATGAGGGTAGGCAGTGCGATACGCGCGACCGCCCCGAGGAACCTGTTGGCAAGGCCTGCAGCGGCGAGGATCGCCGCTCCCTTCACGAGAGATCTCCTCGTCATCCACTCATGCCTCTCACGCCCGAACTCATTGGGCGCCATGTTTTGCTCCGCGTCCGGGACGCTGCCGCCATTGGCACAGGCCAGGTACGGTGCCACACAGGCCTCCGGGGCCGGCGCCGGGAGCCCCGGACGCCGGGAGCACGAGCCAATTGTACTACAGGGCGCATCAGCAGGCAACACATCTGTCCCTGTGCTGTCCCTGTGCTTCAGTACAGCGCCACAGGTTTGTGCCATTTCTCCTGACGGCGTCGGGGTCGTCGGTGCTTGCTATGTATGGGTTTGCAAGTCCGCGCCGGTCTGGCACAAGATTCCGGGTCGCCGGTGCCTGCACGACGGGGCGCTCTCGATTTGGCAAGCCTGAATGCCAAATCCAACGAGGCGCGCCGCAAGCGCGCCGTCCCCGGAGTGCAACACCGGCAACCCCGGAAAGGACTTGCGCGCTGAAGAGTAACGCGAATTTGTGGCGGTCTACTTCAATCCTACTTTCCGCAAGTGGAGTTTAATAGATACCGCCATATCGCGGTTTACGGCCGCTCAGAAGAGTATGAGAGCACTGACGCAAGCAGGCAGCAGGCCCCATCGGCCTGCTGCCTGCGATGTATCAGCATGGCATTCGCTTTGCGCGGTGCGCCGTCCGTCCTATCCCGCCTGTCCGGTCACTGCTCCATCTGCTTGGCCAGGAACCCGGCAGCCGTCTCGGTCAGTTTGAGCTCCAGGTCGCCCATCTTGACGCTGGGGTCCATCGAAGACAATATCACGGCCCCGATGGGGTCCCCCTCGGCTATGATCGGCGCGATCACCTGGCTGGAGAACTTGCAGTCTCTGGCATCCTCAATCACCGGGCACGTCTCGCAGTACTCGTGCTTCCCGGGCTCATTGATGATGACGGACTTGCGGGTCTCCATGGCCTTCTCGACGGCCGGGGATACTCGCTTGTCCATGAATTGCTTCTTCGGACCTCCGGCCACCGCGATGATGGCATCGCGGTCGGCTATGCATGCGATATGCCCCGTGGACTCATACAGCGAATCCGCGTACTCTTTCGCGAAATCCCCAAGTTCGCCGATGGGCGAGTACTTCTTGAGAATGACCTCGCCCTCGCGGTCGACGAAGATCTCGAGCGGGTCGCCTTCGCGGATTCGCAGCGTCCTTCTGATCTCCTTGGGGATAACCACCCTTCCGAGATCGTCGATGCGTCTGACAATACCCGTGGCCTTCACCGTCATCCCTCCTCTCAGGCGAACCTCGTGTTCCTTCCGTTTTCACTGATAGCCTATTGCTTTAATGACATTTTTATTCAATTTTGCCACTTACCCGTCAAGCTTCTCGAATCTTCGGCCGCCTCCGCGACCTCTTCGACCTTCGCGGTCCCCTCAGCCTTCACCGCCCCCGGCGCCGCGCCATGCGCCTGCGCCGCCGTGGTTTTCCCTTTCCAACCTCGGTCTCGCAGAGTATATGGTATCCAACTGCGCAACAATCATGCAGAGCTACCCTGCGGAGGCTGCCGGACGCCGCGCGACCGACGCCTTCGCCACCTAGCCGATGGACGTTGCGCGGTCGGGTCGCCTGGATCGCACGTGCGACCCCTGCGGCGTCCGCGACGCCTGTGATGCCGGCGGCACTTGCGAGCCGCCTGCCCGGATGCGGCGGAGCGTGTCCTCGATGACGTGCAGGAGGTCCTCGTCGGACAGCCCCGCGCGTCTCACGCGCAACGACGGGCTCTTCCCGAAGTTCGCGTACACCCTGCCCCTGTTGGCCCTGACGGCCTCCATCACCTGGTCCGCAGAAACCCTCGCACCGGGTAGCAGTTTCACTATGACCTGGTCGCGCTCGGAAGCGACATGCGTCACCCCCATGTCCCGTGCGATGGTACGGATACGAGCGATGGTGAGGAGGTTCCGGCACGGCTCCGGCGCGGGGCCGAACCTGTCCTCGATCTCCTGCTCGATGTCGTCCAGGTCATCCAGGGTGGTAGCGGCGTTGACCTTCTTGTACATCTCGATCTTCAACCTCGGGTCGACGACGTAATCGTCCCCGATGAAAGCGCTCACGCTGAGATCGATGAGCGGTTCCACCTTCTCCCCCTCGGACGCCGCCGTCCCGCGCAGCTCACGCACTGCCTCCTCCACCAGGCGCGAGTACATCTCGAACCCCACGGCAGCTATGTGTCCGTGCTGCTCGGCCCCAAGGAGATTCCCGGCGCCCCTGATCTCGAGGTCGCGCATGGCGATCTTGAAGCCGGACCCGAAGTCGGTGAACTCGCGGATCGCCGACAACCTCTTCTCGGCGACCTCCGAGAGCACGCCGTCCCTACGGTACATGAAGTATGCGTATGCCACGCGATTGCTCCGCCCCACCCGTCCACGCAATTGGTACAGCTGCGCAAGCCCCAGCATATCGGCGTCGGTCACCACGAGCGTGTTCACGTTGGATATGTCGAGCCCGTTTTCGATTATGGTCGTGGCGACCAGCACGTCGTACTCGCGGTCCAGGAACTTGAGCATGACCTCCTCGAGCCTGTCCTCGGGCATCTGGCCATGTGCCACAGCTATCCTGGCCTCGGGGACCAGGCGAGCGAGGAACATCGCCGTGGACTCTATTGTCTGGATACGGTTGTGGACGTAGTACACCTGCCCGCCCCTGGCCAGTTCCCGCACGATGGCCTCACGGATCACCGCGTCGTCATGCTCCATCACGTAAGTCCGCACGGGGAACCTGTCCTCGGGAGGCGTCTCGATGGTACTCATATCGCGGACGCCAGTGAGGGCCATGTGGAGCGTTCTCGGAATTGGAGTCGCCGTTAATGTTAGAACGTCCACGGTCTTTGTTAGTTCCTTCAAAAACTCCTTGTGCGCAACGCCGAACCTCTGCTCCTCGTCCACCACCACGAGCCCGAGGTCCCGGAACTTGACATCGGGCTGAAGCAACCTGTGGGTGCCGATGACTATATCGACGGCTCCCCGTCGCAGATCCTTCAGGATTTCGCGCTGCTCGGCCTCGGACTGGAACCTCGACAGCGCCGCGATGCGCACAGGGTAGCCGGCGAACCGGTCCTTGAAGGTGGTGTAATGCTGCTGCGCGAGAATGGTGGTAGGCACCAGCACGGCCACCTGCTTCGAGTCCATGACCGCCTTGAAGGCCGCTCGTATGGCCACCTCGGTCTTGCCGTACCCCACGTCTCCGCAGAGAAGCCGATCCATGGGCCTGGGCCTCTCCATGTCCGCCTTGACCTCGGCGATGGCGCCGGTCTGGTCCGGCGTTTCCTCATACGGAAACGCGTCCTCGAACTCCTTCTGCCAGGGCGTGTCAGGGCTGAAGGCATGTCCCCGGATGGACTCGCGGGCCGCGTAAAGCTGGAGAAGCCCCCGCGCCATGTCGCGGACGGACTCCTTCACCCTGGCCTTCACCCTGCTCCACTCGTTTCCACCCAGCTTGTAGAGCCTCGGAGGCGAGTCCTCGGGACCGACGTACTTCTGGAGGAGGCCGATCTGGTCGGTTGGCACGTACAGCCTGTCCTCGCCCGCATACTGGACTAGCAGATAGTCGCGTCTTGCCCCGGCCGCCTCCAGAGTCTTCAAGCCCATGTATCTTCCGATGCCGTGCGCCACGTGCACCACGTAGTCGCCGGGGCGCAGGTCGGTGAACGCGCCAAGGCGCGATCCCCCCGCCTGGGCCTGAGCGAACCTGCGCTTGCGCTTCTCCACGCCGTATAGCTCGGCGTCGGTGAGCACTACCAGGCGGAGCGACGGGAACTCGAAGCCATTCTCGAGGGTGCCCACGGTCACGATGACGTTGCCCGGTTTGACCTCGTCGGCAATGGACTGCACGCAGGTGGCCTCCACGCTGTTCTCTGCCATGACCTCGCGGAACCTGCGCGCCCGGTCGTCGGTGGTCACCACCACGACCACCCGATAGTTCTTCCTGCGCCAGGCCCTGACGTCCCTCAGCAGCATGTCGAACTTGCCGTGGTAGGGGCTTGCAGGTTTCGCCGAGAACGACCTGACCCGCTCGCCATGCGTGAGGTCCGCGCCCCGGGCGAGCAACACGAGTTCCAGGCGCTGCCAGCGACCGAGGAGCGCCCTGGCCTCTTCAGCGGACGCGAAGAGCGAGGCCTCGTCCGGGAGCACCCTGCCAGCCTCAAGCAGTGCCGCGTACGCCTCCCGCACTTCGGCCTCGAAGCCCGAAAACGCCTCCTTCAGGCGCGCAGGCTCATCCAGGACCACCACCGGATCGGCTGCGTAGTCGAGGATGGTGTCGAGTTCCTGATAGAACGCGGGGGCGTACTGCTCGTCACCCTCAAACGACAGGCCCTCGCGGAGCTTTTCCATGGCGGCCTCGGTGCGGTCCCGGAGCGACCTTGCCTCGACGACGCGCCCAAGCCCCTCGAGCCGACTGCATTGCGACGCAATCTGCGCCTCGATGCGGGACAAAGCTGCGTCACGAGCGCCCGGGATGGTGAGGAACTCGCGCGCGGGCGCGATGCCGGCATGCCCAACCTCACGGCTCGACCGCTGGTTTACAGGGTCGAACTCCCTGATGGAGTCGATCTCGTCATCGAAGAACTCGACCCTGAGCGGAGACGCGCTGTCGGGCGGGAACACGTCGAGGATGTCGCCCCTTGCCGAAAACTGGCCGCGCCGCTCCACGAGATCCGCCCTCTCGTAGCCCATGGCTGCGAGGCGCGCTGCAAGCTGGTCGCGGTCGTGTCTCCCGCCGGCCTTCAAAGTGACCGAGAACCCGGCGAAAACCTCCGCAGGGACGAGCTTCCTTGCGAAGGCTCTCGCAGGGACGATGATGACGGCCCGTCTGCCCCTTGCAAGGCACGCCTTGACAGCCACCCTCTGGGCGAGCACGTCTGTGTTCTCCGTGGCCTCCTCATGGGGCCAGAGCTCGAGCGCAGGGAAGGTCAGCACCTCCCCCGGGGACAGCAGCGTGGAGAGATCGTCTGAGAGTTTCTCCGCCTGCTGCGGGCCGTACGTCACCACGATGAACGGACGCGCAGGGATGCTGCGGTATAGGGCGGACACGACGTAGGTCTTCATCGACCCCGTGAGGCCAAGCACGACCTGGGACGGCGCCCTCTTCTGGAGACCCGACGTGATGTTCGCGAACTCCGGGGACTCCCGGAGCACGGAGAGGAAGCTGTTCAAGAGACACTCCTCCTGGTGATCCTCAAGCTAAGTAGATCGCCACAGATTCGCGCTACTTTTCAGCGCGCAGGTCCTTGCCAGG
>JASEJE010000048.1 GCA_030024085.1 Bacillota bacterium | reverse complement strand
GGCAACACCGGCAACCCTGGAAAAGTGGCGGTGATTTCTGAACCCACACTTAGCACCTCATCCTGACACCGCTTCGTCCTGGCTTTGGTTTTGCGTATCGTTACGTATTTGCGTAACAGCAACCACAGCATATCATCGTACCGCCGTGGCGTCAAGACTGGATCGCGCCGCTCGGCGACGCCGTCTGGCACAGTGCGTCATTGCAAGACAGGTGAAATCCCTGCCTGAACCGGCAGGAATAATCATGCGTGGGTCGAAATAACACGTGGCAATCCACCTGGGGCTGACCTCGTGAGGTCCGCGTGCAGGGCCGTCCCCGGGGTTTGCCTGTATTCAGAGTGCCAGTATTCAGACGGGAGGGATGGGATTTGCTAAGGATCCGCAGGTGGGTGGTGCTGATCGGTGTGGCTGTCGTGCTTTCGCTCGCCATGGTGGGTGCCGGCGGCTCGTCGTTTGCGGCATCCAAGTTCAAGGTCGGGTTCATCTACGTCGGCCCCATCGGCGACGCGGGGTGGACCTACGCACACAATGAAGGCAGGAAGTACCTCGAGGCGCAACTCCCCAACGTCGAGACCGTGTACGTCGAGTCGGTGCCCGAGGGCGGCGACTGCGAGCGAGTGCTCACCCAGCTTGCCGAAGCAGGCTGTAAGGTCATATTCGCCACCAGCTTCGGCTACATGGACTTCGTCCAGAACGTGGCGGCCAGGTACCCGAATGTCGTGTTCATGCACTGCTCGGGCTTCAAGACCGCCAAGAACGTCGGCACGTATTTCGGCAGGATGTATCAGCCCAGGTACCTCTCGGGCCTCGTCGCGGGCAAGATGACCCGCAAGAACCTCATCGGCTACGTGGCGGCGCATCCCATCCCCGAGGTCGTGAGAGGCATCAACGCGTTTACCCTGGGTGTCCGGGCGGCCAACCCCAACGCCAAGGTCAAGGTGGTCTGGACCAACACCTGGTATGACCCGGCCGCCGAGAAGGAGGCGGCGAAGAGCCTCCTCGAGGCAGGCTGCGACGTCATCGCGCAGCACCAGGACACCCCCGCACCCATGCAGGCCGCGGAGGAAAAGGGCTGCTACGGCGTGGGCTACAATACAGATATGCGCCAGTTCGCTCCGAAGGCTGTCCTGACGGCGCCCATATGGACCTGGGGGCCGTACTACGTGAAGACCGTCAAGGCGGTGCAGGACGGAACCTGGAAGAGCGAACAGTACTGGGGCGGCATGGAAGAAGGCGTGATTGACATCGGCCCGTACGGCCCGATGGTCCCCGAAGATGTGAAGAAGCTGGTGGCCCAGAAGAAGCAGGAGATAATCGCCGGGAAACTCGTGGTATTCGCGGGACCTCTCAAGGACAACAAGGGCGTGCTCAGGGTGCCTGCGGGCAAGGCCATGACCGACGCCGAGATGCTCAGCTTCGACTGGTTCGTCGAGGGCGTGGACGGAACCGTGCCCAAATAGACGGCCAGCCCATGGCGGTAACTCGGGCTTACGAGAGCCGGCAGGTTTCCCTCATCACCTGCCGGCTCTCTCTGGCAGAGGCGCAGGAGCGGAGGATAAGAGGATGCTTTCAGGCTCTTCAACTGGTGTCAGTGTTGATGCTGGTGCCGGCACCGCGGCTGCCGCTGCGGCTAATGCCGGCGTGGATGCCGATGCCGATGCCGCATACGTCGTTGAGATGCGCGACATAACGAAGCGCTTTCCGGGCGTGCTGGCCAATGACCGCATAAGCTTCCAGGTCCGCGCAGGTGAAGTCCACGCCCTTCTCGGCGAGAATGGCGCCGGCAAGAGCACGCTGATGAATATTCTTTCTGGCCTCTACCGCCCCGACGGTGGAGAGATCCTGGTCAGGGGCCGGAGGGTCCACCTCGGCTCCCCCCGCCATGCCATAGCGGCAGGCATAGGCATGGTGCACCAGCACTTCCGGCTCGTGCAGTCCTTCACCGTAGCCCAGAACGTCACCCTCGGCATGTCCAAGCCGCGCTTCGTCCTGAACATGCGCGCCATCGAGGACGACGTAGCGCGGCTTTCGAGCAGCTACGGGCTGCAGACCGATCCCAGGGCGAAGATATGGCAGCTTTCGGTCGGGGAGCAGCAGAGGGTGGAGATCGTGAAGATGCTCTACCGAGGCGCGGACGTCCTCATCCTGGACGAGCCCACTGCCGTGCTCACACCCCAGGAAGCCCGGGACCTTTTCACCACGCTGAACCGCATGAAACAGGCCGGGCGCTCCATCATCTTCATCACACACAAGCTGGACGAGGTCATGGAGGTGGCCGACAGGGTCACGGTCCTTCGCGACGGCCGCGCTATCGCGACGCTCGACAGGAAGGACGCTACCCCGGGCCTCCTCGCCAGCCTCATGGTGGGGCGCGAGGTAGGCGGAGCGGTGCCCGGCAAGAAAGCGGCTTGCGGCGACTGCGTCCTACGCATCTCCAGCGTGAGCGCCCTTGGCGACCGCGGGACCCTCTCCTTGCGCAGCGTGTCGCTGGAGGTTGCAGCCGGTGAGATCGTGGGCATCGCCGGCGTAGCCGGGAACGGCCAGCGGGAGCTTGCCGAGGTCATCACAGGGCTGCGCAGGGTGCAGGAAGGCCGCATACTGCTTCGCGGCGCGGACATCACCAACCGCACCCCACTCGAGATCATCCGCTGCGGGGTTGGCCACATCCCGGAGGACAGGCTTGGGACCGGCATGGTGCCGAACCTCAGCATCGTGGACAACGTCATCCTGAAGTCGTATCGCTCGCGCCCGGTGGCGCGCGGGCCTTTCATTCACGCAAAGGCGGCGCGCGAACACGCCGACAACCTCGTGCGGCGGTTCCAGGTCAAGGCCGCAGGTCTCGACCGCCCAATCCGGCTCCTGTCGGGCGGGAACTCCCAGAAGCTGCTCCTCGCGCGCGAGATCTCCGCGAACCCCGGCCTTCTGGTCGCGGTCCACCCGACGCGCGGCCTCGACATCGGCGCCGCCGAAGCGATCCATCACGTGCTTATCGAGCAGCGCAACCGCGGAGTTGCTATCCTTCTCATCTCCGAGGACCTCGAGGAGCTGGCGGCCCTTGCGGATCGCGTCGCCGTCATGTTCGCGGGACGGGTCATGGGTGTGCTCCGGCGCGACGAGTGGGACATCGAGCGCATCGGCCTCATGATGGCTGGCTCCGCGACGGCGGACACGGGGCACGGCGCCGACAAGGGGGATCGGGTATCGTGACGGACGATGCACGCAAGGTCACGGTCGGAGCAGCGGCGCGGCCGCGCTGGTCCATCAGAGTCGAGAAGCGGCCCGAGATTTCGCCGTTCTGGAGGGCAATGGCGCCGGTCGCGTCGATCGTGATGGCGCTGGTTTTCGGCGGCGTATTCCTGCAGCTCACCGGCTATGACCCGTTCGAGGTTTACAGCCTGATGTTCAAGGGAGCCTTCGGCAGCCGCTATGGACTCATCGAGACAGTCGTGAAGGCGACCCCCATCTTGCTCGCCACCATCGGGGTGTCGGTGGCGTTTCGGATGCTGCTCTGGAACATCGGGGCAGAGGGACAGATCTACATGGGCGCGTTCGCCGCCTCGTGGGTGGCTCTCTCCTTCCCGGACTGGCCGCCGCTCATGCTCATCCCGGCAATGTTCATCGCCGGCGCGGTCGCGGGCGGGCTGTGGGCGCTCCTTCCCGCGCTTCCCCGGGCGATCTGGGGCGTCAACGAGATCATCACCACCCTCATGCTGAACTACGTCGCAATCTACTGGGTAGACTACCTCGTCTACGGCCCGTGGAAAGACCCCAAGGGTTTCAACTTCCCGCTCACGCCGCAGTTTTCGCAGGCTGCCTGGCTGCCATGCCTGGGCACGACCAGGATCCACCTGGGACTCACGTTCGGGCTTGCTGCGGCGGTTGCGGTCAGCATCATGCTCTCTCGGACCAGGTGGGGCTACGAGATCCGCGTCATCGGCGAGAATCCGGCCGCCGCACGCTACGCCGGGATGGACATTCCGCGCAACATCGTCCTCGTGATGCTCCTCTCCGGCGCCATTGCAGGAATCGCCGGGATGGGAGAGGTCGCGGGCATCACCCACCGCCTCCAGCACGGCATCTCGCCCGGCTACGGCTATACTGCCATCATCGTGGCATGGCTCGCGAAATTGAACCCGGCGGGCATCGTGATCGCGTCATTCCTTTTTGGCGGCCTGCTGGTCGCGGGATACGCAGTGCAGATCTTCGGCATCCCGGCGGACATCGCCACGATGCTCCAGGGATCGTTGCTTTTCTTCGTGCTCGGCGGGGAAGCCCTGGCGCGCTATAGAGTGAGGTTCGTCCGCGTTGGAGTGGGCAAGGGCGCGGTCAGCCAGGCGGAGGCGAAGTAGCCTGCGGCGTCATGCCGCGGGAGGCAGAACCGGGAGGTATGCGCCAGATGGAGCAAACGGCCATGGCATTCGTGACGTCCGTGCTGTCCGCCGCAGTTGCGGCCGGCACTCCCATATTGTACGCGGCCCTGGGCGAGGTCCTCACCGAGCGCAGCGGCATCCTGAACCTGAGCCTCGAGGGGACCATGCTCGTGGGGGCGGTCAGCGGGTTCCTGGTGGCCGTCCGGACAGGCAATCTCGTCGCAGGCGTGGCAGCCGCGGCCGTCGCCGGGGGACTCATCGCGGCCTTGCACGCGTTCCTCACCGTGACGCTGAAGGTGAACCAGGTGGTGAGCGGCCTGTCGCTCACGCTGTTCGGGACGGGCGTCAGCGGCTACCTGGGAAAGCCTGTCATCGGCGTGCCGACCCCTGTGTCCTTCAAGCCTGTCGCCGTCCCTGCTCTCGCGCGGATTCCGATCCTGGGCGACATGCTCTTCAACCAGGACCTCCTCGTCTACGCATCATACGTGCTCGTCGCGGCGCTCTGGCTCTTTTTCTACCGCACCCGCCCCGGCCTGCACATGCAGTCGGTGGGCGAAAGCCCGGAGACCGCCGACGCGCTCGGGATAAACGTGTTCGCCACCAGGTACGCCTACACCATCATCGGCGGCATGCTCACCGGCATCGGCGGCGCATACCTTTCGCTCGCGTATGCGCCAAGCTGGATCGAGTACATGACCGCCGGGCGCGGCTGGATCGCCATCGCCCTCGTGATATTCGCCATCTGGAACCCGCTTCGCGCTGTGCTCGGCGCTTACCTCTTCGGCGGCGTCGACGCGCTGGGCTTCAGGATACAGGTGCTGGGCGCCATCATCCCGTCGTTCTTCTTGAAGATGATGCCATACGTCTTCACCATAGCCGTGCTCATCTTCGCCACGGCACGCTCGCGCAACTACAGGATCGGCGCCCCCGCCGCCCTCGGCCTCCCATACGAACGCGAGTAGAGCGGCACGGTGGAGCATTGAGATCCACCTGTTGGAGTCCGTCAACGCGGCACTGGTCGGCACCTCCATCCCGAGCGTTCTTGCTTCCTGAGAACGGTGCGTGCGTGGTAGAATACGGGTAGAATAAGGATGCCGGTGGTGTTTCGTTCGGCGAGGGGAACCTGGACCATAAAGGCAAGGAGAGACTGCACATGAGCAAGGAAATCCTCTTTGTGGTGGAGGAATCCGATGAAGGTGGGTATCAGGCGCGGGCGCTCGGCCATTCCATCTATACACAGGGAGAATCGATAGATGACCTGAAACGCGCGGTCAGGGATGCAGTGCGCTGCCATTTCGAGGAGGCAGAACTCCCGGCGATGATCCGTCTCCACTTCGTCCGAGACGAGGTCATTGCGGTATGAGGCTACCGAGAAACCTGAGCGGCGAAGAACTCGCCAGGCACCTCAGGAAGTACGGCTATGAGGTCACGCGGCAGACGGGCAGCCACATTCGCCTGTCAACAAGCCAGGGCGGCGAACACCACGTCACCGTCCCAAGACATGATACCTTGAAGCTCGGAACCCTGAGCGGCGTTCTGAACGATGTGGCAAGCCATCTTGGGATGGCTAAAGAGTCCCTTCTAGAAAGGCTTTTCGGGAAGTGAGCGTCCCACCCTGTGGACAACGTCCATGCCGAACGTACAACGCGACCGCCCCGGCACCTGACGCCGGGGCGGTCGGTCGTCTCTCCCGCCTTGCCCCTATCTCCTTGGGAGTCTGGGACGGGAGTCCGGGATGGGAGTCCGGGACGCGATTGCGTGGCGACACGAGAGTCCTGGTCTCCGACGTACCCCGTGAAACCAGCGATATCCGGATTCACGGCCATAGGGCTACGGCGCAGCCACACGGCTTCGCTTTACTGAGATGGACAGGTTACCGCCGATAATGGTGGCCGCCTTCGCCTGTCCGCTCAGGGCGGGGACGGGCCTCGTTCACGGTGAGGCTCCGGCCCTGGAAGTCCACACCGTTCAGGGCTCCGATCGCATCGGCGGCCTTGTCCTCGGCCAGCTCGACGAAACCGAAGCCCTTGTCGGGGATGACCCGCACTTCTACTGGATCGTAGTCCGCAAAGAGGCTGCGGACATCAGCTTCGGTTGCGTGATACGGAAGGTTCCCCACGTAAAGGTTCTTCAGTGCCATCTATGCATCCTCGCTTTCGTCTCGCCTCGCCGCACTTGACGACGCCGGGCCTGTAACCCGGCACGGGCGCCATCTCGGGCGAGGAAGCGGATCTCTTTCTGAGTATGCCCGGGATCGCCCCGGACTATCACTCGCCCGTCGCGGTACGGCGGGCTGCCGATATTGCGCGCCAGGGACGGCACGCTTGCGACCAGCCTGATCGTGGGCGCCCCGTCGTGCAAGCACCCATCCATCGTGCAGGCGCACGTCGTGCAAGCGCTGCTTCCAGGCTCATTGCCGAATTGGCACGGATTTGTCAACCCGCATGTGGCAAATTGGCTGAGTCCTCAATGGCGGCCTGCGGCCGCCACCATCGCAGCATGAAAACGCAGTCGCGCGGGTCATTTTCAAGGTAAGCCAGCGCCCCCATACCTAGAGATCCCGGGCCTGTCCTGCGCCTGCCCGCCACCTCAGCAGGAACGATCCAGCCACCAGCGCCGCGAGGGCCACGAGCACCGAGGCGGCTGAGACGGCCCCCGACAGCACGAGATTGAGCGCCGCGCCAGCGCTAAGCGCAGCAATGACCATTATGCCCGCGGCCTTCAGCATGTCCGCAGGGCCAAGTTCGCGCAATAGAACCACGAAGGTCGCGGCGCACGGGAAATAAGCTGCCAGCACGACGCTTGCCACCGTGAGCTGCCGCGCCGTGAGGCCCAGCGGCCCGAGCATCCCGACGGCGACGTCCTTCCTGAGAAAACCCATGAGCAGGGCCACCGCGGCATCGGACGGGAGGCCCAGTAGCCCGCTCACGACAGGCGCAAAGACCCTGCTGGCAAGGGCCATCAGGCCCGAGACGTGCGCCAGGTTCACGATGAGGACGCCGAGCAGCACGTACGGTACGGCGTCTGCGAGGAATATGCGCACGCGCATCCAGACCTTCTTCGCAAGCCCCTCGAAATACGGAAGGCGGTACGGCGGGATCTCGATGAGAAGCGGCGGGCTCTGGCCCGGCAGCACCGAGTTCAGCACGAGTCCTATCGCCAGCCACAGCACAAACAGGGTCCCGTAGATGTATGCGAGATAGACGCCGCCGTGCCGCCCCACCAGGCCCACGATCATGGCGCTCTGCGCCATGCACGGCACGCCGATGGACAGCATCGTCGCGGCGATGAACCGCTCGCGCCTGCTCTCCAGGACGCGCGTGGCCAGCGCCGCAGGGACGTTGCACCCCAGGCCCAGGACCATCGGCACCACCGCATACCCATGCATGCCCAGGGCGTGCATGAGGTTATCCATCAGCACCGCCAGGCGTGGAAGATACCCGACGTCCTCCAGGATGCTGAGCACCACGTAAAACGCCAGCACGTATGGCAGCACCATGGCGATGGGCACATACAGGCCCGTCGTCAGGAGGCCGAGGGATTCGACGAAGTCCACCTGACCGGCGACGAGATGCCCGATGAGCACGTCGTGGATGAAACCCGCCGGCCCGAGCCCGGCATCGAGCCGCATGACGAGCGGCCTCACCAGACCCTCGAACACCGGGTTGAAGACATGCGCTATGAGGCCTTCCCCGATGAAGCGGATGACCGCGAACGAAACGAACAGCACAATCCCCGCCATGAGAAGCCCGGTAACCGGCCTCATGCTGGCGTCCTCGAGGATGTCGCGCAGGGAGTGGTGCCTGTGCGCGATCACCTGCACCTCGCGGGTCATGCGGCCGACCTCGGCCCAGCGCTCGTCTGCCGTGCGCCTCTGCGCCGGCGCATGCACGCACGGGCGTCCCGCTCCTGCGGTCGTTCCGGCTCCGGCCGCGACTCCCGCTCGCGCTTCGGCCGCGGCATGCGCTCCTGGGAGGGCTCCCTTTTCGAGTTCGGTCCCGGCCAGGTCAGTCGCATCGAAGACAGTCCCGGCGCGGACTCCCGCCCCCGCTTCTCTTCGGCCCGCGGCTTTGCTGCGGGCCGCCTCCTCCGCGACCCTGTCGAGGAGCACGTCCATGCCTGCCCCAGTCAGGGCCACGGTCGGCACGACGGGAACGCCCAGCCTATCCCCCAGCTTCTTGACGTCGATTGAAATGCCCTCATGCCGCGCCTCGTCCCACAGGTTGAGCGCCACCACCAGCGGAACCCGCCGCTCCAGCAGCTCAAGGGTCAGGTGGAGGTTGCGCTCGAGGTGGGTCGAGTCCACCACGTCCACGACTACATCGCCTTCGCGCAGGGAGTCCAGAAGGCTCACCGCGACTTCCTCGGCCTTGCACGTCGGCTCCAGGCTGTATGTCCCCGGCACGTCGATGACATCCGCCCTGTCGCCGCCCCGAAGCTTCGTCGTCCCCCTGGTGAACTCCACAGTCGTCCCCGGATAGTTCGAGGTGATGACCTGGGTGCCCGTCAGCCGCGAGAAGACGACGCTCTTGCCGACGTTGGGATTGCCCATGAGAAGGATCTTCACCGGCTATCACCCCTGTCCGTCGCGGCGCCCTCTGCCGCCTGGCCGCTTTGGCGTGTAGCCGGCCTGACCAGCACCTTTCTTGCCATGCCGAATCCCATCGCGACCCGGGTGCCGTGCACTTCGACGGTCACGGGGCCGCGCATGAAGACGGAACTCACTTTCCTTATCTCGGTCCCCGGCCTGATGCCCATGGACTCCAGGCGCCCCACGAGGCCATGCCCTCCGAGAACCTCAACGACCTGGACCGGTTCGCCCTCGCGCACGTCCGCGAGCGACATCGGCCGGGCGTCTCCTGCGATCATCTCTCGTCCCCCACTCCCTGCTTCATCTCCGGTCTGCATCACCTGCGCGACTCGCTGTTGCGTTAACTGAGAATCGTTCTCACTTCCATTCTACAAGTACAGTATCCAGCTGTCAACGGGTAACAGGCAACGGGCAACGAACAAACGAACAAAGCGGAAGTGGTCGGGATAAGGCCAGCTCGCGCCCGAGAATGGCCGTTTTCCTGCCACCGCAAGCGGCGCTACCACCCCGCTACCACACCGCCAGCATGCCGCTACTCTAAGAAGTATGGCGCCATAAGTTTGCGCCATCTTCCCTGACGGTGTTGGGGTTGCCGGT
>JASEJE010000047.1 GCA_030024085.1 Bacillota bacterium | reverse complement strand
GTGCGGAACGGGAAGAGCCTGACGAGTGACGTAGGTCACGCGTCCCCTGGCATGTCTGACGTTGGGAACGGGTAGGGCCGTGACCAGTGATGTACGTCACCCGATAGCCCTCAATGATGACGTGGGGAACGGTCGAGGACGAATCCGTGATGTACGTCACCCGTCAGCTCAAGTGACGGCACTACCAGGAGCTCTATATGTGACAGAGCAGTAGTAGCGGTCACGCTGTCCGTGGTAGGTGGCGGGTGGCCAGCGGCCGGTGGCAGGTGGTAGTCGGCAAGGCTGGCAGTTGAAGTCCGGGCTTGGTTGCCTGTATTCTTGTGACGCAAGCAAGACGAGGGGAGGATGAGCATGATGAGTGCGGCGAAAAAGATCAGGGTGGAGGAGCTTCCGGTTACCGTGTCGCCCCGAGGCCCCAAGATCCGAAAGGTGTTGTCCTCCGACGACGTCGCGATCACCAACGTAATTCTCGCACCCGGCCAGGACCTGCCGGTGCATTCGACGCCGGTGGACGTGTTCTTCTACGTGCGCTCGGGGTCCGGCGTCGTCATCGTGGGCGACGAGGAGATCGAGGCGACGGACGGCGATATCGTGTTGAGCCCCAAGGACATACCTCATGGTCTCCGGGCCGGCCGGTCCGAGGAGTTCAGCGTGCTTGTAGTGAAGACTCCCAACCCTAACGCGCAGAGACTCAAAGACGGTGGTTGATGCACCAGGCTTGCACCACGCTGCCGAACGCACGCACCCGGCTCGACGGGCTGACCTTGCCCGTGACTGTCCACACTCCTTCCATGCCTGCAACTACTGCATACCCGCAGCCGTTGCAGGCATGCGACTTTCGTGCATTCAGGGTTCCTGATTCAGGGGTCATAGACCTCCACGGTCGCGTGCGTCTCCTCGGCCCGGACGGTGACCGCCGTAACCGAGCCCGGCTCGAGCGCCAGGCGCACTCTCTTTGAGCTGGAAACGCCGGAAAGCACGACCTCGACGTCGAAGCCTTGTTCCAGGTCCAGGTTATTCACGAGGATGGCCACCGTGCCGTCCTCGTGAACGGCGGCGAAAGCGTGAACTCGCGCAAGTCCCCCCTTCACCGGCAGCATCCTGCCTGTCAGATTGCGAGAGTATAGCTCGAAGGCGTAGTACGGGGCAGCGGGACGGCCGGCCATGTCCACGAGGCCGTGATGTCCTCCCTCTTGAAGGTTCCAGTAGACTCCGTACTGCACGTCGTGTCGGGCGAGCTGGCCGAGCACTTCAGCAAGCCACAACGCTCGCACGTTGGGTGGGTACTCGATGGAACTATCGAAGTCCAGGTTGTATTCGGTCAGGGCGAGCGCCGTGCCAGGATAGTTCTCGTCGATCCACCTCCGAAAGAGCGGGAGGATGGCGCGCGCCGCCGGCTCAGAGGTGGGGTCGAGGAGCCTCGAGTCGTACGAGGCATCCCACCACCCGCGCGTCGCGTCGAGGATGTCCTGGGGCTTCGCCCGGACCTCCTTCGCGTTGAACGACCTGTATATGGGGTAGCGGTGGAAGGACACCGCGTCGAGGACCCGGAGACCATGGCGGGCCTCATACCCGGCGCAATACCTCAGCATGTAGGGAATCCACTCGCCCTTGGCGAGGCGGTCGCCCGCCACCGCGCTGCGAAGGTAGTAGGTGGGGTTGCAGTTGCTCGGTCCCATGACGACGATGGAGGGATCCACCTCCTTCATCGCCCGGGAGAACGCCACGAATCGCTCAAGGTACTCATCGTATCCGATCGCCTGCTTCTGGTAGTCGCGGTGCGTCTCGTGCCAGATGAACGGCTCGTTGTCTATCTCGAAGAACCTCACCCCGAGGCCGTGTTCGACGTTGAGGAACCTCACCAGGTCGGCGGCGGCCGCTGCATCCATGATGCGCGACATCCTGGGGGACGCGGCTTCCTCCGGGGCGAATCCGAAGGCATTAACCTGAATGAGCGGCTCTGCCCCGAGCCTGCGCGCCCAGGTCACGAACTCGAGAAGGCCGGGCCTCTGGACGACGTTCTTCTTCGTCCACCAGTCGTTGTACGTGTCTATCCTCCAGTTGTAGCGGCTTATGTTGTTACCCCCGAACCTGATGAGCCTGACGTGAAGGTCAGCGATCTCATCGTCAGGAGGGAGATTGCCGACCCACTGCCCCCACGCGCTGCCATATATGTAGGGGCTGACGGCGTGGCCCGGGCTTTGCGCCTCGACCGTGATCGTGGCGTCAACGGGCCAGCCAGCAGAGGGCCTTGCGGGATCGCGGCCTGAGCCCCCCGCGCCCTGACAGTCACGGACGGTCTCGATCGCGACGTGCGTGACCGACGTCTTCGCCGAAGCCCCGCCGGTTTCTGCGGCGGGTTCAGCAAGCTCAGGTTCCTGCCCTTCCGGCCCAGGACCTTGCCTTTCCAAGCTATCCGGCGGCACCGTGCGTCTCGATGCGATTTTCCATCCGGACTGCGTCAGCATCAATTTCAATTCCGCGTTCATGCGCATGTCCTTCTGGGTTCCGGAACGTGGGTCCTTCACCGTGAGCGTCTCGGGCAGATACATCACCGCGACGCCGTCGCCGAAGACGAGCTTAGCCCTGGCGAAGTCGCCCGTAATGGCTACCACCGGCCCGAGCTCTGCCAGGATCTGGGCCTTGACGGCCGCCGTGTCCCCGCCCTCGGCAGGGTCGGGCGGCACGAAGAGCGACAACATGAGGTCGACGTCCTTGAGCGTCATGGCCCTGTACAGCTCCGCGACCACCTGCCGGACCGCCTGCTCGTCTGCGGCAGCGGTGCCGGACGCGGCGGCCGCACACTGCGGCGGCGGGCTGACTGCGGCGGTGCCTACGATGGCGACAGCGGCGACGATGATGGCGAAGATGAGCGTGGCGACAGCCCCTGGCGGGATCCCCGGCACGGTCCCCGGCTGGCGCAAGAACGCGCGGCGCCGGGCAGATCTCACCCAAGGTCTCATGAGCGTCACAAACATGTGTCCCTCCCGGTCTCCCTTCCGATCTCTCTTCCGATTCCCTCTTCTGACCCGCCTGCTCTCATCAAACGCTTCTCTACCCGTATTAGGACCTCCTCCTCTGCCCACCCGCAGGCCTCTTTGAAAATGCTGGTCCGCGAAGCTTCTGCGTGATGAAGGCCGGCACATCCTCCCAGGTCGTGGGTGGTCCGCCGCGATTGGGCGGATGCATCAGGGGGGTCCAGCCACGCCACCAATCCGATGGGTCCCATTTTGACGAGGTGTGCCCCGCTTGCCGCGCCGTTCTCAAGCGCGACAGCCGGAGCCCCGGCACCCTCGGGGAATCGAGGAGAGGCAACAAACGTTCGCTCTGAAACCTCGTTCCCTGCGGGAGGAGGCACGGCTCCTGCTGTCGAAAAGCGTTCTTGGGAACGAGTGCGGGGATGAGGTCACGGAAGGAGAGAAGTCTCACAATGAGCCGTTGGGCACTGGGTACGCGTGCATGGCGGCCTGTCGCAGCCGCTATTGCATGCATGAAGACGGGAACCGTCGGCCATTTTCGAGCCAGCCCCCCATGCTTGCCCACGGCTGGCATCATCGAAGGGGTGAATATGGCACCCGCAGGTCGTCCACGAGGTGGATGGCCACGAATTCCCGCTACCTTTCGACGCGTAGCTCCTCGCGAGAGCTCGCGGCGCTGCATTCCGGGGGCGGCGCGCCCGCCGCGCGCCCCGTTCGAATCTGGCGCACAGGCTGGCCGGATCTTGAACGCCCCATCGTGCAAACACCCGCAGCTCCACCACCGTCAGGAGAAGTCACGCAGACTCTTGGCGCCACACTCAGCCGCCTGGATGCCGTTGACGATCGTGACGATGGTGCTGCTTGCGCCCACGCTTGGCTTCGCGGCCGGGGAAAACCCTGCCCGCTCCGGAGATCGCCTCCTCGCCCCGGCTGATCTGGAGGCGTTCTTCGATGGAGTCATGGCGACCCACTTTCAGACCTATCATATCCCCGGCGCGGCAGTGGCGGTTGTCAAGAGCGGAGAGATTCTCTTCGCCAAAGGTTACGGCTACGCAGACCTCAAGACTCGCACGCCCGTCGATGCGGCGAAGACCCTCTTCCGGATCGGCTCGGTCTCGAAGCTCTTCACATGGACCGCGGTGATGCAGCTGGTCGAGCGAGGGGCGCTCGAGATCGACAGGGACGTCAACGCCTATCTGGACGGCGCCGACTTCCACGTGCCCGCGACCTATCCCGAGCCTATCACCATGGCTCACCTCATGAACCATACTGCTGGCTTCGAGGACCGGAACGTGGGCCTGTTCAGCCATGACTCCGGGAGCGTCCGGCCCCTCGGCGAGGTGCTGGCCGGCACCTTGCCCCAACGGGTGCGGCCGCCTGGCGAGGTCACCGCCTACTCGAACCACGGAGCCGCGCTCGCCGGATACATCGTCGAGCGCGTCAGCGGAATGCCATGGGCCAGCTACGTCGAGGAGAACATTCTCAAACCTCTCCGCATGGACCACACCACCCCGAGGCAGCCCCTTCCGCCAGATCTCGAAGGATGGTTGGCCGTCGGGTATGAATACTCGCCGGCCCTAGCGCGATTCGAGCCGCGGCCTTTCGAGTACGTACCCGCTGCTCCCGCCGGCGCTCTCAGCGCTACTGCCGTGGACATGGCAAGGTTCATGATCTCACATCTGCAGGCGAGTCGGCTCGAGGACAGCCGCATGCGGATCCTGAGAGCGGAGACTGCCCGTGAGATGCACAGCACGAGTCTCATCCAGGACCCGCATCTCGGCGGCATCGCCCACGGCTTTCTCGAGCAGCCCTACGGAAGGCTGCGGACCATCGGACATGGCGGCGATACGTTCCTTTTCCACTCAGAGCTTCGGCTGGTGCCCTCCCACAACGTCGGCATCTTTGTCGCATATAACAGTCCCGATGGCGCGGTGGCCCGCGACCAGCTGGTGCGCGCGTTTCTCGACCGCTACTTCGCAAGCTACGCCGACTGGCCCATGAAGCCAGCGGAGAAAGGCACGGGGTCGGGCTCGGAAGCGCGCCCGGCTGCGGAGTCCGGGTCGGGTACAGCCACAGCGACGTCAGCGGCGACCGGAGCCGCAGGGACGCCCGATGCAACCGAGGCCACAGGGGCGCCCGGGGCAAAGGGGGCTACAGAGACGACGGGGACGACGCAGGCGCAGGCTGGCGAGTCTCAGCAGGTAAGGGATGTGGCCAAGTACGCTGGCGTGTACGGCTCCACCCGGGTGCCTCGCACCACCGTCGACAGGCTGATCGAACTCCTGAGCGTCGTGATCGTGAGGCCCGTGCCGGCGGATGAAGCCGGGACCTCGGCGGATGGACCAGGCCCGTCGCTGCTTGTGACCCTGTCGCCGTCCCGCGGCGCTCAGCGTTTCGAACAGGTTGAACCAGGTCTGTTCCAGGAAGTCGACGGTCCGGGCCGGATAGCCTTCGTTACGGGCGTCAAGGGCAGGCCTGACAGGCTGCTTATGGGCTCCGCCTGGATGTGCGAGAAGATGGCCTGGTACAAGACGCCTCCCTTCCAGATCGGCATCGTGGCGGTGTGCTTTCTGCTCTTCCTCTCGGCGGCGGTAGGTTGGCCGGTCGCCGCCGTGGTCTCGCTGCGACGGGAACGACGGCGCCAGCCGCAACCGCGACCGCAACCGCGACCACAATCCCAACCGCAGCCGCAATCCCGACCGCAGGTACAGACGCAGACGCGGACGCAGACGCGACCGCGGCCCGCTGGTCCGGGCGCCCTCAGCTCCCGCAGCCCCCTGAGGGGCGAGCGGCTGGCGAGGTGGCTGGCCGGGATCGTCAGCTGGCTTTTCCTGGTGGTGGTCGTCGTCCTGTTGGCAGTGCTACAGGATCCGTTTGAGATCGCGTTTGGGGTATCCACAGGACTGCGGGCGCTCCTGGGCCTGGCGCTGGTCACGGCGCTGCTCGCGCCCGCTGTGGCGGCCGCGGCTGTCGTGGCGTGGCGGAACCGCCACTTCACGCTGGCAGGCCGGGTGCACTTCACGCTGGTGGCGGCCGCAAGTGTCGTCTTTGCTCTTTGGCTCAACTACTGGAACCTGCTTGGGTTCCGGTTCTGATGGGTTACTCTGACATGTGTTGGGAGGCGGCGAACGGATGCGAGGACGCTACATCATGTCGCTTGACCAGGGCACGACGAGTTCCAGGGCGATAGTTTTCGACCGCAACGCACGGCCCGTGGCCATCGCGGCGAAGGAGTTTCCGCAGATCTACCCGCGACCGGGCTGGGTGGAGCACAACCCGATGGACATCTGGCAGACGCAAATCGACGTGGCCAGGGAGGCCCTGGCAAAGGCCGGGATCGGCCCGGGCGACATAGCCGCTATCGGCATCACGAACCAGCGCGAGACCACGATCCTCTGGGACCGCGCCACGGGCGAGCCGGTCCACAACGCCATCGTGTGGCAGTGTCGCCGCAGCGCCCCCATATGCGACGATCTCAAGGCGCAGGGGTGGGCGGGGACGGTGGCGGGGAAGACGGGCCTCGTGATAGACGCCTATTTCTCGGCAACGAAGGTCAAGTGGCTCCTGGATAATGTCCCGGGACTCCGCGAGCGGGCGGAGCGGGGCGAGATCCTGTTTGGCACGGTGGACACGTGGCTCATCTGGAACCTCACAGGCGGGCGCGTGCACGTGACCGACTACTCGAACGCGTCCAGGACCATGATGTTCAACATAAACACCCTCGACTGGGACGACGAGATCCTGGACCACCTCGACATCCCGAGGGCGATGCTCCCCGAGGTGAGGCCGTCCTCGTGCGTGTATGGCGAGACCGCGCCCGACGTGTTCGGCGCCGCCGTGCCAACAGCCGGGGACGCCGGCGACCAGCAGGCGGCCCTCTTCGGACAGGCTTGCTTCGAGCCCGGGATGGCCAAGAACACATACGGGACGGGCTGTTTCATGCTGATGAACACGGGTGACCGGCCCGTGCGCTCGAAAAGCGGCCTTCTCACCACGATAGCCTGGGGCGTCGACGGCAAGGTGGAGTACGCGCTCGAGGGGAGCGTGTTCATCGCGGGTGCCGCCGTCCAATGGCTGCGGGACGAAGTCAAGCTCATCGCAAACGCAGCCGAGTCGGAGGAGCGGGCTGCCGCGGTGCCCGACTCGGGCGGGGTGTACGTGGTGCCCGCCTTCGTCGGACTCGGGGCGCCATACTGGGACATGTATGCCCGCGGCACGATCGTAGGCATCACGCGGGGCACGAACAGGGACCACCTCATCCGCGCCACCCTGGAGTCCATCGCCTACCAGTCCAGGGATGTGGTGGAAGCCATGGTCAAGGACTCCGGCATTCGTCTTGCGGCCCTTCGCGTTGACGGCGGGGCGGCGCGCAACAACCTCCTGATGCAGTTCCAGGCGGACATCCTGGGCGTGGCCGTGGAGCGGCCGCAGGTCACGGAGACGACGGCGCTCGGTGCGGCTTACCTTGCCGGCCTTGCGACAGGGTTCTGGGGGGACCGGGCCGAGGTGGCCCGGCGTTGGCGTGCCGGGGCTCGGTTTGAGCCTGCCATGGAGGAGAGCAAGCGGGAGCGCCTCTATGGCGGCTGGCAGAAGGCCGTTGCTCGTGCTCTGGGCTGGGAGAGGGAACGTTGACAGCGACAGCGACAGCGACAGCGCCGGCGCCAGCGCCGGCGCCAGCGACAGCGCCAGCGACAGCGCCAGCGACAGCGACAGCGACAACGAGAGCCAGAGAGGGTGAATATGGTTGAATCTCCGACGGCCCTGGGTCAGGATCCTGGCGTTTTCCTTTGTCATGCTGCTGGCAGCCGCATTCTGGGCAGCGATCAGAGTGATCGTCGCGGCCGAGCCGGATGATGCAAATCCTTCCACTTCCCGACATAGGCCTTCGCACGCAGGGGCACTGTTGCAGCCGCAACAGATGCTGGAGGACCTCCAGTATATCAGCTCCGTCATACAGCAAGTCCATCCGGCCATGAGCAGCCGTTCTGCCCTGGATGAGTTTGCAGCGCGCGCGGATGCGACGAAGGCGGCGCTACATCAGCCCTTGCCGGCGTGGCGGTTCTTCGCCCTGGCCAATGCCCTGGTCGCTTCGCTGCAGGACGCACACACATCGCTCTGGCCCCCTGGTGCTGGAACACTGCCGGTGGGCCTGAGCTGGGCCGAGGATGGCATCGTGGTAAGCCGCGTTCTCGACCCCACCCTTCCCATACAGTCTGGAGACGAACTGGTCAGCCTGGGCGGCCGGACACCCGAGCAGTTGCTGGCGGACCTCAGCGCCTGGATTCCTCACGGAAACGCGTATTGGGTCAAGGCGGTCGGCAGCCAGTACCTGGGAAATGCGCTGGTCCTGCAGGGCCTGGGCCTGGTATCCGGGCAGGACACCGGGGAAGAGACGGTGCGAATGGTGGTCCGCCGCCCGACGGCCAGCCGACCAGATTCAGTGCAACCGCGAGAATCTGGCGCATCCCAGGATTCCGACATATCCCAAGTGCC
This sequence comes from Bacillota bacterium, assembly GCA_030024085.1. GTDB lineage: Bacteria > Bacillota > SHA-98 > UBA4971 > UBA4971 > UBA6256. Next base: position 1,456 of record JASEJE010000047.1, on the reverse strand, counting down.
TCAGGGCTTCGGCGCGCCTGCGGAACCTCCCCAGACATCACAGGAATCGCAGGCGCCTCCATCACAGGAACCGCAGGTGCCTCAAGAATCCCGGATAGCCTCGCAGGCTTCGATGGGCACCATCGTTGCCGCCGAGGTCCCGATATGGAGCGGGCTCACAATCACGCGAACTGTAGCTAACGCCGACGCAGCCACGGGTCGCACTTTTTCGCCTGCCGCTGAAGCGGGCCTGCGACCGGGCGACAGGATCTTGAAGGCGGACGGCGCGCCGGTCCTTTCCACTGATGATCTCGGCCGCGCAATCCAGGAGTGCGGACAAGAGGGCCGAGATCTGACCCTGGAGGTGCTGCGTCGGGGTCAGCGCCTTGAGTTCACGGTGCGTCCCATACCCCGGCGCGATCCTGGTTCCTCTGAAACATCATACGTGATAGGCGTGATGCTCGGCGGCGTGCCGACGTCGGAGGCCGAGAAGCGCCCGTGGTTCGGCTGGACTATCGATCGCTCTGCCGGATACGGCCTCTTCTGGTTGGATGAGTGCAATAACACGAAAGACTACCGCCGGGCCGTGGACGAGTTCTTCGCTGCGGTCCGCAACGACGGCATCCAGAGGATCGCCATCGACCTCCGGCGCAACGGCGGCGGCGATTCCATGGTGGTGAGCGCTTTTCTGAAATACCTGCCATATAGGGATCTACGCGCCCCATCCCGCAGCACACGCTCTTCTCCGCAACTATCCCAGCAGCGCAGCTTCTGGCTTCGCTCACTCACATGGATAGGCGAGACCTTTTTCAACGGGCGATGGTTCCCCTATCCCATCCAGCCCCGGGCGGGCGCGAACCAGCTTTTCCGAGGCCAGGTCCATGTCTTGACCTCGTGGCATTCCTTTAGCTCTGCCGTAGACTTCGCGGCAATTCTATCGGATAATCGTTTGGCACAGGTGGTGGGGGATCCCACCGGCGGGACACCTACCGAATACGGCGACACACTGAATTTCAGAACGCCAGACACCGGCTGGGATTTCACCGTCTCGACCACGCGCTTCGTCCGGCCCGACCCGGCCCGCGACCCGGCCGATGCCCTTTACCCGGATGTGCCCGTCCCCACCACCATGCGTGACATCCGTGAGGGCCGTGACCCGGTGTCGGAGTGGCTGCGGCAGGGCGAGTAGCGCGCATGAGAACGCCTACTACCAGCGGAGGCAGGCATCAGGCGGGTTGAAGAGCTCCTGGAGACCCAATCGAGAATTGCGAAGGGTGTCCGACGGGACTTTCTGGAGCAAGCCGTTACCGAGACCGACTGAATGGAATGGCTGACTCAGACCATGCTCAGGATCGTCCGCCTCAAGGCTGGTGTGACCGAGTTCAATAGGCAGTCCGAGGATCTGGTGGAGCGGGAATTGAGCTAAGTAGATCGCCACAAGTTCGCGCTACTTTTCAGCGGGTGAGTCCTGTCCAGG
>JASEJE010000046.1 GCA_030024085.1 Bacillota bacterium | reverse complement strand
GCGCTTATGGCTAGCCAAATTCTCGACGCCCCGTCGTGCAAGCACCGGCAACCCCTCCCAAACCCGGGAGCATTTCTGCCCCCTGACTTAGCAAGCACCGGCAACCCCGACACCGTCAGGAAAAGCGGGGCAAACCCATGGCGCCATGGTTAGCATCAACGACTATCGGCTATCGGAAGCAGCCTCAGAGAGGGATCTCTTCACATAGGCGTCGAAGTCGCCGGCGTCAAGATCGCCCTTCCAAAACGCGGCAAGGGCAGGGGCGATTGCCCGCTTGCGGACCTCCGCCTCCTTCCTCGCAAGCTCTGCAGACCTGTGACGACAGGCGGTCCCGGAGGCGGCGGCAGCGATAAGGAAACGCTCGCTTGCACCGTCAGGCCCGATCATCCCGAGCACCTGCTCCCGGTCGGCAAGGTGGGCAGGCACGACGCACATTTCTCTCGCCAGCCACACGGCCTCCTTCCTTGCAAGCAAACGCGCGAACTCCACGGCGAGCCGCGCCGCGTCCTCGCCCCCGCGGCCCGGTTGCCTGAACACCATCGCTGAGGTTATGGATACGCATGGGTGCGTCGCACCCCCGGACGGCTGCGGGACTGGGAGCAGCACGGTCTCCACGTCCCTGGAGGCATACGGGAGCTTGCCCTCCGCTATCCGCTCCTGCCGCTCCCGCACGTGGCGCGCGAACCCCGGTCCCACCGGCCCTATGACCGCCGCCCTCCCCGTCCAGAAAAGCTCCAGCATCCGCTCGCCCATCTGCGGGACAGGCCCGGGAAACGCCCCTTCCTCCCTTGCCTGCCCGAGGAAGGACAGGACGGAGGCAAGCGGTGCCCCCTGCCAGGCGAGGTTCCCGTCGTCGGGTGCCACGGCAAGCCCTCGCCCCGCGGCCCGCATCAGGCTGTCCAGCACGTCCACGGATGCCGCGTCCAGGACAAGGGCGTAAGCGCGGTAGCGGTCCTCCACGCCCGCCTGGCGCGCTCCCACGGACCGCACCATGGTGAGGACGTCCTCGTAGGACCATCCGTGGGTCATGACATGCTCGACATCCACGCCCGCCTGCCTGAGAAGCTGCGCGTTCCCGGCCCACGACCGCACCGACGACCACGCCGGCCACGCCCAGATGTGTCCACCGAGGACGAGTGACTGCAGGGCGCGCGGCTCGAAGGCATCGGCTGATGCATCGCCCGCCTCCTCGCCGCGCATGAAGACGTCCAGCGGCACAACGAGGCCGCTCTCCACGAGCGACGGATCGAACGGCGCCACGCAGATGTCCGGAGCCGTTGTGTTTGCAACGGCGTCGGCGATGGCAGGACCGATCTCGTCCAGTCTCAACAGCACGTACTCCACTTCCACGTTGGGGTAGAGCTTGCGGAAGTCGTCGGCCGCATCGTCGATGAGATCGTCATAACCGTATGCGTCCCTGAAGAGCGGCCAGCGCGTGCTCCACACCCTCAGGGTATAGAGCTTCGCGGGGTCCACCCTGACCCACGGGTGGACGGCGTACCCGCGGAGTCTGCAGTAAACCGCGCGAGGGTGATACGGCCCGGGAGGCATGAGCTCGGGCCTCGCAAAGACGATGACCGCAGCAGCGACAAGTCCGAGAGCCGCGACGGCCAGCAGGGCGAGAAGAGTCAGAATGGCCACGGAAACCAGGCGAATCCGGCGCAAAGAAGAGCCTCCTCCCCTCTTGTCACGACGTCACAGATGGACCCGGAACCGACGGACCGAGAACCAATGGGCCAATCGCCAATGCTCCGGGCACGGCACCAGCCACCGATAGACCAGAAACGAGCCGGACGTCGCATGGCTGCGCCATGCGCCATCGGCGAGCCGCCAGCCACCAGCCGCCAGCGTCACTTGAGCCCCAGTAGGTAAAGCTCGTTCGACCCGACCCGGCCCGTGACCGCGACCCCGTAGAACTTCTGCATCTCTCTCACAGCTGCCTCGACGCGCTCCCCGAACCTCCCGTCAAGGGGACCGGCGTCGAACGCTCCCCGCCGCAGGTGGTACTGGAGCACCTGGACGTCCGGTCCCGTGGCGCCCGGCCCGAGTTCTCGCGAGATCTCGCCCTCAGGCTCGTACCCGATGATGAAAACCCGGGTCTTCATGGGGACGAGTTCGAACAGCTCCTCCACGTCTTCGTTGAACATCCTGATGCATCCCGCGCTCGCTGCGCTCCCTATGGACCACGGGCGGTTGGTGCCGTGGATGCCGTAGCCGCCCCATGGGACGTTCAGCCCCATCCAGCGTGACCCGAAGGCTCCGCCGGGGGCGTAGTCCTTCTCGATGATGGTGAACTCCCCGACAGGCGTGGGGGTGTGCCACTTGCCGATAGCGATGGGGTACTGCTTCACAACCTTGTCGCCCGCGTAAAGCGTCAGGGTGAGCTTCGTCACGTCCACGACCACCCTGCGCTCGCCCTCGGGGACCTCGGTCGGCGCCACGACCGGGAGGGTGCGGGCAGGCCCTGTGGCCATCTTGAGCCACATGTCGGGGGTGACCACACCGTCCGGCTCGAGATCCACGGCGCGCTGAAACGCGCGGACAGCCGCGTCGGTGGACGCGCCGAAAACCCCGTCGGCCTTCCCCGAGAAAAAGCCGAGCGTTCGCAGACGTTCCTGCAGTTCAGTCACGTCATGCCCCTTGAAAGGGGGCCTGGCCAGGTACAGCCGCCGGTTTGTCTCGCCGCACCTCGGCGTGATGACTCTGTACGGAATGCGCTGAGGTGCCGCAATGGATGCGGCGCCGCACAGGGCCACGGCGGCCGCTGCTGCAAGGCATGCCAGTGCCTGGTGAAGCCTTCGTCGCTTGCTCATTCGAGAAGCACTCCCTGGTCGCGCATGCAGTGCGGCAGACTATCGCCGCATCAGCCGTCATGTCAGCCGCCACATCAAACATATATGAGACTCTCCGTCTGCTCATGAAGAGGCCGCAGCGAAAGGGCCTCCGTCGGCGGCGGGACCGAACCGGTCGGTCGTTGGCGGACCCCCGGGAGCTGTCTCAGAAGACAGGGTGGAAAACCGAAGAACAGAAATCGAAGAAGGAAAATGGTGCGATCTCGCGAATTCTCACATGTGTAAGCGCTGGGCTGCATCGTAGTAGGCAGCCCTCGCCCAGCGAAGAGGCTGTGCGGAAAGTGAGGTGGTGGCACGGGAGAACCGAACTGGTGAGGCACCATACAGGGGCGTGATTCTCTTCTGCTTGCATGTGGTCCGTAACGTATCGGGTTCCGGCTTGCTGTGCCATGGCTGTGAGGGGCCTCCCCGGCCGCTTCGCCAGTCCGCGGAGGCGAAATGATGCGAATCGGAGACGCAAGGAGGGAGAGGAATGAACTCCGTTGTCGCCCTTATCATCGGGTTTGCGGTTGCTCTCATTGGGTACTACTGGTACGCACGGTACTTTGACGAGAAGGTCATCCAGGTAGATCGCAAGAAGGCCACACCGGCCAGGATGTACATGGACGGCGTGGACTTCATCCCCACGAGCAAGCACGTGCTCTTCGGGTACCAGTTCAAGTCCATCGCCGCGCTGGGGCCGGTGCTCGGTCCCATCATCTCGCTGCAATGGGGCTGGCTGCCAGGGCTCTTGTGGATATTGCTCGGGACATTCCTCATTGGTTGGATACACGACTACTCCAGCGCAATCGTCAGCCTGCGCAACGACGGCGAAACCTTCGGCGCCCTGAGCTACAAGCTGATATCCCCGAGAGGCCGCGTCATACTCCTGAGCTTCATGTACTTCTATCTGCTCCTCATCGTGTCAGCTTTCGGCAGCATCGTGGCGAACATGCTCAAGGGGACCCCCAGCGTGCCGCTGGCGATTCTGGCGCTCATGGCCGTGGGCCTGCTGTCCGGGTTCCTGATTTACAAGAAGAAGATGGATATCCTCCTCGTGACTGTCCTCATGGTCGTTCTGTCGCTGGTAGCCATATGGCTGGGCACTGTGGTCCCCATCGGGGGGTCGTACGCAGTCTGGGTGGTGTTCGGTCTCCTGTTCAGCTTCATAGGAGCGGTGCTGCCCATCTGGAGTTACACTCAGCCCATCAACTACATCTCGTTCTACCTGGTCGCCCTGGGCATGCTTGGCGCGGTCGTCGGGATTCTCGTCGGGCGGCCGGACTTCAGCGTGCCCGTCTTCACCACGTACTCCATCGGCGTGGGGCCGCTATGGCCGATTCTCTTCGTCACCATAGCGTGCGGCGCGATCTCGGGGTGGCACAGCCTGGTGTCGTCCAGCGGCACGGCAAGACAGCTCGAGAATGAAACCGACACGCGTTACGTCGCAGGCGGAGCCATGTACATGGAGATGATCCTGGCGCTCATCGCCCTCATCATCGGTGCGGCCACGTTCGCGACCTTCGACGACTACGCGGCGAACCTCAAGGCGCTCGGGCCGGCCGGGATCTTCGCGGCGGGGCTCGGGGCGCTTCTCGGGAAGCTCGGCATAGCCTCCGAGTTCGGCAAGGCCTTCGCCGGCGCGATGCTGGTCATCCTGGCCATCACCATCATGCAGCTTGCCGTGAGGTTCATGAGGATAGCAACGGCGGAGATCGCCGGTGAGGGCTCGCCGTTCTTCCGCAACACTTATGTCGGGGCTTTCATAGCGGTACTGCTCACCTACATCCTCGTGATGACCGGCACGTGGAGCTACATCTGGACCCTGTTCGGCGGAGCGAACCAGCTCATGGCCGCGCTCGCCCTCATGCTGGTGTCCATCTGGCTTGCGAAGGAGGGCAAGGCCTGGTACTACACGTTCTTCCCGATGCTGTTCATGCTCATAACCACCATCGCAGCTCTCGTTCTCACCACGAGAAACCTCATCGTCGCTGCTTCCAAGCTGTCGGCGGGAGCCGCCGCCCCGCCGGCAGGGCAGAGCGTGGGCGTCGCCATCGGTGGTAACGTCATCTCCGCCGCGATAGCGGTGTTCCTCATCATCGCCGCGCTCTTGCTCGCGTATGATGGCCTGAAGATGTTCGGGAAGGCCAGGGCAGGAAAGCTGGGCAAGGCGCCGGCACCGACGGCAGCCCCAGCAGCTAAGGCATAACCCGGCGTATCGGGGCGGGAGGTCCAGGACGTGATGGTGACGGTGACGGCGCGGAGGTTCCTGCAGTCAGCGCGGGAGTTTCTCTACGGCCTCACAGGATACGAGTTCGCCGAGACCGCAAGGCGGCGTCGCGTCGCATGCGAACAGGTCTTCATGCTCGCCATCATCGGAGACCTGCTCGGGGCGCCGATTCCGCGGTCGTACTACTCGCTGGGCCTCCTGCCCCACCTCGCAGCCGCGATACCGGGCTGGAGGCGTCGCATGCTGAAGGAGAAGGATCTTACGGAGGTGCTTGGATATGAACTCTCCTGAAACCGGGCGAGGGCCTTCGCCCGACCCCGGGAAGGACAGGTCCGCACGCAAAGGCGGAGGGATTCTCCAGGCTGCCAGGGAATTCATCTACGGGATGGCAGCCCACGACATGACGCGGTTCGCCCTGAAGACGCGCTCGAGCATGGAGCACCTGTTCATCCTCATCACCATGGGCGACATGCTTGGGGTTCCGATCCTCCCGCCCTACTACTCGCTGCGGCTGCTGCCGTACGTGGTCCCCCAGATATCCACCTGGAAACGGCGCATGCTGCGAGAGAAGGACCTGATGGACGCCATATTCTAGAACCTGGGACGCCCACACTCACGGACGCCCTCTGGAGGTGAAACGCTCCATGTCACTGGCGGAATTCTTCGAAGAATGCCCGGACGTAAGATACATCATGTATGGCGGCAAGGGCGGCCTGGGAAAGACCACCTTCTCCGCTGCTACTGCCTACTACCTGGCGAAGAAAGGCCACAGGGTCCTGGTGTTCTCGGTGGACCCACAGGCGTCGCTATCCGACATATTCGAGCGGAACATCTTCGGGCAGGGAGAGGTCGAGATAATGCCAAACCTCTACGCCTGCGAGATAGACGCCGACCGGCGCATCAAGGAGTACCAGGACGAGATCAGGCAGAAGATCCGCGACATGTACGGGTTCGAAGAGGTCCCGGGGGAGATCGAGAACTACATGCAGGCGGCCTCGGCCGAGCCGGCCATGGAGGAAAGCGCCATCTTCGACGAGGTCGTGAACATCGTCGTGAAGGGCGGGTACGACTATTACATCTATGACCTGGTCCCGCTGGGCCATGCGCTCTACTACCTCAGCATGGCCTCGGTGTATGACCAGTGGATCACGAAGATCACGCGCCTGCGCGAGCAGATGCGCGAGTATGACCAGGTCATGGCCACGGTGAGACGGGAGAAGGAGGTCCAGGAGGACCAGATCCTGAACGAACTGGAATACATCAAGGGCCGCATCAACGCCTCGTCAGGCATCCTCACGGACGCCAGGAAGACGGCGTTCTTCTTCGTCCTCACCCCTGAGGAGATGATCATACTCGACACGAAAAAGGCCGCGGACATGTTCGCGAAGTTCTCCGTGCCCATACGCGGCTACATCGTGAACCGCGTGGTGCCGAGGGAGCTGCTCGACGAGAAGATCCCTGACTACCTGCGCAACAGGATCAACATGCAAAAGGGCTTCCTGGAGGAGATAGACAGGTCCTTCGGCTCGAGCGTGCTCGGACGTATCCCGGAGCTCGAAAGCGACGTGAGGGGCATCCCTATGATCGAGAAGATGGCGCGCGCCATGTTCGGGGGGTGGTGAAGGTGGCACAGGCAGTTGACACGGTGCAAGGTCAGCAGGCGCAGCGCGTCACTCCAGGGGCGATGTCAAACTTCCTCGCAGCGAGACCGCACCTCAAGTACGTGTTCTTCGGGGGCAAGGGCGGCGTAGGGAAGACCGTGATGGCCGGCGCCGCGGCATGCTGGTTCGCAAAGCAGGGCCGCCGGACGCTCCTCGCATCCACGAACCCCGTCCACTCCCTGAGCAGCCTGCTCGGGCAGGACGTCTTCGGCAGCCCGAAACCTGTGGCGGGCATGCCGGGCCTCGAAGCGTACGAGATCGACACGAAGGACACCATTGAGAAATCGAAGCGCGAGATCAGCGAGAAGATCCGGATGTTCCTCAAGTTCGCCGACATCCCGACGAAGGCCGACGACTTCGTTCAGACTGCCACCATGAACCCGGCCTTCGAGGAGTCGGCCATGTTCGAGAACATGATCAACATCATGTTCGAGGACAAGTACGAGGTGTACGTGTTCGATACAGCCCCGACGGCGAACGCCAGGCGCCTGCTGGGCATGTCACAGGTCTACTCGCTCTGGGTCAACAAGATGCTGAAGAGCCGCGAGGAGGCCACGGCCCTGCGCAAGGCCCTGTCCTTCCGGAGAAAGGAAGAGAAGGACCCGCTCCTCGACTACCTCCTCTCGTTCAGGGACCGCATCGGGCATGCCAGGGATCTCCTCTGCGACTACGACAGGACGGCGTTCTTCTTCGTGACGCTGCCGGAGGCGCTGCCTATCGCCGTCATCAGGCGATTCATCGGCTGGTTCAACGACTTCGGCATCCCGGTGGGTGGGGTCATAGTGAACGGTGTGATAAAGGCGGAGGACCTGGGCGAGGGCACCTCGCAGTTCGTGCTGAACCGCGTGGAGATGCAAAAGAGCTACATGAAGCAGATATACGAGACCTTCCCTGACGTGCGCGCGGTGGTGCCGCTCTTCGAGACCGAGGTGCGGGGCGTGCCGATGATCATGCGCGTGGCGGAGGCGGTGTTCCAGGGAGGGTGCGCCCACGAAGCGGAGCGGACGGACTAAGTGAGGGTTCGTTCCGCGCAATCACCGGCAACCCCTCCCAACGTCAGGAGCGTTTCTCAATGCTCACTCAGGTGGTGTGCGCGGTGTAGACACGGTGCAGGCGGCGCAGGTGGGGCGAGCGGAGCCGGCGGACTAGTCCGGGCGAACCTCCGGCTGCTGGCCGCCGCCCCGCCCGCCTGTTGAGGGCAGATCCCGAGCGTCTGCGAATCTACGACACCAACCGCCATCGGTGACTGGAGCGTGGCGCATCCTGCCCGCGAAATGTGGGATAGCGCGTCAGGGGTCGACGTACTGGAACACGTCGCTCCAGCGAGTGTACTGCTCGAACTGCAGGCAGTCGTATCCGTGAACCCCGGCCCAGGTTTCCCGATCCGGCAGGTAGATGGAAAGCCCGTCGCCGTTGCCTCCTGCATACAGCGAGGGGCCTGAGAGCGCCTCCGAGACAGCGTCGGCCCTCGCGCAGATGGCTTCCCTCGCCTCCCGCGACACGCCGGAGGCGGGGTCGGCGATGCGGGCACCGAGGCGGCCGGCGAAGTCCTTGAGGTCGAAATAGGAGGTGCCGTAGTAGTACTCGCGGCTCGCAAGCCTGGCAGACCTGATTGCCTCCCTGATGTGGGCGGCGTCCGTCCCGTCGGCGTTTTGCACTATCCAGTGGACAAGCTCATCCTTGAGCGCCTTGACCGCCATGGCCACGTCATCGCTGTGTTCGAGGCGAAGCGCCGACTGCGTGAAGCCCGACCCGGGCCCATACGACTCCATGTACGTATTCACGATAGACTTTGCCAGATCCCAGGCTGACGTAGCGTATGGGTTGGCGCAGAGGCCCGCGAAGGCTCTGCTATAGTCCCAGCCTCCCTCCGGCTCCACCTCCTCCGATCCCACCGCGATATCGGCGATGCCACGCACCTCGTAGGCCACCTCGGCCATCTGCATGAGGCATGCGTCGAACCCGATGATGTCGAGGCGAGGCAGCCCCTTGAGAGCGATGCGGATCTGGTCCACGTCCATCGCCCGGCCGCTCTCATCATCAACGCATATCGCCCGCGGCACCACGCGAGGCGCCCGCCAGATGGTCCAGCCGTCGCCGTGGTTCCAAAGCACAAGGACGTAATGCTGCGCTGGGTAGTTGGCCATGCACCAGGCGACGAAATCGTGCAGCTCGGCGGGGTCGGCCATGTTTACCTCGGTGTCGTTTCCGCCCCAGGGGGCCATGGGGGATACAATGGTGCCGTACTCGAGCGAGCCGGGGACGCTCGGGTCCCGGGTTATGTAGTACCGCCGCGTGGTGGTCCAGTCCTCATTGCTCCTGTCATACCCAGCAGCCCTGTCGATCTGGACCAGAATGTTGACGTCGGAAGTGGAGCCGACTTCCTCAAGCTCATTGATATCCGCGATCCCAGCGGCCTCGAGGTTGTTGTCGGCGCACATGTAGACCATGATCGTCCATTTGCCGAGCAGGCTGCCGGTGGTCTGGTTGACCGTGGTGACCAGCCCGCTGCGGACGAGGACTCTGGTCTCCAGGCGGAACGGCTCGTACGCGATGCTGACCGTCTGTGTTCCGGGCGAGACCCCGTCCTTTCTGAAGTACCCGTTCGCGTCGGTCTGCGCTACGCCGGTGGACCCGGTCACGCTCACCACCGCGCCCGCGCATGGCTCGTACCCCGTCGGCGGGGTTCCGCGCGGCCCGCGCGGCCCCACCTTCAGTCCAAGCTGGTCGCTGGCGGCAACGCGCCCGATTGGCTTGAATACGTACCCGTCCACCGAGCCCATCCGCTGAGACGTGCCGCCGAAGCACCCGGCTACCGTCACGACCACCAGCAAGAGCCCTGCCGCACTGATGAATGCCGAAGCCACCCGCCACCGCATCGCCGTGTTCATTCTCTCCCTCCACGACCTATGCATATCGTGCCGTTGAATGCTCGCAGACTGTTCCCGCAGGGAGCGCTACCGCAACGACCTGGCTTGCCGCGAGCGCTATCACTGGGAGCCAACCGCGCTGGCTGAGGTAGACCAGGCTACCCTGCCATTTCCTCCAGTTACCCGCTTTCTATAGTATCACGAGTCAATCCTTCGTCAAGCTCCGAGTCTTCCGGGCCAGCGCCGGGTGCGTGTAACGATTGTGGTGCCTGACGGTTACCGTCCATACATGGGCAGGGGCATGTCAATCTACCCGTGCGGGACCATCTCTTCCTGGTCCTCTTCCTGGTCGCCTGCGAGGCTGCGCTCGCCGCGACCAGGTCGCGAGGACTGGCTGGTCGGCTGGAGGCCACCTGCGGGCTGATCCTGGATCGCTACAGACCACCCTCACAGTCCCTGGGACCCAACAGGCGGTAAGGTGGACGGTTTGCGACCAGGTCGCCTACGAACATGGTCTCCGGCGGACCACCACAGCGCCAGACCTGGTCCCTAAGTGTGAGTTCAGAAATCCATGCCGGTTTGGGAGAAGATTCCGGGTTGCC
>JASEJE010000045.1 GCA_030024085.1 Bacillota bacterium | reverse complement strand
ACGGTGCGGGAGAGTAGGTCGCTGCCGGAAGGCTTTTTTATTTTCCTTGCGGGTACAGAACTCAAGAACACAGCTCAAGCGTGGCCCCGGCCCTCTCCTCAAAGGATGACAGCATCGTAGAAGAGATGGATGACATCGATAGTTAACGCCAACGCCCATCCGAAGAATTTCCTGGAGGCAAGGAAGGAATTTCGGCATGCACGTTGAACTAGTTGAGTGACATCGATAGACACGACGGCTTCCAACGCCCCAGGGCGCCTCTCCCTGAGGCGCCCATCCGTCAGCAGGAGCGTCATAGCATGGCAACGATATACGACGTCGCCAAAGAAGCAAGCGTCTCGGTCAAGACGGTCTCGCGCGTGCTCAACAGGAGTCGCCTGGTCAAAGAGGAAACGCGTTCGCGGGTTCTGGAGGCCATGGCGGCCCTGGACTTCCACCCAAACTCCGCTGCGCGGAGCCTCAGGCAGAAGCGCACAGGTACCATCGGGTTCGTCGTCCCGTTCGGCTCGGACTTCGTGTTTCACGACCCGGGCATGATCGAGCAGATCAAGGGTGCCCACGATCTTCTGAACGAGCGAGGCTACGACATGGTGCTGTCAGTGCCCACGAACAGGGACGACGCCCTCAGAGAGGTCGTGCGGCTGACCAAGCGACGCAACGTCGATGGAGTCATCCTCTATGGGATGGCCGGAGCGGACAGGATAGTGAAGGAGCTCTCAGAGAAGGGCTTCCACTTCGTGTCGCTGGGTTACTGCTACCCTGAGCAAACACACAACTTCGTGGAGATCGATGCCGTCGCCGGTGGTACGGCGGCGACCCGGTACGCCCTGTCGCTCGGGCATACCAACATCGGGCTCATCAGGGAGCCGAGGAACTTCCTTCTGCCAAACAAGCGAAGCATCGCTGAAGGCTACAAGGTTGCGCTGGAGCAGGCGGGCGTTCCGTATGACGAACATCTCGTCCGCGAGGGAGACTACACTGTGACCGGAGGCTACTGGGCAGCCTGCCGCCTCCTCGACCAGGGCAGTGACATCTCTGCCATCATCTGCAGCAGCGACCCGATGGCGCTCGGCGCCCTTCGAGCCCTCCGTGAGAGAGGTCTTCTCGCCGCGTCGGGCACCCAGAACGGCTTTCTGCTCTTGACCGGCGACTGCCTTCCGTCCACGAGGGCGACTGAGCCGTCGCTCGGCGGGGTGCAGGCGCCCCTCTACGAGCAGGGTCGCCTTGCCGCCGACATGCTCGTGTCCGTAATCTCCGAACACCGTGATATACCGGGGGTCATCCTCAAGCCGACGATGTTGGTTCCTGCCTGACCGAAGCTTTCCGATCGCTGGAATGACATCGATAGACATCCCGCGCCGCCCCACGGTCAGGGCGGGCCGAGGAGGTATATGAGGTGGAAGCGCCGGTTCGGCCAGTTGCAGGTGCAGCAGGGCGCAAGAAAGCGAGGGCACGGCTACGGAGAAGGCCCCTACCTTACCTGTTGATAGCGCCTGCCCTCCTCGGCACGCTCCTGGTCCACGTCATTCCGATCATATGGGGCGTATTCATAAGCTTCCGGGACCTCGACATCTATACGATCGCCAACTGGCGCGCGGCTCCGTTCGTCGGACTGGGCAATTACCTGCAAGCCCTCAACCTCGCCGACCCGGACGGCGTTCTGTTCATGAGGTCCGTCGCCAACGTCGCTTACTACGGCCTCGTCACCATCACGATCGGCTACGTCATTGGACTCGGGGTCGCGTTACTTCTCAACCAGCGTTTCTACGGAAGGACGCTGGTCCGCGGGCTGGTGCTGCTGCCGTACATCTTGCCCGACTCCGTCGCTTACAGCGTATGGCGGTTCATCTTCCAGGCGAGGGTCGGCATAGTAAACAGCTTCCTGCTCTCTCTCGGCCTCATCAAGGAGCCACTTGTATGGCTCGTTGGCACGAGGACGATGTTCGCGGTCATGGTGGCAAGCATATGGAAAGGCTGGCCGTTCGCGTGTCTCCTGCTCCTCGCGGGCCTGCAGTCGGTGCCGCGGGAACTCCTCGAGTGCGCCGCGATCGACGGCGCAAACTGGTGGCAGAGATTCCGTTACGTCACATGGCCGCACATCCTTCCGGTCACGAAGACGCTCATTCTGCTGTCCATCCTCTGGAACTTCAACGCCTATAACCAGTTCAAGGTGATGCTGGGGGACGATCCCGGGGTTTACGCGGAGGTCCCCTCGACGTTCGTCGTCAGGCAGGCTTTCGACAACCTCAGGTACGGCCTGGGGGCGTCGATGTCCGTAGTCCTGGTGCTGATGATGACCGTGGTGGCCGTCATCTATCTGAAGACCCTGAAGCCAGGCAAATCGGTGGAGGACTGATGCAGCGATGGTTCGCCGGAGGATGGCTCACCAGAGGTCGAGATCGCGCCGGGTGAGGGCGATCCGGGTCGTCGAGCGGGTGGCGCTATACGCGGCGGTGCTTGCAGTGCTCGTCGTGGTGCTCATCCCGTATGCCTGGATGCTGTCGGGATCGTTCAAGACGAGCCTGGAGATACAGTCCGCCGACATAACCGATCCCAGGCTTGCGCCCCGCTGGATTCCTCGCACATTCACCCTCGACAACTATCGGAACGTCAACCGGACCGTCAGGATCCTGGACTACTTCATGAACAGCATCATCGTCTCCATCGGGACGATGCTGCTCTGCCTTGCGCTCAGCATCCTTGCGGCCTACTCTCTCTCGCTTCGAGTTCAAGGCCAAGGGTCCGTACGTGCTTTCATTACTCGTGACCCAGATGTTCCCGGGGATACTCTTCCTCATCCCGTACTTCATCCTCTTCGTCTACGTCAACAAGTGGACCGGGATCCAGCTCAAGAACACCTACGGGGGGCTCATCCTGACGTACGCCTCGTTTGCTCTCCCGTTCAGCGTCCTGATGCTGCGAAGCTTCTTTGCGGCCATACCCAGGGAGATAGACGAGCAGGCTCAGATAGATGGGTGCACCCCTGTGGGCGCCCTCTTTCGGGTGATCATCCCTGTAGCGAGGCCGGGGATAGCGGCCGTGGGCATATACGCGTTCATCATGAGCTGGAACGAGATCCTTTTCGCTTCGCTCCTCACGGGGCGCGAGACCAAGACGGTCGCCGTCGGCATCCTAGAGTACATAACCAACCAGGAGGCTCGCTGGGCGGGAATGATGGCCGCGTGCATCATCGTGACCATACCCGTCCTGGTGCTTTTCACGCTGATCCAGAGGCACATTGTGGAGGGGCTGGTGTCGGGTTCGGTCAAGGGCTGACAGCACGAGCAGCGGAGGTGCCGATGGGTAGTGACGGGGGGTGAGGCCAGGGGCCGGGCGCCGCGTGGAGGACCACACCCTGGTTGCGAGAGTCAGGTGGCCTGGCCTGGGTGGGAGTCGTGATGAGGTTGAGCTCGAACGGGTTGAACGGTGTGACGGGTCGAATGACTGTGCAGATCCCAGGGCAACGACGACTTACTGTCAAGGGAGGCGAATCGAAATGACGTTGAGGAGAGGCGTTCTCTTGTGCGTCGTGCTCGTGGCCATGCTGAGCGTGGCATCGGCATATGCCGCGCCCAGGCAAATAACCTTCTGGGTCATGCCCAACGCTCCCGATGAGACGCACACCGGGTGGCTCGATAAGGCGGCGCAGGAGTTCGAGGCCGAGACCGGCGTCAAGGTCAAGTGGGAAATCGTAGGATGGGGCGACGCGTGGTCGCGCATCGCGGCCGCCATTGCCACCGGTGAGGGAGCCGACGTCTCACAGGTGGGAACGACGTGGAACCCGCAGTTTGCCGCGACCGGCGGACTCGAGAAGATCGACATCGCCGAGTTCGGCGGTGCCTCCGCGTTCATGGAGGCCAACCTGGACTCCACGACGTACAAGGGGCAGAATTATGGAGTCCCCTGGTTTGCAGAAACGAGGTGCCTATTCTACAACAAGGACATGTTCGCCGCGGCGAAGGTGAACCCGCCCCAGACCTATGACGAGGTCATAACAGTCGGCAAGGCAATAACGAAGCAGCTGGGTCAGGGCAAGGCGTTCGCCATGGCGGGCACGAACGCGTGGGATCTCATCCATAACTGGGCTATCGTTCTCTGGGCCAACGGAGGGGACCTCGTCGACGCCGCGCAGAAGAAGGCCGTCTTCAACAGCGAGGCCGGCGTCCAGGCTATGAGGTGGTACGTGAGCCTTGTCGAGGCAGGGCTTGCCGACAAGGCCTGCGCCGAGTACAACCAACCCCAGGCTGACGCCGCCTTCATAAACGGCAACGTGGCCATGTGCTTCATGGGTCCCTGGAACATAGCCAACATCGAGCAGGAGAACCCCGGCCTGAACTACGGGGTGGTGGAACCCCCGAAGGGATCGCGCGGCCGGGCGTCGTTCTCCGGCGGGAGCAACCTCGTGGTCTTCAAGGCCAGCAAGAACAAGGACGCGGCCAAGGCATGGATCAAGTTCCTTGTGAGAAAGGAGAAGCTGGTCGACTACACTCAGAATCTCTCGCACATGCTCCCCGCGACACTGGCTGCCTTCGAGGATCCCTACTACTCGAGCGGAGTCTGGAAGACCTTCAAGACCACTCTGAGCTACGCAACGGCCTACCCGCCGCTGGCAGTGTGGGGCGACATCGAAAACGCTATAGTCTCTGAGTTCAAGAAAATCCTCAGTGACTACATCGTTGGGAAGTACAAGGCCGACGACGTCAAGATCTACCTGGACGCCGCGGCGAAGAAGGTCGATGAGGCGCTGAAACGGGAGAAGTGACCTAGACGCGAGGAGCCGGAAGAGACCGCGGCGGGGATACCCTCCAGGGCGTCCCCGCCGCGGGCGGACGGGCACCTGCAGATGGGCACGTGCGGACGGGCACATGCGTAAGGAGGGGCCGCCAGGAATGAAGTACGGGCACTTTGACGTCGACAGGCGGGAGTACGTTATCGAGCGCCCAGACACGCCGTTCCCGTGGATAAACTATCTCGGTACGCGCGACTATTTCGGTATCGTCTCAAACACCGGGGGCGGGTACAGCTTCTACTCAGACGCCAGGCTCAGGCGCATCTTGCGTTACCGTTACAACAACATCCCTACCGACGAGGGCGGAAGGTACCTCTTCATCCGCCACGCAGATGGGGACTTCTGGTGCCCGACCTGGCAGCCGGTGCGGAAGCCGCTCGACTCGTACGAGTGTCGGCACGGCCTTGGATACACCTGTATACGGTCGTCCCGCCGAGGCGTCACCGCCAGCATCACCTACTTCGTTCCGGTGGATGAGCCCCTCGAGATCTGGCAGGTCGTCCTCGAAAACGACAGCGAGCGTGAGGAGGACCTCACCCTGTTCTCGTTCGTGGAGTTCTGCCTGTGGGACGCGCTGGACGACCAGACCAACTTCCAGAGAAACCTCAACATCGGTGAGGTGGAGGTCGACGGCGGAGTCATATACCACACCACCGAGTACCGCGAGAGGAGGGACCACTTTGCGTTCTTCTCCACGAGCGGAGAGGTCGCGGGGTTTGACACAGACAGGGAGGCGTTTCTGGGTCCTTACGGCTCCCTCTCGGCTCCACGGGCGGTCGTGGAGGGGCGGGCGGCAGACTCCATCGCTTACGGCTGGTTCCCAATCGGATCGCACTGCCTGCGCCTGCGCCTTCGTCCAGGGGAGCGAAGGCCGCTGGTGTTCGTCCTCGGGCTTGCGTGGAACAGGCCGGAGGAGAAGTTCACCGCGGACGGCCTGGTCAACAAGGCGCCCGCGCGCGAGGTGATGTCCCGCTATCTCGACCCCGGCATGGCAGAGGCCGCGCGGGAGGAACTCTCCCGTTACTGGGATTCGCTCCTCGGGCGCTTCCAGGCGGAGACGCCTGACGCCGGGATGTCGCCGGTGGTCAACGTGTGGAACCAGTACCAGTGCATAACCACGTTCAATCTCGCACGATCCGCGTCCTACCATGAGTCCGGCATCAGCAGGGGAATCGGGTTTCGTGATGGAAGCCAGGATGTCCTCGGGGCCCTCCACCAGGTCCCCGAGGCCGCGAAAACCCGCCTTCGCGACCTTGCTTCCATCCAGTTCGCTGCGGGCAACACGTACCATCAGTACTCTCCCCTCACGAAGCAGGGCAACAACGACATCGGGAGCGGGTTCAACGACGACCCCATGTGGCTTGTCATCGCCACGGCCCAGTACCTGAAGGAAACGGGGGACCTAGAAGCGCTGTCCATTCAGGCTCCGTTCGCGGACGACCCGCGCCCGGTGAGACTGGAGGAGCACCTCCGTCGGTGCATGTCATACGCCCTTGCCAACCTCGGGCCTCACGGGCTTCCGCTCATCGGCGAGGCCGACTGGAATGACTGCCTGAACCTGAACTGGGCATCTGTGCACGGGGGCCGCGTGGCCGAGTCGGTGCTCATCGGTGAGCTCTTTGTGCGCGCTGCCTCAGAGATGGCGAAGATTGCGCACGTCAAGGGCAACGACGAGGAAGCCGCGTTCTATACGAGGGCGGCGCGGGAGATGGCGGCAGCCATAAACGCTCACGCATGGGATGGCCGGTGGTATGTGAGAGCCTTCGACGACGGGGGCACGCCCGTCGGTTCGTCTCAGAGTAAAGAGGGGCGGATATTCCTGGAGACCCAGCCCTGGTCGGTCATGAGCGGGGTCGCGCCGAGGGAGAGGGGGCTGGCCTGCATGGACTCGGTATGGGCGCACCTCGCCACGCCGCATGGGATCGTGCTACAGCAACCCGCGTTCACCCGTTACTCCGAGGCGATCGGGGCGTGCACCTGCTATCCTCCGGGAGTCAAGGAGAACGCTGGGATCTTCTGTCACCCAAACACGTGGGCTATAATAGCCGAGTGCATGCTGGGAAGGGGCGACAGAGCCTATTCCTATTACTCCCGGCTGCTTCCTACCACCCGCGAGGCGATATCGGAGGTCCACCGGGCTGAACCCTACGTCTACGCCCAGATGATAGCGGGCCCTGACTGCCCGAGATTCGGAGAGGCCAAGAACTCATGGCTCACAGGCACGGCGTCGTGGATGTTCGTCGTGGCCTCCCAGTGGATCCTCGGCGTTCGACCCGAGTATGATGGGCTGACCATAGACCCGTGCATTCCTCCGGAGTGGCCGGGGTTTTCTGTGAAGCGCGTCTTCAGAGGCCACACCTACCACATCCGTGTCGAGAACCCTGACCGAGTCAGCCGTGGAGTGGTCTGCCTCGAGCTGGATGGGCGGGAACTCGAGCCAGTGCCCGCGGACCACGGCGTGCTCGCGGGGGGATTCCACGGACCGCATGAGCTCGTGGGCTTCATTCCCATCCCGCCAGCGCCCTCGCGTGCCGCCCGGCGCGAGCATTCAGTCAGGGTGGTGATGGGCAGGGCCTGCGAGTCCTCACGCAAGCCGGAGTAACCCCGCCACGCGTTTTCTAAGTATGGCGCCATAAGTTTGCGCCATCTTCCCTGACGGTGTTTGGGTTGCCGGTGCTTGCTAGGGCGGGGCGCCTGGAATTTGGCTGGCCCGCGCGCCAAATTCGAACGAGGCGCGCCGCGAGCGCGCCGTCCCCGGAGTGCAACACCGGCAACCCTGGAGAGCCCCTGCACGCTGAGAAGCAGCGCGGATTTCTGACGATCTACTTAGTTGGTGACATCCACAGGCGCCGGCCCCGAACACCAGTTGCCCATGCCCAGATGCGGATGGTATAATCGGGTGGACGGGAGGCGCTTCTCATGCCGAGCGATGCCAGCCCCCTTACGCAGGGTACGAGCCTGAGGATCATCGGCATCGATCCGGGCCTTGTTGCGACGGGCTACGGCGTCGTCGACGTATCCGGCGGCCTTGTGCGCCTGGTCGAGGCCGGGCTGGTGCGAACGACGTCCTCTGCGTCGGTCGAGGTGCGGCTGAAGGAGCTCTTCGACGGGGTCGTGTCACTCCTGTCGGACCACCGGCCGGCCGCCGTCATCGTCGAGGACCTCTACACGAGCTATCGGAATCCCAGGACCGCCGTGCTCATGGGCCATGCACGCGGCGTCATCCTGCTCGCCGCAAGCTCCAGAGGGCTCGAGGTCGTGTCATACCCGCCCGCACGGGTAAAGAAGGCGATTACCGGCAGGGGCACCGCCAGCAAGGAGCAGATCCAGAGGATGGTCCAGGTGCGGCTGGGGCTCGATGATGTCCCCGAGCCGGACCACGTGGCTGATGCGCTGGCTCTCGCCCTGTGCCACCACAACTTCCTGACGCACGCAGTGCCCGGGGTGGAGTAGCACGTACCACGGGCGTTACTGACGAGGCTGACGAACCTGGGAGGGTGTCATTGGAGGCGTTCACTTGATCTCTGCGATCACAGGCAAACTCGTCCGCGTCCAGGAAGACCGCGTGGTCATACAGGTCGGCGGCCTGTCCTATGACGTGCTGGTGTCCCCTTCCACGGCGCGGGTGCTCGCGGCCCGGCGCGACGAGGAAGTCAGGCTCGAGACGATCTTCTACATCCAGGGCACGCCGGGCGGAGTCGGCAACACCGTCCCGGTGCTGGTCGGGTTCTTGAGCGAGGTGGACAAGGACTTCTTCGAGCACTTCATCACGGTGGGGGGCATCGGCCCCCGGGCCGCGCTCAAGGCCCTCGCCATCCCGGCCCCTCGCGTCGCGCGGGCAATCGAGAGCGGCGACATCGTGACATTGAGCTCTCTTCCAGGCATCGGGAAGCAGAAAGCCGCCAAGATCGTGGCGGAGCTCAAGGGCAAGGTGACCCGGTTCGCCCTGTGGACCGAGGAGGAAGCCGAGGCAGAGGCGGGAGCCGCTCGGGCTGGGCTCGGGGCTGGGGCCAGGGCGAGCGAGCCAGGCGACGAGGTGGCTGCGGAGGCGCTCGAGGTGCTGCTGCAGCTGGGCTATAGGCGTCAGGAAGCCGAGGAAATGATCCGCCAGGCGATGGCCAAGCGCCCCGATGTCCGGAGCGCCGAGGCCATCATACAGGAGATATACAGGTCTACGCAGCGCGACGCAGCCCAGCGCGACGCATCCGAGCGCAGTAGCAGGTAGGCCGTCGGTCGGGGGCGTGGGCTTCGGTGGCCGCGCCCGGTGACAGCACGATGCACCTGGCGGGTCGATCACGAGCGGGATCAGCGTGACGAGATGACGATCATGTGGCACAGGAGGGCGAGAGGATGACTCGCGTGAGACTTGTGAGCGCGCAGGAGCAGACGGAGGAGGAGTCGTATCAGCGAAGCCTTCGCCCGTCGGTGCTTGCCGAGTTTACCGGGCAGAAGCAGGTGGTCGCGAACCTCGCCATAGCCGTCGAGGCCGCTCGCAGGCGCCAGGAGGCCCTGGACCATGTCCTGCTGTACGGACCGCCGGGCCTCGGCAAGACCACGCTTGCCCATATCATCGCGAACGAGATGAAGTCCAACATCATCTCCACGTCAGGGCCTGCCATAGAGCGCCCGGGCGACCTCATGGGCATCCTTACGAACCTCGAGGACGGGGACGTCCTTTTCATCGACGAGATCCACAGGCTTCCGAAGGTGGTGGAGGAGTTCATCTACTCCGCCATGGAGGACTTCCAGATCGACTTCGTGGTGGACAAGGGCGCCTTCGCCAAGACCATCAAGGTGCCGCTCAAGCGCTTCACGCTCGTCGGCGCCACGACGCGCGCGGGGCTCCTCTCGGCGCCGCTTCGGGAGCGGTTCGGCATATTCCACCACCTCGACTTCTACCCGCCGGAGGAGCTTGCCGAGATCCTGAGGCGGTCGGCGTCCATCCTCAAGGTCTCCGTGGAGGACGAGGCCGGGGCAGAGATCGCGAGGCGCTCCCGCGGCACGCCCAGGGTGGCGAACAGGCTGCTGAAAAGGGTGCGCGACTACGCCCAGGTCAAGGCGGACGGGGTCATCACGAAGGATGTGGTGGGTGCATCCCTTGCCATGGAAGGCATCGACGACGTGGGCCTCGACAACCTCGACAGGAAGTACTTGAGGGCCATCATCGAGTTCTACGGCGGCGGGCCGGTCGGCATAGAGGCCCTCGCCGCCACGCTCAACGAGGAGCAGGACACCCTCGTGGACATGGTGGAGCCCTTCCTGCTCAAGATCGGATTCGTGGTGCGCACGGCGAGCGGCCGCCGCGCAACCGAGCACGCCTTCCGCCATCTCGGCATCGCGCCGAACGTGCAGAAAGGCCTGCCGTCGCTTTTCTAAGTATGGCGCCATAAGTTTGCGCCACTTCTCCTGAGGGTGTTGGGGTTGCCGGTGCTTGCTAGGGCGGGGCGCCTGGAATTTGGCTAGCCTTGAGCGCCAAATTCGAACGCATCTCACCGCACGCGCCGTCCCCGGAGTGCAACACCGGCAACCCTGGGCAGGACTCACGCGCCGAAAAGTAGCGCGAATTCATGGCGATCTACTTAGCGTGGCAGGACGCCCCGTACATGGGGTAGGGCGACCTCCCTGCGTTGCCTCCTTGAGTCAAGCTTAATCATAGACACAGGCGCCTCAGGATGGCTTCTTTGAGCGTCTCTACCTGCCGGACAGCGTCCCCCGCTACGTCCTGCTCAGGCCAGAATTCCTCGTCATAGCGGGCCGAAACAGCATAATCCGTAAGCTGCTCCAGATTGAAGGCCTGCCAGTCGAAGGTCTCGTCAATGGCAGAGCAGAGACAAGCCAGCTCCTCAAGATCGTGAGTGTGCGGTATGGACTCGCCGTGGTAGGCCAGGAATGCCTTGAGGCATTTCTCTGCGGCCTGCTGGCAGTGAAAGCAGGCGGTGTCGTATGGGCCCTCACTTGCCACGGTGCGCCTTGCGTCCGCGAGATCGCTCTCTGCCTTACGAATCCATCCCCGCGTGAGGTCTCTCCTGTCCTTCACGGTAGAGAATCCTCCCTTCCTTGAGGATCGTTGTAATGAAGGCGTTCGGTACGTTCTGCCATTCCGCGACCTCCTCGGGTGTGTAGACAATGATGTCCTTTGCTGGAAAGAGGCCGGCTAGTGCCCGCCGAATGGGAGCCGCTCGCTTCCACCTTGGCAGGTCAGACTCAGCGACTACGAGTATGTCGAGGTCGCTGTCGGGGCGGTGGTCGCCGCGAGCCCGGGAACCGAACAGCACTATGAGTCTTGCGTTGGCTACGGACCGGATCCGCCTGGTAGCCTCCGACAGCAAGTGCGGCGTAACGGGTGGGAACTCTCTTGAACTCATTTGCCTTCACCTCATCTTCTCGACGATCTCAATCCGTCGCCGTCGTGTCCCCAGGGTGTGGCCATAGCTGGGGACTTGATGCTTGGAGAGCGCCGCGGAAGACGGCCTGACGTGCAGGACATACATCCGTGCTACTCAAGACCGGCCTGCCTCACGCGAGGCCCGGTCTCACGTGAGCGAACCCGCTTCATCCTGCGTGTCAACGTATCCAGCTTTGTCCGGATTACGTCCGGAAACGCTTTCCTCATCGCATGATGTCTCCTCTCTCGCGTCTCGCGATTCCCGCGCTACCTCGCTCCCCGTGCCCGAGCGTAAAGGGCGGGCAGGTACTTCTCGTACAGCGCTACGTTGAAGTCCAATGGGTTCTCGTCACGGAAGCGGCGCAGCGCGTCGAGATCGAGGTCGCCCACGACGACCTCCTCCTGGTTGAACGAGGCCGCTCGCGCCAGCCAGCCATCGCCGGAGGGCGTCATCTCCAGGGGGGCCAGGAGTCCGCTTCGCCCGGTGAAAGGTATCCCCAGGAGGGTGCCGACGGCAGCGGCCGAGACCCCGAGCACCTGGCTTTCCTGCACCCTAGGCCAGATGCCGCGCATCGTGCGCCAGAAGAGATACTCCTCGCTGTTGGCGGACGGGATGACCACGATGTCCGCCCCGCGGAGGCGAGCGATGCGGAATGTCTCGAAGTAGGTGGCGTCCATGCATATTGGGAACGCGATGCGCCCGAGCGGGGTGTCCAGCACCTCGAGGTCGGAACCAGGCTCGAAGCTCCACGCGGCCTCCATGGGCACGAGGTGCAGCTTGCGCTGCTTTGCGATGATCTCCCCGTCGGGGCCGTAGAAGTAGCCGATGGCGCGCATTCTTCCGTCGTTGTCCTCGAGAAATGCGCTGCCTGTGATGATGTAGACCCGGAACGCCCTGGCGAGCGTTGAGAAGGTTGTCTCGTAGATTCGCTTCACAGCAGGCGAGATGACGCGGAACACCTCCGCGACCTTCACGTCGCTGCCAGCCATGTCGGCTACAGCGGCGTCTATCCCCTTTGCGGCCAGTTTCTCGATTCCCGGGACGAGGCCGACGAGTGGCGTCCCTGAGTCCTCCGGGAACACCACCAGCTGGGCGCCCTGGTCCACCGCCGCCTTTGTGAGGGTGTATATCTTCTCTGCGTAGGTCCTGGCGTCTTTGATGAGATCCAGCCGCATCTGCACCGCAGCTACGCGAACCCTGGACGGGCGGGTGCCGGGAGCAGGACTGGGACCGCCACCGGGACCAGAGCTGAGCGAGGCACACGCGCTGCTCGGCTCGATGCGCTTCCTGGCAAGGTGCCTTCGGACCACCGTGGGGCGGGACGTCCATCGCAGGAGCGCCTTGAACGCGAAGCCGCGCAGCAGGTCAGCTATTCGCTGTGGTGCCCTCCGTACCGGTTTCTGTGCGTCGCCACGGCTGCGGTCAGGGGGACGGTCTGAGGCTGCAGGGGACGTCGCCCGTCCCGCCGACTGTCCGGTGGACGGCCGGCCGGCGCCGGCGGTGGGGGTGTGGGCTGCCGCATAGTCCCGGTAGAGATGAGGAAACCACGCGCTGTAAAGGCCCGGGTTGAAATGGCGAAAGACCGGGAAACGTTCGATGGTGCTCCTGATCGACGGGAACGAGAGGTCCGCGACG
>JASEJE010000044.1 GCA_030024085.1 Bacillota bacterium | reverse complement strand
CCGGAGTGCAACACCGGCAACCCTGGACAGGACTTGCGCACTGGAAAGCAGCGCAGACTTGTGACGATCTACTTACATCACTCCTCACGCTCTTCCCCTTCCATAAGTCACGCACCGGGAGCCAAACTGGAGAAGATCAACAGTCTCATGCAGAGATGTTTCCGACTTTGGGGAGGGCGCCTGCAATTCAAGGAGAGGGTGGCGTGAGGGTCGTCAGAATCCAGGCAGACGCGAATCGGGGCCGTCCGCTCGAGTCGCGGACGGCCCGGTGCGATGGCTTATGTCGCTACGCCCTGGCAGCGGGTGCCGCCGGGGCGGGCCTTACGAGCAAGTCCGGGTCCACTTCCTCCTTCTCCGTAGCGCCTACGAGAGCCGCGGCCACGGTGTCGTCCACCACGTTCACGCAGGTGCGTGCCATGTCGAGGATCCTGTCGATGCCTGCGATGAGCGCCAGGCCCTCAAGCGGCACGCCGACGGCGCTGAGCACCATGGTAAGCATGATGAGCCCCGAGCCGGGCACCCCGGCCGTTCCGATGGACGCGAGGATCGCGGTAACGGCAAGCAGGATATACTGGGAGAACCCCAGGTGGATGCCGAAGGCGTTCGCAAGGAACACGGCGCACACCGCCTGGTAAAGCCCGGTCCCGTCCATGTTGACCGTGGCCCCCATCGGGAGCACGAACCCTGCCGTGGCTTTGGAGATGCCTGCCCCCTGCACGACCCTCATGGTCACGGGCAGCGTGCCCGAACTCGAGCACGTGGTGAACGCCACGAGCGCTGCCTCGCGGATCCGGTAGAGGTAGTGCAGCGGCCTGATGCCGCCAAGGAATCTCAGGAAGGCCGAGTACACGATGCCCACCTGCAAGATGCAGCCGAGATAGACCACGAAGATCAGGAGCGCGAAGGGCGCCAGCACCTTCGCCCCGAAGTTGCCGACCGTCCAGGCCATGAGCGCGAACACGCCGACCGGCGCATAATAGAGCACGATGTCCACGACCCGGTACATGGCCTCCGCAAGCCCCTCGATGGCCTTCTTGATCGGATCGGCTGCCTGGCCGGCCGTGCCCATGGCTACGCCGAAGACGATGGCGAAGAAGATGATCTGCAGGGCGCTTCCGCGCGCGGCAGCGTCAACCACGTTGGTCGGGACGAGCTCGAGGACGATCTGCGAGAACGGCGGCGGCAGTTTCGGCTCGACGTTCGCAAGCTCGCCCAGGCTGAGGCCGACACCGAGCCTGAATGCGTTTGCGAGGAGTAGCCCGATTATGACGGAACAGATCGCGGTGGCGTAGTAGTAAAAGAACGTCTTCGCCATCATCCTGCCCAGCTTGATTCCGCCCACGCCGGCGACTCCGACTGCAAGGGTGCTGAAGATGAGAGGTACCACGAGCATGGAGAGCAGCCTGATGAAGAACGTGCCGAACGGCTTGAGCCATTCAGCCTTCGGCCCGAGGATGAGGCCGGCGACGATTCCCAGTAGGAACCCTACGAATATGTAGAGCACAAGCCTCTGTTTCTTCACACGATTCACCTCCTCTCCCGCGCGATTACAGGCAGAACGATAACGTGGCGAACAGGGCTGCACGGCGCTGCATGGCGCCGCATAGCATTGCACGAGGCCGCGCACCCCTGCCAGGCGCGGCATAGCGCTGAACAGCAAGTGACGCATGGCGCTGCGCAGTGAGTGCCGCATAGTAGTCCACAACGCTACGCAGTGCCGCGCGGTGCTGCGCCAGTGCTCCACAGTCCCACGCCGGATGCTCTGCCTGCAGCTTTGACAGCCTTATTCGATGTGCTCCATGGTAATTCCTGCCGCAACTCTCAGAATTGTTGCGCCCGCGACGCATGTCCCTGCAAGTGCGTCAGTGCGGGCGGTCCTGGGCGATTGGTCTCGCAAGGGAGTTGCTGGACACCGTATGCACGACTGACATGCATGACCGAGCAGCACTCCATATCCCGCTGGCAGCGGTACCATCTACCAAATGATCGATGCTGAGTGTCCTCTGGACTGGAGTGGCGCTTCAGGAGACACACCCAAGCCCGGCAGCGGCACCCTTAGCCCACATCTCGCGGGTTGACCGCAAAAGGCCAGCTACCGCGTGTGCGTCTGGCCGTCCCGGCAAGAGAAAGGCCAGCTAAAGGCCTATGGAGCGAAATACGGGCTTGAGTCGCAAATCCCCAGCTTGGCGACATGAGGGTTGGCCGATATACGCGGAAGGGCTGGTCTTGGCGAGCCCCCTCAGGGAAATGCACCATACCATCGGAAAACCAGGCAGTACCGTGCCACAACGCCAAAAGCCCCCGCTGCACGGGTTCAGTGTAGCCGCGCAGCCGGGGGCTCAGACATCCGACCATCCGACTCGGAGCCGAAATCCGAAAGAAGTACATAAAAATGGTGCGACGTGCTGGAATTGAACCAGCGACCTCAGCGATGTCAACGCTGCGCTCTAGCCAACTGAGCTAACGCCGCACTCGAGAAGACCGTTTTGCTTCGGGGCCTTGCCTGCTCCCGCGCGCAAATCCATTGTAAGGAATCCTGTCGTGTTTGTCAAGCATAACGCGCGGTCTGTGCGCGCGGCGTGACGCGCGGCGCAAACGCGCGGTGTGACGTGCTGGAGCACTGACCGCACGGTTGCGCGGTGGCGCAGACATGGCCGAACGGCGCGGGGACGCGGCTATGCGGCTTAGCGGGTATGGCCGAACGGCGCGGCTGCGCGGCTACGCGGCCGCGTGGCCATGTGCGCGGACTACGCGGTGCGCGAGACATCGTGTACATCGGCCACGAACGCGGGCAACTATCCAGCGGCGATCCCGCCGTATTGCCGAGCGACGAGGCCCGGACATCGCGCCTCCGATGTCAGGAATGGCGCCAGGGCCCTCTCGGGAGCGCGCGCGAGGCCTCGGGTTGGCCACGGGGTCCCGAAAGCCTCGCGTGCGTGCTTATGCCCCGCTCCGGTCAGGTCGTCTCTGCGCACCTGCGCGTTGACGGCTCGACACGCTGCTTACATCACGACCATGACCTCTGGAACGCCCAAACGCCTCAAGAACACGTAATCTGTTTCAGATACCCTGACGACCGAGATGTTCCCCGGGCTTGCGGGCACAAGTCCCACGAAGAAGCCCACCGGAGCTATGCTGAAGATAAACGGCGCGACTGCAAACCCGCCGATTATCTGCTGAATGGCGGTCTCTGCATCCATGGGTTTTCAGCCCTCCTCTTGCCTCAGTACGGTGGCCCGCCCATGCCGGGCATCCCTGGCGATCCCGGAGTCGTGGATTCGATCACCCTGCACTCCGGGATACCGACCCGCCTCAGGAAGGCGAACTCATCAGCCGACAGTCTCACTATAGTGACCCTTTCCTGAACCTCGTCCTGGACAACGAGGAAGTACTGGTTCATGCCGACCCTGAACACGCAGTGGAACACGAGGCGCGTCCCCGCCATCTGCGTCGTCGCGGCCTGCTCTCCCACGGCCCTCACCCCCTTTCGTGGTGGTAGTCCACGTTATACTATGAGAGCAGGCGGCAACCTGTTCATCCAGGTGCCGCATAGTGCCGGGGTCCCTTTGCTTCGGTACGTCGGCAGGGGAGTGGCAGGGGGGTTTTCGGGGAGGGCGCCTTCGCGCACGCATCGACCGAAGAACGCCTTGAGGTATTCACGCCGTAGGTTGAAGGTGGCGGGAGCAGCGTCCTCCACCATGTAGGCGAGGACCCGCAGCCGTAGGGTCGCGAGGTTGCACGCGTCGAGGAATCTGATGAAGAACCTCGTGACGTGCTCCTTGTGGTCACTTGAAAGTCCACGCCGACACGCCTTGAGCCTGGTTCCACGCGAGAAAGTCTCCGAGTGCATCCTGCCGGGTGTCGGGAAGCCGCCTGCCGACACGAAGAACCTTTGCCATGACGAACGCGCCTCCTGGAAATTCGGCGCGCCGTCAGGGTCAACGGTCTTATCGTCTAGAGCGGCTGGAAAAGGCGGCGTGCAGGGGAGAGCCGTAAGCCACATAGCAGGCATAGAAAACAATGGAGGCGACACCCGGATTCGAACCGGGGATAGCGGTTTTGCAGACCGCTGCCTTGCCACTTGGCTATGTCGCCTCACTACGCATATATAAAGTTTGGAGCGGAAGACGGGATTTGAACCCGCGACCCTCGCCTTGGCAAGGCGATGCTCTACCCCTGAGCCACTTCCGCTCGAATCCTCAACAGCTTGGCGCGGGCTGCATTCTTTCCCGTGCCGACGGGCCAACCCCGGCTCGCGTAAGTTAGTTTACCACGTTCTCACCGGATTTGCAATACCTGATTCGCCCCCTGCTGTGTCGTCGGTCTGCAATGATGTCACCCTAATCCGCCCGATTCCCCATTCGCCCGGTTCGCCGCCAGTCGCCGGTTCGCCCTTTCGCCCTCGCCTTTCGGTCTCGGTCCCCCTTGCACGCGTCGCCCCACCTGGAGCCGCTGCAGTCCACCAGGAGAACCCGCGCCAGGTGCCCATCTCAGCAGTGTAAGCCCGTCCGAGCCGGGGAATACTGTCACGGGAAGCGTGTTCCTCCGAAAGGGTGAATGCTATGGCGCACAGCGACAAGGAGCAACACCTGGCCGAGAGAGTCCTCGAATCCATCAAGCGGGACGCCGGGCTCCGCGCCTACGAGATCAACGTCACGGCCCGCGGTGGCGCGGTCCACCTCGGCGGCATAGTAGACGTGCTGGTCGAAAAGATGAGGGCCGAGGAAATCGTGGCTGGGGTAGACGGGGTGGCCGCGGTGCAAAACGACCTCGCCGTGTGCACGGACGGCGAGATTACTGACGACGACGTGGACTTCGAGGTTGCCGAGGAGTTCCAGCTCGACCCCGGCGTGGACACCAGCCGGGTATATGCCGAAAGCAAGCAGGGTGTCGTGCACCTTCATGGCAGGGTGGACACCGCGGACGACAGCGAAGCCGCCATCAAGGCCGCGGCCAGGGCTCGCGGGGTCAAGGACGTGGTGAGCCACCTCGAAGTGTCCGGAGGAAAGGGCGCCGATGATGCGACCATCACAAACGGCGTTACCGGGCTGGACACGCAAGTCACCCTCGATACTCGCCAACGCAAGACATCGCCAGGAAGCCCATCGGCTCCACCGTGACCGGCAAGAGAACACGCCAGCGCCTTTTGGTATCACTGCTCTCCCCGAGCGGAAGGATATCAGGGTGCAGCGTCGAAATAGACAACCTACACGCACATGTCCCATCTGACAGAACAGATGGGCAATAGGTACAATTGGGGCGGCGTGGACGCGATGATCACAGCCCCGTGCGCGGTCGCTTGGGTTTGCGGGAGCAAGTAGCGAGACCGGCCACGTGCCTTTGTAGGTGCGTGTTCCGATCTTTTCTGTCTCTATGGGTTCGCAGGCCCATACGCAAGATCGGGGTGAGGCGCGATGAGAGTTATCCGAAGGGCACGGCGCTGGTGGCATAGACAACTGGTGATCAACCCAGGGCGCATCGATTCCTGGCTCGTCGGCTTCTTTGCCATCGTCGCAACGATCGTCCTCGTAGCACTGGTGGTTCGCTTCATGGGATGACCATCTTTCCCTGCATCCCACTGCACATCGCAGCCTCCTCGCGCGTCCGGCTGGTAGAGCCGACAGCACGACGACAACGAATTCGTCGCCAGTGGCATCATCGAGTGAACCACGTCGCGAACAAGGCAGGTGGCAAGCCGATGTAGCGTTGGACAGCCTCGCATCAGATTGGTATCTCATCATCGAAGGAAAGCAAGGACGTCAGTGGAAACAGCGGTTAGGGTAGACAAGGGGATCTTCTCGGATCTGGGTTGTCGTCAGACTGTCATCAGCCGACTCTCTGTCATCGTTACCATCTGTTGTTCGCGCAAACCTCCGAAAACACTGGTGCCGAGGGCCGGAATTGAACCGGCGACACGCGGATTTTCAGTCCGCTGCTCTACCAACTGAGCTACCTCGGCTAGAAAAATGGCGGAAGCGACGGGATTCGAACCCGCGATCTCCTGCGTGACAGGCAGGTATGTTAGACCAGCTACACCACGCCTCCGCTAGACTCTATCTTCAATTCTCGTGTTTGCATCTGGTGGGCGAAGGCAGATTTGAACTGCCGACCCCCTCCTTGTAAGGGAGGTGCTCTCCCAACTGAGCTATCCGCCCGATAGTAGTCGCGCCCCGCCGCGAGCACTGCCCCCGGCGCAATACCCATTATAAACGAACGTGTCAGGGGAGTCAATACCGGGTTTGCGCTTCCGGTTTGTGCTTCTACGAGCCCCCCGTCCATGCCGCCCACCATCCAACTGCACGTCCGCCCGCGGCACCCCGAGGGTCCACACTTGCCCGCCCAGCGCTCGTGCGACACGCTGCGCGCTCGCCATCTCCGTTCGCGCGGATCACGCGGAGGCCGCCGGGGAGCGCGCACGGGCGCACGCGATGCCAGCGAGCACATCGTCATCGTCGGACGTTCCTCGCACCTCGCATCCGTTATGCCACGCGGCGTCGTGCAGACACAACGTCCTGCTCCGCTCCTGCCCGGTCCGCCCGCCGCCTGCTCCGCTCAGGCCTACCTTGCCCTGCGGGAGGCGTTTGCCACCCGCTCGAGGAGGTCGATCTCTTCAAGCGCCTTGCCCGCGCCCATTACGACGCTCATGAGCGGGTTGTCCGCGCACCTTACCGGCATCCCGGTCTCCCTTGAGATGTAGCGGTCGATGCCGCGCAGAAGCGCGCCTCCCCCGGTGACCACTATCTCCTTGTCTATCACATCGCCTATGAGCTCAGGGGGCGTGTTCTCAAGCGTGCCACGGACGCCGGCCGCGATTGACGCCATTGGCTCAGCCAGGGCCTCTCGCACCTCCTGCGAGGTCAGGGTGATGCTCTTTGGAAGGCCGGTGACGTAGTCCCTCCCGCGCACCTCCATCGAGAGTTCCTCGGGTAGCGGCCAGACCGAGCCTATGCCGATCTTCACGTCCTCCGCCGTGCGCTCCCCGATCATGAGGTTGTAGTTCCGTCGCACGTGGCGCACGATGGCCTCGTCCATGTCGTCCCCGCCCACTCTCACGGAGCAGCCCGAGACGATGCCGCCGAGCGAGATGACAGCCGCGTTGGTCATGCCGCCACCGACGTCCACCACCATGCTACCTGTAGGCTCCTGCACGGGCAGGCCCACGCCGATCGCGGCGGCCACAGCCTCCTCGATAAGAAACGCCGCCCGGGCGCCAGCCTCGATCGTGGCGTCGATGACCGCCCTTCGTTCGACCTCGGTCGCGTCGGCCGGAACGGACACGATGACGCGAGGACGCACCAGCGCCCTCCCCCGACAGCCCCTCCTGATAAGGTATCGCAAAAGGTGTTTCGTCATATCGAAGTTCGCAATGACGCCCTGCTTCAGAGGACGCACGGCGCGAATCGCCCCCGGCGTCCGTCCGATCATCTGCTTCGCCTCGTTTCCCACCGCAAGCACCTCGCCGCTTGCCTCGTCAATGGCCACCACAGATGGCTCAAACATGACGACGCCGCGTCTCGTCACATATACAAGCGAGTTTGCGGTGCCGAGGTCTATTGCCATATCGCGGACAAAGAAGCTGTACCCGTTACGCGCCACAGTTCTGTGCTCCTTCTGATGCTCTCATCGTTTCTCGCTCATTGCTTGTTCAGTATGGAGAGCTTGGTGTCGCCCGGACTATGAGCCCTGGAGAGCTGGGCCTTCTGTTTCTTGGGCTTTTTCTTCTCCCTCTTCGCCGGCACCTTCGCACCCACAGCGATCCCTCCCTGGACCTAGTCGGTCTTGCATCTCACGCCGGAACTCCCTGAAAGCTATTCTATACTGCTCCCGCCATTCCTCCTGTTGTCCTACTCTGAATAGCCGTTCCCATCACTTCCCAGGCGCACTGCGTCCAGCAGCGCCGAGAGAGCCCTCCCTGCCCTGTCGTGTATCACGACCTCCGCCCGGGAATCATAGCCCGTTGGCATCAAGTTTATGATAGCAAGGTGGGACGCGAGCGCCGGAAGGTAACACACGGGCGCCACTTCGAGGCTGGACCCCACCGCGATGAGAAGGTCCGACTCTATCACAGCCTGCTGGGCAAGGACGAAGTCAATCGGAAGGGGGTCCTCGAAGAGCACCACGTCCGGCTTGATCATCCCTTTGCACGCACTGCACCTGGGCAGCTCGCCGCGCCTTACCGCATCCAGAACGCCCCCCATGTCATACGACCTTCCGCATTTCACACACGTGCCGGTCCGGAGGTGACCGTGGACCTCGAGCACATTTCTCGACCCTGCTCGCTGGTGGAGTCCATCGATGTTCTGCGTGACCAGGACGTCGACGCAACCTAGCTCCTCAAGCCTCGCAACGGCCCGGTGCCCGTCGTTCGGACTCGCCGCCTGCAGCGTTTCGCAGAGATTGAGGATGAACTGGTAGAACGCCTCCGGCCTCGTGCGAAAGGCCGTCGCGGAGAGCACCTCCATGGGATCGACCTGGGTCCAGAGCCCCGTCCCGGGGCTGCGGAAATCAGGGATGCCGCTCTCGGTTGATATGCCTGCCCCAGTAAGGACCACACATTTCCCGGCCCTCGTCAGCATGCGGGCAAGCTCCGCGACCTCATGGGAAATCGAAGAAGACTCGTCAGGAACATCGCGCTCCGGCATGCTCTCCCCTCCGGAGGCGGCAGGCCAGGGTCCCGCCCTGCACCTCGGGGCCGTGCGGCCTTGCGGCCAAGGCGGTGCAACGTCCCACGTCAGCGCTGGTCACTCAAGCCCCCGTAGTTCGGACGCGAGCTTCTTGCGGGCATAATGGAACAGATACTGTTGGGCGTAGCCTGCAAGACCGCCGAATTCCTCCCGCGCGAACTGTGCTATCGTTGCCGTGGACACCTTGCTGCCGCCGAAATAGAAGTACCGCATCACTCTCGTCATCCACACGTCGATCGGAAACGCTTCGTAAAACCCGAGCGAAAACAGGAGGACGCAGTCAGCGACCTTTTCCCCCACCCCGCGCAGGCTCATCAGCCTGTCCCTCGCATCCTCGTAATCAAGCCTGCGCAGGCCATCGAGATCGATGT
This sequence comes from Bacillota bacterium, assembly GCA_030024085.1. GTDB lineage: Bacteria > Bacillota > SHA-98 > UBA4971 > UBA4971 > UBA6256. The sequence continues at coordinate 4,056 of JASEJE010000044.1, read as the reverse complement.
CACCGGACGCCACCCTCTCCGCCGCGGCCTTCACATACTGCGATCTGAATCCCGCCCCGCACTTCACGATGTCGAGGACGTCCGCCGAAGCGAGTCTGCCAGGAGTCGGGAAGCTGTAACGGACCCCGTCCCCGCTCTCGCCGGCACCGCCCAGCACGCGGTCCTCCTCCACGATGGGGTCGCCGTAGGTTCTCGCTATCCGTTCCACCGCGCGACGGATGAGCGGGATCGCGTTCCTGGCCGAGAGGATGAACGACGTCAGGCACTCCCACGGTTCCTGCCGGAGCAGGCGCAACCCCGGGTATGACCGCACTGCGCACTCGATGATCGGGTCCATCGCGCAGAGTCGTCTCTCGATATCCGCATGGTCCACGTCGAGCGAGAAGTAATCGACTGCAAGCCGAATGCCCTCGTCGCAGGCTGGCCCGAGCAGGACCAGCGAGTCACCGACCTGCCTTGCCCTGATGATCCTCCTGCGCACGACACCTGTGAATACGCCATCCTCTTCGTTCCACCTGAAGGCCTGCCCTGAATCCAGGGTTTCCTTCAGGTCAAACGGCTCGATGCCTGAGATGATCACCTCATCCCGGCACGTCTCGATCCTCGGCACTCCCAAGCCTATTTCGCCCTTTCCTCGAGATCTCGGAGCAGCCTGCCCAGCTCAGCCAGGGACTCCCCGAACCCCGCGAAATCTCCCTCGCGAAGTCGCTTGCTGGCGTCCTCGTAGGCCCGGAGGGCCTCGCCGGCCAGGTCACGCACTGTTGCCGCAGGCCCCTCCTGCGGCACCGCTTGCGAGGGTGCCGGCACGGTTTCGTCGGGCGCCGCGGCCTCCTGTCGCGCCTCGGGCGCCACGCCGAACGCTGCGGCAAGCGCCCCTTCCAGCGTGGTGTCCATGGCAACTGCGTTCCCGAAAGCCGCTATCACTCTCTTGAGCTCAGGAAGCTCGCTCCTCTCCGCAAGGAGGTAAAGCGGCTCCACGTAGAGTATGGATCTCTCTACAGGGATGACGAGGAGGTTCCCCCGCACGACTCTGGACCCCCGCTGGCTCCAAAGGGTGAGCGCCTGCGATATAGCGGGGTTCTGGTCGATCCTCGACTCCACCTGCATGGGCCCATATACAAGCCGATCCTTGGGGAACGTGTAAAGCACGAGTTGGCCATAGCGCGGAAAGTCGTTTCGCGCGGCAAGCCATGCGATCATGTTGTCCTTCCCCGACGGCGTAAACGGGAGGATGAGAAGGTACTCGGCATCCTCATCGCCCGGCGTGCGCATGAACACGTAGTAGGGCTGAACGTTCTGGCGTTCCCCACCGTATATCTCCACCGGAAAGCTCCAGAAGTCCTCCCGGTTGTAGAACGTGTCCGGGTCTACCATGTGGTAGGTGCTGAGCACGCGCGCCTGGATCGTGAACAGGTCCTCGGGATAGCGCACGTGGGCTCTCAGCGCCGCCGGCATCTCATCGAGCGGGGTGAACATACCCGGAAAGACACCGGAGAGGCTCTTTAAGATCGGCTCATCGGGGTCTGGCGTGTAAAACGTCACATCCCCATTGTAGGCGTCAACGACCACCTTGACCGAGTTGCGAATATAGTTGATTCCCTCCTCGATGGGTTGGGAGAACGGGTACAGGCTGCTCACCGTGTACGCATCCCACATCCAGAAGAGTCTTCCGTCTGCCAGCACGAGGTAGGGGTCCCTATCACAGAGCAAGAACGGTGCAATGGTCCTCACTCGGTCATGGACGTTACGTATGTAAAGCACTCGGCTGTCCCTGGTCATGTCGGTGGACATGAGGAACTTCAAGCTGCCGAACCTCGCAGCGAACGCAGCCTTCCTCCAGAAGGATGATAGCGAGACGCCGCCGCGTCCCTCATAGTGCGTGTAAGCGTTGGCTTCTCCCTTCGGGTAATCGAACTCCCGCGCGGACGTGTCCACCACGACATAGGTGTCGGTGCGCTCACCGTAGTAGACCTCAGGGCGAACCACCTCGAAGCCGGGGTCACTCCGCGGCGGAATGTCTCTTATCATAAACCTCGGAAGCCCTTCAGCGGAGACCTCGCTGACGTCGTTCATGGCAAGGCCGTAACCGTGAGTGTACATGAGGTGCTGGTTCACCCACGTCCTCGCCTGCTCGGGAAGTTCCGCCACGGACAGCTCGCGCGCCGAGAGCGCTACCTGCCTGGTCACGCCCTCCGCGCTGTATCTATCGACATCGATATCGTTGAAGTCGTAGTAGACCCGGATTTCCTGCAGTTGCTTGTATGTCTGCATAAGGGGTCGCCAATCCCAGAGCCTGATGTTGTCAATGGTGTCCTGGTGGGCCGTCATGAGCCTGTCAAACGTCAGATCGTTGCGTACGTCGAATGGCCGCACCTCGAGGCCACTGAGGCCAAAGGCTTCTCTGGTCGCTTCGATGTTATACTTTATGTATGGACGTTCCCGTGATAGCTCGTTAGGCTCCACGGATAGCTTCTGGACGGCGGCAGGGTATACGGTTCCCAGCAGGAAGGAACCCACGATGAGCGCCCCGACCGCGCCAAGAGTGAGTTTCTCGGCCCGCACGAAGAGATCGGCAAGCACAAGGATGCCTGCAACGAGAGCTATCACGGACAGGATTCTCAGAGCAGGCAACTGCGCATGCACATCAGTATAGCTCGCTCCAAACACGACGCCGCGAGGGGAGTACACCAGCCCTAGCGCGGCAAGGCGGTACCCCCAGGCCTTCAACAGGAACCCAAGGGCGATGAGGCCCGCGACATGGTGCTTGGCGAACGATGTTCCGATGACTCGCGTGCCCCGGAGCGCAAGGGACCTTGTTAGAACATAGATCGCAGCCACCGACACAGTGGTGAGGACTATGAGCGTCATCAGGATCGAATACGCGAACCGGTAGAACGGCAGGCTGAACAGGTAAAAGCCAACGTTCAGGCCGAACAGCGGGTCTCTCGCCCCGCCCGACGCACGGTGCAGGAACTGCTGGACGACCATCCAGTACGAGGAACTCCCGAGGCCCGCAAGCACCGCCAGCACCGCGCTGACCAGCAAGAAGACGAACCGCGCCCTTCTTTCCGTCAACTGCACGGGAATACTGAGTGGCTGGAAGAGCGAAGAGAACCTTCCCAGGCTCCTTCCGGCCAACCTGAGGTTGGCGTAAGAGAAGGCGAAGAAGACCGCCGCAACTGTGACGCCCAGCACGGCCCGGGATGCAATTGGAACCCAGAAGGCCTGCAGGTACCCGATCTCCCGAAACCACAGGACATCTGTGAAGAGAGTCGCAACGGCACGGAATGACGTGATGAGAACCACGATCACCGCCGCCGCAATAAGGCCCAGATAACGCCGGATCATAACATTCCCCCCGCTCGGGTGCCTGGAGGCACAGCGCTCTCCAGACCCGGATGCGTGCGCATCCGCCGCACCTGCTGTTCTCTTTCCGCATTTCAGCGGCGTCTATGCGCTCCGTTTTATGCTTCTTCAGCGGGGGCATGATTCCTGCCGCAGATATCAACTCCGGCGAACTCTGCGCCCTGTCGCGGCGGCAGGAAGCCCTCGGCCGCACCGAGAAACCCGATGGCATGGCGCACCATGGCGGCTCTGAGTTCGGGCTCGTCCAGCCATTTCGCCTCTTCCACGCAGATGTGCCCGAGGGCAAGGCACGCATCTATGAGTCGGGCCTCCATCGTTCCTGGTTCCATGAAGTCCCCCGGTCCACAGGGTCTGACCGTTTCTGGTCCGATCGGGCGGCCTCCCATGACCAGGTTTTCGCTCCTTTCAGGTTGGTCTCGCCCGCTCCCGGGGGCGGACTCGGCGACAGGAACGCCCCGCGCATTTCGACGCTTTGATGGTGCCGGTGCGAGGTCGGCATGGGCGACCTCTCACTCAATGGAGCGATCCGCTTCAACTCTTGCCAGACTGAGTAGCCGGGTCAAGTTCTCGCATGTGTGCTCCCAGAAGCATTCGCCGCCCTCTCTCCCTCTAGGTAGATCGCCACAAGTTCCCGCTCCTTTTCAGCGGGTGAGTCCTGTCCAGGGTTGCCGGTGTTGCCCTCCGGGGACG
>JASEJE010000043.1 GCA_030024085.1 Bacillota bacterium | reverse complement strand
AAGTTCCTGGAGGAGGGTAGCGGCAACACTGACGACGCCGTGGAGGCGTTCGCATACGCCTGGAACAACGGCGCCAACCTCACCACAAACTCGTGGGGTTACACAGGGCCACCCGACGAGGTGCTGCAGGACGCGATGGAGGCCTGTGCGCTTCTCCACGCGTGCGCGGCAGGCAACAGCGCCTCGGACAACGATGCAGGCTACCCCAACAACACGCACTATCCATCCAGCTTCCCCCTGGACAACATAATCTCCGTTGCAGCAAGCGAATGGAACGACAACTTCGCATACTTCTCGTGCTGGGGCGCGACGACGGTCGACCTTGCGGCACCTGGCCATTACATCCTGTCCACGGTGCCGACCGACCAGTACGACCCGCCGTACGCCTACTTCGGCGGCACCTCCATGGCGACGCCCCACGTGGCGGGGGCGGCGGCGATCCTGATGGCCCAGTTCCCTGGCATGCCACCGTTCCCCGGGGCTCCAGAGCCGAGCCAGGAGGACCTGACCATCAAGGATCTCCTGATCTCGACTGTGGACAGGAAGGCCGCTTTTGAAGGGAAGCTGGTGTCCGGAGGCAGGCTGAACCTCCGCAACGCCCTGCTTCAGTCGGTCCCGCCGGTCATCGACTCCGCCGAGGCGACCCTGACTTTCGGTGCCCCGCCGCTTGAAGTGCAGTTCACGGCCTCGGCGCACGATGACGGGGAGATCGTCGATAAGTGGTGGGACTTCGGGGACGGCTCGCCGGCAGTCCATGAGTTCAACTGCAGCCATACCTACACTTCTGAAGGCGGTTTCACTGCAAGCTTCCACGTGCTGGACGACGACGGGCTGGAGTCGGTCGCGACTGTCAGCATCGTCGCCATCGCCGAGACAACGGTGATCTTCGTTGACGACGATGGCGGCGGACCTTACGAGGACTTCTTCACACAGGCGATGGACGCAGCAGGGATCGACTATGCCGTGATCACTCCCCCGGTCACGCTGCCGACCGACATGCGTAACGCGATCATCTGGAACTGCGGTCCCACGTGGAGCGGGACTCTGACCTCCGCAGACCAGGAGTTCCTGTCGGAGTACCTGGATAACGGCGGACGCCTGTTCCTGTCGGCGCAGGACGTGATCTGGGACCTCGGAACGAGCCACCCCTTCGTCAAGAACTACCTCCACGTGGCGGCGGCCGATGAGGACATGGGAGCAAGCCACGTGGACGGCGTCGCGGGGGACCCGATCACCGACGGGTTGGCGTATGACCTCTCATACCCGTTCTCGGACTACAGCGACGAGATCACGCCGGATGCGAGCGCCGACAGCATCTTCACAAACGAATCCAGCAACACCTGTGCACTCAGGTACGAAGGTGCCTACCGTCTCGTGTTCCTCGCGTTCCCCTTCGAGGCGGTACCGTACGTGGCTCCGACTGCCGTGAGGGCAGACGGGCGCATACGCGAGGCCGATCTCGAAGGTTCAGCGCTTCTCATGTGGGGGATCTTCCACTGGCTGGCGCTTGCGCCGAGGATCGACTCCTTCGAGGTCAGCCCGACTCTTGGCGAGCCCCCCCTTCTCGTCACATGCTCGGCATCTGCCTATGATCCCGATGGCGAAATCGCTGACAAGTGGTGGGACTTCGGAGACGGAAGCCCGGCGGTGCACGAGTTCACGACACAGCATACGTACACGGACGAGGGAGACTACATGGTAACCTTCCACGTCGTGGACAACGACGGCCTCGAGGCAAGCGCGTCGGCTCACGTGGTCGTCAAGTACCTGCCTGACATCGGTGTGAGCCCGGCCGAGTTCGTCGTCAAGGCAGTCCCTGGAACGACAGTAGAACGGTCCCTCACCATTTCGAACACCGGTAACGGGGAGCTCAACTTCGCGCTCCGGAGTTGCGAGATAGCTGAGGGCCTTCCCGTCAGAGTGAGCGCACTACCAGCAGACCCGAACGCATTCGACGCGAGAGGCCTCGTGGTGGCTGCGAAGCCCGGCGTGAAACCGTCGGACCAGGGCAACGTCATCGCTTCGTGGCCTGCAAGCGCGCCTGGACTCTCCTGGGGCACCGGGTACGACGGCAGCGAAGTGTGGGTGGGCCACATAAACCTGTCCACATACGCCACCACAGACTACGAGTATACGGTTGACGGTGCTCTAACAGGCGCGAGCGTCCCGACGCCATGGGCGGGGGTCTGGGCCGGCGACATGGCCTGGGACGGCCAGTACCTGTGGCAGGTCGACGTCGGCGGTGACAACGGCATATACCAGATCGACCCCGCTGACGGCAGCGTCGTCAACTCCATCCACGATCCGAGCGGAACGTGGGACTCGACCTCTCAGAGGGGCCTCGCCTACGACAAGAAGACCGACACGTTCTACATCGGCGGTTGGAACGAGGACATCGTCTACCACATCAAGGGCCTCTCCTGGGATAACCCCGGGGAGATAATCGACTCGTTCTCTCTGCCGGTGACCATAGCCGGCCTGGCGTATCACCCCAGCGGGGTGCTCTGGGTAACTAACAACGCGTCTCCAGACATGGTGTACGCGGTCGACCCGGAGGACGGCACGATCATCGCCTCGTTCGGGCATCCGGCGGGGGGGAGTTACCTGGGTGCCGGTCTTGAGATCGACAGGTACGGCAACCTCTGGATGGCTGCTCAAAACAACATGGTATACCTCGTTGACTCCGGGATGCCGACGGGCTTGCCATGGATCGTTATCGATCCAGTCTCCGGGACAGTTGCGCCCGGGGAATCGATGGACATAACCCTGACCTTCGATGCGACCGACCTTGCGTCCGGCGAGTACCACGGTGATCTCGTGGTGAGCAGCGACGACCCGGATGAGCCGGAGATCATCATACCGCTCACGTTCATCGTTAACAGCGATCCGGTCGCAGCATTCAGCTATACAGAGGAAGAGCCGAACTACATCCACTTCGAGGATGAGTCCCAAGACCCAGACGGTACCATCGAGGAGTGGGCGTGGGACTTCGGCGACGGCGCAACCTCAACCGAACAGCATCCCGTTCATCAGTACGCGAAGAACGGTGAGTACGAAGTCACCCTCACCGTAACAGACGACCGCGGTTCAACAGCTAGCGTCACGGCGACTGTTGTAGTGGCGAATACAGGGCCTTCCGTCGATCTGACCGCGCCCGCGGGCGGAGAGGTCTGGCTCGGCGTTCGCGACATCAAGTGGACGGCGACCGACCCCGATGAGACCGCTCTCACCGTGGATCTCTTCTACTCCGACGATGGCGGCGTCACCTGGCAGAAGATCGCTGAAGACGAGCCGAACGATGGCAGCTATGCCTGGGACACCAGTACCGCTAAGAAGGGCGGAAGCAAGTTCAAAGTCCGAATCGTGGTGACCGACGAGGACGGCGCCAGCGCTCAGGACGAGAGCGGGCTGTTCACCATCATCGCGCTGAGGCGCATGGTGATGGCCACGCCCAACCCGGTGAGCGAGCGTGTGGTCTTCTACTATAACATCAGCAGCAACGGAACGCTCTACATCTACGACATCGCGGGCAGGCTCGTGCATAGCGCTGCGCTTTCGAGCGAGGCCAACGCCTATGAGTGGGATCTCACGTCGGGTGAGAGGCCGCTTGCGAACGGGCTGTACCTGTACCTGGTGGTCACCGAGGACGGCGAGAAGTCCGAGGTCGGACGGCTCGTCATAAGCCACTAACGTAAGCGGGCGCGAGGTCCTGGCTGCCCTGGCTTCGGCGAAGGTGCCCGGTCCTTGCCGCAAGGCGGGTGGCTTGCGCGGGGCGAGTACCGCGCAGGCCAGGGCTAAGGGGGTGGGGCGGTCTCTCCGGGGCCGCCCCACCGGGGGCGCAGGAGCCTCGCGACGGGCGGGGCAGCCGGGAGCTTGTGATGCTTTCAGGTAATAAGGAGGGGCGAGTAAATGCGAGTTAAGATAGCGGTAGTAATCCTTGCGATGGTCTTCGCCCTGTCGCCCGCACGGGTGGCACAGGCGAATGGCGATCCAACCGGCACGGCGGCCATGATGGACATTGGCATGGGCGCAAGAGCGCTCGGGATGGGCGGGGCATTCATCGCCGTGGCCGACGACGCGAACACCATATACTACAATCCCGCCGGCCTTGCGCTCATCGAGGGGCGGCATGTGACCTCGCTCTATACGAACCAGTACGGGGCAGCAGGCTACATGGCCCTTGGGTATGCGCAGAGGAACATCGGAGCGGGGGTGCTCTTGCTGGATGCGTCCGGCATAGAAGCCACCGACGAGTTCGCGAACGTGACAGGGTACTTCGGGATGCGGGAGTACACCGCGATAGGCGCCTACGGGGTGACCGTGTGGCCGAACCTGAGCCTCGGCGGTGCGGTGAAGCACTACAGCCAGAGCCTGCCGGGGAATACCGGCACCGGGATCACGGGCGATGTGGGGCTGCTCTATGACGCCGGCGTGATAAAGGTCGGCGCGGTGGCCCGCAACGTGCTCGGCAGCGTCCACTATACGAGCGGCGAGACCGACGCCTTCGACCGCTCCTGGGGCGTGGGCGTCTCCACAAGGCCCCTTCCCGGCCTGCTCATCGCGGCAGACGCCGTGGTCAAGGGCGAATATACCCTGCACGCCGGGGCGGAGTACCTCCTCGGCAACGTGGCGCTCCGCGGCGGAGCAATATGGGGCGAGGGGCGGACCTCGTTCACGGCAGGCCTAGGCGTCGTCATGCCCGGCTTCTCCGTGGACTACGCATACCAGACCCATAACTTGCTCCCCGACTCCCACAGGCTCTCGCTGAGCATAGAGTTCTAAGCCTCCGAGATTCGGAGCGGCTCCTCAGTGCTCCGAATTCCTACGGCCACGAACGCGAGAGCGGAGCCCCTTTCCACGGTCGGAAAGGGGCTCCGTCGTGCTCGAGGCGCTGTCGTTCCTGCAGCCGTCGGATCATCCAGCGGCTGGCGAATTGGCCGATGGCGGATTAGCCGGTAGTTGGCGAATTGTCCGGTGGTGGATTGCCCACTGTGTCCCGGCTGTCTCGCAACTCATTTCCCGGCCTTGACAGGACGGGGCAGGTTCTCTATAATTGCGGTAACAAGTGAATTGTCCAGCTATGGCGATGAGAAGGACGAGTAGGCGAACCGTCCGGGAGAGAGCGGGGGTCGGTGGCTGGAAGCCCCCGTCGGCAACGCAGCGCCGAAAACCCCCTTCGAGCCTCGCGGCGAAAGCACAACGCGCTTCGCAAGTAGCCAGCGACGGTGGCACCCGTTAACGTGCATGCCAGAGAGGGCATTGTCTGCTTCGCCACGTCTGCTGTGCCACGCCACGATGTGCATCACTACGCTGCCTTGTGCTATGCGGTGATGCTTGCGACGCAGCGGCGTAGCGGTGGATGAGCAGGCCTTGTGACGGCCGCTTGAGGCCGAGGCGGAGCGCTGTCGGACGGTGTCAATCAGGGTGGAACCACGGGATCATCCCCCGTCCCTGGGATCTTCCAGGAGCGGGGGATTTCTGTTTCGGGTCGGCAGCCGACAGCGCTCCGGGCTCGCGCCGCGCCGGGGCTGGGAACCTGCGGCACGTTGCGGATGTTCGGGGCGGCGGAGCCGTTCGGGTCGTGCCACTCGCGACCTGCTAGTCGTAGAGTCCACAGGCTATGCCCGGATGGGCAGAGTGGGGGGAGGGGCGGCTTGGGTCGCGAAGTTCGGGCTGGAGATCGCTACGGCAAGTGGCCTTCGGGCCGGTAGTTCCGACGACGAGAGAATGCGTGACAGGGCAGCAATACTGCTTTGTCAGATGCGCAGCGACATCCGGTCTAGCGGCTCCAGCTGCACTGTTTGGCTGGGAAATCGTTGCCGCCAGCGGCCTTCGAACCCATGATCCCGGCAACGAATGCATGTGTGACAGGGCGGTACCAACAGGAATTAGACAACCCAATGAACTGAGGTGACGGGAAAATGGCCCAACGAGCGGCCAGATCTGACGATGCGAACAGGGCGCACGACGTGATAGTATCCGTTGATCTCGACACCGACGAGGGCCGCGAGATCCTGCGGCACTCCACCGCCCACGTGCTGGCCCAGGGCGTGAAGCGGCTCTTTCGCGAGGTGAAGCTCGCCATCGGGCCGGCCATCGAGAATGGGTTCTACTACGACTTCGACAAGCCGAAGCCGTTCACCCTGGACGATCTCAGCCGGATCGAGGGGGAGATGCGCAAGATCGTCGCCGAGGACCTGCCCATCGTGCGCGAGGAGATCCCGCGCGAGGAGGCGGTCCGGCTGTTCCGCGAGCTCGACGAGCCGTACAAGCTCGAGCTCATCGAGGACCTCCCTGAAGACGAAGTGGTCAGCATCTACCGCCAGGGCGAATTCGTGGACCTCTGCCGCGGCCCGCACCTCGCCTCAACCGGCCTGCTCCGGGCGTTCAAGCTGCTCAGCGTTGCCGGGGCTTACTGGCGCGGCGACGAGAAGCGCAAGATGCTCCAGCGCATCTACGGCACGGCCTTCCCGACCGAGGCCGAGCTCGAGGCCCACCTGCACGTGCTGGAGGAGGCTGAGAGGCGCGACCACCGTAAGCTCGGCAAGGAACTTGACATCTTCAGCCTCCATGAGGAGGCCGGGGCGGGCCTCGTATACTGGCACCCGAAAGGCGGCATCATCCGCAAGGTCATCGAGGACTTCTGGCGCGACGAGCACTTGAAGCGCGGCTACCAGCTGGTATACTCGCCCCACATCGCCCGCCGCGACCTCTGGGAGATATCGGGCCACTGGGGCTGGTACCGGGAGAACATGTACTCTCCCATCGACATCGACGGCGTGGAGTACCTCCTCAAGCCCATGAACTGCCCGTTCCACATCCTCATGTATAAGACCCGGACGCGCTCTTACCGTGACCTGCCCATCAGGTGGGCCGAGCTAGGCACGGTGTACCGCTACGAGCGCAGCGGCGTGCTCCATGGGATGCTCCGCGTGCGCGGGTTCACCCAGGACGACGCTCACCTCTTCATGCGCCCCGACCAGCTCGAGGACGAACTCGTGGGCGTGCTTGACCTCGTGCAGTTCATGATGAAGTCCTTCGGCTACAGGGACTACGACATGGAGCTTTCGGTGCGTGACCCGGCCAACAAGGAGAAGTACGTGGGGTCCGACGACGTATGGAACATGGCCGAGGGCGCGCTGGTGGCTGCGCTTGAGCGAAAAGGACTCCCCTACACGAGGATGGAGGGCGAGGCCAAGTTCTACGGCCCCGCGATAGACGTGAAGGTCAAGGACGCGCTCGGCCGCGGCTGGCAGGGCCCTACCATCCAGGTGGACTTCAACCTGCCGGAGAGGTTCGACCTCGAGTACATCGGCGAGGACAACGCCCCGCACAGGCCTGTCATGATCCACCGGACCGTCCTGGGGTCCATGGAGAGGTTCGTCGCCGGCCTCATCGAGCACTATGCCGGGGCGTTCCCCGTGTGGCTTTCGCCCGTCCAGGTGCGGGTCGTCCCGATAGCCGACCGCCACATCGACTACGCCCGGAAGGTCGCCTCCGACCTTATGGAAGCGAGGGTACGGGTCGAGGTGGACGACCGCAGCGAGAAGATGGGGTACAAGATCCGCGAGGCCCAGCTCGAGAAGGTCCCCTACATGCTCGTGGCCGGGGACCGGGAGGCGGACCAGGGCACGGTCTCTGTGCGCTCGCGCGGCGATGGCGACCTCGGTCCAATGGAGCTGGCTGAGTTCAAGGCCAGGGTCGTCCGGGAGATCGAAGAAAAGGCCTGACGGGCCGGAGTGCGAGTTCATGAGCCTGCGCCAATTGGCCGGCGCGCTCGGGGCTCCCGGTGCTTGCGGTACGGGTCGTTTGGCGTCCGGTGGAGGAGCGCAACACCGGCAGCCCCTCGAAATGCCGAAGTCCCTTTCTGGCTTGAGCTTCGAGTGTGCGCGACGTTCAGACACAACGAAGCCTGCGAGGCATACCGGCATACCGGCATACAGGGGTGCAGGCGTGCAAGCGCGCAAAGCGCCCAAAACCACGATTGACCGGGGCCACGCGTTGTGCTATACTCAGAATCGCTATGGTCGGCGCGGTCGCCGACCTGGTCCGTGGTCCATGGTCGGTGGTCTTTGGTCCGCGGTCCCGGCACCCGCCTTACGGGAATAGCCGGTCGACACGGCGAAAACACAACAGCAAAGGTGCAAGTAGAAGCCGTCTGCTTCTCACCTTGCGGCGCTCACATCCGGCCAGGTGATGCACGGAGACGAAGACACCGGGCTGCCAGCAAGGTTGCGTGTTATCGTGGCTCGTGCCGGAACACCGGCGCAGGGCGCGTAACGGCGTTGTTATCAAAGAGCGGGCGGCAGGCCCGCTCTTTCATGCATTGGTATACACTGGCATTGGCGCATGTGCTGGCAGAGGGTGGCGCACGGGGGCTGCGGCTCCGTAGGTTTCACGGGGTGCTCCGGGTGGCCGGTAAGGCTTCTTCCTACGCCCCTACACCCATTGCGGGCCGGCGGACGGGACAGCCGCAGTGATGCTTCCGGTTTGTGGCGATCTAATTAGAGGTAGTACATTTGGGGGTGAGGCACAATCGCCAAAGACTTGAGGGTGAACGAGGCGATCCGGGCCCGGGAGATAAGGCTCATCGACGAAAACGGCGAGCAACTCGGGATCATGGTGGTCAGGGAGGGCCTCCGGATCGCAGCGGAAAGAGGCCTTGACCTCGTTGAGGTCGCGCCTACCGCTAGGCCGCCCGTCTGCCGGATAATCGATTACGGCAAGTACAAGTATGAGCAGGCGAAACGCGACAGAGAGGCCCGGAAGAAGCAGCGGATCATGGACATCAAGGAGGTCAGGATGACCCCGAAGATCGAGGGCCATGACTTCCAGGTGAAGGTCAGGAGCGCTCAGAAGTTCCTTCAGGACGGGGACAAGGTCAAGGCCACCGTGAGGTTCCGTGGCCGCGAGATCGTTCACGCCGACATCGGTCGGGCGTTGCTTTTGGACCTCGCCGACGAGGTCAAGGATTACGGAGTCGTTGAGCGGGAGCCGAGGGTGGAGGGCAAGCATATGATTATGGTCCTCGCTCCGAGGCAGACCGGCTAGGCGGTCGGATCCCGGGGCGTTCGGGCGAGGCGGCGCGACGCGACTGGACGCGACGCGACATGGACTTTGCCAGCTGCGTCCTCGCGCCGGTCCGGACGCGTATCGAGAGATCGAGAAGGCTGCACCGCACGCTGGTGCACGCCGGGAAAAGGAGAGACAGCAAGTGCCGAAGGTCAAGACACACAAAGGTGCCGCCAAGAGGTTCAGAGTGACCGGTTCCGGGAAGATCGTCAGGGACAAGGCCTACGGGGGACATAATACGGGCAAGAAATCCGCAAAGGTCAAGAGGTCCCTGCGCGAACCCGCCGTGCTTGCGTCCGGCGATGCGGCAAAGGTGAAGCGGCTCCTGCGGCACGCGTAGAGGTGGGAGCAGGGGCGCAAGCTGGTCCAGGCTGAACCTGAGGAGGGGTCTACAATGCCAAGAGCAAAAGGCGGATTTGTCACGAGGCGGCGGCACAAGAAGATCCTGAAGCTCGCCAAGGGCTTTACAGGTGCGAAGAGCAAGATTTTCCGCCGCGCCAACGAAGCGGTGATGAAGTCCCTGCAGTATGCGTACAGGGACAGGCGGAACAAGAAGCGGGATTTCCGGAAGCTCTGGATCGCGCGGATCAATGCAGCTGCCCGCATGAATGGGATATCTTACAGCCGGTTCATGGACGGCCTTCACAAGGCGGGTGTCGACATAAACAGGAAGGTCCTTGCTGAGATCGCCGTGAACGATGAGAATGCCTTTGGCGAGCTCGTCAAGCTTGCAAAGGCGAACGGCGGCGGTGGCCAGTAACAGGTGGCAACCCAGATAACGAGTCGCCGCAATCCGAGGGTCCAGGAAATGAGGAGGCTCGGGCGCCGCGAGCACCGGGCCGCGATGCGGCGGTTCCTTCTCGAGGGCGTGAGGAGCATCGAGGAAGCTGTGGATGCGGGAGCCAGGATCCATGAGGTCCTTGTGACCCCGCGTCTTCTTCGTTCGGAGCGGGGCAGGGCGCTTGTGGAACGCCTGGAGGCGACCGGCGCCGAAGTCTTCGTGGCCACCGACGAGGTGCTCGCCGCCGCGTCTGACACAGAGGCGCCCCAGGGGATCGTGGCTGTGGCGGCCGTGCCCGATGTGCCCCTGCAGCTCGGCGCGGACCCGCTCGTCCTTGTGGTGGATGGGGCGCGTGACCCTGGCAACCTTGGCACGATGGTCCGCACGGCTGCCGCGCTGGGGGCGGCGGGAATCATCGTGACACGCGGGACCGTGGACGTATACAATCCCAAGTGCGTGCGGGCGACCATGGGGTGCCTGTTCCGGGTGCCGGTCCAGGAGCGGGCGGATGCGGTGGAGGCTATATCCTTCCTCAAAGCGCGCGGGCTTCGCGTCGTCGCCGGGGACATCCGAGCTGCGACCGTCTGCTATCACTGGGATTTCACGGGACCATGCGCGGTGCTCGTGGGCGGGGAGGCCTTCGGGCCGTCCAGGGATGTTCTAGCAATGTGCGACGGCTGCGTGAAGATTCCGATGCCGGGCGGGGCGGAATCGCTCAACGTCGCGGTTGCAGGCGCGATCCTCCTGTATGAGGCTGTAAGGCAGAGAAGTGCAGCCAGGGGAGGCCGTGGGGGGCAGGGCTGAGAATCCTTGTTGCAGGCCCGGGAAACGCTGTGTTATAATAACGCCAAGAGTCCGATCGACACTCTCGAAAGGACGTGGTTCCTTGATGCTGGGAGCGGACTTCTTCTGGCGGCTCTTCGAACTCACAGGTTCCATCACGGCGTATCTCATCTACAGGATGCTGGTTACTCAATAGGGTGCTGATACAGGACGCCGATGGCGCGGTTGTATGGGGGTGCCCGGCGGGGTGGCCGGCCGCCCGCACATGGTGGGGGATCACGGGAGGCACGACAGGCGAGATCCATACATAGGTTGAATGTTGAATGATTGAGATGGGCCAGGCGGCATGCCTGGTAAGGGGCTGCCGGGCGCGGGGTCCGCGCCGAGACGGCCCGGACTGACTTTCGGAACAGGGCACCGGTTGTGCTGGTGCATCTGATACAGGTGAATGCAGGACAGAGGCGATGACGGAGAGGAGTAAGCGGGACGAGGCCCCAAGGGAGGGCGCGTCAAAGACTGGGAGCGCGCCTGGGTCGGCTTCTGTTGAAGTTCGCTCCGGAGCTGCAGGCTGAAAGCGAAAGGCGAAGCTGTATGCGTGTTTGAGGGCGTGAAAGAGAGCCTCTTGGCACTCGTCCGGCGGCGCAGGCATCGCGAGTAGGCTGCGCCGGGACCCCGCCGTTACACGGGGAGGGCATCGGCCGCGAGGCCCGTGCCTGGCATTCGAGAGGTCAGGCTGTGCCTGGGTATCTATAGCTCTGGCAGGCCTGCCAAAAAGGGTGGTACCGCGGAGCCACAGTCTTCGTCCCTTGGGAGACTGTGGCTTTTGTGTTGTCGTGACATGTGAGGAGGGAAGGCAATGAGCCGCGTGAGATGCTTGAAGAAGCGACTTGACGAACTCCTGGTGGAGCGGGGGCTTTTCGACAATCCGCGGACTGCAGCCGGCTACATCATGGCGGGCAAGGTCCTGGTGGACGGGCAGCGCGAGGATAAGCCCGGCACCCTTGTTCCGTGCGACTCGGACGTGCGCGTGAAAGGCATCGACATGCCTTTCGTGGGGCGCGGCGGGCTCAAGCTCGACCACGCCCTCCGGGAGTTCGGGATAAACGTCGCTGGAAAGGTGGTCCTCGATGCCGGGGCGTCCACGGGCGGTTTCACCGACTGCCTCCTGCAGCACGGCGCGAGGCTGGTCTACGCAGTGGACGTGGGCTTCGGGCAACTTGCGGGAAAGCTACGCGTGGACCCCAGGGTCAGGAATCTCGAACGCACGAACATCAGCGACCTCGAGCCGGGCGACCTCGTGCCGCCGCCCGAGATGGCCGTGGCAGACTTGTCCTATCTGTCCTTGATAAAGGCTGTGCCGATCATTGCTCGCCTCATCGTCGACGAAGGTGACATGGTGGTCCTTGTGAAGCCCCTCTTCGAGGATGCAAGGCCCGCCGCCATCGACGACCCTGGCGTCCACCGGGAGGTGCTCGGTCGCCTCGTGAGCCACTTCGACCAGAAAGGGCTCGGCGTCCTGGGGATCGTCGCATCGCCGATCCTCGGAAGTTCCGGCACCGCCGAGTTCCTCATCTGGCTTTCCAGAACACCGCAACCCACGCGCGTGGCTAAGGTGTGGGGCGCCATTCCCGACGTGGTGGCCGCTGCGCAGAGGATAAGGGAAAGCCAGCACGCACACGAGCGTAATCGCGAGCAACTTCAGGATCAAGGTCAGGGCGAGGGCCAGGGTCAGGGCCAGGGCCAGAGCGAGAGCCAGCGCCAGGATCGAGACCAGGGCTGCGACCAGGATCAAGGTCAGGAGCAGCCTCATGGGCAGCCCCGGGAGCAGCGTCAGCAGGAGCAGGAGCAGGAGCATGCGAACGGGCGGGGAAAAGCGCGCACCTGGCACCGCACGCAAGGACATGGGGGGATCCGCAAATGCGCGACGATGTAGGGAAGATCATCTCGCAGGCCGCCACGGAGGTTTCGGCTGCGGCGAGCCTGGCCGAGCTTGACGACGTGAGGGTAAGGTACCTCGGGAAAAAGGGCAGAATCACTGCGGCCCTGCGCAGTCTGGGCTCATGCCCGCCCGAGGATCGTCCCGTCCTCGGCAAGCTGCTCAACGAAGCCCGCGAGTCCGTCGAGACCATGTTGTCACGGCGCCGCGACGAGGTGGCGGCGCTCGAGAGGGCCAGGGCGCTCGAGGCCGAGAGGGTCGACGTGACCCTCCCCGGCAATCGGCCGGCTGTAGGGGCCAGGCATCCGATAGGCATGGCCTACCAGGAACTCGAGGAGATCTTCGGACGCATGGGCTTCGAGGTGGCCGACGGTCCCGAAGTGGAGCTCGACTACTACAACTTCGAGGCGCTCAACGTCCCGAGGAACCACCCGTCCCGCGACATCCAGGACACGTTTTACGTCTCAGATGACGTGGTGCTCCGCACCCACACCACGTGCGTGGACGTGCGTGTCATGAAGGGACGGAGGCCGCCGGTGCGGGCGATCATCCCGGGCAAGGTGTACAGGTCAGACGCGTCAGATCCCTCGCACCTTCCCGTGTTCCACCAGCTCGACGGATTCGCCGTTGACGAGGGAATCACGTTCGGCGACCTCAAGGGCGTGCTCACGAGGTTCGCGCGGGAGTTCTTCGGGCCTGATACGAAAGTCAGGTTCCGCCCGAGTTACTTCCCGTTCACGGAGCCCAGTGCGGAGATGGACGTATCGTGCGTCATCTGTCGCGGCAGGGGGTGCCGCCTCTGCAAGAACACAGGCTGGCTCGAGATCCTTGGGTCGGGACTCTTCCACCCGAAGGTTCTGGAGGGCGTCGGCTACGACCCGGAGAAGGTGTCGGGGCTCGCGTTCGGCATGGGTGCAGACAGGATCGCCATGCTGAAGTATGGGATCGACGACATCCGGCTTCTCGCCGAAAACGACATGCGCTTCAACCGGCAGTTCTTCCACATGCTGCCTGCCCACTCCGATGAAGGCCGGGGCCTCAGGGACGCGCATGGCGGTCAAGCAACGGACGCTGCGCATGACGCGGGCACAGCGCACGATGACGCGCGGCGGGCGCCGTCGGGGTGTGAGAGTGGCGGCGGGAGTGGCAAGCTCGTTCACACGTTGAGGGAGGGCTGACAGGTGCTTGTACCATATGAGTGGCTGAAGGACTTCGTTCCGGGGCTTCCGGCAGCGGACGAGGTTGCCCGCGTGCTCACAATGGCGGGCCTTGCGGTGGAGGGGCTCAGGCCCGGCGGCGGAGGTCGAGGCGATGGCGAGGATGGCGTGGGGCCGGTCTTCGATTTCGAAATAACCCACAACCGGCCGGACCTCCTGAACGTGTTCGGCATAGCGCGCGAGGCCGCCGCCGCATTCTCGCTGCCTCTTCGCCACCCCGACCTTGCCGTGCCCGAGGACGAAGAGGGCCATGCCGCATCCGACATCGCCTCGGTGGAGATAGCCGCGCCGGACCTGTGCCGCCGGTACATCGCGAGGATCGTGACGGACGTGAAGATCGGTCCGTCCCCGGGCTGGATGCAGGCGAGGCTTGCGGCATCCGGGGTTCGGCCCATAAACAACATAGTGGACGCCACCAACTACGTCATGCTCGAGGTGGGCCAGCCGCTCCATGCATTCGACCTTGACCTTCTCGGCGGCCGCCGCATTGTCGTCCGCAGGGCGGCGCCGGGCGAGGCCATCACCACCATAGATGGAGAGGAGCGCAGCCTCGGCGAGGATATGCTGGTCATCGCCGACGCCGGCCGCCCCGTGGCAGTGGCCGGCGTCATGGGGGGCGTCGCCACCGAGGTGAGCGAACGCACCACGACGGTGCTGCTGGAGTCGGCGAATTTCGACGGGGTCAGTGTGTGGCGCACATCACGAGCGCTCCGCATGCGCACGGAGGCGTCGAGCAGGTTTGCGCGCGGGCTGTGGCCGGAGAACGCCCGCGTCGGAGCGGATCGGGCCGCAACCCTCATCGCCGCCATCGGGGCAGGCAGGATCGCGCGTGGGGCCGTGGACGCGTACTCCGGGCTCGAGCCGCCGGTTTACGTCCGGCTCCGCCCGCGCCGTGTGAACTACTTGCTCGGGACTGACATAGCGGCTACGGACATGAAGGATATCCTCATGCGACTCGGGTTCATCGTCGAGCCGGGGGAGGGCGAATCATACCGTGTGCTCGTCCCCGACCACCGGCGTGACGTCTCGCGGGAGGAAGACCTCGCCGAGGAGATCGCGAGGCTGCACGGGTATGACCGGATAGAGGCCACCCTGCCCAAAGGGGTTCCTCCCGAGGTGCGCCTCGACCCGGCGCGACAGGTCGCCTCGAGAGCGGGCGAGATCCTCAGGGCGTGCGGCCTTTCGGAGGTCGAGACCATCACGTTCACAAATGTCGAAGCGTGCCGTGAGCTTCGGCTCCCCGAGGGCGAGATCGAGAAGAGCGCGGTGAAGATATCCAACCCGCTCTCGAGCGACTATACGATGATGCGGACGACACTCCTTGTAAGCCTTCTTGACGTGCTCAAGAGGAACGCCTCGCGCCGCGAGGACGATGTGGCGGTCTACGAGATCGCCCGGGTGTACCTGCGGCGGGAGGATGGAACGGCCCCGGGGGGCGCCGGGAGCCACATTGGCTCAGGCGGCACAGGGACCGCGAAGACAGCGGAGACTGGCGAAACGATCGGAGGCACAGGAGGCGCCCGGGAGGGCACCGGACACATCACCGCTTGCGAGCAGATCCTGCCCTGCGAGCCGAGGAAGATCGGCCTCGCCGTGATGGGGAGGATCGCTGAGACCTCCTGGCAGCACAGGGCCGCTGACGCCGGGTTCTTCGACCTCAAGGGCGTCGTGGAGACGCTCCTCGAGGGTCTCGGAGTGCGGGGGGCGAGATTCATCGCGGCGAGCCACCCGTCGCTGCATCCCGGGAGGACTGCGCGGGTCGTGGCCGCGCTGAGCGCTGCCGGGGGGAGCGACGCGGACCTCGGCTTCCTCGGCGAGCTGCGCCCTGACATCCAGGAGGCCGCAGGCATTCGCAAGCGCGTGTACCTGGCCGAGCTGGATCTTGCGAGCATCCTTGCCGCGCGGGCGCGGGCGCTTGGCATCAAGCCCCTTGCCAGGTTCCCGGCAGTCACGAGGGATCTGGCCGTTATAGTGCGACGCGACGTCATAAGCGCAGAGGTGCGCGACACGATCTCGTCGGCTGGCGCCGGTCTTGTGGAGGGCATCGAGCTGTTCGACGTGTACGAGGGTCCTCAGGTGCCCGAGGGGCACAGGAGCCTTGCGTTCTCCATCACTTACCGTAGCCCCGAGCGCACGCTCACCGATGAGGATGTCGAGAAGGCTCATGACACGATCTCGGCTGCCCTCGCCAGGAAGCTGGGGGCCACCGTAAGGGAGTGAACTCCCTGGCTGCGGGTGGTCGATGCTTCCCTGAACTGAAAACCTCTTCCCTGCTCTGGATCTGGCCCCAGGGGAGGCGAAATTCGTGGGAGTGCCCCGCCTGGTAGGGAGGTGATCGGAGCCACACCGTAGAATAGATATGCTTGACCAGTAGACGGGGAGAGATGAGCACGTCGTCGTTGCGGAACCGGGGAACCGGAGGCACCGTTGACAGCGTAATCGCGGGCAGGTGCTCGCCGCAAGTGGCCGTGAGTTCGTGGAGCAGCGGAGGTGACAGGCGGTTGGGCGATGGTGAGAGCCGCACAACGAAGAACCGGGTCACCGTGGGCATCGTGGACGAGGAGTACACTATTCGGGCCGATGCAGACCCGGAATACGTCAGGTTGCTGGCGAAAGCCGTTGACGAGCGGGTGCGCGCCGCGCTCGCCGCAAACCCCAGGCTCGCACGCAGCCGTGCCGCGATTCTGGCGTGCCTCTCCCTTGCTGACGAGCTGGAGAAGCTGAAGGCTCGCTATGATGAGCTGATGCGCATGGTCGAGGAAGCCAGATGAAGCCGGACAGGGAGGGCGGTTGAGATGGACTGGCTGAGCCTTCTGATCCTGGTCTTCGTGGGCCTTATGGCCATCGCCGGGTTACGTCAGGGCCTGGTCCGCCAGGTGCTCGGTCTCGCGGGGCTTGTGGCCGCGGTCGTGCTGGCCTTTCAGTATTACGAGCAGGCCGGCACGTTCATCCTCGACTACTTCGTGGTTTCCCGGGCTGTTGCGAATATCCTCGGCTTTGCGGCCATCTGCGTCGCCGTGGGAATTGCCGTCACGATCGCGGAATGGATCTGGGGTCGGCTCGTGCGCTATACACCTGTGTCGTGGCTGGATGCGGCCGGCGGCGCGCTGTTCGGGCTCGTCAAAGGCGCGGTGATCGTGGCCGCGGTCCTTCTCGTCCTGTACGCGCTCCCCGTCAAGGGCGTTCGCGAGGTTATCGACGGATCTTCCATCGCCCGGGAGTTCCTGGACGCATCTCCCATCATCTACGGGAAGATCGAGCAGATCCTCCCGACCGGGGTGCCGCCCTTCATCGATCGGAAAGACGAAAGCGGTGGCGGGCGCAACGGACTGCCCGGCGCGCCTCTCCCGAAGACTGCGCCGGAGAATCGGGCGTGACAGCGGTCGTGCGCGAGTGCACGTGAGCGGGTGTGCGTATACTGTCCGTATACACGTGCGTACGCGTGTGCGTGCGCGCCCGCACACGTGCGTGCAGAGTGTGGGTTCAGAAATCACCGCCACTTTTCCAGGGTTGCCGGTGTTGCCCTCCG
>JASEJE010000042.1:2941-17385 GCA_030024085.1 Bacillota bacterium | reverse complement strand
AACCCGGAATCTTCTCCCAAACCGGCATGGATTTCTGAACTCACACTTAGCCCGCCTGGCGAGCGCGCGTGACGCAGGCGCGGGTCCGGCTGGCCACCGTAGGAGGAGCGGGAGGAGGAACAGACATGGGGGACGGAAAGGGGCCAGGGGTGGATGGGAGAAGACAGGAAGGCGCGCCAGCGCAACCCGGTATTCATGGGCAGCAGAAACCCTGCGGCAGCCGCAGAGGGCACCAGGGCTACGGAGCGGTGTTGCGGGACGCGCGCTTCCTGAGACTCTGGGTGGGCCAGTCGATCTCGAACTTCGGGGACGCGCTGACCAGGATGGCCCTGCTCATACTGGTCGCGCAGAAGACCGCAAGCGCCGCGTCCATCAGCGCGATCGCCGCGGTGCAGCTCGTCCCGATGATCGCCTTCGGGCCGTTCATCGGAGTCCTGGTGGACCGGTGGAACAGGAAGGCCGTCATGATCGCGGCCGACGTCGTGCGCGGCCTGCTCGTGCTGGGTATCGTCTTCGCGCCGAACCTCGCGACGGTCTACGGCCTGGCTTTCCTCTCCGCCACGGCGAGCCTGTTCTTCATGCCCGCCCGGACGGCCGTGGTCCCCGAGATCGTGGGGAAGGAGAACTTCATAAGCGCCACCGCCCTTGGCCAGGTTACATACCAGATCGTCACACTTGTCGGCCCTGCGGCGGGCGGTGCGATAACCGGGCTCTTCGGAGTGAGGTCGGCGTTTCTTGTGGACGCGGCGACGTTCTTTGTGTCTGCGGTCCTGACGCTGAGCGTGAAATGCCCGCCCATCCCCGTTGCAGGGAAGCGCCTTACCACCGCCGAATTCCTCAGGAGTTTCCGGCAGGGGATAGGGTTTCTCGCGGGCAGCCGCGTGCTCCGATACCTCGTGGTGGTGTTCGCGATATCCGTGTCCGCCCTTGGGTTTGTGACCGTCCTCGGGCCGGACTATTACCTGAACATCCTGAAAATGAAGGCGGAGATGTTCGGCGTCCTGCGTAGCATCGAGGGGGCCGGCATGCTTGTCGGGGCGGCGCTGCTGGGTCAGTGGGCGGCGCGTCTGGGCCGGGGCAGGGTCATCCTCGGAGGACTTGCGCTGGTGGGCGTGTGGAGCGCCGCGTTCATCGTGAGGCCGGGGTTCGCGTTTCTCGTGCCATGGGCCGTGCTGAGCGGCCTGGGGACGTCGGCCATCAACGTGCCGCTGTCGGCGGTGTTCGTCGAGCGGACGGACGTGGAGATGCGGGGGAGGGTGTTCAGCGTAACGAACTCGCTGCTAAACGTGTCGAGCCTTGCGGGGCTTGGATTCGGCGGGGCGGTGGCGCGCGCTTTCGGCACGGCGAACTGCATGGGGGTCTGCGGCGCGTTTGTGCTGCTTGTGGCGACCCTTGCGACGCGCCACGCGGCGTTCCGCGAGCTCAACGCGGGCAGCGCCCGAGCAACCGGCATGGATGGCGAGGTCGAAGGAGAATCTTTGGCTTGAACATGGGGGAAGTGAACGGCCGTGGATGACGGTTCCTACACCATTCGTGACATCGGCCAGCTCAAGATGATGGCGCACCCGTACAGGTTGAAGATCATGCACGACCTTGCGAAGGGCAAGTTCACCGTGACCCAGCTTGCGGAGAAGTACGGCGACACGCCGGCGAAGGTCCATCATCACGTGAAGAAGCTGGAGAAGGCTGGGCTGGTGAAGCTGGTCGAGACCCACGAGGTATCGGGCATACTGGAGAAGTACTACCAGGCCGTAGCCGGAGACTTCCATGTCGAGGGCTCTTTGCTCAAGACGGCCGAGGCGCAGGACTCCGCAACCGACTCCATCCAGCGCATGCTGCGCTTCGTCTACACGAGGGCGAAAAGGGGCTTCGAGCGGGCGGTCGCCGCGGCCGGACCTGTAGCCGGCGATATCGACGGGGCCGACGCCCGCGAGCCGAGCGGCAAGGCCGCCGGCACGCTGGGCATAACGCATGTCCGGCTGAGACCCTCCGAGGCCCGTGAGCTCTCGTCCAGGCTGTGGGACTTGGTAAGGCAGCACGAGGAGCAGCGGGATGCGGGCGCAGGGCAGAAGGAGATGGAGAATGAGGAGAAGGAGGAGCGCATCGGGCCCGGCTCCAGCCTGCAGCATGGCCCCGGTTATCCATGCGGGCCGATGACAGAAGGGGGCGGCGGACAACGTGCGGTCGAGGACGAAGCAGGTTCCTATGCAGTCGCCATCATCGTCTTCCCCGATGAGCCGTCCGACGAGGCTCCTGCGGACCCGGGTCGACTGTGGAAAGACTGAGGGGAAACGCAGAGAGGGTGCCGGGAGGGTACGCGGGGAGGGCAATGGGGAGTATTGGGGGAGTATATGGAGGCTGCAGCGGGACACGTGCCTGGGCCGCCTCCTCGCCGGGGCGGCCCAGTGATCTCATTTCCTGCACCGCATCCTCATCTTTCGACGATCAGCGTTATGCCCATGCCTCCGCCTATACACAGGGACGCAAGGCCTCGCTTCGAGCCGCGCTTCATCATTTCGTAGAGGAGCGTTACAAGGATCCTGGCGCCGCTGGCGCCGATGGGATGGCCGAGCGCTATCGCACCGCCGTTCACGTTGACCTTCTCCGGGTCCGGGCCGAGTTCCTTCCCCACGGCAAGACTGGTAGCGGCGAAAGCCTCGTTGATCTCAAGAATATCGATATCGTCGAGGCGGAGCCCCGCCTTCTCCAGGGCCTTCCTGGTAGCCGGAACCGGGCCTATCCCCATGATCTCGGGACTCACCCCCGCCGAGGCGTATGCCCGGATGGCAGCGATGGGATCGACCCCGATTTCCGCCGCTCGCTCCTCAGACATCAAGACCAGCGCGGCGGCGCCGTCGTTGATCCCCGAAGCGTTTCCCGCGGTTACGGTCCCGTCCTTCTTGAACGCCGGCTTGAGGGCGGCGAGCTTTTCCGGGGTGGTGCCGAATCGTGGATGCTCATCCTGTTCGAACACTACGGGAGATCCTTTCCTCTGGGGGATCTCCACGGCGACTATCTCGTCCCTGAAGCGGCCAGCCTTTATGGCGGCTTCCGCCCGGTTTTGACTCATGGCAGCGTACTCGTCCTGCATCTCCCTGGTGATTCCCCACTTCTCCGCGACTATCTCAGCGGTCATTCCCATGTGGGCATCGGTGAAGATGCACCAGAGGCCGTCCCTGATCATGGAGTCTGTGAGCTCGCCGTGGCCCATCTTGTACCCGTAGCGTCCCCTGGAGACCAGGTACGGGGCCATATCCATGTTCTCAGTTCCTCCGGCGACGACGATGTCAGCGTCCCCGCAAGCGATAGCCTGGGCCCCAAGAGTCACCGACTTGAGCCCGGAACCGCATACCTTGTTTACCGTCATGCAGGGGACCGCCGCAGGAAGGCCGGCCTTCAGGGCAGCCTGCCGCGCCACGTTCATTCCCTGGCCCACCTGGAGGACGTTACCCATCAGCACCTCGTCCACCATTTCCGGCTCTATGGAGGACCTCCTCAAGGCTTCCCTTATGGCGACGGCTCCCAGGTCTGCGGCCGAAACCCCGGCCAGCGCGCCGCCGAACGTGCCGATGGCGGTTCTCGCCGCGCCCGTGATCACAACTCTTCTCACAGGATCTTCCTCCTTCTACGCCGTTTACGCCGCCTGTCGCCCTATGATGTACTTCATCGGATCGACCTCTTCCCGCAGCACCCGGAGCTCCTCGTCGGTTGGGGGCTCCGAGGTGAGGACGTCTTTCGACCACAGGAGTTCGAACCCGGTATTCTTCACCACGTCATCCCTGGATACTCCAGGGTGGACGGATTCCACCATCATCCTCCTGGTATCCTCGTCAAAGCCCAGGACGCACAGGTTGGTGATCACCTTGTACGGTCCCGTTCCCGGGGGGAGCCCCGCAGCCTCCCGGGATCCCTTTCCCGTGAGGTAACCCGGGCTGGTGATGAAGTCCACCTTCTCCACGAACCGCCTCGGGTCATGCGGAGTGATGATCATCGTGCGCCAGCAGAGGGACGCCAGGTCGTTCGCCCCGCCGGAGCCGGGGAACCGCACCTTGGGCCTGTGGAAGTCGCCGATCACCGTGGAGTTGATGTTGCCGTACATGTCGATCTGGGCCCCGCCCAGGAAGCAATAGTCGATCATGCCCCGCTGGCATGCCTCCATGACGTCCAGCATGCTTGAGGCCATGATGGACTGGTGGAAGGTGCGGGAGTCTCCCACCGATATCGGCATGGTCGGGAGAATCGGCCCCACTCCACCTGCCTCGAAAAGGACCATCAGATTAGGGGCATGGGTCTTCTGGGCCAGCATCGCCGCGGCGCACGGAGCCCCGGTTCCCACCACAACCGTGGAACCATCCTCGAGCGCTCTCGCTGCCAGGCAGATCATGAGTTCCATCGGGTTATAGCTCACGAGATACCCCTCCTTTTCCAGTCGCGTTTCCATCCCGGTCGGCGCCGCCTGCCGCGCTATCCCAGCGGCCTGCGCGCCAGAAAACCATCTGCGAACGTTTGGACTCGTGGTCTCAAGCGCTACGGCTACGCGACCTCCGGGCCATTGCCCAGGAATTCGAGCCTTCGGAGCTCCTCCATTCTGCGCTTTCCGCCGCACAGCTCCAGGTATTCGGAGAAGTCCTTCGTTCCGTAGATGTACTTGTCCAGGAACGGCCGCAGTGTCTCCGGTCCGGAGTCAGCGGCCAGCCACTCTCTCAGGTGATCCTCATCGGAGAAGTATTCGTACGGCATGTTGCCAGGATAGCTGCCGTAGCGCACCTCGCACACGGCGTCGACGCAGAAGTATGGGATTGCAGTGCGGGTCGGGTCTCCTCGGATGATATCGTCCGATACTATCCTCTCGGCGGTGATGATAACCTTCTTCGAAGCCCTGGCAATGTCCAGGTCGGAAACGGATATGCCGTCTATCTGCGCGTTGCCGTATTTATCCGCCCTATGGACGTGGATGATAGCCACGTCGGGGTACAGAGCGGGCAGCGCCAGGAGCTTCTTGCGCGTGAACGGGCAGGTTATCTCCCTGGCGGCACTGTACTTACCCGTATCCGTGCCGAACATGACCCTCGTCGGCAAGAAGGGCACCCCCATGGCGGCTGCCTTATACCGCCACGCCAGGGCGGCGTTGCTCCACTCGCACACGTCCACTCTTGCCTCCTCGAAGAGGCGCCTCGCCGCCCTGGAGAGTCCGCGCGCCTCGAGGCCGACCACGTATGCGACATCGACCCTGTTGATGACCCCGCCGGCAGCCATGATCTGAAAGTCGTGTGTGGCTGTGTGCCCCGAAATGCCGAGGCCCTTCTTGCCCTGCCTGAGGATCTCGTGGAGGGCCGCCGTGGGGATGCGGTTGGTGCCGAAGCCGCCTACGGCCAGGTACTCGCCGTCCTGGATGTACGTGGCAACCGCGTCCTTCACCGACATGGTCTTGTCCGTGAGGGCCCTTGACTTTTGCCTGAAGAACTCCCTGGCTCTGTCAGGGTCAGGATCCATGAAGAGCTTTCCCACCCCGATCTGGACTGGCAAAGTTCCAGACATGTTCGATACCTCCCTCGTGTGCCTACTCGACCTACGCGGGGCGCCAAAGTCGCCCGCTTGCCTGCCCACTCGCTTCGTCGCCGGTTCGCCACCAGGCCCACCCGGCCTTGTAGCGTTCTTGCCGGGTGTGGGTTCAGAGATCGCTGCCGCTTTTCCAGGGGTTACGGGTGCTGCACTCCGGGGACGGCGCGCTTGCGGCGCGCCTCGTCAGATTTGGCGCTTGAGGCTAGCCAAATCTTCAACGCCCCGTCGTGCAAGCACCGGCAACCCGGAAGCTTCTGCCAAACTGGCACGGATCTGCGAACCCATGAGGCCGTTGATTTTCCCCAGTAGCTACCAGTTTGGCCGTGCGCGGCGACCGTTTTCCGGGATTCCACCGAGCTGCGTTGCCATAAAGTGGGGGAAATCAACGGTCTCAACCCATACTTACTTAGGCGATGAGGACGGCCACTACACTCATGACGATACCTGCCCACAGGAGGACCAGCGTGGTGTAGCCCATGATATCCCGGGCCTTGAGATTCGCCAGTCCCAAGAGGGGCAGAGCCCAGAATGGCTGGATCATGTTGGTCCACTGGTCACCCCATGCGCACATCATCGCCGCCTTGACAGCGTCCTTGCCCATCATCTGCGCGGCCTGGACCGTGATTGCGCCCTGAGCTGCCCACTGCCCGCCGCCGGATGGGATGAACATGTTGATAAGCCCGGCGGCCCAGAACTGAAGCATGTAGAACGTGCTCTGGGTAGATATCGCCACGAACCACCCGGCGATCACGGACGCCAGGCCGGTCCCCATCATAATCCCCTGGATGCCGCCGTAGAGCGGGAACTGCAGAGCGATTCCACCTGCCCCCTTGATAGCCTTGTTGACTGCGCGCACGTAGTTGATTGGAGTGCCGTGGAGGATGATCCCTGCGAAGAGGAACATCCCGATGACAAGGTTGAGGTCGAGGGAGAACCCCTTCTTCGCGAAGTAGTCGGCCAGGTAGATCACGCCCATCGCCGCAAAGGCGTAGTTGATTATGCGTGAGTTCTCGATCCTCTGGGCGACTGTCTCGAGCCTCACCTCCCGTCTCTCCGCCTCCTCCATGGCCTCCTCGGCATCCAGCCGGGCGACGGCCTCGTCGGAGAGGGGCTTCGTCTTCTCCTTGGGAGGGATGGCTAGAACCAGGAGAACGGCTACGCTCACGATCAGGAACATAGCGGTCCAGAGGTTCCAGGGGGCGAACATCGTCTCGGTGACAGGAACGACCTTGCCGAGGATCTTCTCGATGTGATTTGCCGGGCTGCCTGCGGTTGCGATGGTGAGGGGAGCGGACCCCGATATCCCCATGTGCCAGGTGAGAAACCCTGCGTACGCGGCGCCGATGAGAAGCGGGTAGTCGACGGTGCGGACGCGCCTTGCGATCTGTACGGCCAGGAGACCACCGATTATGAGTCCAAACCCCCACTGCAGCCAGGAGCAGAGGCCGGCCACCAGGGCG
The DNA here is from genome assembly GCA_030024085.1 of Bacillota bacterium. Classification (GTDB taxonomy): domain Bacteria; phylum Bacillota; class SHA-98; order UBA4971; family UBA4971; genus UBA6256. The sequence goes on along the minus strand of JASEJE010000042.1, from coordinate 10,363 downwards.
ACCAGGAACACGGACTTGGCCGGCGTGTTGGCGAGGTCCGCGATCTTGTTGAGCACCTTCTTGACCGCCGGAGCCAGTGCGAGACTGTGACCGGTCACCAGGATCAGAGTCATCTGCATCGCGAAAGCCAGAAGCCCCCAGATTCCGTTCCACCACGCGTTGATGGTTCCCAAAAACCCCGCCTGTGTGAAGATGAGAGCCAGGACCAGTGCTATGAACGTCAAGATGATGGCGAACAGGTACGCGTCGGGAAGGTACTTTTCCATAACCTTGGTGAAGAACCCACCGAGCCTCTTTACCAACTTCGACACCTCCGTTCCAGTCTTGTTTTTGTCCTTCTCTCTCAGGAACCCCCTCGTACTGGAGCGTTCAGTAGAGTGTGTTCAACCCAGCCATGCAAAGCGCGCCTTGCTCCAGTCACTCTTTGGTGGGAGCAAGGTTCGTGCCAGTGCCCTTGTATGGGCTTGAGGGGGCGCTGAAGACAGAAGACATATGCGGGAGATGCGGCGGCGTGGTGCGGTTGCGCGAAGCGGGACGGCTTGTACGGCGGGGTCGGAAAGCGGCATGGCAGGTGCGAAGCACACTTCGCACCTGTAGCTTCCCCTGCGCACAGCCCTTCGCACCTGACGCTCATAGGGGCCTTCGTCGGGGTCTTCGTCGACGCAGCGTTTGACGCTCATTCGCTGGCTCGAGGCCGGTTGCCTGTCAGCCTGCGGCCCGTCAGCTTTGTGCAGCTCAGGCAGGTGGGCGCACCCTCAGTGCTGGAGGCTGGAGCCTGGTCGCCTGTCAGTTTGCGGCGTTAGTTTGCGGCGTTAGTCTGCAGCGTCAGTTTACGGCGCCGGTTTGCGGCCCGTCAGAGCTGATACTTCTTGATCTTCATCTGGAGGCTGCGCCGGGATATGCCCAGGTACTCGGCGGCTTTCGTGCGGTTCCCCCCGAATCGTCGCAGGGCTGCCTCGATCATGTCCCTTTCAGTGTTGGTGAGGAGATCCTTCTTACGCTGCTTGAGCGACCGCCCGGTCATCCTGGCCGAATCATGAGGCTCGTTGTCTGCCCTGGAGTCGATCTGGCCTGCAACCGTGCCCTCGCCTGAGGGGGCGGCTGGGCCGCTCTCGGAAGGGTCAGCGTCTGCCGGAGGCCCGCCTGCGTTGTGGTAACCGGCGCGGCCGGTGAGACCATCGAACAGAAGGGGAAGATCCATCCTGGTGACCACGTTCTTGTCGCACAGCAAGCTGATCTGTTCCATTGCGTTCTTGAGCTCCCGGACGTTTCCCGGCCAGTCGTACGAGACCAGCGCCCTCATGGCCTCGTTGTCCACAGACGGCACGAGCTTGCGGCTCTTCTGGCAGGACTCCTTGAGGAAGTGCCTGACGAGCACAGGGATGTCCTCCGGCCTCTCCCTGAGCGGCGGAATGGTTATGGGGATCACGGCCAGCCGGAAGTACAGGTCTTGCCTGAAGCGGCCTTCCTGTACCTCCTTCTTGAGGTCGCGATTAGTGGCCGCAACGACTCTGACATCGACAGGGACTCTCTGGTTGCCGCCCAAGCGTTCTACGACTTTCTCCTCGATAACCCTGAGGATCTTCGGTTGGAGTGAGGGGTGCAGGTCGCCGACTTCATCGAGGAACAAGGTCCCTCCATCAGCCATCTCGAATTTCCCGGGCCTCCTCTTACGAGCTCCGGTAAACGCGCCTTCCTCATGGCCGAATAGCTCGCTTTCAAGGAGATTCTCGGGAAGAGCAGCGCAGTTCACTGGGACGAAGGGTTTGTCCCTCCTCGGGGAACCGTAATGGATCGCCCTGGCAACAAGCTCCTTCCCTGTCCCGCTCTCTCCCTGGATCAGGACTGACACGTCGCTGGAGCACACCCGCTCGACCACGGAGAAGACCGAGATCATCCTGGGGGATACGGTCACGATGTTGCGGAGGTTGAACTTCTCCTGAAGCTCTGCTTTGAGGCGCGAGACCTCGAGGGAAAGCCGGAAGTACCTGAGAGCGCCGTCAACAATCAGCTTGAGTTCGTCCATATCGAAAGGCTTCGTGATGTAGTCGTAGGCGCCGAGCTTCATAGCTCGGACTGCGCTCTTTACCTCCCCGTAGGCCGTCATGATGACAACCGGCACATCGATGCCCTGCTCCCTCAGTTGCCCCAGAGTCTCGATGCCGTCCATACCAGGCAGGCGAAGGTCAAGCATGACGAGGTCCACGTCGGATTCTTTGAGAAGCTCGAGGCCTCGTTCCCCTGACTCGGCCGAGATCACTTCGCAGTCTGAGGCGAAGGCCTTCCGGAAGAGCCAGGCGATGTTGGGTTCATCGTCGATCACGAGTATCCTGTGCATGGACGCTTGACCCGCCACCTTCAGCAGAGAAGTTCGCTCTCGGAGGCTCCGACAACAGGGCTTCCTGCGGCGCCGGTGGATCCTGTCTCTATCACCGGAAGCCTGATCACGAAGGTGGTGCCTTCGCCTGGTTGGGACTCGAACTCCACGAATCCCTGGTGTTCGAAGACTATGCGCTGCACGAGGGGGAGGCCGAGGCCCGTGCCTCCCTTCTTTGTAGTGAAGAACATGTCGAATACCCTGTCCCTGTGCTCCGCGGGTATGCCGCTCCCTGTATCCCTGACCAGGACCTGAAGGTACTTGGATCCTGGGGCGAACCTCGTCTCGACGGTGAGAGCCCCGCCGTTGGGCATGGCCTGGATACTGTTGAGGAAGAGATTCAGGAATGCCTGGATGAGGTGATCCGCGTCCCCCTTCAACGGCGGGATGTCGTCAACGTCGGTGATCTCCACTTTTACTTCATTGACTCTGGCATAGGCGGAGATGAGGTCCAGCGCCGTTCTGACGATCTGGCGTATGTCAATCGTGGTCATGTCGGGATGAGAGTACCTCGAGAAATCCAGGAGTGCCTCGACGGTGCGGTTCACCCGGTCCAGCTCCTTCACGACCACACTGGAGAACTCCTTGAGGAAGTCCGGATCGTCGAGCTTGCCTGGCACCAGGCTTACGGCACCTTTCACGACCGTAAGGGGGTTTCTGATCTCATGGGCGATGGAGGCGGCTATCTCGCCTACCGCCGCCAGCCTCTCGGCCCTTTCGAGCCTTTCTTCCTGCTCCCTGGCTTTTTCGAGGTCCTCCAGGATTATGACGTGGCCCTTGTTGTGTCCGAACTCGCCCTCCACAGCAGTAGAGATTATGGTCACAGGCTGCTCCTCATCCCCGACATGCACCGTGACATTGATGAACCTGTTCAACGCCCCTGTCTCAGGGTTGTCGAGAGCAAGACACGGGTCGATCCCTACCCCCTTTAGCATCTCCCTGACATCCATCCCGACGAATCTCTCGGCTGGCTGGGCAAGGATATCCGATATCCCTGAGGAGATGAAGACTACCCGGTCCATCTCGTCAGCCAACACGACGACAGGACTCAGGCTGTTCAGGAAGAGCCGCAGGTAGCGGTCAAGGCGTTCGACGCTTCGCAGCAGTTGGCTGGGGTATTTCCGCGACCGCTCTCCCCCCAGGAGGAGGACCCTGGAGGCAAACAGCAGGAGGCCTGACAGGCCCAGCAGAGCCTCCACACCGGGCGAGAAGAACACCTTCCTCGCCCCGAGCTGCATCTGAGCGTAGATGTCCTCGAGGGTCTCATTGGCCCATACGAATCCGATGGCGTGGCCCTTCCGGACAAGGGGGCGCATGGCGTTCATTATCTCGCCCCGCACCATCGAACCCACGCCCACGATCTCCTTGCCGGTTTCCATGGCCTGCCATCCGAGGTGCTCGGGACCGAGGTCCATACCCACTTTCGAGCCGAACTCCGAGCTTGGGCCGTAAGTCAGGATCGCCCTCAGATCCCTTGAGTAGTAACCCACGCCGACCCCGGGAAAGGAACGGGCGACACAATCGGTGAACGAAGAAAGCGCGGCATTGAGGGTGGCGATCTTGTCCGCACGGGTTCGGGGAGGGGGATCCCTGCTGAGGAGAATGGCCTCATAGTCGCTCTCGAGGTAGTGGTCGAGCAGTCTCGTCACTCCGAAGAGCTTCTGAGCCTTCTCCTCGATGAGGACCGCCTCGGTTTTCTGAAAGAGAAGGTAGCGAGATTTCATCCTGATACACCCCGCCACACCGATATGGGTCGGGCTAGAGGCCTAAGTAGATCGCCACAAGTTCGCGCTACTTTTCAGCGGGTGAGTCCTGTCCAGGGTTGCCGGTGTTGCCCTCCGGGGACGGCGCGTGCGGTGAGCCTCGTTCGAATTTGGCGCGCGGGCTAGCCAAATTCTCGACGCCCCGCCCTAGCAAGCACCGGCAACCCCAACACCGTCAGGGAAGATGGCGCAAACTTATGGCGCCATACTTAGAGGCCCAGACAACCGCCGCGGGCCGCGGGCCGCCACGGGCCGCCACCGGCCGTTGCGGACCGCCCTTCGAGCTTGTTCGTCGCTGATGTGGAATTCGACACCAGATACGTTTGTCCTCCGTGCCGTTGCACGTGTCACTCGACACGACCGTCCCACCTTGGTTGGCTGGATTCCCGCCACCTCTGGGGCCGGACCTGACTGATTCTCGGCCACCTCGCGCCGGGGGCGGCTGGGGTTGATCTATTCTCGGCCAGGTGAGGCGCGAAGGTGGCCGCTGAATGGCCGCCTCTGGACGTCCGCCTGGTTACCTTCCAGCCACCATGCTCCTGATGCGGGTCTGGGTGGTCGATTCTTGGCCAGGTGGCGCGCTGAGATGGACATAAGACAGCCAACCCTGGCAGCTCACCTGGCCATTCTCTGACCACCTTTCGCCCTTGGCGGGCCGCGGTGGCTAATCCGCGTCCAGGTCCGGCGCGGGCGACGCCTCGGGGCGTTGTGGGCGGTGCACGCGCCTCGGCCTTTGGGAAGGGCGGCTGACTCGTCCGCCCCTGTCCAGCCTCCGTCCTCGTCCTCACGCGACGACGCACGGGGCGGGTTCATGCTACTCCCCGTATCCAGGAACCGCCTTCGAGAAGGCCAGCGGGTCCACCCGTCTTACAGCTTGCCCCCGAGTTTCAGCCACACCTCACGCTGTCGCTTCTCTTGCTCCTCTTCGCGGCGCCTGTCGGCCTCTTCCTCCTGCAGCCTCCTGCCCCGACGCGCAGCCACGCGGCGCCTGAACTCGTCCGGGTTCACGTAGATGCCATTCTTCAGCTCGAGTTCGATGCACTCCCACTCTATCGGATACTGGTTCCGAAGGGTCGCGTACATAATGGCCGACGCCCACCCGTTGCGTTTCTTGGGGTCGAGAATCACGTCCTCGATGCTCACCAGGTGAGCGATGTATCCGCGGTCCTCCCACCTGGTCTCTCTCAGCCGGTCCCTGGTGAACTTCGTCCGGCCCCTGTACACCCTCACTTCCTCCACGCGTAATCACCCTCCTCAAGACGAATCGCGGCAGGATTTCACGCCTCGCCGGCTTTCGGCGGCCGTTGCGGCCTCGTTGCGGGGCGCACGGAGCGTCCGAATGCGGTGAAGCTCCATAGGTCGTTTACACCATCCCGTCCCCTCCTTTCGCACCAGGTGGTGCCCTGCCCTCCGGGACCCGTCCCCGGTGCCCGGTTAGCAGGAAGCGAGCCGGAGAAAATGAAAGCCCCCTTCCGCCGAGGAAGAGGGCATGCGATCCGTCCGCGTATTGCCTCTCATCTCTCAGCGGCAACCTCCGCTGCAGGACTTGGCACCTTGCTCGCGTCCGCCGCCGACGCTGCGAGGCGAGTAGGTTGCCGGGCTTCATCGGGCCAGTCCCTCCGCCACTCGTGATGAGACTTCTTTGACTCTATGATATGCGTACGTCCACGGGCTGTCAACACCGGACACAGCCGGACAGCCGGCCGCAGCCTGGGGTGCGTGTAGCGATTGTGGCACCTGAGGGTTACCTCGCTCGATGGCCAGATGGTCAGGAGCTTACCAGGTTGACCCCCGAGGGTGGATGGATTCTAGCCATCTCGGAGCGCGGGTGCGACAGGATGGTCATGAAACGACCAGGAGGAGCGTCGGAGGTGGCCACCAAGTTACCACCCTGGCGGTGCGACCTGGTCAGACCGTGACCACCTTACAGGCCCAGCCGGCGGAGGTGGCCACAGAACAGCCAGGGCGAGGCGCGAAGGTGGCCAGGAAATGGCCACCTCTGCAAGCAAGGTTGGTCAAATTCTAGCCACCCCCGGCCGCGGGGGCGGACACGTGGTAACGTAGTTACCAGGTTGGCCCTCGAGGGTGGTAAGAAAACAGCCATCCCTCGCACCGAACCTGGTGGGAAAGTAGCCACCCCGGCGCGAGAACTCGTGAACATGGTCAGAAAGTTACCAGGACACGCCCCAGAGATGGCAAGAATTCGACCACCCCCATGCCCCTCGGCTCCATCTTCACCTCCTCGCCCTTTCGTCCCCCCGCCCCGTCCACCTCTCGACCCCTCCATGTCGCTCCCTCATTGCCTCGTCTGTCTCCTCGTTGTGAACTGTCGGCGCCCCGGACCCGCATGCAAGACCCGTAAGAGGAGCTGGAGCCAGGCAGCGCCGCACAGTCACCCCAAAGTAGCAGCCCCCGTGCACCACGAATTGTTACACGCACCCCACAGCCGGACACGCCAGTGCGCCGGAGCGCCGCACGGGTCCGCAGGTGTCAGAACACCCGGTGCCCAAGGGGACCTCGCGGTGGTCGCGCTGGATGAGCGCCGCCTCTCTCATGGCTCTTCCTCCAGGGGGTTGCTTTCAGGCCCCTCGTCGTCTATAGGTGACCAAGCTCGTAGTCACAGGTTGTAGGTACGCTGCGCCCGCGTACGAGGCGGGCACGTGCCCGGCGGCAGCCGGGGTGCGGGTGATCTCCCTGCGGGTGATCTGGCGGGTTATCTCTTGGCGGGTAATCCCCAGGGGACCAGTCGGTCGGGCTTGACGCTGAGAGGGCTGCTGCGTCATTGATCCGGAGGCAGTCCTGAATCTTGTACACGAATGTAACCCATAGGCATGCCCAGAGTTGAGCCATATGCGGCAGGTACGCGGTCCGATCGGTCGCCAAGCGGTGGCATGACGGCATCATCCCTTGACTCTGAACTTGCGCATCTATAGTCCCCTCGTCGTCGGGTCAATGACTGGAACTCCCGCCTGCCCCGGGTGCGGTCGCGACCCGGACGGGATCTTTCAGTCCCCTCGTCGTCGGGTCAATGACTGGAACCAAGACCAGGAGAATATCAAAGGAGGAATCCCCACAACTTTCAGTCCCCTCGTCGTCGGGTCAATGACTGGAACTGTGCAAGCAGTGTCATGCGCGGGAGACGGCGAGGAGCCTTTCAGTCCCCTCGTCGTCGGGTCAATGACTGGAACCCTCATGAAGACAACCCACGCTCTGTACCGCTTGCCGTTCTTTCAGTCCCCTCGTCGTCGGGTCAATGACTGGAACTGTGCAAGCAGTGTCATG
>JASEJE010000042.1:0-2841 GCA_030024085.1 Bacillota bacterium | reverse complement strand
GGGAGACGGCGAGGAGCCTTTCAGTCCCCTCGTCGTCGGGTCAATGACTGGAACCAAAGACGGCGCAGGCCGTCCTCTTGTGGGCTATACTTCTTTCAGTCCCCTCGTCGTCGGGTCAATGACTGGAACCAAGGCCCAGCAGGCAAGCTACGCGCCCGGCGCGCGCGTCTTTCAGTCCCCTCGTCGTCGGGTCAATGACTGGAACGGAGGAACAGACCAACTACTAGCGAGGTGACTTCCAGCTTTCAGTCCCCTCGTCGTCGGGTCAATGACTGGAACTGGACAAGGCGGCGGGGAAGACGCCTGAGCAGCCAGATCTTTCAGTCCCCTCGTCGTCGGGTCAATGACTGGAACAAAGCATCTCGGCAGGCCGCTGCACGTCGTTGTGGGCCTTTCAGTCCCCTCGTCGTCGGGTCAATGACTGGAACCACCACCTGCATATCGAGCACGCCTCCTCCTCGCACTCGCTTTCAGTCCCCTCGTCGTCGGGTCAATGACTGGAACCTATGCTCCTCCCAATCTTCTGCGAGAGCAAACAGGTCCTTTCAGTCCCCTCGTCGTCGGGTCAATGACTGGAACCGTAAGTGCCCTGGCAGGCACCGAGGACTGTGCTCTTCCTTTCAGTCCCCTCGTCGTCGGGTCAATGACTGGAACAGTCGTTGAACTTGCTAGGCTCCATCACCTTGTTCAGCTCTTTCAGTCCCCTCGTCGTCGGGTCAATGACTGGAACGACGCTGTACGTGCCGGTCTCGCCGGGGTTCATGGTGCTTTCAGTCCCCTCGTCGTCGGGTCCCCGGTGTTTCGTAAAGACCCCGTTGGGATCAAATGGATGTGAAATCCCATCCTTGGCTCCCTGCAGCACTCTACCGCAAGACACGGAGAATGCAAACTACCAACCCTCTCTCGTACGTGTCAAGAAGAGTGGCGCAGTCTTTCCCCTTAGTTTGAAGTTTACTTCGTACTAGCCCCCTAGAAGCCTGCTCCAAATCAGGTCGTGTTCGCGCGGATTCCCTTGCGGAATCGTAGTTCCCAGAGACCATATGGTAACCGGTGTCTACGAATCTGGCTTTGTTTGTGATGCAGGCAGGTGGTCTTGCATGGTTAGGACCCCCTCCATCACCCAATATCCTGTATTTTCCAGGCCATGGGGACAGTTATCCGGCTATGGCTTTTGCAAGCTTTGCCCTCGCCGCAAGCTCCCTGTAGAGCGCTACTGTGTTGCAAACCGCTGCGATGACCTGGAGCTGAAAGCGCGTCTTCTTCCGCCCTATATAGCGGGCGTGCCTTGCACCGTGACCTGTAAGCCAGGCAATTACCCTCTCCACGCAGGCTCTTTGTCTGTACCCCTCCTTGAACTCGGCGGTGCCTTGCCGTTCCTTTGCCGCCATGCGCTTCTTCTCGTAGTAGCCGATCGTTACAGCCCTCGGCTTGTTGCCCCTTACGCACTTGCTCTCATCGGGCAGGCGGAGCACACCTCGTTATCAAACACAAAGACCCGGATTCTCCTGCCCCTGTGATCCCTGGCCTTTCGAGTCTTGTATGTAACCTGGCCCGCAGGGCAGCGAGGATACATCTCCTCGAGGTTCAACTCGAAGTCGTCCTTGGAGAAATAGCCTTCCCTGTTTTTCTCAGGCGGCAGTTTGGCTGTGAGGTCTATCCCTCTTTGTTCCATCTCCTCGCGCGTGTCCCTGTCGCCGAAGCTGGTGTCTCCTCTGAGCTTCGTGACGCGTACCCCATGGCCCTCTTGCTCGTCGATGAGTTCACAAAGGCCTGTATTATCAGGCTCGTTTGCAGGAACGACATCGACCGCTCCTATGAAGTCGTTTGTTGCGCCGCAGACCATTACTTTACCCTTGTATCCGGCCGCCCGCTTCGAGGCGGTCTTGTGCCCATGCCTCATCTCTGGGTCGGTGATGGATATCACCCTGTCTTTGGTTACCCTGCGCTTTATCTGTATCTTGCCGTCCCTCCCCTCGATGTCCTGCTCAGCCACGCCGCGGAGAAGCCCTACGGCCTGTTTGAGTTCTTCACGCACACCACCGAGGCCGGATACTACCTCAACCACACGCCGGGCGTCTTTGACCAGGGGCTCGACCAGAGCTCTCTTTTCCTCCGCGTCGCCCCAGTTGATCTTCGGCTTACTCTTATCGAGATAATCGTTGCGCTCAAGAACGCCTCTGATAGGCTCCTCCAGTTCAAAACATCGGGCGGGCATGATCACCGGGCATGATCACCCTCGCCATCGCCCTTCGTATGAGCGTTATCGTGTCCCGGGTGGCCCCGGCGCCAGAGATGAGGAAGGAGTCAACTATTGCTCCCGTTTGTTCAGGAAGCACCTTCTCTTCGATGGCGGACGCAAGCGTCTTGTGAAGAAAGCTCGCCCCGACGTCAGAATTCATGAATTTACCCCGCACCCTGCACAGAGTCACGGCATCGAGGGGATCGCCATTCCTGTCGATATTGAGCACAAGCTTGACCCGGTCGTCGTACTTGGACCCTTCCTCGAGCTTGCGGTCGGAGAGGCCCATCGTAAGCTGGAGCATGATGGCTGCAAGTATCCTCGTGGGCCGAACGGCTCTACGACCCCTGTCCGAGTAAAGACCAGAGAAGTCCTCGTCCCTAACATGAGTGTACACCCACTCACGGATCTTCCAGTAGATGGAGTCGCGAGGGATCTTCTCGCGCCAATCGACGAACACGGGCATAGTGGACTGACATTCGTTCCTCGCGAGCAATTCATATCAGCCTTTCTTGCGATATCGCACGCTATCTTGATGATAGTACTACCCTGTCAACCGCTATATGGTATTTTAGTGGGGACGTGTACGCCGCGTTTGCGCA
>JASEJE010000041.1 GCA_030024085.1 Bacillota bacterium | reverse complement strand
CCCCGCCCTAGCAAGCACCGGCAACCCCAACACCGTCAGGGAAGATGGCGCAAACCTATGGCGCCATACTTAGGAGACATCAGAGGAGATTCGGGAGGGAGGAGATCGTATGGCGCAAAACGCACAGCCGAGGGTCGTGAAATCCGGAATCGGCACGATGGCGTGGCTCCTCGTGCCCGTCGCAGTCGGCATCAACCTCGTCGGGAACTTCATCGCGGTGAGCCTGAAACTGCCCGTGTTCCTGGACTCGATCGGGACGGTGACCGCTGCCATTTTGGCCGGGCCATGGATTGGCGCGCTCGTCGGACTGCTGACCAACCTCATAGCGGGCCTTCTCATTACGCCTACCTGGTTGTGGTACGCAGTGGTCAACGTGGTATTCGGGATAGTCGCCGGCTTCCTCGCAAGGAAAGGTTGGTATTCGACCATCCCCAAGACGATCGTCTGCGGACTCATCCTGGCCGTGATCGGCATGATCGTTTCCGCGCCCATCACCGCGTACGTCTACGGGGGAGTGACAGGAGCTGGTGAAGACTTCATCAGAGCGTACCTGTACGCCACCGGGAAGACGCTCCTCGAGGGAGCGATCACCGCGAGCGCCATCACCGAGCCGCTCGATAAGATCATCAGCGCCATCATAGCATTTCTTATCGTGAAGGGCGTACCCCACAGGTACCGTGCGCAGTTCAAGTGATGCGTGGCCAAGTATGGCGCCATAGGTCTGCGCCACTTTTCCCGACGGTGTGGGGTTGCTGAGGATTCCATGGTGTGAGCGTTGTCCGGGCGCAGGGTCTCGACAACGCTCACACCCCAAATCGAGAGGGGAGGTAGGCCTCCGGCGCTCGCGTCTTGCGCCCGCGACGGGCCGAGATGGGCCCAGACGGGGCGCCGAAGGAGCACCAATGAAGCCGCTTACTCCGTATGTCCATCGGAACTCGCCCATTCACCGACTGAACCCTCTCACCAAAGGTGCCTTCTTCCTGTGTGTGGTCATCGTGGCTTTCACCGCACCATTCCTCTGGGTCGTGCTTTCGCTGCTCGGGGCGGTCGTGATTGTGGCAGCAGCTGCGAAGGTAACGAGGAACCTTATCGCACTGGTACTGAAGTCGGCGTTTCTCATCGTCGTGTTGATCTTCATTGTCCAGGGGCTCTTCTATCCCGGCTCGAAGGCTGCACTCTGGACAATCGGGCCCGTCACCGTCTGGCGCGAGGGGCTCAGGTTCGCGAGCTTCACCGCGTCCCGGCTCCTTGCCATAATCGCAGCCACGGTTCTGTTCATGCTGACCACGAGGGCGGAGGACCTCGTCTCAGAGATGATGGCCCACGGACTGTCGCGCAAATTGGGGTACGTAGTGCTCATGAGCATGCAGATCATGCCGCAGATGCAGGCGCGCGCCGCGGCCATCCTCGACGCCCAGCGGTCCAGGGGCCTCGAGACTGAGGGTGGCCTCATGAAACGGTTCCGCGCATATGTCCCCATCATTGGCCCGCTCGTGGTCGGCTCCATAATCTCGCTCGAGACGCGATCGCTCGCTATCGAGGCCAGGGGATTCAGCTCTTCCACGCGGCGGGTCCGCGTGGAAGAGATCCACGATTCCCGTGGGGAACAGATGGCGCGCTGGGCGGCGGCCGCCGCGATGGCTTCATTTGTTGTCTGGAGGCTCGTGTCTTGGATATCGTCATTGATTCGTTGACCTACACATACCCCGGGCAAGCAGCGCCGGCGCTCAAGGACGTGTCGCTCGAGATAGGAGCCGGCGAGCTGTGTTGCCTGATCGGGGCGAACGGAGCGGGAAAGTCCACACTGTGTTGCGCCATTGCTGGATTCGTGCCCCACTTCTATAAGGGGGAGATGTACGGCTCGGTCGTAGTCGGCGGAGTCGATACGGTCCAGAGATCCATCGGCGACCTCGCACGCCGCGTGGGAATCGTGTTCCAGAACCCGTTCGACCAGATAACCGGGGCTACGCTCACCGTATTCGCTGAGGTCGCATTTGGCCTGGAGAACCTCGGCACTCCAAGGGACGAGACAAGGCGGCGCATCGAGGACGTGCTGCGCAAAGTCGGTCTCTGGGAGCTGCGCGACCGCTCGCCATTGGAGCTGTCCGGCGGGCAGCAGCAGAGACTTGCGATAGCTTCCGTGCTCGCAATGGATCCACCGATAATCGTGCTTGATGAAGCTACCTCTCAGCTGGATCCGGCGGGCACGCGCGACATATGGCGGATCATTGCCAGGCTTCATGCTGCAGGCAAGACGCTGCTTGTGGCAGAGCACAAGATGGAGTACGTTGCACGCCACGCGTCGAAGGTCGTCCTCCTCCAGGGCGGCAAGGTGATCGCCTGCGGCAGCCCGCGAGAGGTGCTCGGCAGGGACGACCTGGCGAGGTGCGGGGTGAGGCGGCCGCCTTTCATGGAGATCATGCGCGGGCTCACGCAGCGCGGGCTATGGCAAGGGCCGATGCCGTTGACCCTTGAGGATGCCGCCGCTGTGCTGAAGGAGGTGGCGCGAAGATGAGCGGCGGGACCGGAACCCAGGTGGGGATCGTCCTCGACAATGTGCGGTATGAGTATCCCAATGGAGTCGTGGCACTGCGCGGGGTATCGATTACGATGGGCAAAGGCGAGACCGTGGCGATCGTGGGTGAGAACGGTGCGGGCAAGACCACCCTGGCAAAGCACCTGAACGGCCTGCTGAAACCCACGTCGGGCTCGGTTACCGTGGATGGCATCGACACGCGCGGGCGTACCGCGGCAAGCCTCGCGAGGCTCGTGGGATTCGTCTTCCAGAACCCCGACGACCAGCTCTTCCAGAACCAGGTCTCCCGCGAGGTCGCCTTCGGGCCGCGGAACCTCGGCTATGCCGCCGACAGGGTCGAGAAACTCGTCAGGTGGGCGGTCGAGCAGGTCGAGATCACGGACCTCCTCGCGCGGCACCCATACGACCTCGGGCTCGCCCAGCGCAAGCTGGTCGCCATTGCATCCGTGGTGGCAATGGACACGCCCTATATCGTCCTCGATGAGCCCACAACTGGCCAGGACTATCCCGGCACCGAGAAGCTGGGCAGGCTCGTGGCGCGCCTTGGGTCAGCCGGCAAGACGGTCATGGCGATAACCCACGATATGGAGTTCGCGGCCGAGCATTTTGCCCGAATCATCGTCATGGCCCAGGGGCAGGTGATCCTCGACGGCTCGCCGCGCGAGGTGTTCTCTCACCCGAGCGGCCTCGAGAGGGCATCGGTGGAGCCGCCCCAGCTCGCTCGGCTCGGACAGTTGATGGGGCTGGGTGAGTGCATCTTGAATGAGGAGGATCTTCTTAGAAGTCTCTGTTGACGGAGGTGTCGGACGTGTCGAAACAGCCCCACATCCAGTGCGGTCCTGGGGACACGACCCCCTATGTCCTTCTTCCCGGAGACCCCGCCAGGATCAGGCGGATCGCCGAGATGCTCGACAACCCGCGCGAGGTGGCGTACAACCGGGAGTTCTTGACGATGGTGGGCGAGTACGGGGGCATTGGCGTGACGGTGACATCGACCGGATGTGGTGCGCCGTCGATGTGCATCGCGCTCGAGGAGCACGTGCGGCTCGGCGCCCGCGTGGCGATCAGGGTGGGCAGCTGCGGGGCTCTGCAGCCCGGGATGGACTGCAGCGACCTCGTGGTGGCGACGGCGGCCGCCCGGTGCGACGGCACCACGGCGCTTTACGCAGACCCTGCGTTCCCGGCCGTCGCAGACTGGGGGGTGACGGCAGAGCTCGTGGACGCAGCGCGGGGGACAAGCGGGCGCGTGTATGTCGGACCCGTTCATTCCCACGACTCGTTCTATGTGGACGACTACCAGGCGATCCGACAGCGCTGGAGCCGGGTCGGTCTTCTTGCATCCGACATGGAGACGGGCGCGCTCTTCGTCATCGGGCGCATCCGCGGGGTGAGGACGGGCTCGATCCTGAACGTGGTTGTGCCGTTCGAAGGGCACACCGACGACGGAATAGCGCGATTCCAAAAGGGCGAGGAGGTCACAAGGCGGGGCGAGCGCAACTCGATCCTGGCAGCCCTCAAGGCCCTCCACGCCGTGGCCGTCCTGCTCGAGGGACCCCGGTAGAAAACGACGAAGCGGCGCTGCGCTTCTTAAGGCCTCTCACGAACCATAGCCAGGTCGTCCTCAAGCCGTCCTTGAGTCGTCCTTGAGTCGTCCTTGACAGGAGCTGATAGCGCTCGCTCTGCAGTGCGTGTCATTGATCGGAACCTGGATACAGAATGCAAGCCAGTCATGGCTGGTGCTCGAGCTCACCAATTCCGCGTTCTTTCTGGGCCTGGTGAGCTCGGTGCAGTTCATTCCGACGCTCCTTTTCTCGCTCTTCGCAGGGTGACATTATCACAGACCGACGACACAGCCCGGCGAAATCCCCTTGACGTCGTGTGTGAATTCCTATACACTGACGCTAACAACGTGACAGTACAATCTTCGCATTTACCAAAGGTAATGACAGGGAGTAGTAGGCAGGGTGGCGGATCCAAGAGAGCCGGTGGTTGCTGCGAACCGGCGTTCGAGCTCTGCTGAACTCGCCCTCGAACCGCGCAAGTCGAAAAGCCCGAACAGTCCCGGTGGCGGCGTCGAGGTTTTTCCAGACCAGCGGGCGGCCGCCAATCTTCGCATCTTGTCGAGAGACTCCGGGGCGCGTCCGAGAAGATTAGGCTTCGCCGGGCCGAACCGCCTGTGAAGCGCCCGTTATCCGCTTGCCTCTCACCTCCTCAAGACTGAGACTGAAGTCTGCCTGACAAGAACGATCGTTATAGGCATCGCGGTCATCGGTCGGTAAGGTTGGAGAAATCGAGGCTGCTGCCGCGAGGTAGCAGCGAAATCAGGGTGGTACCACGGGGGTGTCCTCTCCTCTCGTCCCTGACAGCCCGGAGCCGTCCCGGCTATCAGGGGGAGGAGAGGATTTTCGTTATCTAGATAGGACGGAGGGGTTGGTGACCGAGATGAACCGCATATTCGTTTTCGACACGACTCTCAGAGATGGAGAGCAGTCTCCAGGCGTCAATCTAAATGTGGAGGGGAAAATCGAGATAGCCACGCAGCTCGCCAAGCTGAGAGTTGACGTCATCGAGGCCGGATTCCCGGTCGCATCTCCGGGCGACTTCGCAGCCGTGAAAGCGGTGGCCTCCCAGGTCGAGGGGCCGGTTATCGCGGCTTTGGCGCGAGCGACAGAGAAGGATATCGACAGAGCCTGGGAAGCTCTCAAATATGCCAGGAAGCCCAGGATCCATACGTTCATTGCCACCTCTCCCGTCCACATGCGCTGCAAGCTTCGCAAGAGCCCTGACGAAGTGCTCAGCATGGGCGTGGAGGCAGTACGATATGCCAGGAGCCTCGCAAACGACGTCGAGTTTTCGGCCGAGGATGCGGCCAGGAGTGACCGGGGATTCCTGTGCGAGGTATTTGCGGCGGCGATCGAGGCGGGAGCGACTGTAATAAACATCCCCGACACGGTGGGTTACAGCACACCACGGGAATTCGCAGACCTCGTCTCGTATGTAAGAGCTCACACTGCTGGCATCCATAAGGCTATCATAAGCGTCCACTGCCATGATGACCTGGGGCTTGCAGTGGCGAATTCCCTGGCTGCAGTGACAGCTGGAGCCACCCAGGTGGAGTGCACGATAAACGGTCTGGGGGAAAGAGCCGGAAACGCCGCATTGGAGGAAATCGTAATGGCCCTAAAGACCAGACAGGATTACTTCGGCGTTTCGCTGGATGTCGACACAAAACATATTTACCGTACCAGCCGGCTAGTAAGCACACTTACGGGTGTCTTCGTTCAGCCCAACAAGGCTGTGGTGGGCGACAACGCTTTCGCGCACGAATCAGGCATACACCAGGACGGTATTCTCAAGGAAAGAACCACATACGAGATCATGGCTCCTGAGTCGATAGGTCTTCCCGAAAGCCGGTTGGTGCTGGGTAAACATTCTGGGCGGCACGCCTTCAACGAAAGGCTGAAAGCGCTCGGGTATTCATTGAGCCAGGAAGAGATGGAAAGGGCATTCAACCGATTCACCGATCTCGCCGACAAGAAGAAGCAGGTTTCTGACAAAGATATCGAGGCTATTATCGAGGACGAACTGGTTGCGACGCCGGCGTTCTTTGAGTTACAGTACGTGCACGTGATAAGCGGCAACCACGCAGTGCCCACCGCCACAGTGCGGGTCAAGAACGGGGATACCATCGTGGAGGAAGCCGCTTGCGGTGACGGGCCCGTCGACGCTGTCTACAAAGCGATCGACGCCGCTACGGGGATTCAAACCCACCTTGTCTCGTACTCTCTGAATGCCGTCACCGGCGGGAAAGACGCTCTGGGCGAAGCGACGGTCCGGGTGAAAGATAACGGGAACATGTGCGTGGGCCGAGGAACCAGTACGGACGTGATAGAAGCCAGCGCCAAGGCATATGTGCAGGCCGTCAACAAGGTGGTCCACAGCCGACGTGTGTTCAGCATGGGGCTGCAGAACAATACGACCGCCCGGGCCGACGAGCCCATCGAGAAAGCTGAAGGCAAATAGGGCCGGAGGTGCCGCGGATCCAGCGGACACGGAAGGCTCAGGAAACACTCGCGTGAGCGAAGGAGTGGGGCGTCTTGGGGATGACGATAACCGAGAAAATACTGGCTGCTCACGCTGGAAGAGATCACGTTGAGCCGGGTGAGCTGATAACCGTCAAGGTTGACATGGTTTTGGGAAACGACATCACCGCTCCTGTTGCGATCGACCAGTTCAGGAAAACTGGCGCAAGCAAGGTCTTCGATCCGAACAAGATTGCGCTTGTGCCCGATCACTTCGTCCCTAACAAGGACATAAAATCGGCGCTACAATGCGCGAGGCTGAGAGAGTTTGCCAAAGAGCAAGGGATACCGCACTACTTTGAGGTAGGACGCATGGGCATTGAGCACTGCCTGCTTCCCGAGCAGGGTCTTGTGCGACCCGGGGACGTCATCATCGGAGCAGACTCGCACACCTGCACGTACGGTGCTCTAGGCGCTTTCGCCACCGGCGTGGGAAGCACAGATATGGCTGCTGCCATGACCCTGGGCGAGATCTGGCTAAAAGTCCCTGAAAGCATGAAGTTCGTGTACTTCGGTAGGCCGAGGCGCTGGGTCTACGGGAAGGATCTCATCCTCTACACGATAGGGCACATTGGTGTAGACGGGGCGACCTACAAGGCCATGGAATTCTGTGGGGACTCCATAGAAAACCTCTCGATAGACTCAAGGTTTACTATGGCGAACATGGCGGTGGAGGCTGGAGCAAAGAACGGCATCATGGCAGCGGACGAAGTAACCCTCGAATACCTTCGGGAGAGGGCAAAAGGTCCTTACCAGGTTTTCGAGAGCGACCCTGATGCCAACTATGGCGCTGTCTACGAGTACGACGTAAGTGAGATTGAACCTCAGGTAGCGTTCCCTCACCTGCCATCCAATGTTAAGCCGATCAGCGAAGTTGGGGAGCTGCCAATAGATCAGGTGGTGATAGGATCCTGCACCAACGGTCGGATGGAGGACCTGAGGGCTGCTGCGGAAGTGCTAAGAGGCAGAAGGGTGCATCCCGAGGTGCGATTATTGGTGTTTCCGGGCACCCAACAGGTTTACCTCCAGGCTATGCGTGAGGGGCTTCTTGAGATCTTTGTGGAGGCGGACGCAGCTATCAGCACCCCGACCTGCGGGCCGTGCCTTGGAGGCCACATGGGCGTTTTGGCAGAGGGAGAAAGGGCCCTGGCAACCACCAATCGGAACTTCGTCGGCCGAATGGGCCACCCAAAGAGCGAAGTGTATCTATCAAACGCAGCGGTAGCAGCGGCCTCGGCGGTCAAGGGACGCATAGCCAGCCCCGAGGAAGTTTGACACGGGAGGCGTTGCGTTCTCAGCCTGGCCTCGTGGGTTGCGGTGTCGCATCCCGCCAGCGAGTCGCACAGTTCCCAGGTAGTCACGCGGCCGGGACGGCTATTCACGAATTCAACAGAGCAGGTGGTAACATTGGCTGTCAAGGGCAGAGTGTGGAGATTTGGAGACAATGTCGACACCGACGCGATCATCCCTGCGAGGTATCTTCATACGTCTGATCCGTCGGAGCTTGCGAGGCATTGCATGGAAGACGCTGACCAGCGATTCGCGAGCGGAGTACAGCATGGTGATATCATTGTAGGCGGCAGGAACTTCGGCTGCGGCAGCTCCAGGGAGCACGCTCCCATGGCCATCAAGGCCGCAGGCGTTTCGTGCGTCATTGCTGCGTCTTTCGCCCGGATATTCTTCCGCAATGCCCTAAATGTTGGCCTACCTATCCTGGAATCTCCTGAGGCGGCTCGCCGGCTCGAGGACGGCGACATGGTAGAGGTCTTCCTGGACGAGGGCCTGATTCGGAACACAAGCCGAGGCGAGGAGTACAGGGCCATCCCTCTTCCCGAGTTCATGCAAAGGATCGTGGATTGCGGTGGTATCATCAACTACATCCGCGAGAAGATAGGGATGACGCCGTGAGGCAGTCAGCAGACCCGACGTGACTCCAATGCGAGCGCACGTCTATCAGGCATTGGGCACGAACGTAGGTCTAGCGGGAAAGCGCAGGTGTTTGAATATGCAGGAGTTCCGAATCGTCCTCCTGCCTGGCGATGGGGTAGGTCCGGAGGTGATAAGGGAAGCCGGGAAAGTACTGCTCGCGGTAGAAAAGAAGTACTCCCACAGATTTACCCTCACAGAGGGGCTCATAGGAGGGGCAGCCATAGACTCTGCCGGGGTACCCTTGCCCGGGGACACTCTCGAGCTTTGTAGAGAGTCCGATGCCGTACTCCTGGGGGCGGTGGGGGGCGCGAAATGGGACTACCTACCAGGAGACAAGCGACCCGAAGCCGGGCTTCTGGGCCTACGTAAGGCTCTCCAGGTATTCGCAAACCTGCGTCCAGTCAGACTGTTCCCTTCATTGGTCGACGCATCTGCTCTGAAAAGGCAAGTAGTGGAGGGAGCGGACCTGGTCGTGGTCCGGGAATTGACTGGTGGGGTGTACTTTGGGCAGCCCAAGGGCCGTTTCACCCGCGACGGCCAGGTAACGGCCCTGGATACCATGGTCTACACCAGGTTCGAAGTGAAACGGGTGGCTAGGGTCGGTTTCGAATTAGCCGCGGGACGGAGAAGACGAGTGACTTCCGTGGATAAGGCCAACGTTTTGGAGAGCTCGAAGCTGTGGCGCGAAGCCGTCACCGAGGTAGGTAACGAATATCCAGATATCGAGCTCAACCACATGTACGTGGACAACTGCGCAATGCAGCTCATTCGTGACCCCAGACAATTCGATGTGGTCCTTACAGAGAACATGTTCGGAGACATCCTCAGCGATGAGGCGGCCATGTTGACCGGCTCCCTTGGCATGCTACCTTCTGCCAGCCTCGGCCACGGCCGGGCGTCCTTGTACGAACCCGTGCATGGCTCTGCCCCTGACATCGCAGGGAGGAACATCGCTAATCCGTTGGCGACAGTGCTGTCTGCAGCCATGCTCTTGAGATACTCCTTAGGCCTACATGAGGAGGCTGCAGCAGTTGAGGGAGCCGTGACGAAGGTACTGGAAAAGGGATACCGCACCCGCGATATCTTCGCGGAGGGGACGACTGTCGTGGGTACAGCAGAGATGGGGGATCTGCTCGTTGAGGAGATCCTTCGGGGCACGTGAGGCGGCGCGGCCGCCTCGGTTTCCTGCGGAATACGGCGACCACGTTGACCTGGTGAGTTCTCGCGTCGCGCAGGCGCCTGCGCGACTTCGGCAAACGTGCAGTCCATCATGGGGACTGAAGGATGGGGTGAGATGCTGATGGCATGGGTAGAAGCGAGCTACATATGGTTTGACGGGGATTTCGTGAAATGGGAAGACGCCAAAATACATGTGCTGAGCCACGTCGTGCATTATGGGTCCGGCGTGTTTGAGGGCATCAGAGCGTACAAGACGCCGACCGGCACCGCGATCTTCCGCCTGCGTGACCATGTAAGGCGGCTGTACGATTCTGCACGAATATACCGTATGGACATACCCTATTCGCAGGATGAACTGGCTCAGGCGATAATCGAGACCGTTGCGCGCAACGGCTTTGAGTCATGCTACATAAGGCCCTTGGTGTTCCGCGGGTATCACGAGCTTGGGTTGAGTCCACTCATGAGCCCGGTGCACGTGATAGTCGCCGTGTGGGGATGGGGCAATTACCTCTCTGCCGATCCTGATACCGAGGGCGTCGACGTTGTGGTGGCTTCATGGAACCGCATGGCTCCGAATACACTGCCCCCAATGGCCAAGGCCTGCGGAAACTACGTCAACTCCCAATTGATGAAGATGCAGGCCATAGTTGACGGATATGATGAGGCAATCGCTGTTGGAACCGACGGACTCCTGTCAGAAGGAACCGGCGAAAACCTTTTCGTGATCCGCGATGGAACCATCTACACCCCCCAGCTTGCGTCGTCCATTCTCAACGGAATAACCAGGAACACAGTCCTGACAATCGCGGGTGACCTTGGGATTCCCGCAGTGGAGCAGCCGCTCCCCAGGGAGTTCCTGTACATCGCTGACGAGGTTTTCCTCACAGGCACGGCGGCCGAGATCACTCCCGTTCGGTCTGTTGACAGAATCCCGGTGGGGAACGGTCAGCCCGGCCCCATCACTCGCAGGCTGAGAGATGCGTTCTTCGCGATTCTTGAAGGCAGAGCACCTGACTCACACTGTTGGCTTGAGCCCGTGTACAGCGATGGCCTGGGGGCGCGGAGCAATCCCGAGACGAACCTCGGGTCTTGACCTCGGGTGTAGGAGGCTTTCGCGTTGGTGCGCTGTGCTGCGCTGTGCTGCGCTGTGCTGTGCTGTGCTGTGCTGTGTTGGGCTGGGCCGGGCTGTGTCGGGCTGGGCTAGGCCAGGCTAGGCTGGCCTTCGTTCGTGCCTCGGTCACCCATGAGGGCCATCCGTCATCAGGCAGGTGGGCAGAGATTCTTTTCGCGATACCAGGATAGCAGGGTCAAGGCACATGGCCCGGTCAAGAGACCACCCCGAGGTTTTCCCTGACCTGGAAGCGCGGGTGCTGGTATCATATCACGACAGACCTGGTGCTGCAGCGCGACTTCCGGCCTCGGGGACACCCAGGCGTGCAGCTCTCCGAGGGATGCGTGATGTACGGAACGGGAAGAGCTTGACGCGTGATGTGCATCATCCTTGCTCTTAGACGCGTGACAGAGGGAATTGATAAGGCACGCACCAGTGACGTACATCAGCAGAAGGCCGGGAGGTTGTATTCAGATACGGCGAGTCGTGCTACACAACCGTGCTTCGTGCGTGAGACCGCAGAATCGCAGTTGCAGGATATGGGCCCGATACTTGATGTCTTCGGCTCTCTTTCTGGAGAACCGCTTTCGGCCGAAGACGTCGAGGAGCAGGCATATGGGGGCCGCGCTCCCATGGGAAGGGTCTGCGGGAAGTAGCCGGCTGGTGGGCGGGACAACACGTCCGCGAGGACGAACTTCTCGGGAATCCAACGAGAGGGCGGCGACGAGTTCGATGACGCACAATCAGTGTGGGGACCTTCGCATCTCCGAGGTGGGCGTGGGCTGCTACAGCCTCGCAGGGGTCTACGGCAAGAAGGACCTGGACGAGTTCGCCCGGATGATCCGGCGCGCCCACGAGCTAGGGGTGACGTTCTTTGACACGGCGGACGCATACGGCAACGCGGAGTCGATCCTCGGCGAGATCGTGCATGACTTCCGGGGGGACATCCATATCGCTACCAAGGTTGGCGTGGTGTCGGGCGCGAGCGTGGACCTGTCCCCCGCAAGGGTGACTAAGGCATGCGAGGAGAGCCTCGAGCGGCTCGGCACGGACTACATCGACCTCTACCAGGTCCACTTCGACGATCCGAAGACTCCCGTCGAGGACGTGGTGGGCGCCCTGGGGAGCCTCGTCGCTTCGGGCAAGATCCGCCACTACGGCGTCGGCCATCTGCCCGCCGATAAGGTCGCCAGATACGCCGAGATCGGGCGCCCCCTCTCGGTGCTCATGGAGCTCTCGGCAGCGGCCAGGGACGCCCGCGCGAAGCTCCTCCCGCTCTGCAGGGAGCACGGGATGGCTGCGATAGCCTTCAGCACCACAGGCCGCGGCATCCTGACGGGGACGATATGCGAGGGTCGCGTGTTCCCCGATGGCGACATCCGGCAGTACGACCCGCTCTTCCAGCGCGAGCAGTTCCGCTCGGCGCTCCGGGTCGCAGCGAGGGTCGCAGAAGTCGGGCGCCGCTACGGGAAGACCCCCGCCCAGGCCGCAATAGCATGGGTGCTTGCCCAGCCGGGGGTGGTCTGCGCGCTCACCGGCCCGTCCAACGTGGCGCACCTCGAGGAAAACGTGGGCGGTTCCGGGTGGAGGATTTCAGATGAGGACCTGGCGTCGTTCGAGGCGTTTCTTTCAGAGGAGGACGCCAGACTGGGCCGCGAACGCAAAGAGGCGGTCGTCGGCATCGTAAGCTCGCCGCTCCCCGCGGACCCCCAGGCCGCCTTCAGGGACCTGGTCTACGCCCTCGACACCGCAGCTGTGACAGGGATATGCACCGAGGCGCAAGTCGTGCCGGTGTTCGAGGAGCTGCTGGCCTTGAAGAAGGCGCCCGGCGAGGAGGCGGCTGGCAAGCTCGACGACATCCGCCGGCGGTTGGCGGCGATGGTGGCAGGGCAACCCTAGTTTTCGGGCCGAGCGCGGTCGTGTCATGGCGAAACAGGGGCACACTTCGGGCGTTCCCCACCTTTAGCCGGCCATTCGGCAAGCAGAACGCCCGACGCTGCAAAGTCCGATGCTACGTGCATTCCCGGGTTTGCACAAGGTTGCATCGTCAGCATGTCAAAACACTGTGTATGGCAGCGAAGCCCATAGCGGCGCCATTTGGGGTTGGGAGCCCCGAACCCGGCGGACAAGAGCGCCGAAGCGGGCCAACCAACTCACGCGGGACGGCCCAAGAGAGTACGTACCGCGAAAGTGGTACGGCCAACGGCCTACGAGAGCACAAGAGGCGATGCGAGCCGGACTTTCCGGCTCGCATCGCCTCGCCCCGCCAGTCAGAAGACGGAGCAGATACCCGCTAGTTTTAGTATACCACACCCCGTCAAAGAAATCCTTTTCGCCCACGATCTTTTTTTACATCAAGTCGCGCGGGGAGGTTCACCCGCTTCCAATCCGCCCCTCCCAGGCAAGAAGCCGTTGTGTGACTTCTTGGTGCCCCCGGCGGGACTTGCACCCGCGACCGGATACTTAGCGGGTATCTGCTCTATCTTCTGAGCTACGGGGGCACGGCTCCAATATACCATCTTATGGTGTCAGTGTCAATATCATCCACGAGTGTACGTACGAGTTCGCCTTTTCGTGCGGTGACCCGGAGAAGCTCCGGGTAGGTATGTGCTCCTTTGCGTCTTTCAAAATAGCCGCCCGTGTGCGCTCTCTTCTTCCCTCGTAAGCTTCTGCTTGGCGCTCTCGTATGCGAGGAAGCGGCCGATGTTCTCGAGGCCCACCGTGCCGACGAGCTTACCGTCTTGGACCACTGGGAGGGACGAGCAGTTGCAGCCGCGCATCTTCTCATACACCCCGGCCAACATGTCGTTGGGAGCGAGCGTCAGGAACTCCGTCTGCATGGCCTCGGCCACGGTGATGTCCGGTCCCTTCTCGTGGAGGGCCGCGAGCACAGAGGCCTTGGTGAGAATGCCTTTCACGGCATCGCCCTCCATGACCGGGAAGTCGTCCTGGCAGCCCCGGTACGCCCGCTCCAGGACCGCCGCCAGAGGTTCGTCAGGCGACAGGTCGGTGATGGCAGACTGATCTTCGCTCAGCCAAGGATGAAGTTGACGGCACGCTCGAGGGTGGCCGGGAAGTCCGGCGGGAAGCGGTGGCCCATGCTGGGCCGGACGTCGAGTTCGCAGCGGAGGGCCCTGTCCTCCATTGCCGCATGTAGACGCCTGACGCCCTGGTAGAACTGGTCCTTGTCCCCGGTGATGATGTAGCCCCTGACGCCGCGCCTGGCGGCCGGCTCGATGAACGGGACTATCTCGTCGATGCCCCGCACAGCAGGGACGACCGCTATGAACCCGCGGCTCTGGAACGCGTCTCCTTTCAACGCCATGGTGGTTGCGATCCGCCCTCCCTGAGACGCTCCGGCGAGGATGACGCGGCCCGGATCGAACCGGTGGGCCTCAGCCACCCTGGAACAGGCGGACGCAACCTCGCTTTCAGCCAGGCTCTCGTTGTCCCAGCAGAACTCGTCCTTCCCACAGACCTGCGAGGACTGCGGCAGTGCCACCATGATGCCCGAAGCAACGACCGCATCCCAGAATCGGCCGAACGTTCTTGCGTTTCCTCCACGCGAGTGCAGGGCGATGAGGAGAGGCGCCAGCTCACCCCGCCCCGGTCCAGGCGGCGTGAGGACGAGGAGATCCGGCCCCGCGGCCTCCTGCGCGATGGCGTGCAGGCGGGCGCATTCGCGCACAATCGCCTGGAACCCCGGAGTGCTCCGGATGGAGTCGAAGTCCGAATCGCGCATGAGGGTCTCCTCAGACCACCAGGCGCCGTGTCGCACGGCATCCTCGAGCACGGCGATCGCCTCGTCGGCCTCGCCCAGGCAGCAATGAAGGCACGCCCTCCAGTACGAAGTCTTCGCAGTGTTTTCCGGGAACCTCTCCGCGGCATGGGCTGCAACCTCGAGGGCTTCACGGAGCCTGCCATGGGCATACAGGTCGAAAAGGCGCTCCTGCAGATCCGCAAACGTCGTCATCGGACCATTACCTCCTTCTGCCCTGCTGTAGCTACTCAGGCTCGAACTCAGGAGTCGCGTGCGCCGTGGAGGGCACGGACAGGAGGCGCGCCCGCGGTCCTGCTCACGATCTGCCTGGGCATGGCCTCATCTCGGGATCTGGTTATCCACAATTGGCGGCGAGGCCAGGTTACCTGCGCCGCGCGTTCCGCCACCCGCGCCTCCATAGCCAGCGCAGCAGGTAAGCATAGGACTGGCCTCGTATCAGCGTCCCGTCCAGGTCAAACAGGGCGATCCGCATCTTGAGAGCCTCCTTTCCGGCACGCTGCCCGCCTCTCTCGCCGTATAGTGCGTTGATTCTTTCCGGTGACGGAGATCTCCTTCCGGCCCTTTCGGGTTTTTCCGCGTCCTCCGGTCCTCCGGCACCTCCGGCACCTCCGGCGCTCTTTGACGCCTTTTGGCGCGTCCCGGACGTATTGTGAAAGACTCGGCAGCGTCCGCACATTCGATGAGCAGCGAGTGAGAACGAGGTATCAGGTCCGACGGTTCCCCGTGCTGGCCGGGGCGCTCCCCGGTTGAAGGCCGAAAGGCATGTGGTCTATCTTTCTTATATCCGCTACAGCGTCGCGTTACGGTCACAGCAGACGTCTACTTTCAAGAACGGCCGGCGGTTGCCACTCTCATCCTTCTGATGGTGATGGGCAACGCCCGGCATGGCCGACTACCTTGAAAGTCGCCTGAGGTTGCCGCTTTTGTCCTCTCGATGGTGGCGACAGTTGGCGGGCATGGACAACTACTCTGCATAGAGGAAACCTGCCGATAGTGGCGAACGAAGCATAAGAGCATGCTATCGGGTAGCTGGGCGTTGTCCTGGCTTAACACACGGGTGTTCAGCCAAGGCAGTCACATCGAGGTCATTCAGTGGAGGTGTCTTCCGCGATGGTCCGCAAGCCTGACGAGATGGAACGAGAGGTCCGCGAGCGCATGCGAGGCGGCAACGGGGCCGTTGAAATCAGCCACGTCTTCCGGGAGGACGAGCTTGGCGGCGGGGCGCGCCTCTTCGCCCGCCTGCGCCTGCCGGCAGGGGCGTCCATCGGCTTCCACCGGCACGAGGGTGAAGCGGAGGTTTTCTACATCCTGTCCGGGCGCGGCCTTGTGGACGACGACGGCACGAAGCGCGAGGTGACGGCAGGCGACGCCGTCCTGACGGGCGGCGGCGCGGGCCATGCCATCGAGGCGCTGGGGGACGAGCCCTTGGAGATGATCGCCGTCATCCTGACGTATAGATAGCGCTGCAGAGCGGCCTGGTCGTGAGAGACGATGGACACATACAGGAGATGTACGACGGAATTGCGGCAACTACCAGGGCTCGTGGAGCTTGACGCAGGCTCGGGCGGCGTGCGGCTCGATCACACCGCCCTGCCCCGCGCGGCGGAGCGGATCGTCTTCGGGCGCGGCCTGGGCGGCCGTGTCGTGTCCGAGGCAGTGGTGAGGCTTGTCGACCCATCGCGTGCGGCGGTCCTCCTGGTCGTCGGAGAGTCGAGCTCGAATGCGCCTGAGATAGCCGCCCTCCTGAACAGGCTGCGGCGACTGGCAGACCACGGCACACCCGCCCTACGCGCGGAAGTCCTCAAGGTGCGAGGCCACGCCGATCACGACGCCATCCGTGCGGGGATAGCGGCGGTCCGGCGGAGCGGCGCGAGTCTTGTGGTCGCCATAGGCGGCGGGACCACCATCGACGTGGCCAAGTCTGTCGCCGCCCTCGCACGCCAGGGAGACGAGGAAGACGCGGGTGTGGCTGTGAATGTTGACGTGGACGCGGACGTGGATGCGGACGTAGAAGTGGACGTAGCCGCGTTCCACCTCGGCTGGCGGCACGTGGCGGCTGAGAAGGCCCTTCCCTGGGTCGCCGTCCCAACCACGTCTGGCACCGGCTCCGAAAGCACTGACAATGCCGTCATCGAGATTGGAGACGAGAAGAAGAGCCTTCGGGGGATCCCCCCTGCCCGCCTGATCGTGGCTGACCCCGCGCTCACCGGCTCCGTCCCGCTCACCCCGACCGTCGTCGCAGCTGTGGACGCCCTCGCCCAGGCCCTCGAAGTGCTGACCAACGCGGGCGCATCGCCGGAGGTGCAGGAAGTGGCCCTGGCCGCTTTCACCACCCTCGCCCGGGGTATCGAGGACCTCTACCTCCTGGTCCGGTGGAACTCGCTGCCCCTGCTGGCGGCCTCGGCGGCTGAGGTAGCCGCCGTCACGCGGGACACTCTGTGCTGGGGCAGCCTCTTGATGGGCATCGCCTTCGCTCATGCCCGGCTCGGGCTGCCGCACGCGCTCGTGCACTTCTGCAACCGTTTCGGCCTGTCCCACGGCAATATGGTGGGGATGCTGCTCGCGCCGGGGCTCGCAGTCCAGGCGCGCGACCCCGAGACCGCAAGGCGTCTGGCACGAGAAGCTCAGGCGCTGGACGCAGTTCTGCGCGCCGGAAGTGTTCGTGCGTCAGAGGGCCCTGTTCCGGGGCATGCGGCACCGCCGCATCCTGAGGTTCCCAGCACGGAGCTGCTCTTCCGGTGGCTGGAGGCACGAATCCCGGCCCTCTTCG
>JASEJE010000040.1 GCA_030024085.1 Bacillota bacterium | reverse complement strand
GGCAACCCTGGCGAGGACCTGCGCGCTGAAAAGTAGCGCGAATTTGCGGCGATCTGCCTAGACGGGCGGACAGGCATGGAGGAGGGGAAAGACATGGAGATGGAGATGGAGACGTGGACGGAGACGGAAAAGGTGTCGCGGATAAGGGTGGTTGTGGCCGGCGCCGCAGGGCGGATGGGCAGGCAGGTCCTGGTCGCGGTGTCGAGGGAGCCTGACATGGACCTTGTCGGCGGGGTCGACATCAGGGAGGGCAGGGTCCCAATCGATCCCGAGCGCATGGACGATGTCCTTGAGGTGACGCGCGATCTTGCATCGCTCATCACCCGCGTGCGCCCGGACGTCGTGGTGGATTTCACACACCCGGCGGCCGTCATGGGAAACGTCAGGACTGCGCTGGGCATGGGAGTCCGGTGTGTGGTGGGTACCACCGGCCTCGGTGCGAAGGACATGGATGAAATCGAACGCCTGTGCCGCGAGAAGAGAATCGGCGCCGTGGTGGCCCCCAACTTCGCCATCGGGGCGGTCCTCATGATGAAGTTTGCGGAGATGGCCTCACGGTACTTCCACGCCGCCGAGATAGTCGAGCTACACCACGATAGAAAGCTGGACGCACCGTCGGGAACGGCCATCAAGACCGCGCAGGGCATGTCACAGGCGGACCAGGCGCGGACCGAGGCTGCAGCCGCCGCGGGCTGTGGGGAACCGCTCGCCCGGGGCGAGAGCGTCGGCGGGGTCAGGATACACAGCGTGAGGCTCCCGGGCCTGGTCGCCCACCAGGAGGTCATCTTCGGCGGACCCGGCCAGGTGCTTACGATACGCCACGATTCGATATCAAGGGAGTCGTTCATGCCCGGCGTCATCCTGGCTGTGCGAAGGGTCGCAGGCCTTGATCACGCGGTGTTCGGCCTGGAGCGTCTGCTGGACCTCTAAGTATGGCGCCGTCGCTGGCTTTCGACACGGCCCCCTCCCGGGCGGAACAGGCACCGGCCCCCTCGCACGCTCATATATTACACGTAGCAACTTGAGGTCGGAGGAGGGACCGTGGATGGTGGGGGGCCTTGGGGGGCTTGTCATCGCGGTGCTCGGGGGCGACTGGCGAGAGATAGAGGTGACAAGGAGGTTCCTGGCCGAAGGGGCCAGGGTGAAGGTGGCCGGGTACCCTGACCTCCCCGAGCTTGCGGGCGCGGAGAGAGAGACGTCCGTGTTCGAGGCTCTTCGCGGCGTGGACGCTGTGGTGGTCGGCATGGGGGGCCTGGATGTCGGCGGCAAGGTGAGGACGCTTGACCCGGATATCGCCATAGCCCTGAGCGAGGAGGTGCTCGAGGCCATCCCGCCCGGGGTTCCGCTTTTCGTTGGAGCCGCCAGGCCCAGGCTGAAGGAGTTTGCAGCCAGGCACGGCGTCACCCTCGTCGAGGTCACCGAGGACGACGAGGTCGCCATAAGGAACTCGATCCCCACCGCAGAAGGCGCCGTGCAGATCGCCATGGAGGAGATGCCGGTGACGCTCCACTCCTGTCGCGCGGTGGTGGTTGGGTTCGGCCGGGTCGGCATCACGCTCACGCGGGTCCTGCTGGCCCTGGGCGCGCACACCACAGTCGCCGCCAGAAACCTCGCGCAACTCGCAAGGGCCGAGGAGATGGGGGCCTCCACCGTGCACCTGTCGTCACTGGCACAGGCCACGTCCAGCGCTGATGTGGTCTTCAACACTGTACCCGCCATCGTGCTCACAGAAGAAGTGCTCAAGGGGATGAGGCCGGGGTCGCTCGTGATAGACCTCGCTTCCCAGCCCGGGGGCACTGACTTCCAGGCCGCCGCGCGCTATGCCATAAAGACCGTCCATGCCCTGGGCCTGCCCGGGAAGGTCGCGCCGAGAACGGCCGGCGCGATTCTGGCCGAAGCTCTGCCTCACATGATCCGCAGGGAACTTACCCGCCTCCGCTGACCGACAAGGTGCAGAGTAACGTGCTGGAGGTGTAAGCCATGCGGCTTGCTGGTAAGAAGGTTGGCGTCGCGCTCACCGGGTCCTTCTGCACCATTCCCGAGGTCCTGCCTGAGATCGAGAAGCTTGCGGCTGAGGGGGCCGATGTGTACCCGATCCTCTCGGAGAAGGTCGCAACGCAGAACACCCGGTTCGGGAGGGCTGCCGACATCGCCCGGAGGCTGGAGCAGATTACCGGGAAGGAGCCGGCGTGCACAATCCAGGAAGTGGAGCCTCTCGGGCCGGGCAAGGTGCTCGATGCCCTCCTCATCGCTCCATGCACCGGGAACACCCTCGCCAAGCTGGCGCTCGGCATCACCGACGGGCCTGTGCTCATGGCTGCCAAGTCAACCCTGCGCAACGGGCGGCCGGTGATCCTTGGGGTCTCCACGAACGATGCCCTCGGCGCCAACGCGAAGAACATCGGCATCCTGCTGAACACGAAAAACATCTACATGATCCCCTTCGGCCAGGATGCGCCTGAAAGCAAGCCCAACTCCCTTGTAAGTGAGATGGGCCTCATGGTGGACACGGTCGTTGAGGCCTTGCAGGGAAGGCAGATTCAGCCCCTGCTTGTTGACAGGAAGAGGCACGCGGGATATGCTAACCTAAGGTAGAGCGCTGATACGGCACCCTCGGGGCGCGCGGCAAGTGCCATGCCGCGTAGTGTAGTCCATTGCCGTGCCGCGCAGGCCGGTGAGTGCCGCGCAGTTCGGTGCAGTGCAGTGCTGCGCTGTATGCATGGTGGGGTATGCGCGAGCCGGCCGCGCCGGGCAGCCTGGGGTGCGTTGAGAGGGGAGAACGGTGCACAAGCTGAAAGTGGCGATAGTCGGCGCAACGGGAGCGGTAGGCCAGGAGTTCCTGCGGGTGCTCGAGGAGAGGGAGTTTCCCTGCACTTCGCTGTCACTGTTTGCCTCGGCGAGATCAGAAGGGAAGACCGCGCGCTTCCGGGGCGAGAGCATTCCGGTGCACATGCTCTCGGAGCACGGCCTTGCCGGGCACGACCTTGCCTTCTTCTCCGCAGGGGCCTCCGTGTCAAGGCAGTATGCGCCCGCTGCGGCACGGGCGGGCGTCCTCGTGATAGACAACTCCAGTGCGTTCCGCATGGACGAGGCTGTGCCTCTGGTGGTGCCCGAGGTGAATCCGGGCGACATCGCGAAGCACTCCGGCATCATAGCGAACCCGAATTGTTCCACGATCATAATGGTTGTCGTGCTGAAGCCGATCCACGATGCGGCTACGATAAAGAGGGTCGTAGTGTCCACATACCAGGCGGTTTCCGGCGCGGGCGCGCGGGCCATGACCGCACTGTTCGAGGAGACCCGGGCCTATCTCGCGGACGAGACCGTAGCCCCGGGGGCCTTGCCCTTTGCCTCTGCCCCGAGGCACTACCAGATTGCGTTCAACCTGATTCCACAGATAGACGTGTTTCAAGACATGGCGTACACCAAAGAAGAGTGGAAGATGGTGCGTGAGACGGAGAGAATAATGGGGCCGGGCATCGCCGTGACCGCGACCACCGTGCGTGTGCCCGTGGAGAGGTGTCACTCCGAGTCGCTCAACATCGAGACGCAAAGGAAGCTTTCCCGGGAGGAGGCCCGCGAGATCCTGGCGAGGGCACCTGGGGTGAGCGTCGTCGATGACCCGGAGGACATGGTCTACCCCATGCCGCTCCTTGCGGCGGGGCGGGATGAGGTGCAGGTAGGGCGCATACGCGAAGACAACACCGTCGAGTGCGGCCTGAACGTCTGGGTTGTCGGGGACCAGCTCCGGAAGGGGGCGGCGCTGAACGCCGTCCAGATAGCCGAGGAGGCCCTTCGGCAGGGATTCATCGGGAATCCGCGCGGCACGGCGCGGAATGCAGTATAGAGAGCAGCCACGATGTGTGGCCCGTCGGCCGGAGGCGAGACTTGACGACTCGGGCGAGGTGAAGGCCGTGAAGATCCTGGTGCAGAAGTTTGGCGGCACCTCAGTCGCCACGCCCGCCCAGAGGGCCCGGGCGGCGACCAGGGTGCTGGAGGCGAAGTCGCGCGGCTATTCGCCTGTTGTGGTCGTGTCGGCCATGGGAAGGATGGGGGAGCCGTACGCCACGGATACGCTCATAGACCTCATCCGGAAAGTCCATAGCGAGGTTGACAGGCGGGAGCTGGACCTCGTGCTGGCGTGCGGCGAGGTGATTTCCACCGTTGTGATGGCCCAGACGCTCCGGGCAATGGGATGCCCGGCGGTGGGGCTCACAGGCGCCCAAGCGGGCATCGTCACAGACGACAACTTCGGCAACACCAGCATCCTCGAGGTACGCCCTGAGCGGGTGCTTGAGCACATGCGCGACGGCAAGGTGGTGGTGGTCGCCGGTTTCCAGGGCGTATCACGGTCAGGCGACGTCACCACCCTCGGGCGGGGAGGCAGTGACACCACTGCGGCCGCACTCGCTGTTGCCCTGGGAGCCGAGGTCATAGAGATATACACCGATGTGGAAGGGATCATGACTGCGGACCCCAGAATCGTCCCTGATGCGAGATCCCTCAGGGTTATGACATACAGGGAAGTCGTCGAGATGGCGCACCTCGGGGCGAGGGTCGTCCATCCGAGGGCGGTGGAGATAGCCATGGAAGGAGGCATTCCGATAAGGATCAGGAACACCTTCTCCGAGGAGCCGGGTACCCTGGTCACCAGAACCGGGACGTCCCCCGACGGTGCGGTGATACGATCCGATAAGGTGGCCACAGGCGTGACACACCTCACCAACGTCGCGCAGATCCGCATAGACTCGTCCCAGGACGTGAACGAGTCCGGAATTGCGAGCCGGGTGTTCAGGGCCCTTGCTGACGCGGGCATAAGCGTGGACCTCATCAACGTGTTTCCGGAGCTCATCTGCTTCACCGTGAGCGAGGATGTGGCGGCGACTGCCGTTGCGGTGCTGGGGGGTCTTGGCATCGAGGGACTCACGATAAGGACGATGCGTGGGTGCGCCAAGGTGTCCGTTGTCGGGGCGGGCATGAGGGGTGTCCCCGGGGTCATGGCGCGGGTCGTGGAGGCTCTCGGCGAGGCGAAGGTGCCCATATATCAGACGTCGGACTCCCACGCGAGCATATCGTGTCTGGTGAAGAAGGAAGACATGCAGAAAGCCATGAGAGGGCTGCACGCGAGGTTCGATCTCGGGGCGTGAGTCCTCCCCCGGCAAGGTGCCTGGCGCTTCTGAACCCACGCTCGGATGAGTGTCAGTGGTCCTTGGACATCTTTTGACCGGCTTTGAATCGACACCTGGTGGAGGGATGAGTGTATGAAGAGCTTCGGACGAGTGCTCACCGCGATGGTCACGCCGTTTACGCCCGACCTCGAGGTGGATTACGACAGAGCTGGAGAGCTTGCAAGAAGGCTGGTTGAGTCGGGGTCCGACGGCCTCGTGGTGGCGGGGACGACAGGTGAGTCGCCGACGCTGACGAAAGAGGAGAAAGTGAACCTTTTCAAGGTGGTCATGGACGCGGTGGGAACGGACGCCGCGGTCATCGCCGGCACCGGAGGAAACGCAACGCAGCCCAGCATTCAGCTGACGCGCGAGGCCGAGAAGGCCGGGGTCCACGGGATCATGGCGGTCGTGCCTTACTACAACAAGCCGCCGCAGGACGGGCTCATCGCGCACTTCAGGGCCGTGGCAGGTGCCACGAGGCTGCCGGTCATCCTCTACAACATACCCGGGAGGACCGGGATGAACATGACTCCAGAGACCGTCGAGAAGCTCGCGGCCGTGGAGAACATCGTGGCCATCAAGGAAGCCAGCGGCAGTCTCGACCAGGTTACCGACATACGGAGGAGAACGCCGCCGTCCTTCAAGATCTACAGCGGCGACGACAGCCTCACGCTTCCGATCCTCGCGGTGGGCGGGGAGGGCATCATCAGCGTGGCGTCGCATGTGGTCGGCAGGCGGCTGAAAGAGATGGTCGAGGCATACGTCGGGGGCGAGGTGGCAAGGGCCGCCGAGATCAACGCAGAGCTCTTCCCGCTCTTCAAGGCCCTGTTCGTTACGACGAACCCCATTCCGGTGAAGCTTGCGCTCAGGCTCACCGGGTTTGATGCGGGCGGGCTCCGGCCGCCTCTCGTGGAGGCTGGCGAGAAAGAGGCTGCGGTTGTCAGGCAAGCCCTTTCGAGCCTGGGGCTGCTGGCCTGACGACACGGTGCCGGCCTGACCGGGCGGGCTGGCGCGGCGTGGGGCTGACGGGGGCGGTGGGCCGCCGGGCTCGCGGTAGGCAGGCAGGCGGGGGGATGGGCCGGACGGCCAACAGCATGGCGCTCGCGGGGCCGGCGCTTCGGCGCCTGGGCGGCGGCTGGTTGTCCTTGAGATACCCGCGGCGTTGTGTTACAATTGCATGCAGACGACTACACTGCTCGAGGTCCCCCGCCTCGCACGCGGGGGACTTCGAGCGGATCTGCAAAGATGGTGACGTGAAAGGCGTGACGAAGAACAACAGGCTTGCCATCATTCCCCTGGGCGGAGTGGGCGAGATCGGCAAGAACATGATGGCTGTCGAGTATAACGGGGACGTGCTGGTGGTGGATGCGGGGGTGGCGTTCCCTGAGGAGGAGATGCTCGGCATAGACCTCGTCATCCCCGACATCTCGTATCTTGTGGAAAACCAGGACCGCATACGCGGGATCGTCCTCACCCACGGGCACGAGGACCACATCGGCGCTCTGCCGTACGTCCTGAAGCAGGTGAGCGCCAGGATATACGGAACCAGGCTGACCCTCGGCCTTGTCGAGGGCCGCCTTGCGGAGCACGGCCTCTCGCCGGCCTTTCCGCCGCAATGCGTGAAGGCGGGAGAGACTCTCTCGCTCGGGCCGTTTACCATCGAGTTCGTGCGGGTAAGCCACAGCATCGCCGACGTGGTGGCGCTCGCCATCACTACCCCGGCCGGTCTACTTGTCCACACGGCTGACTTCAAGTTCGATCAGACGCCCATCGGCCAGGATGCGCCGGATTTCCGTAAGTTCGCGGAGCTCGGGTCGCGAGGCGTCCTGGTCCTTCTCTCGGATTCGACGAACGCGGAGCGCCCTGGGTATACCATGTCCGAGCGCGACGTGGGGCGCGCGTTCGAAGACGTATTCAGCAAGGCTGAGGGCCGGATCCTCGTCGCGACGTTCGCGTCCAACATCCACAGGGTGCAGCAAATCGTGGACGCCTCGTGGAAGTTCGGGAGGAAAGTTGCGGTCATCGGGCGCAGCCTCGAGAACACCGTCGAGATATCCACCAACCTCGGGTACCTCGTCATACCCCCCGGGATGCTCATTTCAGCGGATGAGGTCGAACGCGTCCCTGCGGACAGGCTCACGATCATCACCACCGGCACCCAAGGGGAGCCGATGTCGGCCCTCACGCGGATGGCGATGGCGACCCACAGGAAGGTGGGGATCCGTCCCGGCGACACGGTGATCATCTCGGCGTCTCCCATCCCCGGCAACGAGAAACTCATCGGCCGGACGATAAACCACCTGTTCCGGCAGGGGGCCGACGTGATCTATGAGAGGTTCTCAGGGGTTCACGCGTCAGGCCATGCGAGCCAGGAAGAGCTCAAGCTCATGATGAATCTCACGCGCCCGAAGTACTTCGTGCCGATCCACGGCGAGTACCGTCACCTCGTGAAGCACGCGCGCCTTGCCGAGCAGGTAGGAATACCGCCGGAGAACATCTTCATTCTCGACATCGGTGACGTGCTGGAGTTCACCGGGGACGGCGCTCACCTCGGCGCCAAGGTGGATGCCGGGCAGGTGCTGGTTGACGGGCTCGGTGTGGGCGACGTCGGGAACGTGGTGCTGCGCGATCGCAAGGTGCTGGCACAGGACGGCATTCTCATCGTGGTCGTGACCATGGACAAGCAGACGGCCGAGGTCATAGCCGGCCCTGACATAGTCTCGAGAGGCTTTGTGTACGTAAAGGAGTCCGAGGCCCTTCTCAAAGAGGCCGAAACAGAGGTGCGCGAGGTCATATCCCGCTGCTCGGCGCAGGGGATAACCGAGTGGGGGACGATCAAGAACAGGGTCCGCGAGTCGCTCGCAGAATTCGTCTACCAGAAGATCCGCCGCAGGCCCATGATCCTTCCCATCGCGATGGAGGTGTAGGCGCCGCGCCGCCCGGCGCCCATCCGACCACGACCGACCGACCAGTGCGTCCAGTGTCAGGCCTGCTTGACCTCAACGCCTCCCATGAGCGTCCACGCACGGATGACAATCTTCTTCGTGGATCCCTCCGCCCCGGGGCGGCTGAAGGCGCGGGACGCGACGATGCCGCCTCCTTCCTCGTCCAGGAACTTCTTTGCGGTCTGCGGGGTCGTGGCGGTCCTCGGGCTCTTTCGCCTCGGTCTGCTCGACATTGTGCCGATGGTCCGTGATGCGGTGATCGAGGGCATGAGTGGCGCTGCTACCGGCGGCCGTCGCGCTCCGACGGGGCAGGCCGGACGTCGCCGCATGGCGCTGCCGGCCCACGCCCCGCGCACCGCGCTTCACCCCTTGACCGCACCTGACACGAGCCCCCTCGCCAGGTTGCGCTGGACGAACACGAAGAACACGAGCGAGGGAATGGTGAACAGCACAGAAGCCGCCATGAGCGGGTTCCACTCCACCGTGAATCGGCCGAAGAACGATGTGAGCCCGACGGGCATCGTCTTGAGTTCCTCGATGTTTATGAACGTCATAGCGAACATGAACTCGTTCCACGCCCCGATGAAAGCGAATATCGCCGATGCGACGATCCCCTGGGCGGAAAGGGGGAGCGCTATCCTCAGGAACGCGCCGAACTTCGAGCACCCGTCTATCAGCGCTGCCTCTTCAAGCTCTCGGGGGATCCCGTCGAAGAACCCCTTGAGCATCCAGACGCAGAGCGGCAGGGTAAAGGTTGTGTAACTCACCAGAAGCGAGTAGTGGGTGTTGAGGAGATGCAGGTTCCTCATGACGATGAAGAGCGGGATTATGATGACCACTGATGGGAACATCTGGACGCTCAGGATCATGAGGAGGGCCGGCGACCTTCCGGGGAACCTGAAGCGCGAGAACCCATATGCTCCGAGGGCCGCCACCACGAGCGAGATCGCGGTCGTAAGGAGCGCCACGTACACGCTGTTCAGGAAGTACCTGGGGATCATGGTCTCGCCCAGCACGATCCTGTAGTTCTCCAGTGTCGGATGGACAGGGATGAGCCGGGGCACCCGGGTGAATGTCTCGCTCGGCGGCTTGAAGGAGGTTGACACCATCCAGAGAAACGGAAACAGCGACACAAACAGCACGAGCGCCGCCGCGACGTACAGTGTGCAATACCTCACCACGCCTGCCCTTCGTACTCGAAACTTCCTCACATCGTCTCCTCCCGCATGAACAGCCTGAGATAGAGCACGGTCACCGCCATCACGAGCACGAACATGATCATGGCGAGGGCCGACGCAAGGCCCATCTGGAGCCTGCCGAACGCCATCATCCACGTGTATATCCCGAGGATCATGGTGCTGCCGGCCGGCCCGCCCTCTGTCAGGACGTACATCTGGTCGAACACCTTGAAGTCCCAGATCGTGGATATGACGATGAGGATCGCAAGCAGGTTCCGCAGCATCGGAATGCTGATGAGCACCACCTTCTGCCAGAACCCGGCCCCGTCGATCTCCGCAGCCTCGTACACCTCGCGCGGGATCGTCCTCAGGCCGGCAAGCAGCGTGACGGCGATGAACGGGAAGCTCTGCCATACGACCACGACCACCACCGCCCAGAAAGCCGGGCCCGCCCTGGCAAGCCACGGGAAGCTAGCGAAGGACCTGAGGCCGATGGAGGAGAGCATATGGTTCAGGATGCCGAACTGGTCGTCGTAAATCCACTTCCACAGGATCGACGAAGCGATTCTCGGGATGACCCACGGCACGAGCACGGCCACGGCCACGATCCCCCTGCCGGGGAAGTCCTGGTCCAGGAGGATCGCAACGAACAGGCCGACCAGCATGGTCAGGGCCACGCAAGCGAAAGTGAAGATGACAGTGAGCCACAGCGAGAACCTGAACTGCGGGTCCCCAAGGATCGTCAGATAGTTGGCAAACCCGACGAATGGGGGCGCCTCGCGGAGGATGTCCAGGATGTAGTACCTCTTGAAGCTGACGGCCACAGTCTGAACGAGAGGGACGAGGATGATCGCGAACACCCCTGCCATCGAAGGCAGCACGAAGGCATACGCCAGCCAGTTCCTGGTGATGTCATGGCACAGCTGCCGGAGGGTGGGCCGGGGGGATCCCCGGCCCACCGACCAATGCATCGAGTCGGCTTTCTCTGCGAGTGGACTGCGCATGTCAGGACCGCCGCCTCTCACTCCTGGTAGCCGAACAGGAGGTTCATGGAGTTCGCCAGTTCTTGCATGGCCTGCTCCACGGTCTTCTTGCCCATCATGATCTCCTGGACAGCCTTCAAGAGGATCTTGGTGTTCTCAACCTGGCCCCACTGGTGGATGGCGGGGTATGTGCGCCCGTACTTGAGGTTGTCCGCATACACCGACAGCACCGGGTCTTTCGCAATCGACGGGTCTTTCAGCACCGACATCCTCGCGGGGAAGAATTTCACCAGTTGTGCCCAGGCGAGCTGGTGTTTGGGCTCCAGCAGCAGCTTCATGTAGTCCCAGGCGAGGTCTTTCTTCTTCGACTGCGAGAACATTACGAGGTTGCTGCCGCCCGTAAAGCTGGCCGGGCGCTTCGAGTACGGGATCGGGGCCACGCCTATCTTGCCGGCAAGGTTCGGGTTATCCTTCTGGAACTTCTCCACGAGGAGCGGCAGGTCGATCACCACCGCGAGGGTCTCGGTGGTGAACGCCTTGCGGCTGTTGAGCACGCTCCAGGTGATGGAGCCTTCGGGGCTGACCTTATGCTTGAGGTACAGGTCTGTGAAGAACCTGATTGCCTCGATGGCCTCCGGGCTGTCGACGTTCGATCTCCATCCCTTGTCGGTCTTCACGGCAATCTCGCCGCCGTTCATCCATATGAGGGGCATGAACTCGTGCTGAGAGCCGCCGTTCACCGAGAAGCCGAACCGGTCGACCTTGCCGTCGCCGTCGACATCCTTTGTGAGCTTCTTGGCCACCTCGATGAACTCGGTCCAGGTTCTGGGGAACTCCTTGATGCCCGCGGCCTCGAACCAGTCTTTCCGGTAGATCATACACCTGTTACCCGCATACCACGGCAGGCCGTAGAGCTTCGAATCAAGGGTCGCGCTCTCCACGAGCGCCGGCACGAATTCCGACGCATAGCCAAGGCCCTTGACGCGTTCGGTGAGATCCTCCAGAGCGCCCATGTACGCGTAGTCCGGCGTCCATGTCGTCCCGAGTTCCGCTACGTCGGGCGCGATACCGCCCGTAACGGAGGTGAGGAACTTCTGCTGGGCTCCGAGCCACGGAATCCAGCTCAGGTTGACCTTGACCCCGGGGTGCGCAGCCTCGAATTCAGTATTGACGGTGTTGAAGAAGGCTTTCGCACCCTCAGGGTTGCCCGTCTCCATTATCCACACTTCGAGCGTGGTGGCCCCTGCCGCCACGCCTGCCGCAACGCCCACGAGAAGCACGAGGATTCCCGCGATAAGAGACAACCTGCAGAGCCTGAACCAGCCAGCCATCTTTCTCTCCCCCTCACTTTGGTATTGCAGGATTTCCCCACCTGAGGACTCTGACGGAACGGCGCGATGCGCGATGACGGAACATAACGGAACACGGAACGGTCGATACACCAGCAGAGTCGGTACAGATGTCTATACATTTGGACCTATGAAACCTCAGCCTAGACCTATGAAACCTTAGCCCTCCACCGCTCTACTTCATCCTGAACCCCGGTTTCTCACCGACATTCCGCAGGTAGAACATTCCACGTCCCAATTGCCGGTGGCGTTTGATCTCGTAGATTCACAGAAGGTTGCAGCTTTGTGCTTTCCCAATCTTCTGACCGACTAACAACCGCGGTATGACGTCATCTGTCAAATCCTACATGCGGAAAGCCGGCTCTCACCACCTCCCACACACGAAGCCTTTGCTTCCGCCGCGTGGCCCGCCGCTCATCGTTCATCGTTCATCGTT
This sequence comes from Bacillota bacterium, assembly GCA_030024085.1. Taxonomy (GTDB): domain Bacteria; phylum Bacillota; class SHA-98; order UBA4971; family UBA4971; genus UBA6256. The sequence goes on along the minus strand of JASEJE010000040.1, from coordinate 7,979 downwards.
CATCGTTCATCGTTCGACCTTCATCGGTCGTCGTTCGGCGGTCGCCGCTCGTGACAAGTCGTCTTTTGCCCTTGAGGTTATTCTACAGATCGATTCTACAGATCGCAGGCACTTCCTTCATTTCCTTGATCTTCTTCCCGGACTGCGAGCGGCAGCCGGTGGAGGGAGGGGAATCGTCTACTGGGGAAACAGCAGATGGTTTGCGGATTGTCGGCCGCACAATCATCGAATGATCGGCGAATTGTGCGCCGGCCAATCAGTCAGTCATTGGCGAATTGTCCGTCGGCCAATCAGCCGATTATTGGCGAATTGTGCGCCGCACAATCAGTAAACGATTGGCGGATTGTCAGCCCCACAATCAGTAAATGACCAGCGAATTGTCGGCCGCACAATTGACCAGTCGGTTGCGGATCGTCCGGGGTCTGATGAAGCCATCCTTGACGTGGTGCTTTCCCAGCGACGGGACTTGTGGTATAGTACGCAACGATGCACTGTCTATCCGGCGACCTAAAGAGGCGGGCAGGAGATGGGTCGCGTCAGGCCATGAAGATGGGCGATGTGGTGCTTCCAGCTCGCACGACAGACGACGGAGCGCCGTCTACGATGCCGTGCATCAAACGGGATGGCGTCCTCATCAGAGGAACCTTCGTGTCCAGGCCGAACCGCTTTCTGGCGACCGTGAGGCTCGAGTCATGGGTCGAACCAGACGAGGGCCTTGCAGGTCGCGGCGCTGGATGGGGATGCAGTGCGACTTGGAGCGGGACCCGGGGCGACACGAGCGGTAGCACCAAGGGAGCTGCATGGTGCCGCGATGTCAGTGTCCACGTGGCTGACCCCGGACGTCTGAAGGAGCTCCTCGTGCCAGGCCGGACGGTGTACGTGACGAGGGCCGTCGGGGGATCGCGGGGTGGACCCGGCGGCGGCTCCAGTCTGCCCGGACCGGGGGCGGCAAGGGGCGGCCGACGACGGGCCTCTTCCCGCAAGACCGCATACGACCTCGCGCTTGTGGATCTCGACGGGCTCCTCGTTTCCGTCGACTCACGGGTGCCCAACGAGCTTGTCTTCGCTGCCCTGGGCGCTGGCTTTTTCCCTGACCTCGCGGGCTATCCAGAGGTCCAGCGCGAATACGCGTACGGTGAAAGCCGCATCGACTTCCGGCTTTCCGGGCCGCTCGCCGCGGACTGCCTTGTGGAGGTAAAGTCGGTGACCCTCGTGAGAGGCGGGCGGGCCATGTTCCCCGACGCGCCGACGGCGCGCGGGGCGAGGCATATGCAGGAGCTAGCCCGTGCGGCGGCGGAGGGTCTCAGGGCCATGGTGGTGTTCGTCATCCAGCGCCCGGATGCCTCCTCGCTTTCGCCCAACGACGACACCGACCCGACTTTCGGGGAGGCGCTTCGCGCCGCGGCCCGCTCGGGCGTGAAGGTGCGTGCCTACACATGTGAGACGGGAATCGACCGCATCTGCCTGGACCAGGAGGTGCCTGTGATCCTCCAGGCCTGGGTCTAGGTCTGAGTCTGAGCCTGAGTCTGAGTCTGAGCCTGAGTCTGAGCCTGAGGATGAGGATGAGCATGGGGGGACGGCGGAGATCTCGGGCGGAGCGCGGGGTGGGGGAGGAGGCAGTCGGCCACGCCCGGCCCGCCCGGACGCCAGCCCACCCGGCCATGGCTTTGGAAAGGAGTGTCGCTATGAGTGGGGCTTCTTTGCTGAGACTGGAGGGCGTCTCCAAGACTTATCGAGGCGGAACGAGGCCGGCGGTGGACAACCTCTCCCTCGAGGTTCGTGCCGGCGAGATATTCGGCTTCCTCGGGCCCAACGGCGCAGGCAAGACCACCACCATCAAGATGGTGGTGGGGCTTCTCAGGGCCGACAGGGGCACTATCCTTGTAAACGGTCACGACGTCGCCCGCGACCCGGTGGCCGCCAAGGCCGACATAGGATATGTCCCCGACAACCCCGACTTGTACGAGAGGCTCACGGGCATCGAGTATCTCAATCTCGTGGCCGACATCTTCGGCGTTTCCCGCGAGGAGAGAAGGCGCCGTATCGGCGAACTCCTGGAGATGTTCGAGCTCGAGTCGGCGGTCGCGGACATCATTCAGAGCTATTCCCACGGAATGAAGCAGAAGCTCGCACTTACCGGCGCGCTCCTGCACGATCCCCGGGTGTTCATCCTGGACGAGCCGATGGTGGGTCTCGACCCCCGGGCGTCGCGCCTTTTCAAGGACATGATGAGGAGCCACTGCGACAAGGGGCATACCGTCTTCTTCTCCACGCACGTCCTCGAGGTGGCTGAGAGGCTTTGCGACCGGGTGGGCATCATCAACATGGGACGCCTCATTGCATGCGGCAGCGTGGAGGAGCTTCGTGAGCGGCGCAAGCAGACCGACGAGACGCTGGAGGACATATTCCTTGAGCTCACCGAGGCAGGGGAGGCGAAGTGAGATGGCAAGGCGGGTCCTCTCGCTCATACTCGCGCAGCTCAACATGAACTTTGCCATATCGCACTCACGCTACTACTATCTCAAGAAGCGCCAGCGCCTCTGGGAGCCCGTCCTCATAGTGTTGGGCGTGGGCGGTGCCGCCGCCTCGCTTGCCGTCGGCATCTACACGGCGGCATCGTATTACTATTCTACAGCCGCCGCCATTGGGCAGGAGGCCGTGACTCTGACCCTCGGCATTCTCCTCTCCCAGGTGCTCGTGATGATCCTTGGGTTCGTGCTGGTCATCGCGGTTTTCTACTTCTCGAACGACCTCGCCATCCTGATCCCGCTTCCCCTGCGGCCGGCCGAGGTGCTCGCGGGCAAGTTTGCAGTCATCCTCGCCAGCGAGTATGTCGGCCTCGTGGTGTTCGTTCTCCCGGTGATCATCGCCTATGGGGTCCGTGCTGACGTGAGCGCCGTGCCGTACGTGCTGTCCAGCATCCTGGTCTTCCTGGCGCTGCCGGTGGTGCCGCTGGTGCTGGCCGCCATTCCCGCGATTCTCCTGATGAGGGTTGCGGGGCTGTCGAGGCGCAAGGATACTCTGGCGATGATAGGCGGCTTTCTCTTCATAGGCGTGATTGTGGTCTTCCAGTTCTTCGTCCAGACGAAGGCCCCCGGCGTCGGGGAGGAGGCCGAGTTCCTGGCGAAAATGCTCGCGACCGCCAACAGCCTCGTGTACATAGTGGGCGCTCGTTTGCCGCCCAGCATCTGGGCGACGAAGGCCCTCGCTCTGGCGGGCACCTGGCAAGGCCTCTGGAACCTGGGGATTTTCCTCGTGGCGGGCGTGCTGGGGTTCGTGGTTCTCCTCGTCATCGGTGATCGGGTCTTCTACCAGGGCGTGCTCAGCGGCTTCGAGGCGGGTGCGAGGAAAGGCGCCGCGCGCAGGGCCGGGAAGGCCAAGGCTGCCGGGTATGTGTCACGTTCCCCCATTGCATCGCTTGCGATCATAGAGATGAAGCTTTTCACGAGGACCCCCGTGTTTGTGCTGAATGGGTTCACCGGGTTCGTGATGTTCCCGGTGATGTTCGTGGCCATGTTCCTCATGAGGGGCAACCCCGAGATGGCGCGGCTGTGGGATGTGTTGCTGGCCGTACCGGCGTTTGATGCCATCGGCGCCCTCGTCATCGCGGCGTACTTCTTCGTTCTCGCGGCGATGTCGTCCATCCCGTTCACGGCCTTCTCACGCGAGGGCCGGAGGAACATCTGGATCCCGAGGAGCTTTCCGGCGTCTGCGAAGACTATCGCCCTCGGCAAGGCTGTGGGCGCGGAGATCATGGTCGCCCTGGGCGCGATCCCCGGGATCGCGGTGCTCGGGTACGTGGCCAGGTTGCCCCTTGCAAGCGTGGCGGTGGGGGTTGTCTTCGGGGTCATGTCGTCGTTCGTGCTCAACCTGTGCGGAGTGCTCTTCGACATGTGGCGTCCCATGCTGAACTGGACTGACCAGCAGAAGGCTGTGAAGTCCAACCTCAACGTGGTCGTGGGGATGCTGATGGGCGTCGCGGTCCTCGCCGTGCTGGGTCTGGCCGTGAACTTCCTCATCAATCTCGGGCTTCCCGCGTGGGGAGTTGTCGCAGGGGTTGGAGGAGTGCTCGCGGCTCTCCTCGCCGCGCTGGTGGCACTGCTCGGCGCCGTTGCGGATAGACTGTGGAGCGGCCTTGAGGCCTAAGTATGGCGCCATAAGTTTGCGTCATCTTCCCTGACGGTGTTGGGGTTGCCGGTGCTTGCTAGGGCGGGGCGCCTGGAATTTGGCTAGCCCGTACGCCAAATTCGAACGCATCTCACCGCACGCGCCGTCCCCGGAGGGCAACACCGGCAACCCTGGACAGGACCTGCGCGCTGAAAAGTAGCGCGAACTTGTGGCGATCTACTTAGGCCCGGTGCGAAATCGGCCGTCGCAAGGGAGGCCGGCAGTCGATCCTGCGAGCAGCGCCTGCGGAGTCTCTACCGACTCCAGCGCCGCTTGCGGCTCTCACAGGCTCTTGTGACTGCGTCCCCGGCGGCGCATGATTTCCAGGCCGTAGCCGCATAATAGTTACCGGCGCGCAGCTTGAGCCGATCCCGCTCGTGCTCCAGCTCCAGCTCCAGGCGACCGTTACGAGGAGGCTGAATGAGATGAGCGACCGGTGCGGCACCGGCGGCCGGCCTTCGGGTCTCAGTGATTCGCCGCTAGAGGCTGGCGGCGAGATCAGCCCGGTTCCGGAGAAGACGCCACCTGGTGTGGCCCCCGGCGAAGCGTCGCAAAGCCCCGAGGACTCGGCGGCTTCGCTGAAGCAACTCGGCGAGATGCGCACGCCCCCGCCTCCCCAGAGCAACATACACGTGATGACCATAATCGGCCAGATAGAAGGACACGTCGTCCTTCCACCGCAGAACAAGACCACCAAGTACGAGCACGTCATTCCCCAACTGGTGGCCGTCGAGCAGAACCCGGCCATCGAGGGCCTTCTCGTCATCCTCAACACGGTGGGCGGGGACGTGGAGGCCGGCCTTGCCATCGCCGAGATGATCGAGAGCATGTCGAAACCGTCGGCGTCCCTTGTGCTCGGCGGGGGCCATTCGATAGCTCTGCCTGTCGCCGTGAGTTGTCAGTATCGCCTGATTGCATCAACGGCCACCGTCACGGTACACCCTCTGAGACTCTCAGGGCTTGTGATAGGCGTCCCCCAGACCTACGAATACCTTGAGAAGATGCAGGACAGGGTCATCAAGTTCGTGGCCGAGCACACCCGGATCAGCCCGGAGAAGTTTCGGGAGCTCATGTTTCGCACCGGGGAGCTGGTGCGCGACGTCGGCACGGTGCTTGTTGGTAGCGACGCCGTCAATCTCGGTCTCATGGACGCCGTCGGGGGACTCTCGGACGCTCTTGCCGCCCTGAACAGGATGATAGAGGAGAGGCGGGTCGGCGCGGGAGAGCGGCAGGTCGCTGGCGGAGAGGCGGTGCGGTTGCAGTGATTCTGTATACGGTGCTCCCTCTGGAACTCGTCCTGGAGGGGATCGACAGGGAGAGGACATTCATGGATGTGGAGGTTGGCGGCATAACCATGACCATCGAGCAGGTGTCCGCGAACGAGGCCGTGATCGTGCGGATCATGAGCACGGACCCGCAACACTTCCTCGACCCTGCCCTCCAGCCTGGCAGCCGGCTTCGGCTCACCCCGGCGCTCATCGGGGGCGGCGACCGGGCCTGAGTGTCGGCTCAGAAAACCCCCTGCTACTCGTCTTCTTTTCATTCTTCAGTAGCGGCGCCAGGTGCGGGCCCGGAACTCAGCGCCACTTTGCCAGGGGTTGCCCGTGTTGCACTCCAGGGACGGCGCGCGTCGCCAGCTTTGGCATTCAGGCTTGCCAAATCGAGAGCGCCCGTCGTGCAAACACCGGCGATCCGGAAGCTTCTCCCAAACCGGCAGAGATCCGTGAAGTCACACTCAGTGGCGACCACAGGCTATCGTCGAGGACCACTGCCGCGCGAGGACCACTGCCGCGTGCCCACGGGCTTGAGGTATCACATCCCCGGGACGGCATGCTTACGACTCACACGGCGCCACGGCGCCACGGCGCCGCAGTTCAGCAGGGAACCAGGTCAAGGCAGGGCTTTCCGTTCCTCTTCCCACTGTGCTATAATAAGTCGGGCTGACAGGACATATATTGGGAGCGACGCGCCTTGGCGGCGGATCTTCGCGTGTGGAGGAGATGCGCCGTGGCTGCCTCGCTCTGTCGGCTTATTGCGGGGATCGGCCTCTTTATTGCGGGCATCCGTCTATTGCGTGCCGGGCTTGGCAGAGCAGCCGGCAGGCATGCGGAGGGCGCCCTCAGGGGGCTTACCCGCACACCATTTGCGGCGGTCGTGACGGGCGCCGTGGTGACCGCGGTTCTGCAGAGTTCCGGCGCGGTCACGGTCATGGTGGTAGGTCTGGTCGACGCGGGTGTTCTCGATCTGTACCGGGCTTTTGGCGTGATAATGGGGGCAAACCTCGGAACCTGTGTGACAGCGCAGATGGTCTCGTTCCGGGCGGAGTCGCTCGGGGTCCCTGCCATCTGCGCGGGGCTTGCGCTGTACCTGGCGGCCAGGCGGCGTCACCGCCGCGACATGGGGATCGCGGTGGGGGGCCTTGGATGCATCCTGTGGGGCGTGGGTGTCACCTCGTCGGCCATGGTCTGGCTCGCACGTGCGCCGTGGCTCGTTGAAGCCATGGTGGTGCTGGGGCAGGTGCCGGCGCTCGGTGTGGTGGCGGGCGCGGCTTTCACCGGGGTCATCCAGAGTTCGAGCGTGGTGACGGTTGCGCTCATCGGGTTGGCGCGGCAGGGCCTCATGGACCTGGGGTCCGCAGTGGCGGTCGCTCTCGGCAGCAACATCGGCACGTGCGTGACGACGCTCATAGCGAGCGTCGGGGCGTCCCGCACGGCGAGACGGGCCGCGCTACTGCACCTCGTGTTCAACGTTGCTGGAGTCGTCTCGGTCCTCCCCGTGTTCAGGGCGTTCGTTCGGCTCGTGGAAGCCGTCTCGTCGCCCGACCCGGGGCACGGCATCGCGAACGCTCACACCCTCTTCAACATGTTATCCATCGTCGTCGTGCTGCCCTGGCACCGCAGGTTCGTGGACATCGTGAGAGGGGGACGCTCATGGACGTCGTAAAGGCCGTGGTCCTGGGGATGGTACAGGGGCTCACCGAGTTCCTGCCCGTGTCGAGCTCGGGCCACCTCGTCATAGTCCGGGAGATCCTCAACGCCCCGGAGGCGCTTCTGTCGTTCGACATCCTGGTGCACCTGGGAACGGTTGCAGCCGTTATCGTGGTTTTCTGGCGGGATGTGGTGCGTCTCGTGGTCGCCGCGGCCGATATCGTCCGGGACGTCGCTAGGGGGACAGGCCTGGGCAAGGCCGTTTCCCGTGACGACATGCGCAGGACGGTTGTGCTCATCGTCGTGGCCAGCGTGCCGACGGCGCTCATGGGGCTTGCGCTCGAGCCCGTCGTCCGCGGGCTCTTCGCCTCGAAACTGGCGGTGGGGGTCTTCCTCGTCGCGACCGGGCTTGTGCTGTGGTTTGCGGACCGGGCCGGCTCGGGGCGGGTGCCTCTGGGCAAGCTGGGAACCTTGGGTGCATTCTGCGTGGGCGTTGCACAGGGTCTTGCGGTTGCCCCGGGGTTCTCGCGCTCCGGTGCGACGATAAGCACTGGGCTGTTCTTCGGGCTGCGGCGCGAGGACGCTGCGAGGTTCTCGTTCCTGCTATCAATACCGGTGATCCTCGGGGCAAGTCTACTTGAGTTGCCGGACCTCGTCAGGACGGGCCTTGCGATGGGCTTTGCAGCGCCCTTTCTTGCGGGCGCGCTCGCCAGCGTCGTTTCGGGGTACGTGGCGATCCACCTCGTGCTCTCGGCCTTGAGACGCCGGAGGTTCATGGTATTCGCGGCCTACACGTGGGTCGTCGGCGCATCGGTCGTAGCGTGGGCGCTGCTAAGTATGGCGCCATAAGTTTGCGCCATCTTCCCTGACGGTGTTGGGGTTGCC
>JASEJE010000003.1 GCA_030024085.1 Bacillota bacterium | reverse complement strand
CCCTAGCAAGCACCGGCAACCCCAGCACCGTCAGGGAAGATGGCGCAAACTTATGTCGCCATACTTAGTTGAGTGGAGGGATTGATGCATGCTGCCGACACCTCGCAAGTTCACCCTGGTCGCCGGAAGCGCTGAAGGCGACACCACCCTGACCGCGTTCGACAAGGCGCTCCTTGCCGCCGGCATCGGGAACCTCAACCTCCTGAGGGTGTCCAGCATCCTGCCGCCCGGCGCCGAATACATGGACGCGCTGGACATACCGCCAGGCTCGCTCACGCCGACGGCCTACGGCTCCGTCACGAGCGACGTTCCTGGAGAGCGCATCGCCGCCGCCATCGGCGTCGGCATCGTCTCCGGCAGCTTCGGGGTGATCATGGAGTTCGGCGGGAAGTGCTCGAAGGAGGAAGCCGAGAGCACGATCGAGAAAATGATCCACGAGGCTCTCGCCTTCCGGAACGCCGTTCCCGACAAGGTCCTCATAAAGGGTACAGAGCACGTGGTACAGAAGATCGGGTGTGCCTTCGCCGGAGCTGCCCTCTGGTACTGACGATATCCGACGCGGTGCGCGCCGGATGGGGTCGGACTGAGCCCGGCCAGGCCAGGCCAGGCCGGGCGGGCCGGGATCAGGTCGGGTGCAGTCTCGTCGCATTGGGTCCGGCAGGGTATGGAGCCGGCGAGGGAAGGCCGCAAACGCGGGCACTCACATTCGTCTGGACTTACGGTTGGGTTGGAGATGCTGCATATGAGCGTCGTCGTCGAGAAAAGGGAAGGCTTCCTCTGTGCGGATTGCGACTATGAGCGGGCCGACATCGTGATCGTGGGTCTCCCTATGGACTTCACCACAAGCTGGAGGGCTGGCGCGCGCGGCGGGCCTGCCAAGATTCGGGAGGTCTCGTTTTCGCTGGAGGAGTATAGCCCGGCCCAGAACCGGGTTCTCTCGTCGGTACGCGCGGCGGATATCGGTGATGTTTCGCTCCCGCTGGGAAACACCGAGAAGAGCCTGGACGCCATCGGCGAGGTGGTCGAAGGGATCGTGGAAGACGGGAAGATCCCGTTCGCCCTCGGAGGTGAGCACCTCGTCACCCTCCCGTGCGTCCGGGCGGTGGCCAGGGCGAGGGAGGACCTTGCCGTCATCCATTTCGATGCCCACGCGGATCTTCGCGACGAGTTCGCGGGACAGAAGCTTTCCCATGCTACCGTCCTGCGGCGGGTTGCGGAGATCATTGGGACGGACAACCTCTACCAGATCGGCATCAGGTCGGGGACGGCCGGAGAGTTTGCGCTCACCAGCGGGGGACCGCACAGGGTGAACGGGCCGGTGCCTGAGGCGGTCCGCGCGGCCTTGCAGGAGGTGGGGGACCGGCCGTGCTACGTGACACTCGATATCGACGTGGTCGATCCTGCGTTTGCCCCGGGCACCGGAACGCCCGAGCCGGGCGGATGCTCGTCCCTGGAGATCCTTGAAGCCGTCCAGTCTCTGGCCCGGGCAAACATCGTGGGGTTCGACCTCGTGGAGGTAGCGCCGCCCTGGGACTTCTCCGACATAACTTCGCTCCTGGCAGCGAAGATCGTGCGGGAGATGCTCCTCGGAGCAGGGGTGCCCGCCAGCTCGCGAAGCCGCGCCTAAAGTAGGAATTGCCAGGGGCCAGCTACCATGTGTATAATTGGATCGTCGGCCCGGCTGAGGCAGGCCTCGCCGGGCCGATAGAACGCGCTTTTGAGGTCGGAAGCCCGTGCGGGGTAGATTTGCTCTACTGAAAGACTTCTTCGTGAGGTACAGGTCCAGGTACATCCTGGGCGTTCTTTTCCTTGTGGCTGTAGATGCCCTGCAGCTTGCGGTCCCACGGCTCCTGGGCCGGGTGACCGACGACTTCCGCGCGGGCAGACTCGATGGCTCCGGGCTCCTGCGCTACGTCGGTCTCATCGTCGGAATCGCGTTTCTCGTAGGCGTCGGCAGGTACTTCTGGCGCATGTACATAATGGGAACTGCGAGGCTCGTCGACTACACCCTCAGGAACAGGTTCTTTGCCCATCTCGAGACCCTTTCGGCCAACTTCTTCAACAACCACAAGACCGGCGACCTGATGGCCCACGCCACCAACGACATCCATGCGGTGCGACACGCGTTCGCGCAGGGAATCGCCTTGCTGGTTGACGCAGCGTTCCTTACGATCGCCACGGTCACCATCATGCTGCGCACCATAGACCTGCGGCTGGTGGCGCTCGGTCTCGTGCCGCTGCCATTCGTTGCCCTCATCGTCACGCATTTCTCGCGGCTCATCCATTCGAGGTTCCGGAAGGTCCAGGAGACGTTCGCCGCCCTGACCGACCGCACCCAGGAGAACCTGAGCGGGATACGGGTGATCAAGGCCTTCGTTCAGGAGGAGGCGGAGATAGAGAAGTTTACCGGGGCAGCCCAGCGTGTGGTTGACGCCAACATGCACCTTGTGAGGATCTGGGGGCTCTTCTGGCCCCTGGTGCAGTTCGTGGCGGGTCTGAGCTTCGTGGTGGTGCTGGGCTATGGCGGCAGGCTGGTCATCTTCGGCGACATCAGCCTCGGCGATTTCGTCGCGTTCAGCGGGTATCTCGGGATGGCGATCTGGCCCATGATGGCCATCGGCTGGGTGGTCAATACGCTGCAGCGGGGCATGGCATCCATCGACCGGCTCAACGTCATCTTTTCCACGATGCCCGAGGTCGAGGACGCGAAGAACGCCGTGCCCGTCAGCGGGCTTGGGGGCGAGGTGGAGTTCAGGAATCTCTCCTTCACCTACCCCGGGGAGAGCGAGCCCGTCCTCCGGAACATCGATCTCGAAATCCCGGCGGGGCGCACCGTAGGCATCCTGGGCCGGACCGGGAGCGGCAAGACCACCCTCGTGAACCTGCTTTTGCGCATGTACAACCCGCCTCCGGGTGGGCTTTTCGTCGACGGCATCGACATCAACGAAGTCCCCCTCGGCGTGCTGAGACGCGACATCGGTTACGTGCCGCAGGATAACTTCCTGTTCTCCACGTCGGTCAAGGGGAACATCGGGTTTGCGAGCGACGATTTCTCCAGCGAGGAGATCGAAGGGGCCGCGGATGTCGCGGGGGTGGCGGGAGACGTGCGGGGGTTTCATCAGGGCTTCGACACCGTGGTCGGAGAGCGTGGCGTGACCCTCTCTGGCGGGCAGAAGCAGAGGGTTGCGATAGCGCGGGCCCTCATAAAGAACCCCAGGATTCTCATACTCGACGACTGCTTCTCCGCGGTCGACACGGAGACCGAGGAGAAGATCCTGAGGTCCTTGAGGCGCATCATGCGTGAGAGGACCACCATTCTCATATCGCACAGAATATCCACACTGAAGGAAGCGGACGAGATCATCGTGCTAGATGACGGGCGGATCGCCGAACGTGGAGACCATGAGTCGCTTGTGGCCGCCGGAGGCATCTACGCGGACATCCACGAGCGGCAGTTGCTCGAAGAGGAGCTCGCTTCGGGCGAGGAGACGTGAGAGATGCCTGATTTCCACGAAGAAGAGGCCCTCGGCAAGGCATACGACGCGAGGCTGATGAGGCGCCTGCTGAAGTACACCGCCCCTTATCGGCGCCTGCTGCTCGTGTGCGTGGTGCTGCTCTTCGTCATCACCGGCACAGACCTGGTGCAGCCGTACCTCACCAAGATCGCCATAGACGACCACATAAACGCCCTCGGCGCGCCCATGCTTGCTTTCGAGCCGGGTCGCGAGCCCGTTCCCGGGGTCGCGGCGAAGGGCAGGGTCTTCGTGCGGGAGAAATGGCTTCCAAAGGGCTTTCGGTGCGAGACGGGAGAGGGGGCGCCGGTTCCTGCACGCATAGAGTCCGCGGAGGGGCGTTACTTCCTGGTGATGGACGAGGCGGGCGCTGCGACGGTGACTCGCCGGGAGATCTCCGCGGAGGAGGTTCGCAGGTTCAAGGACCGCGACGCCGCGAGCGTTGTGAAGCTCGCCCTCGTGCTCCTCGGCGCCATGGCGCTGGGGTTCATCCTCAACTACGTTCAAGTGTACATTCTGCAATACACGGGCCAGAAGGTCATCTTCAACATGCGGGTGGAGATATTCCGTCACCTGCAGGGGCTGTCGCTTTCGTTCTTCGACAGGAACCCGGTCGGCCGCCTGGTGACGAGAGTGACCAACGACACCGACGCCCTGAACGAGATGTACACGGCGGTCCTGGTGAACCTCTTCAAGGACGTTTTCCTTCTCGTGGGCATCGTCATCGTGATGCTCCGGATGAACTACGAGCTTGCGCTGGTGAGCTTCGCCACGCTGCCCATCATCCTGGCAGTGACGGTGGTGTTCAGGGTGCAGGCGCGTGAGGCCTACCGGCTCGTGCGCACCAGGCTTGCCAGGATCAACGCGACGCTTGCGGAGAACATCTCGGGGATGAGGATCATCCAGATATTCGGCCGTGAGAAGAAGAAGTTCGAGGAATTCGACGGCATAAACAGGGATTACCTCGCGGCCAACATGCGCGAGCTGCGCGTGTATGCGATCTTCAGGCCCTTGATGGACCTTATATCGTCGCTGGCACTCGCCCTTCTCATCTGGTATGGGGGCGGCCGGGTGCTCGCAGGCAGGGTCGAGTTCGGCGTGCTGTATGCGTTCATAAACTACATACAGCAGTTCTTCCGGCCGATCAACGATCTCACTGAGAAATACAACATCATGCAGGCGGCTATGGCGGCGTCCGAGAGGATATTCATGTTGCTCGACACGAAGGCGCGCGAGGCGGACCCTGCGAACCCGGTCACCCTCGGACGGCCGCGGGGCGCGATCGAGTTCCAGAACGTGTGGTTTGCCTATAACGGCGAGGACTGGGTCCTGAGAGACGTGAGCTTCAAGGTCGAGCCCGGCGAGACCTGTGCCTTCGTCGGAGCGACCGGTGCCGGCAAGACGTCGATCATAAGCCTCATCGGAAGGATGTACGAGATTTCGCGGGGCCGCATCCTCATCGACGGGGTCGATATCCGCGACATCCCCAGGCACGACCTGCGCCGGCACATAGGCGTGGTGCAGCAGGACGTGTTCCTCTTCACCGGCGACATAGAGAGCAATATCAGGCTTAGTAGCAGCGAGATCGGCGAGGAGGACGTGCAGGAGGCCGCGAGGTACGTCAATGCCGACACCTTCATAAGACGCCTGCCAGGCGGATACCGGGCCGAGGTGAAAGAGCGGGGTGTGACGCTGTCGGCGGGGCAGCGCCAGCTTCTCGCGTTTGCGAGGGCGCTTGCGTTCGATCCGGCCATCCTCGTGCTGGACGAGGCCACGGCCAACATAGATACCGAGACGGAAGCGCTCATCCAGGACGCCCTTACGAAGCTGGTGCAAGGCAGGACGACGCTCATCGTGGCCCACCGGCTGTCCACCATCCAGAACGCCGACAAGATAATCGTCATCCACAAAGGCAGGGTGCGCGAGGTCGGCACCCACCAGGAGCTTCTCGCGAAGCGCGGGATATACTACCAGCTCTACCTCCTGCAGTACAGGGAGGATCTCGGGCGGGCAGCGGCACGCGAAGGGCAAGGCTGCTGAGTCTGCCTGACCGGCCGTGGTCAGGTTTGCCACTGTGTTCGCGGCCGCCGCTACCTGTGCGACGGCCCCTTTCGAAAGGCGGCGAGCCAGGCCGAGCCAGGCCGAGCAACGCCAGGGAACTCCACCAAGGTGCGCCGCAAGCGCGCTCCTCGGTGCGCAACACCGGCGCACCCTTAAAAGGGCGGGGGGCGTTCGTGGAAGCATACCTGTGTGGGGCGGGCCGACTGCCGGCCGTGTGGCGGTCACGACGTGGGATGCCGGGCTATGCGGCCCTTATGTCGTGGTGTATAATTGCCCCGGGGGGAGAGAGATGCCGGGGCATGTTTTCGTTGATGCGGTAAAGTGCACCGGGTGCGGGGAATGCGTGCCGAAGTGCCCGGTCGAGGCCATGTCAGGAGAGCTCGGTCGGCCGCCGGCCGTGGATCCGTCGAAGTGCGACGGGTGCGGCGAGTGCTTCAGGGTCTGCCCCGAGGGCGCCATGGCGCTTGCCGACGGGGCTGACGCAGTGCTCTGGCTGCTCGCCGGGGCCGGTCGGGCGGCGCTGGAGGCCGACGACGCCCTTGCCTCGGCCCTGCCAGGGGTCGGGCGGAGGAGACTTGTGAGCGCCGCGCGCGAGGTTCTCGACCGGGGCCTGGCGGGCCGGGAGCGCCGCGCGTCCACAAATGGGCGAGGCGACGGCTTCGGAGCGGCGGCGGGGACGGGACGGGGGGGCGGCGCGCCCGGTAGCGGCCGCACGGACCCGAAAGGGCAGGGGGTCGTCCTGCCGCCGATCATAGCATACAGTGTCGAGATGGGCCGTGTGCTGCAGCTTGCCGCGAAGGTGGCACTCGTTAACACCACCGTCCTCATCCTGGGTGAATCGGGTGTCGGCAAGGAGGTCGTGGCGCGGTTCATCCACGGGACGAGCCCCCGCAGGGAGGGACCGTTCGTCACCATCAACTGCGGCGCGATCCCCGCGACCTTGCTCGAGTCGGAGCTTTTCGGCTACGAGTCGGGCGCGTTCACCGGCGCGAGACGCGAGGGCAAGCCCGGGATGATCGATGTCGCTTCCTGCGGGACGCTATTCCTCGATGAGATATCCGAGCTACCTGGGGATCTTCAGGTGAAGCTGCTCCAGGTCATCCAGGAGCGGAGGCTCACGCGGGTGGGCGGCGTGAAGCCTGTGGACGTCGACATCCGCATAATCGCTGCGACGAACCGGGACCTTGCAGGCATGGTCGCGAAAGGAGAGTTCCGCGCTGACCTCTTTTACAGGCTGAACGTCGTCCCCATCACGATACCGCCCCTTCGGGAACGGCCGGACGACGTCATCCCACTCATCTACCACTTTCTCGAGAGGTTCAACAGGGCCCATGGCTACCGGAAAGCCATAAGCGAGGATGCGCGCGAGATCCTTGCGAGATACTCATGGCCCGGGAACGTGCGGGAACTCGAGAACCTCGTCGAGCGCCTGGTGGTGACGGTGGAAGGCGACGAGATCGGCCCTGGTGATCTGCCGCGGCAAGTGCTCGAGGAGCGCGGCCTGCATCGGCCGGGGGTCGTGGTGGGCGGCATCATGCCGCTGCGCCAGGCGGTCGAGGAGGTCGAGAGGCAGATCATCCAGCGTGCTCTTTCGGAGAAGAGGAGTACGTACAGCATAGCCAGGCTGCTCGGGGTGAACCAGTCGACCGTGGTAAGGAAGATCAAGAAATATGCAGTTGGCGGCCATAGCGGTCGCGGTGGCCTGAAGCCTGCCGCGGCCGACGGAGACAGGTGAGAGTGAATCCGCTGACAACCCGTCTGGCTCCCTGCGGTGAGATCCCTGGCCTTCCCGGCGGGGCAATGCGCCCGTGCATTCTATAATGCACAGGCGCATCACGCTGTCCAGCGAATTCCGAGGACATGCGCAGCAGGGGCAGCGCACGCCCCCGTGCCTCCGTGCCTCCGTCCCTCCGTCCCTCGGGGCCTCGGGCCTACGTGTCGGCGCATCTGCAGGCCCAAATGCACTGGTGCATCGCCGGAGGCGATGGGGAGTCAACTCCCTCCCACGAAAGGAACGCGTTTGTGACAGCCGGCACAAAGGTTCCAGGGGTTGTCCGATCGCCTCTTGTGCCATCGTTCACAAGCGGCATGGTTTTTGCTATGGTGTCCTCGCGGTAGTCGCGAGGCAGGCGTGCGTGTCTCGCCACACCGGCGAAGGAGGAATCGGGATGGCGTGCGAAGAGTGCACATGTTTCGGCAAGGTCACCGAGGAGCAGAAGGATAAGGTGAGGGAGATCATCGAGCACTACCGGGGCAAGCCGGGCGTGCTCATCCAGGTTCTCCACGAGGCGCAGCAGGTGGTGGGCTACCTTCCGCGGGAGATTCAGGCCATGGTCGCTGAGGGGCTCGACGTCCCCTTGAGCGAGGTGTACAGCGTGGTCACGTTCTACGCGTTGTTCTCGCTGAAGCCCAAGGGGCGCCACCAGATCAGCGTGTGTAAGGGCACCGCCTGCTACGTGAGAGGCGCTGAGGAGATCCTGGAGAAGCTCGAACACGATCTCGGGATCCGTGCGAAGGACACCACGAGCGACGGGAAGTTCTCCATGGAGGTCGTGCGCTGCATGGGCGCGTGCGGCCTCGGCCCTGTCGTGAGGGTGGACGAGGACATCTACGCGCGGCTCAAGCCCGACAAGCTGAAGGAGATCCTGGCCAAGTATGAATAGGCCGAAGGTGCTCAAGAGAGAGTTTGCCGGACCGCGGCGGCGCTTATGTCGCTGCCTGAGAGTAAGGAGGCTGGTCACATGGATTCCTACCGTGCGCATGTCCTGGTGTGTGGCGGCGCAGGATGCGTTTCCTCAGGATGCAAGGAAGTCGAACAGGCTTTCCTCGACGAGATAGCAAAGCACGGTCTCGGCGAGGAGGTCAGGGTGGTGACCACCGGGTGCATGGGCCCCTGCGAGCTCGGCCCTGTGGCCATCGTATACCCCGAGGGGGTCCTCTACCGCAAGCTCAAGGCCGAGGACGCGCAAGAGATCGTCAGCGAGCACCTGCTGAAGGGGAGGATTGTCGAGCGGCTGCTTTACGAAGCTCCCGACACGCAGCAGCGTGTCCCGACGTATGGCGATATCACGTTCTTCAACAGGCAGATGCGCATCGCCCTGCGAAACACGGGTAAGATCGACCCGCTCAACATAGAGGAGTACATCGCAGAGGACGGGTACGCCGCGCTCGCAAAGGTCCTCACGGAGATGACGCCGGAGCAGGTGGTCGATGTCGTGAAGCGCTCCGGCCTGCGCGGGCGCGGAGGGGCGGGGTTCCCGACGGGGCTCAAGTGGGACTTCACCCGGCGTGCGAAGGCAGACCAGAAGTACGTGGTGTGTAACGCAGACGAAGGAGACCCCGGCGCGTTCATGGACAGGAGCGTGCTGGAGGGCGACCCCCACAGCATCATAGAGGCCATGGCCATCGCCGGCTACGCCATCGGGGCGACGCAAGGATACGTCTACGTCAGGGCCGAGTACCCGCTGGCAGTCAAGCATCTCGGCCACGCGATAATGCAGGCCCGGGAGTACGGGGTCCTCGGCAAGGACATCTTCGGCAAGGGATTCGACTTCGACCTGGACATCAGGGTCGGGGCCGGGGCGTTCGTGTGCGGCGAGGAGACGGCGCTTCTCGCATCAGTCGAGGGCAGACGCGGCGAGCCGCGCCCGAGGCCGCCGTTCCCGGCGAACGAAGGTCTCTGGAGCAAGCCGACCCTCATCAACAACGTGGAAACCTATGCGAACATTTCGCCCATCATTCTAAGAGGTGCGGAGTGGTTTGCGAGCATCGGCACTGAGAAGAGCAAGGGCACCAAGGTGTTCGCCCTCGCCGGCAAGATCAACAACACCGGCCTCGTCGAGGTGCCCATGGGGATACCCCTTGGCGAGATCATCTTCGACATCGGCGGCGGCATCCCCGGCGGCAAGAAGTTCAAAGCCGCCCAGACAGGCGGGCCGTCTGGCGGGTGCGTGCCCGCGGAGTTCCTGAACACCCCTGTGGACTACGAGTCGCTGAAGGAACTCGGCACGATCATGGGGTCGGGCGGCCTCATCGTCATGGACGAGGACACCTGCATGGTCGACCTGGCCAGGTTCTTCCTGGAGTTCACCCAGGACGAATCGTGCGGCAAGTGCGCCCCGTGCCGTATCGGGACGAAGAGGATGCTGGAGATACTCACAAGGATCACCCGGGGCCAGGGGCGCGAGGGCGACATCGAGCGCCTCATAAAGCTCGGCACCTGGATAAAGGAGACCGCCCTCTGCGGCCTGGGCCAGACGGCTCCCAACCCCGTGCTCACGACGATACGATACTTCCGCGACGAATACGAGGCTCACATCCGCGACAAGAAGTGCCCCGCATCGGTGTGCGCCGCGCTCTTCGAGGCTCCGTGCCAGAACGCGTGTCCCGCTGGGGTCGACGTGCCGAGATACATCAGCCTGATAAGGCAGAAGCGATACCAGGACGCCGTGAGGCTCATAAAGGAGAAGAACCCGTTCCCCGCGGTGTGTGGCCGGGTCTGCACTCACCCGTGCGAGGGCAAGTGCAGGCGCTCGCAGATCGACGAGGCTGTGGCCATTTGCGACCTCAAGCGGTTCGCCGCCGACTGGGAGCTAATGAACCCGCTGCCGCCCGATCAGCCGGCCGCCCAGAAGGACGTGAAGGTAGCCATCGTGGGGTCCGGTCCCGCAGGCCTTACCGCCGCGTATTACCTCGCCGGCCTGGGCTACCAGGTCACGGTGTTCGAGGCGCTCCCCGAGGCGGGCGGAATGCTCAGGGCGGGCATCCCCGAGTACAGGCTGCCCAAGGACGTGCTTGACGCCGAGATCCTGGCGATCTGCCGCAGGGGCGTGGAGATCCGGACGGGAATCGCCGTAGGCAGGGACATCACCCTGGAGGACCTGAAGGAGCAGGGGTACAGGGCCGTCTTCATCGCGGTGGGCGCCAACGTGAGCCAGAGGCTGGGCGTGCCTGGCGAAGACCTCGACGGTGTGATCGGGGCTGTGGAATTCCTGCAAGAGGTCAACATAAGCGGTCGCCGGAAGGTGGGCAAGAAGGTCGCCGTCATAGGCGGCGGCAATGCCGCCATCGACGCGGCCCGCACGGCCCTGCGCCTGGGCGCGAAGGAAGTCCACATCATCTACAGGCGCCAGCGCGAGGACATGCCCGCTGACAAGAACGAGATCGCCGAGGCCGAGCGCGAGGGGGTCAAGATCCACTTCCTGACCGCGCCATTCAGGATGATCGGCAGGGACGGCAAGCTTGTGAACATGGAATGCGTGCGGATGTCCCTGGGCGAATTCGACCGCACGGGCCGCAGGCGCCCGGTGCCCATCGAGGGCTCGAACTTCATCATTGACGTGGACATGGTGATATCCGCCATCAGCCAGAGGCCTGATGCCATGGCGGTTTCCGCGGGCTCGCGCATCGAGATCACGAAGTGGTCCACGATAGTCGCCGACCCGAGGACCCACGCAACCGGCGAGCCCGGCGTGTTCGCCGGTGGGGACTGCGTGAACGGGCCGGACACCGTCATCCAGGCGATTGCCGACGGCAGGCGCGCCGCCGAGGAAATAGACAAGTTCCTGGGCGGCACCGGCCAGATCCCGGTAAGCCCTGACCTCGGCAGAGAGCTTGCTGGGGAGATCCACGAGGAGCGCATGATGCGCCAGCACCCTGAGCACCTGCCGGTCCCGGACAGAAAGGGCAGCTTCGATGAGGTCGCATCGAGGCTCTCCGAGGCGGCGGCACTGTACGAGGCCTCGCGGTGCTTGCGGTGTGACGTGAAGGACTGAAGAATGGAGCGTGAGCCAGGATGGATATGATTACTCTCACAGTAGACGGCCGCAAGGTGGAGGTCCCCAGGGGCTCGACCGTTCTGGACGCTGCGAGGGCGGCGGGGATCGACGTTCCCACCCTGTGTTACCTGAAGGACGTCAACGCCGTGGGCGTATGCAGGGTGTGCGTGGTGGAGATCGAGGGCGCGAAGTCCCTGCAGGCCTCGTGCGTCACCCCGGCTGCGGACGGCATGGTCGTTCACACGAACACCCCGGCCGTGCGCGAGGCGCGCCGGACGGTGCTGGAACTCATCATCTCGAACCACCCATTCGAATGCCTTACGTGTGAGCGGAGCGGCAACTGCGAACTTCAGGCGCTCGCGGACAGGTTCGGGATACGCACGGTCGAGTACCAGGGCGCGCGGGCCGAGTTCCTGCTCGACACGTCCAGCCCGTCCATCGTGCGGGACCCGAACAAGTGCATCCTGTGCAGGCGCTGCATGAGCGTGTGCCAAAAGGTGCAGACCGTGTTCGCGCTTGCGCCCAACGACAGGGGCTTTAAGACCATGATCGCCCCGGCGTTCTCGGATGAGCTTGCGAGCGCGGTGTGCTCGCTCTGCGGCCAGTGCGTGCTGGTCTGCCCGACAGGGGCGCTCAAGGAGCGCGACGAGACTGAAGACGTGTGGCGGGCTCTGGCGGATCCCTCCAAGCACGTGGTGGTCCAGACCGCGCCGGCCATCCGCGCCAGCATCGGCGAGGAGTGCGGGCTTCCCCCGGGCAGCCGGGTCACGGGGCAGCTTGTTGCAGCCCTGCGCAGGCTCGGGTTCGACATGGTGTTCGACACGGATTTCGCGGCAGACCTTACGATAATAGAGGAAGGACACGAGTTCATCGAGCGCCTGCAGACCGGGGGCAAGCTCCCCCTCATCACGTCGTGTAGCCCCGGGTGGATAAAGTTCATAGAGCACTTCTATCCGGACCTCCTCCCGCACCTCTCGACGTGCAAGTCGCCTCAGCAGATGTTCGGTGCCATTGCGAAGACTTACTATGCTGAGAAAGTCGGGATCGATGCGAAGGACATCTTCGTCGTGTCGGTGATGCCGTGTACCGCGAAGAAGTTCGAGGCAAGACGTCCGGAGATGACTGCAAGCGGCTGCGCCGACGTGGACGCGGTCCTCACCACGAGAGAACTCGGCAGGATGATCCGCGAGGCAGGCATCGACTTCGCGTCGCTCGCCCCCGAGGACTACGACCCGCCGCTCGGCATATCCACCGGGGCGGGCGCCATCTTCGGGGCCACGGGGGGCGTGATGGAGGCCGCGCTGCGGACAGTCTCCGAGGTGGTCCTCGACCGGGAGCTCGAGAACATCGACTTTGTTCCAGTCAGAGGGCTCGCCGGGGTCAAGGAGGCAGAGGTTGACCTTGACGGCACGCGCGTGCGCGTCGCCGTCGCCCACGGCCTCGGAAACGCAAGGCGCCTTCTCGAGCGGGTGAAGAACGGCGATGCCGGCTATCAGTTCATCGAGATAATGGCCTGTCCGGGTGGGTGCATCGGCGGCGGAGGCCAGCCCATACCCACGAACGACGAGATTCGGCTGAAGAGGATCGCCGCCATCTACGATGAGGACAAGAACATGCCGCTTCGTAAGTCGCACCTCAACCCGGCTGTGCAGGCCCTGTATGCGGAGTTCCTGGGCAAGCCCCTTGGCGAGAAGTCGCACGAGCTCCTGCACACCCATTACCACGCCCGGGCGAGGTTCTGACTGGGGTCTCGCGCGCCGGGTCTCGTGTGCCTGGTTTAGCGTGCTTTCAGCTCCCAACCTCCTACCCTCGTCGCGGACCCTGTAAGTCTCGCGGCAGCCCGCATCGTGCGATGCGGGCCTCTTTCTGTACGCGAGTGCGACCGTCATGAACCGCGGGGTCCAGGCGCTCTCTGACTGGTGGACGCTGATACAGGCTCCACCCGGCGCGTATTGAGAAGCGGGGGTCATGAGTCTCGTGTGCTGGGTGCCGGTGTATGCCGGGTTACGTGGCCATCGTGCCCACTGCGCGACTCTCCGCTGTCACCCTTGAGGTTGGTTGCGTAGCAAGAGCAGGAGGCGAGGCGACAGGGTCGCTCCGTTTCTCCATTGTAAATGCAGCGGCAGGGATGCAGGAGCACGTGGGAGACCGGACGCGCTGGGACTGATGGCCCGCAACTGGGACAGTTCTCCCCGGATATGAATTGCCTGGGAGCCTGAAGAGGAGTTTCGTCACGTAGTGAGAAGTAATATATAATGTGAGTCTGTGAAGATGCGGGGCACGTCTCGTGTTCGGCCAGTCTAGTGGCCGGTCGCTGCGTCATGAGTTATGCCGCCCGTTGAAGGGGGATATTCAGGATGTCCAATAGTATTGCGTGCCGCCTTACCGCGGCCGCGCGCCGCAGAGCCTGCGAGGCGCCACTGGCTGCCGCGGTTTGCGCACTGATGGTGTTCGCGAGCGGCGGCCCCGCTGCCCGCCCGGAAGGAGGCGTGGCAGAGGCGGGTCCATCTGCATACCTCATGCAGTATGACGTCAAGAAGGGCGAATCCCTTACCTATCAGGTGCTCATCAGCGAGACCATATACTCGGGCGCGAAGCGCACGACCAACCTCTACCGGGAGGAGATCCGGGTGGAGAACTCCGGCACCGATGACGGCAGCAGGATGCGCCAGACCGTCATATGCGTCGGGAGCGCCACGCCGGAGGGCAGCGAAGCCCGAGGCCTCGAGCCCTTCCGCTACTACCTCACCGTCGAGAAGACCGGCCGGATCATCGAGGCCGAGGGCCTCAGGCCCTGGGACGGTCGTCAGATCGAGACCCTGTGGCTTGCACAGGTCATTCTTGCTGATCGCCCCGTCGCTCCGGGTGAAACCTGGACCGTCAACGACGAGCTGTACTCCACAGCCGCCGGTGGCCTCGTGCTGGAGAGGCGCACCTACAAGTTCGAGGGGATCGCGAAGGTGGGGTCCCAGGACGCGTTCAAGGTCAAGTACGAGGTCTCCCGAAAGGGCCGGAGCAACGGAAAGGACTACACGTATATAGGGACAGGGACGTTCTATCTCGCCTCCGGGAAGCTGGTGAAGCTGGACTCGTCGGAGATCGTGACCTATGCAGGCAACGGCCAGGACACGAAGATCATCACAATGATCCAGGTGGAGCTGGTGCGGTAGAAGTATCCCCGAGAAGAGGGTATCCAGTTGAGAGATGGGACAGCGAAAGGTTGCAGCAACTGGCAGGAGGCCGCGACGTCGCGGTGCGCCGGCGTGCGCGGCGGGCGTGCGCTCATCATAGCCGGAGGACAGCTCGCCGATGAGTCGTGGGCTGGGGATACCGTCCGCGACGGAGGCTGGGACATGGTTATATGCGTCGACGGCGGGTCATCCCACGCGGCGCGCCTCGGCCTCCGGCCCGACGTCATCATCGGCGACCTGGATTCCGCGCAAGAGGAGGCCGTGGCCCGGTTCAGGGACGAGGGGGTCAGGTTTGCAACCCACCCCGTGGAAAAGGACAATACCGACCTGGACCTTGCGGTCGAATACGTCGTGGCCCGGGGGATCCGGGATATCACGGCTATCGGTGCGATCGGAGACAGGCTCGATCACACCCTGGCGAACGTGCTCCTCACCATAAAGGCCGCATCCCTCGGCGCAACCCTGCTTCTCACGGACGGGACATCCACGGTCAGGCTCATTCAGGGGGAGGCAACCATCGCCGGCGGGCGCGGGGACTGGGTGTCGCTTCTACCGGTGGGAGGCGACGCACGCGGGGTCCACACCGAGGGTCTCAAGTACGAACTCCGGGGTGGTGAGCTTCGCATCGGGGAGACCCTGGGCGTAAGCAACGAGCTGACCGGCTCGCTCGGGAGGGTGCGGGTCAAGGAAGGCCTCGTGGTCGTGATTCACACCCGTCGAAGATAGCCCGGCTGGCCCGCGAGTGAGTGTGGGTTCGCGAATCTCCTCCGGTCTGGCGATGAGTCGGGACCGGCGTTTGCACGAGGGGCGTTGAAGACTCCGCGCGTGCCCCGGCATGGTGCCTGCAGCCCGCGCCGGAAAAGCCTGCCTGCCTGCTTGCGCTCGTACCTGGGCCAGCCCTCCAGCATATACATAGAGAAGACCGGGATCTTTAGTGCTGGAGGGGGTGAGCCCGAGGTGATCGAGTGCCCGAACTGCGGGACCATGAACCCTGACGGGGCGGAGGCGTGCAAGAAGTGTGGCCAGGGGCTTTTGCCGGGGCCGCAGGTCATATCCCACGAGACCCCGAAGCTGCCGTTCATAAAGAGGATTCCGCTTCGTAAAGGCCCGGTGCGCCGCGGTTGACGTGGTCGAGGTCCTGTGGTAGACTGAATGCAACGATGGATGTCCGGGAAGAGTAAGATGCAAAGATGCGGACGATGAGAGGGAAGAGTAGGCTGCCTCTGGAGTGAAGCGAACCGGGGCTGGTGGAAGCCGGGGCTCGGTGGCTGCCGAAGATCACCCTTGAGTTGCGGCGCGAAATCGCCTGCCCTTCGCGGGTCGGGGGTGGAGAGTAGACGTCGCCGGATCCTCCCGATATAGAGGCAGGGCATACGCGTACCCGGAGGGACGCCGGGGTCGCCTGTGCCTGCGAGAGGGCCGCAACGAATGCGGCCAACCCGGGTGGTACCGCGGGAGGTTTGCCTTCCGTCCCTTGACGTGGGACGGAAGGCTTTTGGCTTCTTTTTGGCTTATCCTGGCAGGATTTCATAGCGACGGTGCAGGGAGGTTCTCGGTCATGTTCAGAAAGGTCGATCCCGACGCGAGTTTTCCCAGGATGGAGGAGGATGTCCTGGGGTTCTGGGCGGAGCACAGGATCTTCGAGAAGACCCTCGAGAAAAGCGAGGGCAAGCCGAGGTTCGTGTTTTACGAGGGTCCGCCCACGGCTAACGCCATGCCGCACCCCGGACACGTGCTGACGCGGGCCATGAAGGATCTCGTGCCCAGGTACCGCACGATGGCGGGGTACTATGTTCCGAGGAAGGGCGGCTGGGACACCCATGGCCTCCCGGTCGAGCTCGAGATCGAGAAAGAGCTTGGCATAAGTGGCAAGAAGCAGATAGAGGACTACGGGGTCGAGAACTTCATAGAGAAGTGCAAGGAGAGCGTGTTTCGCTATAAGCGCGAGTGGGAGCGCATGACGGAGCGCGTGGGGTTCTGGATCGACCTCGACCGGGCCTACATCACATATATGAATGACTATATCGAGTCGGTGTGGTGGGCGCTGCGCCGGATATGGGACAAGGGCCTGCTCTACCAGGGCTACAAGGTGGTCCCGTACTGCCCACGGTGCGGCACTGCGCTCTCCAGCCACGAGGTGGCGCAGGGCTACGCCGAGGTGGAGGATCCGTCCGTGTTCGTGAAGTTCCGCGTGAAAGGCGATGACGACACGTTCTTCCTCGTGTGGACCACCACTCCATGGACGCTTCCGTCCAACGTGGCTCTGGCGGTTTCGAAAGACTTCACCTACGTGAGAGTCAGGCTAGCGCGGACCGGGGAGAACCTCATCCTGGCGAAGGGCCTGGTGGACGCATCCGTCAGGGAGGACCACGAGATCCTCGAGGAGTTTCCGGGCAGCGCGCTCGCGGGGAAGGAGTATGAGCCGCTTTTCCCGTTCGCGCAGCCTGAGAAGCGGGCGTGGTACGTGGTCACAGGTGATTTCGTCACGCTCGAGGAGGGCACGGGGATAGTCCACCTCGCGCCCGCATTCGGCGAGGACGACATGGCCGCCGCGGTGGAGCACGGCCTCCCTGTGGTGCAGCTTGTCGATGCGGAAGGCAGGTTCGTGGACGCGGTCGCCCCATGGAGGGGCATGTTCGTAAAGGAGGCCGACCCTCTCATCATCCGGACGCTGCAGGAGGAGGGCAAGCTCTATCGCAGCGAGATGTATGGGCACACCTACCCGTTTTGCTGGAGGTGCGATACGCCCCTTCTGTACTACGCACGGACATCGTGGTTCATCAGGACCACCGCTGCGAAAGAGGCGCTCCTCAAAAACAACTCAGCCATCAACTGGCATCCGGACTACATCAAGGACGGCCGGATGGGCAACTTCCTCGAGAACGTGATAGACTGGGCGGTGAGCCGGGAGCGCTACTGGGGCACGCCGCTCCCGGTGTGGATCTGCGAGCGCTGCGGCAAGCAGCACTGCGTGGGGAGCGTGGCAGAACTCAAGAGCATGGCGACGAAGTTGCCGGAGAGGCTGGAGCTACACAGGCCGTACATCGACCAAGCCGAGCTTCGTTGCCCCGAATGCGGAGGCACCATGCGCCGCACCCGGGAGGTCATCGACGCGTGGTTCGATTCGGGTTCCATGCCGTTCGCGCAGTGGCACTATCCCTTCGAGAACAGGGAGGAGTTCGAGCGCGCGTTCCCGGCGGACTTCATATGCGAGGCCATAGACCAGACGCGCGGCTGGTTCTATACGCTGCTCGTCATATCGACCCTGATCTTCGACAGGCCCTCCTTCGAGAACGTCCTTGTGCTCGGCCATATCCTGGACGCAGAGGGCCAGAAGATGAGCAAGCGAAAAGGGAACGTGGTCGACACGTGGGAGGTCTTCAACACTTACGGCGCAGACGCGTTCCGGTGGTACCTGTACACGGTCAACCCGCCGTGGAATCCCACGCGATTCTACATGGACGCCGTGGGTGAGTCGCGGCGCAGGTTCCTCTCGACACTCTGGAACGTATACTCGTTCTACGTGCTGTATGCAAACGTGGATGGGTTCGACCCCACCGGCTACGAACTCGCCGTGGAGCGGCGGTCCCTCCTTGACAGGTGGATAGTATCGAAGTTCAACGGCCTTGCGAGGAAGGTGCGGAGTGAGCTCGACGACTACAACATCACCAGCGCCGCCCGGGCCATCGAGGGGTTCGTCGATGACCTGAGCAACTGGTACGTGCGCAGGTCCAGGCGGCGCTACTGGGGGCCGGAGATGAACGAGGACAAGGTCGCGGCGTATCTCACCCTTCACGAGATGCTCGTGGGAGTGGCGAAGCTTCTCGCTCCGTTCACGCCCTTCGTGGCGGAGGAGATATACAGGAACCTCGAAGGCGAGCGGCGCGACGGCGCTCCCGAAAGCGTCCACCTGTGCGACTACCCGGAATGCGACGAGGCGCTCGTCGAGCCAGAGATCGAGCGCGACATGGAGTTCGCCAGAAAGGTCGTGACCCTTGGGCGGGCTGCCAGGAACAAGGTGAACATCAAGAACCGCCAGCCGCTGGCCGAGATGGTCGTCGTCACGGGAAGCCCCGGGGGCGGGCGAGCCGTGGCCGCACTCGAGGCTCTCATCAAAGATGAACTCAACGTGAAGACGCTGCGGGTGGCGAGCAGCATCGGCGAGTTCGTCTCGCACAGCGTGAAGCCCCGGTATGACCTCCTTGGTCCGAAGTACGGCAGGCTCGTCAAGGATCTCGTTGCCTCCCTCGCTGCCATGGATCCCGAAGAGGTGGTGGGCGCCATGGAACGGTATGGCGGGGTGGAGGTCGCCGCGGGCGGCCACTCGGTGACGGTCACGCGCGACGAGGTCACGGTGGAGACCGTGGAGAAGGAGGGCTACGCCGTGGAGAGCGAGGGCGGCATCGCATGCGCTCTCAACACCGTGCTCACCCGTGACCTCATGATGGAGGGCCTTGCCCGGGAGATGGTGAACAAGATCCAGACGATGCGGAAGGAGGCCGACTTCAACATCGAGGACCGCATCTCGACGGTGGTCTGGTGCGATGAGGCCGTCCAGGAGGCGTGCGAGACCCATCGAGACTATGTGATGGAGGAGACGCTGTCGGAGGATCTGGAGTTCGCAGGCGATCCTGCCGCCAGCGAGAAGCGCGGCGAACTCACCAGCGAATGGGACGTGAACGGTCACAGGGCCGTGATCAGCGTCGGGCGCAAGCGCCCGGCTGCTGCGGCGAGCGCCGCGAAGTGAGGGTGCAGAAATGCGCCGAGTTTGGGAGGGGATGCCGGTGATTGCACGAGGGGTGTCAAAACCCAGCCACTGGCCGGACTGGCCGGGTTTTGTCGAAGCGCGCCCCGCCTGGGGCGCCGTCCCCGAGTGCAACACCGCGAGCCCAGCAGCCGCTGGAAAACGGGGAAGAACTAACGAACCCTCACTCAGACCACTTGTAGGATGTGAGCGCACAGAATGAACGAGGTTGGGCGAAAGCACGAGGTGAGCGCGGGGATCGTGGTGTTCAGGGGCGGCGAGGTGCTCGTCATCAAGAACCGCTTTGGCGAATGGGTCCTCCCCAAGGGCAAGGTCGAGCTCGGGGAGACGCTCGAGGAAGCGGCCGTGCGCGAGGTTGAAGAGGAAACAAGGGTGCGCGCCGACATCCTGAAACCGGTGGGTACGAGCACGTATACATACCTCTCCGAACACGCCGGGGAACCTGTGGACAAAGTCGTCCACTGGTTTCTCGGGCGCGTGGCAGCCCAACCGGAGCAAGAGAGACCCGGCGAGAGCGCGGGATCAGGGTCTGGACCTGGACCGCGACCTGGACCGCGACCTGGACCGGGACCTGGACCGGGACCTGGACCGGGACCTGGACCGGGACCTGGACTGGGGTCTGGGCCTGAGCCTGGGCTTGGGCCCGGGTCGAGACCGGCACCACAGCAGGAGGAAGGTATCACCGCTGCCCGCTTCATACCGTGGCGCGACGCTGTGGAGCTGCTAAAGTACGACGGCGACCTCGTGCGCAGGGCCGCGGCGGAGGCGGGACCGTGAAGAGTGAGCGCTCCTTCCTACTTGCCAAATTCGAACGCATCTCACCGCACGCGCCGTCCCCGGAGGGCAGTACCGGCAACCCTGGCGAGGACCTGCGCGCTGAAAAGTAGCGCGAATTTGTGGCGATCTACTTAGAGCTACCATCACCATGCAGGAGGTGCGGGCGTATGAGGCTCGGTGTGATAAGCGACACCCATGGTTCTTTGACCGCGTGGAAGCAGGCCCTTGCAGTGCTGGGCGAGGTGGATATCCTGCTCCACGCCGGGGACGTGCTCTATCATGGTCCCAGAAACCCTCTGCCGGAGGGCCACGACGCAAGGCATCTCGCTGAGGCGATAAACGAGTACAGCGGTCGCCTGGTCATCGCGAAGGGCAACTGCGACGCCGACATCGACCAGCTCGTGCTGGAGGTGCCCATCCAGGCGCCTTACGCGCTCGTGGTGGTGGAGGGCAGGTACATCATGATTCATCACGGCCACCTGGCGGCCGGGGACGACCTGGCGGATCTCGTGCGACGGTACCGGCTGGACCTCGTTGTCACCGGCCACACGCACGTGCCCGTCATCGAGAGTCCTTTCGGGGACGGCGGGGGGGTCATAATCAACCCCGGCAGCCCGGCCCTCCCGAAGACGCGCGAGAGGCGGGGCACCGTCGCG
Organism: Bacillota bacterium; assembly: GCA_030024085.1. Classification (GTDB taxonomy): domain Bacteria; phylum Bacillota; class SHA-98; order UBA4971; family UBA4971; genus UBA6256. Next base: position 132,576 of record JASEJE010000003.1, on the reverse strand, counting down.
GTCATCGAGGGGGGCACGGTGCGCATCCTCCACATCGACGATGGCAGCGAAGTCGCCTCCTGTCGCTGGTAGCCTGCCTTGAGCCCCGGTCGCACCTGCAGGAGGAGATCCCCCGCCGATAGCGAATTCCCTCCGTATCAGGGGAGCCGGACAAAGTCACGGCGGGGCCCGGGGCAAGCCCCGGGCCTGAGGTGCAGAAAGCGTCGGCCTGCAGGGCGGCGGGCGCCTGGCGGGCCGGGCACAAGGAGGCGACGTAATGCGCAGGTGCGTTCGATTTCCGGCGGCAGCTGTTTGTCTGCTCATGGTTCTTCTGGTCCTTTTGTGCGGCGGGAGCCTGGCTGCCGGAGAACCTGCTCCGCGGCCTGAGCCGCCCAGGATCCTGCAGGTGTATCCTTCCGACGGTATGCAGCACGTTCCCGTGGACAGCGCCATCCACGTCATCTTCAGTGAGCCCATGGACGAGGCGACAACCATCCAGTCGGTCAGCATCTCTCCCGCCCCCCAGCTCGTCTATCCGGCAAGCTGGCAGTTCCTCAACAACAAGGCGATCATGGTCATAGTCCCGGCGAAGCCCCTGCGTTACTCCACCACGTACAGGGTAGTGGTGAGCCGAAGCGCCAGAGACTCCCAGGGCACTGAGATGCAGCAAGACTACTCGTGGTCCTTCACGACCGCCAAGAGCCCTCCGGCCCCTGCCGAAGCGCCTTCAAACGGCGGGTTTGCTTCCGGCGATCTTACAGGATGGTCATGGAAGCACGAGGAGGCCGGGGGATCCCGTGCTGCGTCATGGGCCGTCGTGGACGAGGGGGGCCGTCAGCACGCACTCAAGATCACGCGCCCACCAACGTTCGAGATAGGATCGTGCCGTGTGGAGCAGCGCCTCGATGCGGAGCTGCCTGCGTTCGGCCTGGTGTTCCTCTCATTCGATATGCGTGTGGACGACTATACGTTCAAGGAGTACACGACACGGTCCACTTACCCCTTGAAGGTCGTCCTGACGTATCTCGATAAGGATGGCATCGAGCACTCCTTTGTGAGGGCGTACTACTACCACCTGCCCGCGGAGGGAGGTGTCGACAGCTTCGCAGAGTTCGTGGAGCTGGGGAGGTGGACGTCCAGGTCTTACAACCTGAGCGCGCTCGTTCCCAGGCCGGCCCGGCTCAGGTCAATCGGGTTCGAGTGTTCGGGATGGGCGTGGACCACCTTCGTTGACGACATAAAGTTGGTCTGGTGAGGCGAAGCAGGGAGTCCGATAATCAGCAAACAGGGGAGGGGTATTTCCGGTGGCGAAGAAGACTACGCTCGACTTCATGGACATGAAGCGAAAAGGGGAAAAAATCACGTTCCTCACGGCGTACGACTACCCTATCGCGTCGTTTGCCGAGAAGGCGGGGATAGACATGCTTCTCGTCGGCGACTCGCTGGGGATGGTCGTCTATGGGCTTCCAGGCACGATCCCGGTCACCATGGACGAGATGATCATCCATAGCAGGGCCGTGCGCAGGGGCGCGCCCAACACGTTCGTTATCGGCGATATGCCCTTCATGTCGTACCAGTCTTCGGTGGAGAAGGCGGTCGAAAACGCCGGGCGATTCCTGAAGGAAGCCCAGATGGATGCCATCAAACTCGAGGGTGGGCGAAGAGTCATCAACCAGATAAAGGCCATCGTCGACGCGGGCATTCCGGTGATGGGCCACATCGGCCTGACGCCTCAGAGCTCCGGCCAGCTCGGCGGCTTCAAAGCCCAGGGGCGCACGGCTGAGGCCGCGCGCGAACTCATCCTCGACGCAATCGCCATCCAGGAGGCCGGAGCCTTCGCCATACTCCTCGAGGCCATTCCGCCGGAGGTGGGCGAGGCGATCACGAGGCGGCTTTCCATCCCGGTGCTCAGCATCGGCGCGGGAATACACTGCGACGGCCAGCTCCTCATCAACGGCGACATGCTCGGGCTCGTCGAGGCGTTCACCCCGAAGTTCGTGAAGAAGTATGCGAATCTCGCGGAAATCATCACGGGCGCGATAACCGAATACGTTCACGACGTAAGAGACCTCAAGTTTCCTGAGGAGAAGCACACTTACAAGATGAAGGAGGGTGAGGCGGAGAAGCTTGCGGAGTTCCTGAAAACCATTGACAGCCGGTGAGACGTAGCGCAGTTGAGAATGCCGGTGGAACGTGAGTTTGTGGAGGTGTAGCCACTTGGATATGACGAGCGTGCGCGAAGCTCTGGAACGAGCGGGCGTGCCCGGGCGGGACCTGGCGGAGTTGCCCAGTTCGACAAAGAGGTTCCCCGATGGGGCGCACTGGCGTGTGGAAGTGTCGGGCATCGAGACGACTGCGGTCCTCCGGGCCTGTATCGATGAGGCGAAGAAGCAACGGGTCCCGTTCCATCGCGCCATATCGGTCGTGCGGGGCGCGACGTGGGCCACCCGCGACGAACTCGCGGAGTTCGCAAGGATCGCCCACGACGAAAGGATCGAGGTCATTCTCACCCCCGGGCCGAGGCCCACGTGGTATTCGGGGCGGCAGATCGCCACACCCGAGGGCGCCGTCTGCGGCATGCGGCTTCGCGGCTGCGAGATGGTCGCTCACTTCGTGTATGACATCATGAGAGCGGTGGAGATCGGGTTCCGCGGGTTCCTTGTGTGGGATGAAGGCGTTCTCATGGTGCTGAACGAGATGAAGAAGAACGGCGACCTGCCGAAGGAAGTCACGTTCAAGGTGTCCATCTTCGCCGGACATGCGAATGCAGCCGGCGCGAAGCTTCTGCAGGGCCTCGGAGCGGGCACGTTCAATCCCATCGCAGACAGTTCCCTCGCGGCGCTTGCTGCCATGCGGAAGGTCATCGATATCCCCATGGATGTCCATGTGCAGATATTCGATACATGGGGCGGCATGAACAGGTTCTACGAGACGCCGGAGATAGCGCGGGTGGCGGCGCCATGCTACTTCAAGATGGAGAGCGGCACGAGCGTGGGGATGTACGCGCCGTGGGGCGCGTCCGAGGCTGCTCTCTCGGATCTGGCGAGGCTCAAGATCAAGTCCATCAGGACGATAACCGAGATCATCAAGGATACATATCCAGACGTCAAGGTCTCTGAGCATGGGGTGCAGGGGCTTGCCATCCCAGAGCCCTGAGTGGACCCGATCCGGACGGCGTGAAGCGCACGGGAAGCCCGTGCGCTTCGTCTGTCTCTGAACCGGATGCCGTCGTGCACGCCCGGGCTCGGAGTCACGGTGAGTTGCCTGCGAGTCAGGTTGCACGCTGCAGGGTGTCACGTCGCAAGGTGTGAGGTCACAAAGCCATACCGGCTTGCGAGAATCTTGGGGGCTGCCGGTGCTTGCACGACGGGGCGTCGAGAATTTGGCTAGCCTGCGTGCCAAATTCGAACGAGGCGCGCCACGAGTGCGCCGTCCCTGGAGTGGAACACCGGCAACCCCTGGAAAAGTGGCGGTGATTTCTGAACGCGCACCGAGTTGCAGTAACGGCACAAGGTGCACGAACACAAGTCGCGCGAACACCTTGCACGATACCCCTTGGGGTATTATGATAGAGGCAAAGCTTCACCAGACGCCCAGAGGAGGCGGGATTGTGCGCACGAAACGAGTCTTGCTTCTGGTAGCGCTTCTCATCATCGTCGGCGCTGTAGGGTATGCCGTGACGAACAGGTCGCGGCATACCGGGGCAGGGCTTGCACCATCAGTGGAGGAAGGCGGCCTCGCCCCGAACTTCGTGCTCAAGTCGCTCGACGGCGGCGAGCTTTCACTCGAGGGACTCCGTGGAGAGGTCGTGGTGGTGAACTTCTGGGCCACGTGGTGTCTGCCGTGCAGGGCCGAGATCCCGGAGTTCGTCGACTTCTACCACGACTACAGGGACAGAGGCGTACAGGTTCTCGCGGTGAACCTTCGCGAGCCTGAAGACCACGTTCGCGCCTTCGCCGACAAGGCGGGCATGGACTTTCCGGTGCTCCTCGACCTTTCGGGCGACGTCGCCAATGCCTATAAGGTCGAGGCTATACCGACCACCATCGTAGTGGGCAAATCTGGCGTGATAAGGGCACGGATCGTGGGGGTGACCAGCCGGGACGCCCTTGAGGGGGCTGTCAGGCGGCTACTGTAGGCCTCCGGAACCCGCGCCGGAGCTTCCGCTTGTCATCCGCCCTGGCAGCGGACCTGACCATGAATTAGCCACCCTGGCCCGCGCGGGGCGGAAGGTGGCTAAAAGGTAGTCAGGGCGACGCCTGGGGGTGGTTGTTGTCTGTCCAGGTTGGCGCGTCACCTGGCCAAGAGCCGGCCAGGTTTGGCACCTGCGGGCGGTACTTGGCGTACAAGTAACCAGGGGGACGAAGGAGGTTGGCTGATTATCGGCCACCTCTTGCTGGTTGCCGGCTGCCGGTTACCGGCTACTGGGCTACCGGCTACTGGGCGCGCTCCACCTTTCCAGAGCGAAGACACCGCGTACACACATAGATACGCTTCGGGGCACCATTTATGAGGGTTTTCACACGTCGGACGTTCGGCAGCCACTTGCGGGAAGTCTTGATATCCGAGTGACTGACCTGTCTGCCAACATGTGGGCTTTTGCCGCAAATCTCACAGCGATACGACACAATGGGCACCTCCTCGTCTTGCAAAGACCCGGCCTGTATTGTATCATAGCGACGCAAGCGGTGCAAGCGGCTTTCAAGGGTGGCTGGCGGCGGGCTTCGGGGGGTCCCGGAAGGGCGTTGTCACGGGCGGTGCATATAAGGGCGCGCTTCCGTGGGCGACTCTGGGAGGCGGCCGTGGCTCTGGAAGGCGGCTCACGGACATGGCAGGCCGTGAAGGCGGCTTTCGAGCTTAGCAGCAAGGGAGGCGGGGCCGGGCCTTCGCGGGAGCCTGAGGGCAAGCCTTCAGGCGAGGCTGCGAGGGAGCGCGGGAGGGCGGGAGGCTTCGCGCCGCCTTCTAAACGGGGTGTCCACGCGAATACGATAGCAAAAAGGAATTTCACCCGTTGCGGAGAATGTAGAGAGGGCTGGTTTTTACCTGGGCTCCGCCGCGTGGCGGTCCGGGCAGGGGGTATGGCGGTTCATGGGCAAAGATGTCAGCACTGAACTCGGCCAGATCACCATCTCAGACGAGGTGATCGCGCTCGTGGCCGGCATGGCCGCCACTGAGTGCTACGGCTTGGTCGGGATGGCCTCACGGAACATCCAGGACGGGATAGCGGAACTTCTGGGCATGGACAACCTGAGTCGCGGCGTCGAGGTCAAGCTGGCCGGCGACGAGGTCTCGATAGACCTGTACATCATAGTCGAGTATGGCACGAAGATCACCGAGGTTGCGCACAATGTCATCGACAAGGTGCGATACGTGGTGGAGAGCATGACGGGGCTCAAGGTAGCGAAAGTCAATATTACAGTTCAGGGTGTGAGGGTGACGCATGTCCGACAGGATAAGCGCACGTAACCGGCAACAGGAGGTTGGTGCGTTGAGGCGTGATTCGCTCGATGCCGGGGATCTTGCGCGGGCGATCGCATCCGGCACCGAATGGCTCGGGGCCAACAGAGAGTTCGTGAACTCTTTGAACGTGTTCCCGGTCCCAGACGGGGATACCGGTACCAACATGCATTTGACGCTCCTTTCCGCAATGCGCGAGGTCGAAAAGGCTGCAGGCGGGTCGCTGTCGCAGGTGGCGGAGGCCGCCGCTATGGGGTCCTTGATGGGGGCGCGGGGCAACTCGGGGGTAATATTCTCGCAGCTCCTGCGCGGTTTTGCGAGGGGAGTCGAGGGAAAGACGACTCTTCGAGCCCAGGACCTGTCGCAGGCGCTCCAGAGCGCGGCCCAGATGGCATACAAGGCGGTCATGAAGCCGGTCGAGGGCACGATGCTTACAGTGGCGCGTGAGGCCGCCCGGTCTGCCTCTCAAGGTGCAAGGGCGGGTCTCGACGTCGTCGCCCTTGCCGAGAAGGTGCTCGAAGACGCGCGGAGAGCCCTCGAGCAAACCCCGGAGTTGCTCCAGACTCTGAAGGAGGCCGGGGTGGTCGACGCCGGCGGGCAGGGGCTCGTCTTCTTCTGGGAAGGCGCGTTGAAAGCCCTGCGAGGCGAGGCGGTGACCAGCCGACAGGAACCCTTGCTCCAGGTTGCGCGCACGGCCACGGAGCGCGGCCAGGCGCGACAGCCCGCAGAGGATGTGCTCAAGGAGAGCCTCAGGTTCCGCTATTGCACCGAGTTCCTTCTCAAGGGCAAGACGCTCCCGCTGGACCGCATCCGCCACGATCTGGCAGATGCGGGGGATTGTCTGCTCGTCGTTGGCACGAGCGACGTGGCCAAGGTCCACGTGCATACCAACCACCCGGGGCGGGTTCTGGAGTACTGTCTGCGTCTGGGCGACATCCACGAAGTGCAGATCAACAACATGGCCGACCAACACGAGGAGTTCGAGGCGTCGGGCGGTGCAACCAGCGGCCGCCCGGCCGGGACCGCGCAACGTATCGGCGCCGGGTCTGAGAACCCGGCTGGCACGGCCAGCGCGCCCGGTGCGGTGGGCACGGCAAGTGCAACGGGCGCGGGCCGCAAACCGCAGGCCGCGGCGGTCCCGGAGAAGCCCGTGGGAGTCGTCGCGGTGGCTGTGGGCGAGGGGCTTGCGACCATTCTGAAAAGCCTTGGCGCCGATGTGGTCGTTGAAGGCGGGCAGACGATGAACCCCTCCATCGAGGAGCTTGCCAGCGCCGCCCGCGAGGTCAACGCGAAGAGCGTCATCATCCTGCCCAACAACGGCAACGTGATCCTCACAGCCGAAAGGACCAGGGAGTTCGTGGACAAATCCGTCTCGGTCGTGCCCACGAAGACCATACCCCAGGGTGTGGCGGCCCTTGTTGCGTACAACACGGCGGCCGACGCCGCGGCCAACGCGCGTGCCATGAGCGAGGCCATAAGCCAGGTAAGCACGGGCGAAGTCACCTACGCCGTCCGGAGTTCAAGTGTGAACGGGTTCACGATAGATGCCAACGACATCATAGGTATCAAGGACGGAGAGATCTGCGCGTCGGGCAAGGACCGTGATGAGGTTGCGATGAGCCTGGCGAGCCAGATGGTGACAGGAGAGAGCTCGCTCCTGACAGTGTACTATGGGCAGGACGTGCGCGCTTCCGAGGCCCAGGCGCTTCAAGAGAAGCTTGCGGACATATACCCCCATTGCGAGGTCGAGGTTCACTACGGCGGGCAGCCGCTTTACTATTACATCATGTCCGCCGAGTAGCACTGCGCTCCGAGCCGGGCGGCGGCGCGGCGGCCGCACGGGAGTCTGAGATTCTAGCTGGCTCCAGGGCCATATTTCATGGAGGGGAAGAGGGAGGAGAAGCCTGATGGGGAAGATCGCAATAGTGACAGACTCCACGGCCGATCTGCCGTCGCACCTATACAGGGAGTACGGGATCACAATGGTGCCGCTCCTCGTGCATTTCGGGGACGAGGTCTACCAGGACGGCGTCGACCTCTCAAGTGAGGAGTTTTATGCGAAGCTGACCTCGAGCAAGGTCCTTCCGAGGACGTCTCAGCCGTCACCCCACGATTTTCAGGTCGTGTACGAAGACCTCCTATCGAGGTCGGACGGCGTCGTGTCCATACATCTGTCGAGCAACATGTCAGGCACATACCAGTCTGCGGTCGTCGCTGCAGGTATGCTGAAAGGCGCACCGGTGCGCGTCATCGACGGGCGCCTCGCATCGGCGGCCACGGGTCTTCTGGTGCTGGAAGCGGCAAGGATGGCGAGGGCGGGTGCCGGCATCGACGACATCGTTGCGAGGGTCGAGCATCTCGTCGGCGGAACGAGGGTTTTCTTTACCGTTGATACCCTCGAGTATCTCGAGAAGAACGGGCGGATCGGGAGGGCCACTGCGTTTCTCGGCACCCTGCTATCGATTCGCCCTCTTCTCTGGATTGACGATGGTGAGGTGGCGCCGTACCAGAAGGTGCGGGGATCGAGGCAGAAGATCCTGGCAAGGCTCGTCGCGGTGGGGAAGGAGCATGCCCCTGCCGGCAGGAAGCTGCGGGCCGCCGTCATTCACGCCGTGTCGCCTGACGAGGCCGCGTTTCTCAAGGACATTCTGGAGAGGGAGTTCATGTGCGAGGAGATCCTGGTGGCTACAATCGGGGCAGTCATCGGCTCGCACACCGGCCCGGGCACCATCGCCATCGCTTACCACCCCATCGACTAAGCGTGGCGGCTATCCCTGAGCTCGCACCTGGCGGCGGGCCCTCGCGTTGCGCGACCCGGGCGGAGGTTCGTCGGGGCCTTTTCTTGCCTGTGGCGGACGACAAGAATAAGACGACGGTCTTGCGACCGTCATCCCGTGGGAGAGGAGAAACCGGAGGAAGAGCTTATGGGGGAGGGTTTTGGAACCCCGGCACCGCCCAGGTGCCGTTTTCCTCGGCTCTTCTTTCGGTCATAGTTTGTGCGCAAGTCAGGGTTATATTCGCGGTTTTGTCTGGTAAGTTGTGCCATATCAAGGTCGTCTGGCCGTCCGGGGAACGCGTTCAGGGAACACTACAGGCAATGCGAGTAATTGCGGGAAAAGCCAGAGGAAGGCGACTTGCCGGGGCGCCGGGGATGAGAACTCGCCCTGTAACGGACCTGGTGAAGAGGTCGGTGTTCGACATCCTTACGCCTTATGTAGAGGGGTCCAGGTGCCTTGACCTTTTTGCAGGCACGGGGTCTCTTGGGATCGAGGCGCTCAGCCGCGGTGCGGCACTTGCCGTGTTCGTCGAATGCGATGCGAGGATGGTGGCGGTCATCCGGCGAAACCTGGAGGAGACGGCCCTCGCGGGACAGGCCAGGGTGTTGCATGCCGACGTGAGGTGGGCCGTCCGGGTGCTTGCAGGCAGGGATGAGCTGTTCGACCTCGTCTTCGTGGACCCTCCGTACGGTCACGGCCTCGTCCCCGTGGCCCTCGAGCTTGTTGCGGGGCACAGGCTCGTCAGGCAGGACGGCATTATCGTGGCAAGGCACGAGCGCAGGCAGGAGATGCCGGACCGTGGGACGAATGTAGAACTGGTAAGGCTGGAAAGATTCGGCGATACCGTGGTATCCTTCTATCGGGTGACCGGCGGGGGACAGGGGGGCGATTGACGTAATCACAGCGGTGTACCCGGGCAGCTTCGACCCGGTGACCAATGGTCACCTGGACATCGCTGAGCGGGCGTCGAGGGTATTCGGGAGGCTCATCGTGGCAGTGCTTGGCAACCCTGCGAAGGATGCGCTTTTCAGCGTCGATGAGCGTACCGAGATGCTTGCAGCCGCTCTCGCGCACCTTCCGAACGTGGAGATCGCGCACTTCTCCGGGCTTCTCGTGGATTTCGCCCGGCAGCATGACGCCCAGGTGATCGTGCGAGGCCTGCGGGCGCTATCTGACTTCGAGTATGAGTTTCAGATGGCTTCGGTCAATCGCAAGATAGGAGACGGCATCGAGACGGTCTTCATGATGACCGCCAACGAGTACGCTTTCTTGAGCTCGAGCATGGTGAAAGAAGTGGCGCGCTTTGGCGGGTGCGTGAGGGGCTTCGTTCCCGATCACGTGGCTCGTCGCCTCGCCGAGAAGTTCCGCCCCGCAAGGTGAACCGGGCGCGACGAGGAGGAACCGTGGTGGGTAAGACCAAGCTGGTGGACCTTCTGGATAGGCTCGAAGAGACAATCGAGACAGCTCGAAAAGTGCCTCTCGTGAACAGGGTGCTCGCGGACAGGTACGAGATCCTGGAACTGCTCGACCAGATACGCATCGCCCTGCCTGACGATGTGAAGCAGGCCGAGGCGGTGCTTGCAGAGAAGGACCGTATCCTCGCGGAGGCGACGGCAGAGGCTGAGAGGCTGAGGGCCTCGGCAAAGGACCACCTCGCATCCCTGGTGTCCCAAAACGAGGTGGTAAGGGCCGCCGAGGCCGAGGCATCGAGGATACTCGAGGAAGCAAAGGCCCAGGCGAGCGAGGTAAGAAGAGGCGCCGACGAATACGCGGCCGGGACCCTCCTGAAGATGGAGGAGAGCCTCCAGAAGACCCTGAAAGTGGTCAGGCGCGGCGTCGAGGAGCTGAAGAAGAAGGGATAGGCTTCGTCTCCGTCTTCACGCGCACTACAATGAAACGTATGCGCTGGAGGAACCAGATCACCAGGGATATGGCGACCATGAGCGCCAGCATGCGCGCGAGAGCGGCTGACGACCCCGCGAGGCGCGCAAGGAAAGGCACGTGCTGCGTGGTCACCTGGGTGACGAAGGCAGGGACCACCATGCGCGCCAGGCTCTGACCTGCGGGACCCATCATCAGGAGGGTGATGGCTGCGCTTATGGCTGCCTGGACCACACGTGATACGACATACGGGGTCATCCGGATGTCTGTTCCTGAACACATGGTGGTGACCTGGGCGAAGACAGACAGCCCCGACCAGGCGATTATGGCGTTCGCCGCCATGATCCGGTGAAGAAGGGGCGCCGCGGCCTTGCTTGCGAGCTCCGACCCCAGGGTGATCTCGAAGAACCCGCTCACGAACGCCGGTACCAGCGTGGGGTCCAGGCCCAGCGGGCTCAGAGCGAAAGCGATGGGGGCGGACAGCAGCCGTGTCACCCCGGCGACCGTCAGGACCCTGATGATCACCGAGAACATCATTATGAACCCGCCGATGAGGAGCATGCTGTTGACCGAATCCTTCACGCTATCGCCGAAGAGCTGGCCGAAGGACCTGCCGTCAGCCTGGCGGGCCCGATAGAGTTCCGCAAGAGCACGCGCGAGTATGTTCTCTCTGCGGTCCTGGGATAGCTCCTGCCTCACCTGGGACCCCCCGTGAAGCCGCAACAGCACTCCCACGATCACTGCGGAAACGTAATGAGCCCCACAGATGGTGAACGCAAGGGAAGGCATGCCGAACATCCCCACAGCCACCGCGCCGGCCATGAAGAGCGGATCCGCAGTGTTAGTAAAGCTTGCCAGTCTCTCTCCCTCGATCTGGTTGCACAGGTTTTGCTTTCGCAGGTTCGCGGTTATGCGGGCCCCTATGGGGTAACCCCCTGTGAGCCCCATGGCGAATGCGAAGGCGCCCACGCCTGGCACATCAAACAGCGGCCTCATGAGCGGCTCGAGGAGCACGCCCAGGAAGTGGACGACCCCGAGCGCCATGAGCGCCTCTGCAGCGATGAAGAACGGGAGCAGCGCCGGAAACACGATGTGCCACCAGACCCGCAGCCCTTCCACAGATGCCTCGAACGCCACGTCCGGGTACACGATTATCGCGATGGTGACAAAGAGGGCGCCCGCGGCCACAAGATACGCAGCGCGCCGGGTGACGAGGGTCCGACCGTCCATGGTGCCCCTACCTCCGTATTAAGTATGGCGCCATAAGTTTGCGCCACTTCTCCTGACGGTGTCGGGGTTGCCGGTGCTTGCACGACGGGGCGTCGAGAATTTGGCTAGCCAGTGCGCCAAATTCGAACGAGGCTCACCGCACGCGCCGTCCCCGGAGTGCAACACCGGCAACCCTGGAGAGGACTTGCGCGCTGAAAAGTAGCGCGAATTTGTGGCGATCTGCCTAGACCGGGTTGTTCCCCGGTTGTCCCTACATGTATATTTGGGGTGGGGAGGTGTTATGCTAAGGCACCGCTCGGCCCGGGATTGCCGGGACATGCTGACGCCGCATGTCGCGGCCCGCATCTCGCGGCCCGTGACATGCGACCCGCGACGACACAAGGATCCAGCATACCGGCGCCCGCGGCCTAATAGAGGTATTCCGTGGGGTGGTAGGGTGCAGCTTGCAAGGGAAGCGCGTTGCAGGATAGGCCTTGCCCTCGGGGCCGGCTCGGCCCGGGGTCTGGCCCACATCGGGGTGTTGCAGGTCCTGGAGGAGGAGGGCGTGCCCGTCGACGTCATAGTCGGCTCGAGCGCCGGTGCGCTGGTCGGGGGAATATACGCTGCGTGGCGCGATCTTGGCATGATGGAGCGGCTCGCGATGCATATCAAGTGGGATCACCTGGTGGACCTCTGCTTCCCTCGAATGGGCCTCGTCGCAGGGGACAGGATCCTGGAGTTCCTGCGGGTTCTCACGCGCGGGAAGTCGTTCGCCGACCTTTCCCTGCCATTTGCCGCGACGGCCGTTGACATCGAGACGGGCGAGGAGGTCCTCCTGAGAGAGGGCGAGGTCGCCCTGGCGATCCGGGCGAGCATGGCTGTTCCGGGCATCGTGGCGCCGGTCAGGGTCGGCGGCCGTCTGCTCGTGGACGGGGCGGTGCTCGACCGCGTGCCCGCGAGCCGGGCACGGGAGATGGGGGCTGACTTCGTGATTGCAGTGTCTGCCGGCGGCAATGCAGACGGCGCCCCGGACCGCCACAGGAAGGAGCCTGTCAGGAACATATTCGAGGTGATCACCACCGCTGTCGAGCTCATGGAGCTTGCGATACTTCGCCAGAGGATACTCGGCGCCGACGTCGTCATCGCACCGGACCTCGCAGATATCGGGCCCACGAGGCTCGACCGTGCGGCCGAGATCATCGAGCGCGGCAGGGCGGCCGCGCGAGCGTGTCTTCCAGGAATAGCCCGGGGGCTGGAGGGGGTATTGGTGTGACAGGGCGAAAGCGCCTTGCGCTCGCGCTCATCGGAACGCTCCTCGTTACTGCGGGTGCTCACGGTTACCTGGCCCGGAATTACGTGGTCATTGCGCCTGGCCCGGCGGAGAATCTGTCAGGGATGGTGAGCGTGGAGGGAGGGGTGCGCGACGCGAAAGGAGCGTTCCTTCTCACCGCAGTGACGAGCCACCCGGCGGGCATTCTATCCCCAATCGTCGCAGGCATGTCGCCTGTGGTGGACCTGGTGCCCCGGGGCCGGGAGATCCCCCCGGGCATGGACATGAAGAGATACCTCAAGATCATGGAAAGCATGATGCGGGAGAGCGAACTCGTGGCAGGCGCGGTCGCCCTGCGAAAGCTGGGATACCGCGTCCATGTCGAAGCGGTGGTGAAGATCGAGGAGGTGTTGAAGGGGGGTCCTTCCGTAGGTCTCCTTCAGGAAGGCGACGTGATCGTGGCTGTGGACGGAAGGCCTGTGAAGACAGCCGATGAGGCCGTGAAGAGGATAGGCGAGAGGCGCCCCGGGGCACAGGTCGACCTCTCCGTGAGACGCGGCACCCGCGTCGAGAGCTTCACCATTCGCACCGTCCCACATCCGGAAGACCGGACTCGTGCTGCCGTGGGGATACTGGTAAGCCCGAGCATCACTCACGAGCTGCCCGTCAGGGTAAGCATAAATCCTCATGAGATCAAGGGGTCGTCCGCAGGCCTCATGTTCGCCCTGGAGATCCTCGATCAGCTCGATCCCCGCGACCTTACGAGCGGCCAGGTCATAGCCGGGACAGGGACCATCAGCCTCGACGGGGTCGTGGGTCCAATCGGCGGAGTGAAGCAGAAAGTAGCCTGCGCAGAGCGGGCGGGCGCCCGCTACTTCCTCGTGCCCTCCGAGAACGAGTACGCAGCAAGGATGGCTGCAACGACCATGAAGGTGATGCCTGTGGACGACATCGATGCGGCCCTTCGGGCGCTGGATGAGATTGCTAGGAGGAAAAATGGCACTCCTGGAGAATAATACAGATTCGTAGACTGCAATCACGCCGCGCGGATGGGGCCGCAGGCGACAGGGGGCGACGGTCTTGAAGCGGGTCATGCTCGGACATGCGCGCACGCTGGTTGGTGTGGCTCTCATCGTTGCGGTTTTCTTGTGTACAGGCCCGGCGGCCGCAGGTGCCTCTTCTCGAGTGCTCAAGCAGGGCATGAGGGGCGACGACGTGCTGCGGCTCCAGCAGGTCCTCGCCGGCCTCGGATTCTACCGCGGCGAGTGCGACGGGGTGTTCGGCGACCGCACGCTGCATGCGGTAAAGGCCTTTCAGCGAGAGCACGGCCTCGATGCTGACGGCGTCGTGGGACAATCCACGTGGAACCGCCTTGAAGCCGAATTCGAGAAGGCCCGCGTGAAAACATACGTCGTGCGGCCGGGGGACAGCCTGTGGGTCATAGCCGGGAAGTTCGATGTCAGTGTCGAGGATATCGTCCGGGCGAATGACATCCAGGACCCATCCTCGGTCAGGGTCGGGCAGGAGTTGCGGATCCCAGGGGCCGGGAGCGTCCCGTCGAGAGGTGGACGCGCCTCCGTGGAGGCCCTCCACTGGGATGGGGTGAAGTCCATCTTCAGATCGTACGCTACCGTGGTGGATGTCCGCACCGGTCTCGCGTTCCGCGTGAAGCGGCGCGGAGGCCACCTCCACGCGGATGCAGAGCCTGTGAGCGCGGATGACACTGCGATCATGAAAAGGATATACGGGGGCCGGTGGAGCTGGGCGCGGCGGCCCATCGTGGTGGAGGTGGCAGGAAGGCGCATCGCGGCCTCGATGAACGGGATGCCCCACGGCGCCGAGTCACTGCGGACCAACGGCTTTCCCGGTCACTTCTGCATTCACTTCCTCGGTAGCAGACTGCACAGCTCGGGGAAGGTGGACCCTGATCACCAGGCGTGCGTCCGCGAGGCGGCTGCGAGCGAATGACGGCGTAAGCCAGGCATCTTCGCGCTTTCGGTTTTCCTTGACGCCAGGGATGCCCTGGCTTATAATTTGACTTGTTGTGCGGGAGCGTGCTCGCGGTGCGGATCGATATCTCGACCATCAAGGATACCAGGAGCGCCAGCGTCGAGGTGGAACTGTGCGAAAGCGTCGGGCACCTGGGCGCTGCCGGGAGAGAGCTCATACCCTCGGGCCCTGTCGAGGTTCGGGCCAGGGCCACGAACACCGGCCACGGCGCCATGCTCGTCCAGGGAAAGGCGAGGGCGTCTCTCAAGGCCACGTGTGATCGGTGCCTTGCCCCGTTCGACCTGGGCGTTGAGTCCGAGTTCGAGCAGCAATACAAAAACGGGCGAGACGACGGGCGTCCGCGGCAGACCGCGGGCGGTGACGACAGCGGGCAGGATGAGCGCGAGTATCACGGCGATTTCATCGATATCGGGCCTGAGGTGAGAGAGAGCCTCTCGCTGGCTATTCCCATGAAGCTTGTGTGCAGCGACGAGTGCAGGGGGCTGTGCCCCTCCTGCGGCAGGAACCTCAACGAGGGGCTGTGCGATTGCCCCGCCGCACCGGGTGACATTCGTCTTGCGGCTCTTCTTGACATCGGTTTCCGTGAGAACGGGAAAGCGGACCGCAAGGATTAACCATTCGTAACAGGAGTGGAGCGGAAATGGCCAACCCCAAAGGTAGATTCGGCAAGTCGAGGACGAGGAAGCGCCGGGCCACGTGGAAGATCGAGACCCCGGCGCTCGCGAGGTGCCCCAAGTGCCACGCGACGAAGATGCCGCACCGGGTGTGCCCTGAGTGTGGATACTACGACGGGCGCGAGGTCGTGGCCGTCGAGGAAGAGAAGAAAAAGAAGAAGGAAGCGTAGGCTCCCCTGCGGGCTCAATCGCAAGCTGAGAAGGCGCGAAGCCGCGAAGTTCGGCCGAAATCCCCTGGAAAGCCTGTCCCATGTTCCGCCTTGGGCGTTGATGGGCGTGCCGCCAGGGGTTTCGTCGTTTACAGGTCACCCCGCTTCGCCGCTTCGCTGCTTCGCATTTCGGGCTTGCAAATGTCCCACGGGCCATTGTATACTGGATTAGCAGCAGATGCTAATAGGTGGTCCTAAAGAGGAGCGGGGAGAGGTAGCTTAAGTTGGGCGCAAGACCAGGCAAGCCTGAGCGCCACCGGCGGCTCAGAGGACTCCTCGAAAGAGACCCGTTCATCACCGACAGGGAGCTTGCAGAGGCGCTGGGCGTCAGCGTTCAGACCATCCGCCTCGACAGGCTCGAGCTGGGGATCCCCGAAGCGCGCGAGCGCACCCGGAGAGTGGCGGAAGAGGCCACGAAGAACGTGCGGTCGGTGATGACCGGCGAAGTCATAGGTGACCTCACACACCTGTCCCTCGGGGAAGAAGGCGTGTCTGTCCTCGAACCCACCGCCGACATGGCCTTCAGGCGCACCGGCATCGTCAGGGGACACCACATCTTCGCCCAGGCCAACTCCCTCGCCGTCGCGCTGGTCGACGCCGAGGTGGCGCTCACAGGTACGGCGTGCATAAGGTTTCTCCGCCCCGTGCGTGCGGGCGCGAGACTCGTCGCGAGGGCCAGGGTGACGGAGCGGGCGGGCAGGAGATATCATGTGGACGTGGTCTCGCAGGTTGCGGGCGAGGACGTATTCAGGGGCGAATTCGTGGTGTTTGCCGTGGACCCCTCGCCCGGGGAGGTCAGGGTCGAAGGAGGTAGCGTGCATGATGAGGATCGCCCTTGATGCCATGGGAGGAGACCACGCCCCGGGGGAGACCGTCGGCGGCGCCGTGCTGGCAGCGAAGGAGCTTGGCGTCGAGATAGTGCTTGTGGGCGACAGGGAGAGGATCGAGGAGAGGCTTGCCGCGCTGGGTAGCGAAGGGCGACCGTCGATATCGGTGGTCCACTCCGGCAGCGTGGTGCCCATGGACGAGCATCATCCGGTGGACGCCCTGCGCAGAATGCGCGACGCATCCGTGCTGGTCGCATCGGAGCTGGTGGCAAAGGGTGAGGCGGAAGCGATGGTGTCGGCAGGCAACACGGGTGCCGCCATGATCGCCGCCATCATGAGGCAGAAGCGCATAAGGGGCGTGGATAGGCCGGCCATAGCCACGGTATTCCCAACCACGACCGGATACTGCCTCCTCATCGACGGAGGCGCCAACTCCGAGTGCAGGCCGCATCACGTTCTGAGCTTCGCCCAGATGGGGGCGGCGTACGCGAGAAGCGTCATGGCAAGGCCCGAGCCCGCCATTGGGCTCCTCAGCAACGGCGAAGAGGAGACCAAGGGCACGGAGCTCGTGATCGCGTCCCATGAACTCCTTCGAAAATCAGGTCTGAATTTCATCGGCAACATCGAGGCGAAGGATATCCCGTTTGGCAGGGCCGACGTCGTCGTGACAGACGGGTTCACGGGCAACATCGTGTTGAAGCTGGCCGAGGGTGTCGGCGAGGCCATCGTCTCCATGCTGAAGGAGTCCATAAGCAGGAGCCCCGTTTGCAAGATAGGGGCCCTTCTTGCGCGCCCAGCGCTGAAGGCGCTCGCCAGGCGGATGGATTACTCGGAGTATGGAGGTGCCCTGCTCCTCGGGGTGAACGGCGTGACGGTCATAGCGCACGGTCGATCCAGGGCGAAAGCCATCAAGAACGCGATACGCACTGCGAAGGCGGCGTGCGAGGCTGGAATCGCGGATGCCATTGCAGCGGCGATCGGAGCCGGAGCGCACGAGGGAGGAAACGATAGTGCAATCTAGTGTGCAGGCCCTGCGGGGGGCCGGCATCGCGGGGACGGGCGCTTGCGTGCCTGAACGCGTGCTCACCAACTTCGACCTGGAGAAGATGGTGGACACGAGCGATGAATGGATCGTGGAGCGCACCGGGATCAGGGAGAGACGGATCGCGCGGAACGGAGAGGTGACCTCGGACCTGGCGGCGCAGGCCGCAGCAGCCGCCCTGGACGATGCCGGGGTGAGTGCCGGGGAAGTTGACCTCATCATAGTGGCGACGGTGACGCCGGACATGCCGTTTCCATCGTGCGCGTGCGTCGTGCAGGCGAAGATCGGGGCGACGAACGCGGCTGCTTTCGACATCGGAGCGGGTTGCACAGGGTTCGTGTACGCGCTTTCGATGGCGCATGACCTGGTGGCGGCGGGCAGGTACAGCAAGGTCCTAGTCATCGGTGCCGAGACTCTGTCCCGGATAACGAACTGGAGTGACCGCAATACCTGTGTGCTCTTTGGGGACGGGGCCGGAGCAGCGCTCGTGAGGCCGCTCGAACGCGGCGACGGACTCCTTGCGTTCGTCCTCGGAGCGGACGGGGCCCGGGGCGAGGTGCTCACCCTGCCGGCAGGCGGGTCGGCCCACCCGGCATCCCATGACACGGTGGACCAGGGCATGCATTACATCCACATGCAGGGGAACCAGGTGTACAGGTTCGCGGTGAGGATCATGGTGGAGGCGACCCGAGAGGTTCTCGAGAGAGCGGGGCTCGCCGAGGGCGACATCGACGTCGTCATCCCTCATCAGGCCAACCAGAGGCTCATCGACCTCGCGGCCGAGCGGCTCGGATCCCCCGAGAAGGTGTATTCGAACGTGGCGAGGTTCGGGAATACCTCGGCTGCGTCCATTCCGATCGCGCTCGATGAAGCTTCCAGGACCGGGAAGCTGAAAACGGGCGACCGTGTGCTCCTGGTCGGCTTCGGGGCCGGTCTTACGTGGGGCGCCGCCATACTGCGCTGGTGCAAGGATGAGTTTCATGCATAAGGTGGCCTTCGTGTTCCCGGGGCAGGGGTCCCAATATGCCGGCATGGGTCGGGATCTGGCTTCGCGATACCCGGAGGCGCGGCGGGTCTTCGACGAGGCCGACAGAGTCCTTGGGTTTTCCATATCTGAGATGTGTTTTCAAGGCTCGCCCGATGACCTGGCCCTTACCCGGAACACCCAGCCCGCGGTGCTTGCGACGAGCGTGGCCGTGTTCGAGGTGTTGAGGGCCATGGGAGCCCGGCCAGGCATAGTCGCCGGGCACAGCCTGGGAGAGTACTCGGCTCTCGTGGCTGCAGGCTCCCTCGGGTTCGCGGAGGCGCTCCAGCTGGTAAGGGCGCGCGGGGAACTGATGCAGAAGGCCGTGCCTCCCGGGGTGGGGGCCATGGCTGCTGTCATCGGCCTCGGGCGCGACGCGGTCGAGCAGTGCTGCGAGGCTGCTCGCCGGGCTGGAGCAGGGGAGGTCGAGCCTGCCAACTTCAACGCGCCGGATCAGACCGTGATCTCCGGCGAGGCCGCCGCCGTCAGCAAAGCAGGGGAACTATGCAGCGAGGCGGGCGCGCGCCGTGTGATTCCCCTCAAGGTCACCGGGCCGTTCCATTCGAGGATGATGGCGCCGGCCGCGGTCGCCTTCGAGGCCGAGCTTGCGAAGGTGGAGATACTGGACCCCACCGTGCCCTGTGTGTGCAACGTGACCGGTTGGGCCGCCCGGGGCGCGTCCGAGGTGCGGGCGCTGCTTGCGCGGCAGATATGCTCACCTGTATTGTGGGAGGAGTCGGTGAAGTTCATGTGGCAGGCTGGAGCCAGGGTGTTCGTGGAGGTCGGCCCCGGCAAGGCACTCACTGGCCTTGTCAGGCGGATCGTGCCCGAAGCGGCGGTAGTCGCAGCTGAGGCGGCGGCGCCTCTGGAAGACACGCTTGAATTCGTCGAGGGGGTCCTGTAATATGAGGCTGGCGGGCAAGGTCGCCGTTGTGACCGGGGCATCCGGTGGGATAGGCCAAGCATGCGCGGAGGCGCTTGCTCGGGAAGGCGCTGACGTGGCGGTGGTGGCGGGCCGTAACCTGGCCGCGGCCGAGGAGATGGCCCGCAAGATCGAAGGGATGGGCAGGCAGGCCATGGCCCTCGCCTGTGACGTCACGTCGTCCCGGGACGTGGAGGATGCCTGCGAGCGCATATGTGAGCGCTTCTCCTGCATTGACATCCTCGTGAACAACGCCGGGATACGCCGGGACAACTTCCTCATCCGCATGACAGACGCGGAGTGGGACGACGTCCTCCGGGTGAACCTCGGAGGGGTCTTCAATTTCACCCGGGCCGTGGGCAGGAGGATGTTCCGCCGGCGCCAGGGCAGGATAATAAACATCTCTTCCGTGGCCGGCGTCATGGGCAACGCCGGCCAGGCCAATTACTCGGCGGCCAAGGCCGGCGTGATAGGCCTGACCAGGGCCGCGGCCCGGGAGCTTGCGATGCGCGGCATCACCGTGAACGCCATCGCACCAGGGCTCATCGATGCCGGCATGACTACCTCGCTGAAGGAAGACGTGAAGGCGAAGTTGCTCGCAGGCGTACCTCTGGGACGTCTCGGCACAGCGGATGAAGTGGCTGCGGCGTGCGTCTTCCTGGCGTCTGATGAGGCAGGCTACATAACCGGCCAGGTCCTGTGCGTCGACGGGGGCCTGGCAATGTAGCGGGCGGCCGGTTGCCGCTCAAAGCATTGTGTCAGGGGAGGTGAACGGAAATGGGTGAGATGGAGCCGAGGGCGGAGGAAATCTTCGAGAAGGTCAAGAAGATCATCGTGAGAGAGGCGAAGGTGGACGAGTCGCTGGTGACGTGGGACGCCACCATGAATGACCTTTACGCCGACTCTGCCACCAGGATGAGCATCGGCGACGAGCTCGACCGCGAGTTCGATCTCGGGACGCTTGACGTGGAGATCGCCGAGGACACGACGGTTCAGGACATCGTCGAGTTCATCCTCGAGAAGGTCTCTGACCAGGAGTGAAATCGGCGACCGCGCCTGCGCGTGTTCGCGGGAGAGGACGGGCGCGGCGTCCCGTGTGGGGTGAGGGAATGAAACCGCGAGTGGTGGTGACCGGTCTTGGCGCTGTCACCCCTGTCGGAGTGGGCAAAGACGCCTTTTTCGAGGGGCTCCGGACTTCAAGGAACGGCATAGGCCGTGTCACCAGGTTCGATCCGTCGTCTTTCAGGACGCAGATGGCCGGGGAGGTGCGCGACTTCGTCGCCACGGACTTCATGACGGAGCGCGAGGCTCACCGGCTGGCCAGATTCGCGCAGTTCGCGGTGGCGGCCGCGCGGATGGCCCTTGGGGATGCCGGGCTTACGGTGGACAGGGCCAACCGAGATCGCGTCGGGGTTGTGATGGGGTGTGGCATCGGGGGCCTGGAGACTCTCGAGGAACAGGTGGGGGTACTGCACTCCGAAGGGCCGCGCCGGGTCAGCCCGTTCTTCATCCCGATGATGATTCCGAACATGGCCTCGGGCCAGGTGGCCATCCTCACGGGCGCCAGGGGACCGAACCTCACGGTGACGACCGCATGCGCCGCCGCGACTCACGCCATCGGCGAAGCCTTCCGGACCATCCAGAGGGGCGATGCCGACGTAATGCTGGCTGGCGGCGCGGAGGCCAGCATTACACCTGCCGGGTTCGCGGGGTTCTGCTCGCTTCGGGCCATGTCTCGCAGGAACGATGAGCCGGAGAAGGCGTGCCGGCCGTTTGACAGGGGCCGTGACGGCTTTGTCATGGGGGAGGGCAGCGTGGTGCTGGTCCTCGAAAGCCTGGAGCATGCCAGAAGGCGCGGCGCGCTTCCATGCGCCGAGGTCGCGGGATACGGTGCGAGCGACGACGCGTACCACATCGTCGAGCCGGACCCCGGAGGCGAGGGTGCACTCCTTGCGATGCAGAGGGCGCTCCTGGACGCAGGTCTTTCTCCTGCCGACGTGGACTACATCAACGCCCACGGCACCTCGACGCCCCTCAACGACAGGTGCGAGACCGTTGCTATCAAGAATCTGTTCGGGCCCGGGGCGACGAAGGTGGCGGTGAGCTCGACCAAGTCCATGACAGGGCACCTGCTTGGCGCAGCGGGCGGGGTGGGGGCGGCCGCATGCGTATTCGCCATCACCACCGGCATCGTCCCTGCGACCATCAACTATGAGGAGCCGGATCCCGACTGCGACCTCGATTACGTGCCCAACGTGGCGCGGAGGGCCCAGGTGGACGTCGCGATGTCCAACTCGTTCGGGTTCGGTGGGCACAACGGTGTGGTCGTTCTGAAGAGATACGAGCGCTAGGGCGGATGGGCGAAGTTCGCTCCGCTCTCTGCGATGGCACACCGTGGTCGGTCGCCGCCGCCCTGCTGCGCGGGGACAACCAGGAGAGTGGGCGGGCGGAATCCGGCCCAGAGACAAATGGCCGGATCAGAGCATATCTGTCGGGACAACGACATGAAGCGTGAGACGGGGGAGGCTGGGGATGCTCTGGCCTCCCCTCTCTGCGCCGGGAGGGGTATATCATCATGGATGGTCTGGAGTCCGGCGGCAAGGCCGGGAACGGGGGTACCCCCGGCGACGCAGAGCCGGGGCACGCCGACGTCGGGCGACTCGAGGGGATCCTCGGTGTCCGGTTCAAGGACCAGCGGCTTCTTGCCGAGGCGGTGACCCACAGCTCGTTCGTGGGTGGCGGGCCCCTTGCCGGCAACGAGCGCCTGGAGTTCCTGGGCGATGCCGTGCTCAAGCTGGTGACGGCGTGGCACCTCTACACAACTCACCCGGAGGCCCCGGAGGGGGAGCTTTCGGCCATGCTCGGGCGGTCCGTCAGCGAGGCGGCCCTCGCGGAGGCGGCAAGGCGGCTTGGCATCGGCCCGTTTTTGCGCCTGGGCCACAGCCTGGAGGTCACAGGCGGGCGCAGCCTGCCTTCAGTGCTGGCCGACGCGTTGGAGGCCGTCCTGGGTGCGGTTTTCCTGGATCAGGGCCTCGATGCCGCAAGACAGCTCGCAGTGCGGGAGCTTGCGCCAGGCTCGGGAATGGGCGCCGCCAGGGATGGACAGGCCGTGCGAAATTACAAAGCCATCCTGCAGGAATTCTTTCAGAAAAGGGAGAAATCCATTCCCGAGTACCAGGTCGTGGGCGAGGAGGGTCCGGATCACGACAAGACCTTCACTGTGGTGGTGAAGTCGGAGGACGGACCCATAGGCCTCGGGCGTGGGAAGACGAAGAAAACGGCGGAGCAGGCCGCGGCAGCTCACGCGCTCGCCCGTATCGGTGTTCTGCCGGCGGCCGGAAGCGCCTGTGTCCAGGGAGGGGAAGTCTGTGGCGAAGACCCAGGGCGAGACGAGGGAAAGCCGGATCCCGCGCCGCCGGCTGGCCTGGCATGAGCTGGGACCCGAATGGCGCAAGATCCCGTACAACGACATCGTCCCCGAGGATGTAGACATCGACGACATCAACGAGGTGCTCTCCCAGATCCCCGGCCTGAACGCAGTGAAGATCATCGTGGACGGCAAGCGCATGATTACCGAGGTTCACTGCACGTCCATCGAGCTGCGTTCGCCCCAGGAACTCGTGCGCGACATCGAGACCGTGCTCTACGCGAAGTGGGGCCTCAAGATAGACCACAGGCGCATCGGGGTCTGCGTGTTCAAGGACATGCCCCAGATGGAGCTGGAGGCGCTCATCGGGCGCAGGCTCAAGATCGAACGCGTGTACCTCAATCTGGGCAAGCATGCGGCTGACTCCATCGTGGAACTCGGCCTCCAGGGCAGGGTGTACACGGGCACCGCAGTGGGTCCCGCCACGAAATACGGCCAGTACCAGGTGGTGGCACAGGCGACCGTCGCTGCCGTGGAGGCGTTCCTTCGAACGCGAAGCATGCTGTCGGCAGGGGAGGTGCGCCACATCAAGATGCTCGACCAGGATGTCGTCCTGGTCTCCGTGAGCGCAATCGGGATGCAGGGCGAGGAGCGTCTGGTGGGCACGGCCCCGGTGCGGAGCTATGAGACGGATGCCGTGGCGCGCGCCACCATGGACGCCATCAACCGCAGGCTGCTGGTGTGGAAGAGCGAGGTGATCAGGGAGGCGAAGGGTGAGCCACCACCTTTCATGCCCCAGTTGTACGAGGTAAAAAGACCGCGCGTTCGACCAATAATACCGAAATAGCGAGAAATTGCGCCTAACGAAGGATCTTCTGATAGGGCGTTGAATATAAATATGGCAAGAAGCGCATGGTCCAAAACCTGGGAATGGGAGGTAGAAGGCGTGGAGGTACTAAAGGTATCAGCGCAATCAAAGCCCAAGTCGGTGGCAGGCGCCCTTGCCGCGGTGCTCAGAGAAAGGGGGTCCGCGGAGGTTCAGGCGGTTGGGGCAGGAGCTGTTAACCAGGCTGTCAAGGCAATCGCTATCACGCGAGGATTCGTTGCGCCCAACGGAATCGACCTTGTGACCATCCCAGCTTTCGCGGAGATCCAGATCGACGGGGAGGAGAGGACCGCCATAAAGTTCATCGTCGAGCCCAGGTGATGCTGGTGCGCGAGGTACCTTCCTGGGAAATCATACCCGCTTATCTTATGGGGGATCATGGATGCCACGCAGCCCGCACTCGCGGCCCGGCCGTGAAGGTGGGCTGTTTCATTGCGTTACGGGGATCTCGGCGGCTACCTCTTCTCCGTCGGCAGGCAGGCCCGGAATGAACTTGCCCACTTGAGAAGCAGATCATGTCCCATCGAAAGAACATATTCCTTCCCGGCAGTCAGTATATATTTAGCGAGTGCCAAGAAGGCCTGCCGAGGGGGATAGGACATGTCCGAGACCAACCAGGAGCTTGACCTGGAGTTGCTGCAACGGACAAGGTCTGGCCAGGAGGCTGCGCGAGACGACCTCATACGAAAGTACGTCCCGATGGTGCGACACATAGTGCGTGCCACCGCGCCGGGCCTTGCAGCCTCGGACTTCGAGGATCTCATGCAGGACGGCCTTGTCGGCCTCTTGGATGCCATCCGCCAGTACGACCCCGGAAAGCCCGGCGTGAAGTTCAGCTCCTTCGCGTACCTGTGTATCATCAGGAAGATCTACAACAGCCTGCGGCGGCAGACCAGCAGCAAGCAGAAAGCCCTGAACCAGGCAATATCGCTCTACTCGTACGTGGACAGGGAGGAGACCAGGATGGTCCTGGACGTCCTGGCAGGCGACTACGTCGACCCCGAGGCCGTTGTGGAGAACGAGTGGGCAAGGATGCGCGTGGAACAGGTCCTGCGCAGCCACCTCTCGATGCTCGAATACACCGTGACCGCCCTCTTGCTCCGGGGTTATACCACCAGTGAGATCGGCAAGGCCATGGGACTCGACTCGAAGTCGGTGGACAACGCGCGTACCCGCGTGAAGGCCAAGCTGCGGCGCCTCCTCCACACATATGGCTCCCTCGTCCATCCCGAGATCCCCGAGAAGGTGCGTAAGCGGCGCGACCTCTGCATGGAGGTCCGCGTCAGCCTTTAGACGGGGCCTTCTCCCTGCGCTGGATGATTCTCTTTTCGCTGGCGCTGTGATACAATACCAGTGCCACCTGGGGCGATCTGTGTCGACTCGGGTCGGCGCCTCATATCTGGATGCCGGTGTTGCACCCATGGGACGGCGTTCCAAAAGGGGCAGGTCGGCCGGATTCTGCTTGCAGACAAGCGGCCGGGTTTTGACGCCCCGTCGTTGAAGCACTGGCAAGCTTTACGACAGTGGCTCCGGCCTGACCTGAGGCGGCGCGGCAAGGCGAAGGCCGCGCCGTGGGGAGGATTCAGCTTGTACCTCAAACGGATGGAGCTTTACGGGTTCAAATCCTTTGCAGATAAATCGGAGCTCGAGTTCTCACCAGGTGTGACCGCCATCGTGGGCCCGAACGGAAGCGGCAAGAGCAACCTCGCTGATGCCATCAGGTGGGTTCTTGGCGAGCAGAGCGCGCGGATCCTCCGGGGAACCCGCATGGAAGACGTCATCTTCGCCGGCTCAGGTGCGAGGAAGCCCCTGGGATTTGCCGAGGTCACCCTGGTTTTCGACAACGTGGACGGCGAGCTTCCCGTGGACTTCGTGGAGGTCGCCGTGGCCAGGCGCGTCTACCGCTCCGGCGAGAGCGAGTTCTCTATCTGCGGCACCCCCTGTCGCCTGAGAGACATCCAGGCCCTCTTTATGGATACCGGTGCGGGCAAGGAGGGCTATTCCGTCATAGAGCAGGGCAAGATAGATGCCATCCTCGGGGCGGGATCCGACGAGCGCAGGGCGTTCTTCGAGGAAGCTGCGGGGATACACAGGTACAAGGCGCGCAGGGCCGAGGCCGAAAGGCGGCTTGCGGCCGCTGATGCCTGTGCGATCCGCGTGCGTGATGTGCTGGGGGAGCTATCGAGGCAGATGGAGCCGCTGGCTGCGAAGGCTGACGAGGCGCGCAGGTTCCGTGAATGCAGCGAGGAGCTGGCT
Organism: Bacillota bacterium; assembly: GCA_030024085.1. Classification (GTDB taxonomy): domain Bacteria; phylum Bacillota; class SHA-98; order UBA4971; family UBA4971; genus UBA6256. The sequence goes on along the minus strand of JASEJE010000003.1, from coordinate 106,786 downwards.
GGGCTCGAGGTGAGCCTCGCACTGGGCGAACTCGACGCTCTCGAGGAAAGGCGATCGGCGCTTGCGCAGGCGCTCTCGGAGATCGATAGGAAGCTGGGGGACGAGGGCGGGGTCCGGGAGTCCCTGGTGGATGAGATCGCCAGGGATAGAGAGACGCTCGCTTCGATAGAAGACGAGCGCGACCGCCTGCAGGAGCGGTCCGCCTGGCTTGCAGCGGAGGTCGAGAAAGCCGAGGGCAGGATCTCACTTGCAAGAGAGCGGGCGGAGATGCAAGTAGCCCAGGCGCAGGCTCTTACCGAGGCCGTGGAAAAGGACAGGGAGCGCCTGGCGGGATGCACGAGCGAGAGTGCGGCGAAGAACGCCAGGCTCGCCGAGATCTCGTCCTGGCTCGATGCCGCTGCGCTTGAGCTCGATTCGCTCGAGTCCGAGGAAGCAGTCCTTGCCGAGCGGCAGAGGGCGAGCGAGGAGGCCGCCGGGAAAGTCAAGGCCGATATCATAGAGGTCCTGTCTTCTGTGGCGGACGCCAGGAACGAGCTGGCCAGGATGGCGCTGGAGGAGGCCACCCAGGCAAGACACCTGGAGCGAGAGAAGAGGGAGGTCGATGCTGCGCTGGCGGAGCTCTCAGAGGCTGAGAGCCTCGCGGCCCGGGAGGCCGCAAGGCGAGAGCAGATCGCAGCAGGGGTCCGCGCCGCCTCCCGGGAGATGGCGGACCTCGAGCGCAGCATCAGCGCCGAACGGCAGAACCTCAGAGCTCTCGTGGCGAAGAGACAGGCGCTCCAGGCGAAGGCGCGCGAGGAGTCGCTCGAGATGAACACGCTGAGGAGGCTTGCCTCCGAAGGCGAGTGGTATCCCTATGGCGCCCGCGCCGTGCTCGCTGGTGCGGGGCGGGGCGAGCTTGCAGGGGTGGTTGGGACGGTTGCCGATTGCATCAGCGTTCCCCAGGAGTACGAGGTTGCGATCGAGTCTGCCCTTGGACAGGCCCTTTCAGATATCATAGTGGAGGGAGACGTCCACGCCAGGGCGGCGGTGCGTTATCTCAAAGAGCGGAGCCTGGGAAGGGCCACCTTCCTCCCGCTCGATCTCGTCAGGCCGGGCGAGCTTGCACGGGCGGAAGAGGCCGCGCTCTCGCTGGGGGGAGTGGTCGGCAGGGCGTCAGCGCTCGTGTCGTGCGAAGAGCGGGTGCAAAGGGCCGTGGAGCATCTCCTCGGGCGCACCGTGGTTGTGAAGGACCTCGATGTTGCGGTGCGGGTGGCACGGGCCAGCGGCACGCGCCTCAAGGTGGTGACCCTCGACGGCGATCTCGCGCTGCCGGGCGGGGCGATCTCGGGTGGCAGCCGGCGGGCGAGGCAGCGAGAGACTCCGCTTGCGTTGAAACGACGCCTTGCGGATCTCGAGGAGAGCCTCTCGAGGCTGGGCGAGGCGGAGGATAGTGTCGCAGTCGCAGCGGCGGCGGCGCAGGATGAAGTCACGAATATGGAGAGGTCCCTTGAGGATGCACGGGCCAGGAAACAGGCCCTCGAGCTGGACGCCGCGCGGGCCGAGGCAGCACATCTCCAAGCGCTGCGGGATATCGAGAAAGCCCGTTCCAGGGTGAAGGTGCTGCAGGACGAGATCGACTCGTCGGCGAAGAGCGACGGCTCCCGCGAGGAGCTCAAGAGACAACTCGAGACCAGGCGTGCCCGGCTCGAGGAGGCCGGTAGGGAGCTTGCCCGGTCCCAGGCAAAGATTGCCCAGGATCTCGAGGAGATCGCGCGCAAGCGACAGGAGGTCGGACGGGCCGTGACGGACCTCCGGGTGAAGATGGCTGCCCTCACCCAGGAGGCCGCGGGGCTGCGCGGGGAGATACAGGCGCTGGACGCGCGGATGCGGGATCTCGCCCTTGAGATCGAGGCGCGGGAGGCTGAGCTTTCGCACGTCGCAGGCACACACCTGTCGGCGAACGACGACATGGCTTCGGCTACGGCGCAGGTGGAGTCGCTTTCCCGCGAGAGGGCGGGAGTGGATGAGGCCCTTGCTTCGGCCAGGGAGGCCAGGCGCGACCTCGTTCGCCGGGTGGCGCAGAAGGAGTCGAGGTTGCGGCTGTGCCAGGGCGAGCTTGAGGACCTCCAAAGGGCGAAAGCCTCGCTGACCATCGAGGAAGCCGGGCTCGCCGAGAAAGCGGGCAGGATCAGTGATGAGCTGGAGCGCGTGTACCATCTCACACTTGATGAGGCCAGGGGACGCGCGTTCGGGATAACCGACACGGATGAGGCCCGGGCGAGAGCCAGGTCGCTCAGGCTGCAGATTGAGGCCCTTGGGCCCGTCGACCCCGGGGTCGTCGATGTCTACGAGGGGCTCAGGGCGCGCCACGGGGAGCTTTCGTCCGGCCTGGACGACGTCGTGAAGGCCAGGGCGTTCCTCGGAGGGATCATGGAGCGCTCAGACCGTGAGAGCGAAAGGCGTTTCAAGGAAACGCTCGGCGCCATAAGGACCGCGTTCGGGAGGACGTTTGCGCGCCTCTTCGGGGGCGGCAGGGCTGACCTCGTGATGACCGACGAGGGCTCGCCCGCCTCGGGGATCGAGATCGTGGCCGAGCCGCCAGGCAAGAGGCTTCAGAGCCTGAGCCTGCTTTCAGCCGGGGAGAGGGCGCTTTCCGCCGCCGCCCTCGTGTTTGCCCTCCTCGAGGTGCGACCGAGCCCGTTCTGCGTGCTGGACGAGGTCGACGCGGCGCTCGACGAGGCCAACGTGGCCAGGTTCACCGAGCTCTTGAGGGACGCCGCATCCCGAAGCCAGTTCATCGTGGTGACTCACAGGAAGGGGACGATGGAGGCGGCGGATGCCCTCTACGGGGTTACGATGGAGGAGTCAGGCATATCGAAGCTGATCTCCATAAGGATAGAAGATGCGGGGATGAGGCAGCAGGAGACGGCGTGAATGATGCGCTGCCCGCGGCGGTTCCGCCACGCGGGATAGGGGAGCCCGTGGCCGGGGATCATATCGGGGGCGCGGGGCTTTCGGCCGCCGGCCCTTTGAAGGTACTGAAGGGTGTGAGCGCGAGGATATGGGCGCACCAGGTGGTGGCGTGGGACGGTTCGTAAAGAGGCTGTTCACGAGGGATGAGGTGAAGGACGACACGAGGCCGCGACCGCCTTCTGAGGCCGGTGCCCCGTCCGCCGACGCCGACGGGAGGGTTACGGAGGCGGGGGAGGCCCGCGGAGTGCTCGCCCGCCTGACCGAACGGCTCGCCCGCACGAGGGACGGGCTCGTGGGGAAGGTCGAGGCGCTCTTCGGCCGCAGGCCCGTCCTGGATGAGGAGTTCTTCGAGGAGCTCGAGGCCATCCTTCTCCAGGCAGACGTGGGGGTGAAGGCCACCGAAAGGCTTCTTCGGGGCCTCGAGGCGGGGGCTGCCGAGGTGAGACAGGGCGGCGGCGAGAAGGATCTGATGAAGCACCTCAAGGAGGAGGTCCTGGATGTGCTGGGGCCGCGGGAACCGCTTGCGAAGGCACCGTCGGGCACCACCGTCGTCATGGTGGTCGGAGTTAACGGCACCGGCAAGACCACGACCGTGGGCAAGCTGGGTCACAGGTTCCGCGCGGAAGGGGCGAAGGTGATCCTCGGCGCATCAGATACATTCAGAGCGGCTGCCATCGAGCAACTGGAGATATGGGGCGAGAGGGCGGGCGCCGATGTCATCCGGCACGAGGAGGGGGGCGACCCGGGAGCCGTGGCCTATGATGCCTGCCAGGCTGCGAAAGCGCGCAGGGCGGACTACGTCATCCTCGACACCGCGGGGCGCCTGCATACACGGATGAACCTCATGGAGGAGCTGAAGAAAGTCCGCAGGGTGGTCGAGAGGGAGATCCCCGGCGCTCCCCACGAGGTGCTCCTCGTACTCGATGCGACCAGTGGGCAGAACGCCATCGCCCAGGCGCGGACTTTCAAGGACGCGGTGGATGTCACGGGGATAGCCCTGACCAAGCTGGACGGCACGGCGAAAGGCGGGGTCGTGCTGGCGATCCGGGAGGAGCTTGGCATCCCTGTCAAGCTCGTCGGCATCGGAGAAGGAGTGGAGGACCTGCGCGACTTCGACCCTGTAGAGTTCGCCGACGCGCTCTTTGCCCGGCGCGTTCTTAATTGACTCCACGAGTGGCGCAGTGTATACTACTTGCGTGAGTCGAGAGGAGGTGGGGTCTACGTTCGAAAACCTGACGGCGCGGCTGCAGGAGACGTTCCGCAGGCTGCGCAGCAAAGGCAAGCTCGGCGAGCGCGATGTGGACGAGGCCCTGCGCGAGGTGCGCATAGCCCTTCTCGAGGCAGACGTGAACTTCAAGGTCGTCCGCGACTTCATCGCAAAGGTGCGCGAGCGGGCGTGCGGCCAGGAGGTAACTGCAAGCCTCACCCCTGGCCAGCAGGTCATAAAGATAGTCAACTCCGAGCTCACCGAGCTCATGGGAGGCCGCGAGAGCAAGATCCAGTTCAGCCCGAGGCCTCCGACCGTCATAATGCTCGTGGGCCTTCAGGGATCCGGCAAGACCACCACCGCAGCCAAGCTCGCAAACCTCCTCAAGAGGCAGGGCAAGCACCCGATTCTGGTCGCTGCCGACACCAGGCGCCCTGCCGCCATCCGCCAGCTTCAGGTGCTGGGCGAGAAGGTCGGGGTCGATGTGGTCGCGACGCGCGAGGGCGACGACGCGGTCCGCGTTGCACAGCAAGCGATGGCCAGGGCATCGTCTATCGGCCGCGACGTGGTGATCATCGACACCGCCGGGCGGCTCCATATAGACGACGAACTCATGGATGAACTTGCACGGATGAAGGCTGAGACGAGCCCGTCCGAGATGCTGCTGGTGGTGGACGCCATGACGGGCCAGGACGCCGTGAACGTCGCAGCCACGTTCAATGAGCGGCTGGGACTTACGGGCATCGTCCTGACCAAACTCGATGGCGACGCCCGCGGCGGTGCGGCGCTTTCGACGAGGGCCGTGACGGGCAAGCCCGTGAAGTTCGTGGGGGTCGGCGAGAAGGTTGAGTCCCTCGAGCCGTTTTACCCCGACAGGATGGCATCGCGCATCCTCGGCATGGGGGACGTCCTCAGCCTCATCGAGAAGGCTGAGGCGGCGTACGACGAGACAAAAGCCCGCAAGCTCGCCGAGAAGATCAGGACCAACGAGTTCACCCTGGAAGACTTCGCGGACCAGCTCCGCCAGATGAGAAAGATCGGGCCTCTCGATGAGATACTATCCATGATCCCTGGCATGGGGCGCATGCGGGGGGTCTCCGACTTCAAGGTCGATGAGGGCCAGCTCAAGCGCGTCGAGGCGATAGTATGCTCCATGACGCCGGAGGAGAGAAGGAACCCGGCGATCATCGACGGCAGCCGGCGAAAGAGGATTGCCCGAGGGAGCGGCACGCGCATCCAGGACGTAAACAGCGTCCTGCGCCAGTTCGACCAGGTGAGGGATATGCTTCGGCAATTCGGGGGCGCCGAGAAAGCTGCCCATCGCGCTATGCGAAAAGGCGCATTCCCGTTTGTCAAATAGGCCGGTCCGGGAAACCGGGCGACGGGAGGTGACACAACTTGGCAGTAAGGATACGGCTCTTGAGGACGGGGGCAAAGAAGCAGGCTTCTTACAGGATCGTCGTCGCCGACAGCCGCTACCCGCGGGATGGGCGGTTCATCGAGATCCTTGGCCATTACAACCCCAGGACGAGCCCTGAAACCCTGGAGGTGGACCGCGAGAAGGCCGCGGAGTGGCTGAAGAAGGGGGCTCTTCCGACGGATTCCGCGAAATCCCTGCTCGCGAGGGCGGGCGTCGATGCGGCCGGGCAGGCCGCGTCTCGTGAGGCGAAAGCCATATGAAGCAGCTTGTAGAGTTCATCGCCAGGAACCTCGTGGATAATCCGGATGGCGTGAAAGTGGCGGACGTCTCGGGCGCCGACGGGTACACCGTGTACGAGGTGTCCTGCGATCCCGACGAAAAGGGGAAGCTCATCGGGAGGTCCGGCAGGACTGCGAAGGCCATGAGGATGCTCGTGAGATCCGTGGGGGCGCGGCAGGGCAAGAAGGTTACCGTGGAGATCGTGTGACCGTGCAACCGAACATGACCTGTGAGTTCGTTGCGGTGGCCGAGGTGACCGCCCCACAGGGGATCCGTGGCGAGGTCAGGGCCCTGCCGCTGACCGATTTCCCGGACCGGTTCAGACCGTCTCTGAGGCTCCGGGCCCGCACGGGGGATGGCGTCGCGGTCCTCAAGGTGGAAAGCGCACGACAGCACCGGGGTTTTGTGGTCATGAAGTTCGCCGGGGTAGACTCCGTGGACGACGCCGAGAAGTTGCGGGGGGCGATCCTTGAGGTTCCAAGGTCAGAGACATGGCCGCTCGAGCCGGGGCGCTACTATTTCTACGAGATAGAGGGCCTCGACGTGGTCACCACGGAGGGCCGCCGCCTCGGGAAGGTGACGCGGGTCGTCCGCGGCGTCGCCAACGACATCTATGAGGTCAAGGTGAACGGGCCCGGCGGACGTCCGGGAAGGACGGTCCTGGTGCCGGCTGTACGTGAGATCGTAAAGAGCATAGATCTCGAGCGCGGCCGGATGACCATCGAGCTCATTCCCGGGCTGGAGTAGGTGGCTGGCGTTGAGGATCGATGTGCTCACCATCTTCCCCGGGATGTTCTCCGGGCCGCTTTCCGAAAGCATCGTCGCGCGCGCCAGGGAACGCGGGCTCGTGGAGATCCACGTCCACGACATAAGGGAGTTCGCCCGGGACAAGCACAGGGTGACCGACGATTATCCGTTCGGCGGAGGAGCCGGGATGGTCATGAAACCCGAGCCCATCTTCGCCGCTGTTGAACATGTGATGAGCGAAGCGCCTGGTTCCGCCCGGGTGATCCTGATGAGCCCGCAGGGGCGGGTGTTCACCCAGGAGACTGCGGTGCGGCTGGCGCGGGAGCAACGTCTCGTGCTGATATGTGGGCATTATGAGGGCGTGGACGAGCGCGTCAGGGAGGCGCTGGTCCACGAGGAGATATCCATCGGTGATTACGTGTTGACCGGCGGTGAACTCCCTGCGATGGTCATCATCGATGCGCTGACGAGGCTTGTCCCGGGAGTGCTCGATGAGGAGTCCGTGGCTGCCGAGTCGTTCACCAGTGGATTGCTGGATTACCCACAGTACACCAGGCCGCGTGAGTTCCGCGGCATGACCGTGCCGGAGGTGCTCGTCTCAGGGGATCACGAGAAGGTGAGGATCTGGCGGCGAAAACAAGCGCTCGCCAGAACCCTCGAGAGGCGTCCGGATCTCCTTCGTTCGGCGAGCCTTACCCCGGAGGACGAGCGGCTGCTCGAAGAGATAGAGCGGGATGGGGCCGCCGCAGAAGGCCGATGTTGAACGTGGCCGAAACCGTGTGATATAATCACCGTTGTCGAATGAACGCAGGCTGCAAGGCGCCTTGCGCGTCCACTCTGGAGGGAGGATCCCGGACAATGAACATCATGGATACTATAGAGCGCGAGCAGATGCGCGAGGACATCCCGCCGTTTAGGCCGGGCGACACCGTGAGGGTCCATGTAAAGGTCGTCGAGGGCGGCAGAGAGAGGATCCAGGTATTCGAGGGCGTGGTGATCGCCCGCAGGGGAACACAGATCCGCGAGACCTTCACCGTGCGCAAGATGTCTGCAGGCATAGGAGTCGAGCGGACGTTCCCGTTGCATTCGCCGAGGGTCGGCAAAATCGAGGTCGTGCGGGAAGGCAAGGTGAGACGCGCGAAGCTGTACTATCTCAGGGAGCGCGTCGGGAAGGCTGCCAGGGTAAAGGAAGCAGACAGGAAGTGACCTCCGAGATGGGCCATATCGATGATGGCGCCCTGGAAGGCTCCCGCGTGGTCGCTCCAGGGGAACCGGTCGAGGGAAAGGGAGATCATGAGGGCGAGGGCGGGGGGTGCCCCGGCGGGTTCGCCGAAGCGGTACAGCCCCGCGACGCCCGCTCTGGCGACTTTGCGGGGCACGAGGCGGCTTCTGAAGGCGACCAGGGGCGGGTTGACGTGCCGGCCTGCGACCAATGCCCAGGGGGGCCTCAATGCGCAGGGCAATATGATTGCGACTGCGGGGCTGAGGCGGGCGGGCCCCCGGCCGGGGCGTGCCCTGGCACGGCCCCTCTCGAGCCTGCGCCACCCGTAGCAAGGCCCCTAATCTCGCCTGCGCTGAGATCCGAGATCCTTGAGTACGTCCAGGCGTTCGCCATCGCCATCGTGCTCGCGGCCTTCATCATCACGTTCATCGCCCAGTCCTTCGTGGTCGAGGGATCGAGCATGGAACCCAGTCTGCACAACCGCGAGAGGCTGCTGGTCAACAAGCTCGTGTACCGCTTCAAGGAGCCGCAGAGGGGCGACGTGGTGGTGTTCAGGTACCCCGCGAACCCGAAGCGCAAGTTCATCAAGCGGGTGGTCGGGGTGCCTGGCGACATCGTCGAGGTGCGTGACGGGCACGTTATCCTGAACGGCCAGATCCTCGATGAGGGTTATACCATGGACCTCACGTTCGGTAGCTTCGGTCCGGAGGTCGTTCCCCCCGGCCGCTACTTCGTGCTCGGAGACAACCGGAACAACAGCGACGACTCGCGTTTCCCCGATGTGGGATTCGTGCCGAGGTCCAACATCGTTGGGAAGGCCTTTGTCACATGGTGGCCGCCCGGGGAGATCGGGCTGGTTCGAACGCCGGGGATCGGGGCTGGAACTGTAGGGCAATGATGCTTTCATGGTTTCCCGGTCACATGGCCAAAGCCAGGCAGGCTATCAAGCGGAGCCTGGCAGGGATAGACGTGGTCGTAGAGGTCCTGGACGCGCGGATCCCCGATACCAGCAGGAACCCGGAGATCGCCTGGATCGTGGGGGAGAGGGCGAAGATCGTCGTCCTGGCCAAGGAGGATCTCGCGAGCCCCGATGAGACGCGAAAATGGCTTGCTGCGCTCCGCGCACGCGAGCCGTTTTGCTATGCCGTGAACGCCGAGACCGGGGAGGGCGTTGAGGCGGTCGTGGAGGCGTGCTCCTCGGTGGCAGGCCAGATCATGCTGAGGCTCGCATCGAGAGGGCGGAGGATGCGCCCCGTGAGAGCCATGGTCATCGGCATCCCTAACGTGGGCAAGTCGTCGCTGGTGAACAGGATAGCCGGGCGAAGGTCGGCAAAAACGGGCGCGAGGCCCGGGATCACCCGGGGCAAGCAGTGGATAACCGTGGGCAGGGGCATAGATCTCCTCGACACTCCAGGGGTCCTCTGGCCGCGCGCTGACGACCCTGCCGCCATGTTCAAGCTGGCGGCGACGGGCGCCATCAGCGATGAGACCTTCGATCCTGCGGATGTGGCCGAGCATCTGCTGGACGTCCTCCGGGAGAGGGCGCCGGACGCCCTCGCATCCCGCCTCAAGCTCGAGGACGTGCGGGCGGTAGGCGGGCGGGAGCTGCTCGAACTGGTTGGCAGGAAGCGCGGCTGTCTCGGGCCCGGTGGAGTGGTGGATCTCTCTCGGGCAGGTGTCGTGGTGCTCTCTGACTTCCGCAAGGGCCTCCTGGGAAGGGTTACCCTCGACCCGCTGCCGCAAGGCGGTGAGGCCACGTGATCGCTCTGAGCGCGGTTGCATCGTGCCGCCGGGAAGACCTCCTCTTCTATGAAAGGCGGCTGTGGGAACAGGGCTACGTGGCGGTGGCCGGGATCGATGAGGCAGGCCGCGGGTCTCTTATCGCCTCGGTGGTCGCTGCGGCCGTGGTGTTCAGGCGTGGGACCATCGTCGAGGGGGTTCGCGATTCGAAGACGCTTTCACCGGGGCGGCGGGAGACCCTCTACGACGTCATCATGAACGCCGCGCTTGCCGTCGGATGCGGATCGGTGGACGCGAAGACAATAGACCGCATCAACATAAAGCAGGCTGCCAGGCTTGCCATGAAGAGGGCTGTCGATGACCTCGGCATCCTGCCGGACTACCTGCTCGTTGACGCCGAGGTCGTGCCCGTGCCAATCTCCCAGAGCGCGGTCATTCACGGGGACGGGCTTTCCCAGGCCATAGCCGCAGCCTCCATCGTCGCCAAGGTTACGAGGGACAGGATGTGCGTGGTCTGGGATCATGAGTATCCTCAGTATGGCATCAGGTCCCACAAGGGGTATTGCACACCGGAGCACGTTGCGGCGATCTTGAAGCACGGGCCGTGTCCGCTGCATAGAAAGACCTTCCTCAGGGGCATCCTCGCGAAACAGCCCAGCCTGGGCCCGGAGCTCGGGCTATAACACAATTTCCCATCAGTCTCCGACATATGGCAGGAAAACCCAAACCGGTGGAGAAATACCACTCTGGGAATCGATGGCAGAGGGGTGTGCTCATTGTACGCGAAAAGCAGGGATATAGGGTCTGCGGGCGAAGATATCGCTGCGAGGTACCTCGAGTCGAACGGCTTCGAGATACTCGAGCGTAATTTCCGCTGGAGGGCGGGGGAGATCGACATAGTGGCGCGCGACGGTGCGGTTCTCGTGTTCGTCGAAGTGAAGACCAGGAGGCCTGGCCCGTTCGGCTCGGCCGCGGAGCAGATCACGGCGAGGAAGCGGCGGCGCATCGTCAGGACGGCGCTCGCGTACATGGCAGGCCGGGGGATGGCCGGGGTCGAGTGCAGGTTCGATGTGGTGGCCGTGGACCTCCTTCCCTCGGGCACGCCTCTCGCGCACCTCATCAAGGGCGCCTTCGACTGCGGGGGGTGATGCCTTTGCTTGCGAAGGTGCCCGGTGGCGCCGTTCTCGGCATAGATGGATACCCTGTGTGCGTCGAGGTGGATGTCTCGGCAGGGCTTCCGTCCTTTGAGGTAGTTGGGCTGCCCGATGCGGCCATCCGCGAGGCCAGGGAGCGGGTGAGGGCCGCTCTCAGGAACTCCGGGTTCGAGTTTCCGCTTCGCAGGATCACAGTCAACCTTGCCCCAGCCATGATCCGTAAGGAGGGGGCATGTTTCGACCTTGCCATCGCCCTCGGCATCCTGGCGGCGACCGGCGAGATCAGCTCATCCGCCGTGGAGGATTGCGTGTTCGCAGGGGAACTCTCCCTCGACGGGCAGGTGCGGGGAACGTCCGGAGTGCTGTCAATAGCCCTTGCGGCCAGGTCCGCGGGGTTCACCATGATGATGGTCGCCAGCGAGAACGCAGGTGAGGCGGCACTCGTGGACGGCCTCGACGTCTATGGTGTGAACACGCTTGTCGAGGCTGTGGGCCATCTCTGCGGTTCCCTGCGCATAAGCAAGACCCCGGCGACGAGGGGTTTCGCGGACGCGTCGTTGCAGTTCGAGGAGGACCTGGACTTCGCGGACGTCCTGGGGCAGGATCAGGCCAGGCGGGCCCTCGAGGTGGCTGCTGCGGGAGGACACAACGTGCTGATGGTCGGGCCTCCCGGAGCAGGAAAGACCATGCTCGCCCGGCGCATACCCTCGGTTTTGCCGCCGCTTACGTGGGATGAGGCTCTCGAGGTAACCAGGGTCTACAGCGCGGCGGGGCTCCTCCCCGCGGGCACCAGCGTCGTGTCGACGAGGCCATTTAGAAGCCCTCACCATACCATATCGGCACCCGGCCTGATCGGCGGGGGGCGCGTTCCGAGGCCCGGGGAGATCTCTCTGGCGCATCGGGGCGTCCTCTTCCTCGACGAGATCCCGGAGTTTGCGGGGCATGCTCTCGAGGCGCTACGGCAGCCTCTCGAGGACGGGTTCGTCACGGTCTCGAGGGCTGGCGGCATGGCGACGTTTCCTGCAAGGTTCATGCTGGTGGCGGCGATGAATCCGTGCCCGTGCGGCCGTGGAGGGGCGCGCTCGGGCGTCTGCACGTGTACCCCGACCGCCGTGCAGAAGTACCTCGCCCGTCTGTCCGGTCCGCTCCTCGATAGGATCGACCTCCACATCCACGTGCGGAAGGTGGATATGAACGATCTCGAGCAGGCGCGAGGCCGGGAGACCTCCGCGGAGATCCGCGAGAGAGTGGTTCGGGCAAGGCAGACTCAGCAGGCAAGGTTCGGGGGACTTCCGGTCAGGGCCAATGCGGAGATGCGCCCTTCCGAGCTCCGGGCTTTCTGCCGGATGTCCAGGGAGGCAAGGACACTGCTTTACGCCGCCTGCGCGAGGCTGGGGCTGTCGGCCCGCGCCCATGCGAGGGTGCTCAAAGTGGCGAGGACCATCGCCGACCTGGAGGGAAGCGACCTTGTGCAGGACCAGCACATAAGCGAGGCCGTGAGCTACAGGGCGTTCTCACTTCGCGGGTAGACCCTGGCGGCCCGGGACGACCGCCAGGACCACCGCTAAGTAGATCGCCACAAATCCGCGCTACTTTTCAGCGCGCAGGTCCTCGCCAAGGTTGCCGGTACTGCCCTCCGGGGACGGCGCGTGCGGTGAGATGCGTTCGAATTTGGCGCTCAAGGCTAGCCAAATTCCAGGCGCCCCGCCCTAGCAAGCACCGGCAACCTCAACACCGTCAGGAGAAGTGGCGCAAACTTATGGCGGAGACCGTTGATTTTCCCCAGTAGCTGCCAGTTTGGCCGTGCACGGCGACCGTTTTCCGGCACTCCACCGAGCTGCGTTGTCATAAAGTGGAGGAAATCAACAGCCTCATGGCGCCATACTTAGGACGACCGCAGGGCAAGCCGGCGGCAGCAAGCATGCGTGGGGAGCGGGCTTTTCCCCGTGCATGGGCGGGTGGACGACACATGGACGAGAGAGAGTGCACAATAGCCCTGAACATGGTGGGCACCATCGGCGGCGCGAGGCTTGCTAGCCTCATCCAGTGCTTTGGCTCGGCGCGCGATGCCCTGCTGGCGAGAGAGGATGCGTTGCTGCGCGTCGAGGGCATCGGCCCGGTGACTGTGCAGAGGATCGCCGAGGTGCGCGACGGGAGGTTGCTCCGGGAAGAACTCGAGAAGGCTGACGACCTCGGGGTAAGCATAGTCACCACGTCGGACCCCGGCTATCCCGAACGGCTCCTGAACATCGACCACCCTCCCCCGGTGCTTTACGTCAAGGGCGAGATCCTGCCAGGTGACGGGCTGGCCATTGCGGTGGTCGGAGCGAGGCATGCCACGCGCTACGGGCGCGCGGCGGCGCGTCTCGTCGCAGGGGAGGCGGCGAGTGCGGGCTTCACCATCGTGTCAGGGATGGCGCGAGGCATCGACTCTGAGGCCCACCGCGGCGCCCTTGAGACAGGCGGGCGCACGATCGCTGTCCTCGGGTGCGGGGTCGACGTGGTGTATCCCCCCGAGAACGAGAAACTCGCCGAGGAGATTGCAGGAAACGGGGCGCTCGTGAGCGAACGCTCTCTCGGGACCCGTCCGTATGGGCAGAACTTCCCCGCGCGCAACAGGATCATAAGCGGCCTTTCCCTTGGCGTCGTGGTGGTGGAGGCCCGGGAGACGAGTGGTGCCCTCATCACGGCGAAGTTCGCTCTCGAGCAGGGGCGCGACGTGTTTGCAGTTCCCGGCGATATCCGCAGCCCGCTGTCCCGGGGGACCCACCAGCTCATCAGGGACGGCGCGAGGCTGGTTGAGGGGATCGGGGACATCCTAGAGGAGCTGGGCATCGAGAACATGGCCGCTCCCGAGAGCCATGGGAGCAGGGGGGAGAGCAGCCTGCGTCTCTCAGCCCGGGAGAAGCGGGTCCTGGCGGCGCTGGACTTTTCACCGGCGTCCGCAGATGATATAGTAGACGAGACGGGGCTGGGACCGCGGGACGTCGCGGTGGCCCTCGCAGGCCTCGAGATCCGGGGCCTCGTCGCCCGCGCTCTCGATGGTTACGTTCGACGCGCGAAAGAAGGTGGTTGAATTGGCCAACCGAAAGCGCAGCCGGTCTCACCTGGCGTCCCGTCAGGCCCTGGGTGCACGAAGGGTATTAAACGCCGATGAGCGACAGAAGCTAACTGTCGATGCGTGGGGCCTTGTGACGTTTTTGCAGGAGGCAGGGCTCGTCCGTCCTGACGAACTGGAAGAGGCCATGCTCCTCGTGACGGCGGTGGACGCCGGCCGGATCGACGCCGCTGACATGGCGCTGGTGTTATCCAGCGTCATAGACGACAGGGAGAGGGTGGCCATGATCCTTGGCCAGGCAACGGGCGGTGAGGCTGATGGCGAGATAGCCCAGGGTGAGGATGAGGACCCGCGGCCGGAACCCCGGCTGCTTCACTAAGACCTGCAAACGAAACAGGGAGTGTCAGGATGTCGAAATCCCTTGTTATTGTTGAGTCACCTGCCAAGGCGAAGACCATAGGCAAGTTCCTCGGGCCGGGGTACACTGTGAAGGCCTCCAGGGGACACGTGCGTGACCTTCCCAAGAGCAAACTCGGGGTAGACGTCAAGGACGGTTACGAGCCGCATTACGTGGTCCTGAGGGACAGGGGGGACATCATTCGCGAGCTCAAGAGCGCGGTCGAGTCGGCGCCGGGGGTGCTGCTCGCCACCGACCCTGACCGTGAAGGAGAAGCGATATCGTGGCATCTCACGCAGGTGCTGGGGATCGACCCTGGGAGCCCCTGCCGCATAGAGTTCAATGAGATAACGAGGCCCGCCATAGAGGCTGCGCTGGAAAGCCGCAGGGCGATCGACCTTGACCGCGTGAACGCCCAGCAGGCCAGGCGGGTATTGGACCGTCTCGTGGGTTACAGTCTGAGCCCTCTCCTCTGGAAGAAGGTCCGCCGCGGGCTCTCGGCGGGCAGAGTGCAGTCGGTGGCCGTCAGGCTCGTTTGCGACAGGGAAAGAGAAATCCAGGCGCATGTCCCCCGGGAATACTGGTCGATCACTGCACACCTCCGGTCCTCCGACGAGGGACGGGAGTTCCCGGCGAAGCTGGTGCTCCGCGCAGGCCGTAAGATCGAGATCCGCAACGAGGGTGAGACCAAGTCCATTCTGGACGACCTCTCCGGCGCAACGTATCAGGTGGCGAGGGTCACGAGAAAGGAGCGGCGCCGGAACCCTGCGCCTCCCTTCACCACGAGCACTCTGCAGCAGGAAGCGTCGAGGAGGCTCGGGTTTGGCTCGCGGAAGACCATGCAGGTGGCTCAGCAGCTGTACGAGGGCCTGCAGCTTGGAGACGAGGGCAGCGTTGGCCTGGTCACATACATCCGCACCGACTCGGTTCGGACCGCGGTCGAGGCCGAGCAGGCTGCGAGGGCGTTCATCGGCAAGACCTACGGGCGGGAGTACGTGCCCGGCCAGCCCAGGCGATACCGGGCGAAGGCCACGAGCCAGGATGCCCACGAGGCGATACGTCCAACCTCGGTCGAGAGGCTCCCTGACCAGGTGAAGGCCCACCTAACTCGCGACCAATACAGGCTCTACCGTCTCATCTGGGAAAGGTTCGTGGCGAGCCAGATGGAGTCGGCGGTGCTCGATGCCATGAGCGTTGACGTGCAGGCACAGGCCTATACGTTCAGGGCGACCGGGTCCAGGGTCAAGTTCCCCGGATTTACCCTCGTATACCAGGAGGCCACCGACAACGGCAAGGACGAGGAACCGGGCCTGCCGGAGGTGCACGAGGGCGAGACCCTTGGGCTCGTGCGGCTCGAGCCTGCGCAGCATTTCACGGAACCGCCCCCGCGGTACACCGAGGCTACCCTGGTGAAGGCACTGGAGGAGAACGGAATAGGGCGGCCCAGCACATACGCGCCCATAATCGACACGATTCTGAGGCGCGGGTATGTGGTGTTGGAGGAGAAGAGGTTTCATCCCACCCAGCTCGGGTTCGTGGTCGTGGATCTCCTTAAGCAGGTTTACCCGCAGGTGGTCGACGTGGCGTTCACGGCGGAGATGGAGAACCAGCTCGACAGGATCGCCGAGGGCAAGCTCGACTGGGTCAGGGTCATCGACGAATTCTACGTCCCATTCGAGAAGACGGTCAGCGCGGCCGAGCAGAGCGTGGGACGGGTCAGGGTCCCTGACGAGGTCACCGGCGAGAAGTGCCCCGAGTGCGGGCGTCCGCTCGTGGTGAAGCACGGCAGATTCGGGACGTTCCTGGGGTGTCAGGGGTATCCCGAGTGCACGTTCACCAAGAAGATAGTCCGCTCCGCCGGGGTGAACTGCCCTGAGTGCGGCGCGGAGGTAGTCGAGCGAAAGACGAGGAAGGGAAGGAAGTTCTACGGGTGCAGCAGGTACCCCGATTGCCGCTTTACCACGTGGTACACCCCTGTGAAGGCCACCTGTCCGAAGTGCGGGGCGTTTCTCGTCAGGCGCGGCGGAAAGGGCGGGTTCCTCGCGTGCGTGCGGGAGACGTGTGATTACCGGGAGGGGCCCAAATCCGAGCCCGGCGGCAAGGAATCCTCTGCCTGAGTGTGAGTTCACAAATCCACGCTGGTTCGGGAGAACCTTCTCGGTTGCCGGTGTTGCACTCCGGGGGCGGCGCGCTTGCGGCGCGGCTCGTTAGATTTGGCATTCAGGCTCGCCAAATCGAGAGCGCCCCGTCGTGCGAGCACCGGCAACCCCTGGAAAAGCGGCGGTGATTTCTGAACCCGCACTTGGTGCTCCTCTGGCCTATGAGCAGCCCATACTGTTTTACGAGTCCACATGAGTGTCGATTGCCCGGCGCGCCGGTGGGGAGGAAGCATGCTCGATCCTGGTGTAGGTGACGTAATGGTGGTGGGGGGCGGCCTCGCGGGCATCGAGGCCGCATGGCAGGCTGCGAGGCAGGGCCTGCAAGTGACGCTCGTGGAGATGCGTCCGGCGATGATGACCCCTGCCCATACCACGGGCGACTTCGCCGAGCTGGTGTGCTCCAATTCCCTGGGCTCCGACAGCCCCGACAGCGCTGCCGGCGTGCTCAAAGAGGAGATGCGGATCCTGGGGTCCATCATCATGAGATGCGCAGAAGGATCGAGGATCCCCGCCGGGTCTGCGCTGGCGTGCGACAGGCGACGGTTCGCGCGTCTCGTTACGGCGTACATCGAGCGCTGTCCCAGGGTGAAGACGGTGAGGAAAGAGGTGCACACGATCCCCGAAGGCGTCCCGGTGGTGATAGCAACAGGCCCCCTCACGTCAGAGAGCCTGGCGCAGGACATGGCCCGGCTTGCTGGCACCGCGCATCTCTACTTCTATGACGCCGTAGCGCCGATAGTGACCGCGGAGTCGTGCGACATGTCGAAGGCCTTCTGGGGATCTCGCTACGGCCGGGGCGGCGACGACTACCTCAATTGCCCGATGACGAAGGAAGAGTACGATCGTTTCTGTGACGCGCTGGTCTCGGCGAGGTGCGCGCCGGTCCACGGGTTCGAGGACACGAGAGTCTTCGAGGCGTGCATGCCCGTGGAGGTCCTGGCACGGAGGGGGCGCGAGGCCCTCGCGTACGGCCCCATGCGGCCGGTGGGCCTGGTCGACCCGCGGACGGGCGAGAGGCCGTACGCCGTTGTGCAGCTCAGACGTGAGGACGAGGCCGGGACGCTTCTCAACATGGTGGGCTTTCAGACACGGCTCACCTGGGACGAGCAGCGGCGCGTCTTCCGGATGATCCCGGGGCTGGAGCACGCCGAGTTCGTAAGGTACGGGGTGATGCACAGGAACACCTACATAAACTCGCCGGAGCTCCTCCGGCCGACCCTGCAGTTCCGCTCCCGCGACACGCTCTTCTTCGCCGGCCAGGTGACCGGAGTAGAAGGCTACCTCGAGTCAGCAGCCTCGGGCCTTGTGGCCGGCGTGAACGTCGCGAGGCTGGCTCGCGGGCATGACCCCCTGGTGTTCCCAGCCGAAACGGTCCACGGCAGCCTGTGCCGGTACATAACCGGACCCCGGCGGGGCCCCTTCCAGCCGATGAACGCAAACTTCGGGATCATGCCCCGTCCCGAAGGGAAGCTCAGGGGAAAAGCCGCCAGACGCCAAATCGCGACATCCGCCCTCAACGCGATGAGGAATTTCGAGAAAACCCTCCGAAGTGGTCTTGAAGAACTGTTATAATTATGTTACAATTTCAGGCTAGATGGGTCGCCGCCGGACCGCTGGCTGGCACTGACCGGGGCTGGGCCGCGCTGGGCCGCGCTGGGCCGCGCTGGGTCGCGCTGGGTCGCGCTGGGGTGGCCGGCGCGGCCGAACTGGCCGGGAGCGCCATGGCAGACGCAAGTTGCCTGGATGGCCAGATGGCCGGATGGGCGCGGTCGCCAGGGCGGCCGGGGTGCCCGGGGCGCCGGGGCACCGGGTGAACCGCGTCCGGGGCGGATCAGGAGGGACGGTTCTGGTGCTTGCTTCGGAGGTCGATGGTTTTCTCGCGCAGCTTGCACTCGAAAAGGGCGCATCGCCCAATACTCTCGATGCTTATGCCCATGACATCCGTTGCTTCATCGATTTCCTGGGCAACGCCCTTCAGGGGGACAGCAGCCCGTCTGACATAACGCACCTCGAGATAAGAGCATATCTCGCGAGCCTGCAAAGGGCGAAGTACTCGCGGCGGACCATAGCGCGGCGGCTCGCGGCTGTACGCTCGTTCTTCACGTACCTGTGCAGGAAGGGAATCTGCCCGACGAACCCGGCCAGGGGCGTGAGGGCACCGAAACTCGGGCGGATGCTTCCGCGATTTCTCCACGAAGGAGACGTGGAGAGCCTCCTCGAGTCTCCGCCGCGCGACACCCCGCTCGGCCTTCGCGACAGGGCCGTCTTCGAGACGCTGTATGCGGCGGGCTTGCGCGTAGGTGAGCTGGTGGGGCTAGACACCGGGGATGCCGATTTGCACCATGGCTTCGTGCGAGCGTTCGGGAAGGGCAGGAAAGAGCGTATCGTGCCCATCGGAGAGCGGGCCGTTGATGCGTTGAGGGAGTACCTGGGCCGGGGAAGGCCGCGGCTCGTCGGTGCGCGTCCGGACGTAGGAGCGCTGTTTCTGAACTACAGGGGCGGGAGGCTTTCAGCCAGGGCCGTCCAGACCATGGTCGACCGTTACATACGCAAAGTGAGCATCGACAAGAAGGTGAGTCCCCACGCGATCAGGCACTCCTTTGCCACCCATCTCCTCGACCACGGAGCTGATCTGCGAGCCGTGCAGGAGCTACTGGGGCACGTGAGCATATCCACGACGCAGATCTACACTCACGTGACCCGCGAGAAGCTCAAGCTCGTGTACGACAGGGCTCACCCTCGAGCCTGAGTGTGAGTCCGGAAATCCATGCCGGTCTGGGAGAGACCTCCGGGTTTCCGGTGCTTGCACGATGGGACGCTCTGGATCTGCCAAGCCTGAACGCCGAATCCGACGAGCCGCGCCGTCCCCGGAGCGCGATACTGGCAGCGGCTGGCAAAGTGGCGGTGATTTCTGAACCCGCACTCAGCCTGAAACCTGAAGGAGTGAGCCGTGTGTTTCACGCCACGACTGTAGTTGCCGTAAGGCGCGGCGGCCATGTGGCCGTCGCCGGCGACGGCCAGGTGACCTTCGGGAACACCGTGATGAAGCACGGGGCCAAGAAGGTCAGAAGGATCCATGACGGCAAAGTGCTGGCGGGTTTCGCAGGGGCGGCCGCTGATGCTTTCGCCCTGTTCGAGAAGTTTGAGGGGAAGCTGGAGGAGTTTCACGGGAACCTTCCGAGGGCCGCCGTGGAGCTTGCCAAGGAATGGCGGCTCGATAGAGCCCTGCGCCGCCTGGAGGCGCTTCTCGTGGTGGCAGACATGTCCCACCTTCTCGTGATATCGGGGAGTGGCGATGTCATCGAGCCCGACGACGACGTGGTGGCCGTCGGGTCGGGCGGCCCGTATGCGCTTGCCGCTGCGCGGGCTCTCATCCGGCACACGGACCTTCCCTGCCGTGACGTCGCCACGGAGGCGCTCAAGATCGCCGCGTCCATCTGCATATATACGAATGAAGAGATCTCTTGCGAGGAGCTTTGAAGGGAGGCACGAGGGTGCAAGACCTGACACCCCGAGCCATTGTCGAGGAGCTCGACAAGTACATCGTCGGGCAGGCGAAGGCCAAGCGGGCGGTCGCCATCGCCCTGCGCAACAGATACCGCCGGCTGAAGCTGCCAGGGCCGCTTCGCGATGAGGTGGTGCCGAAGAACATACTCATGATCGGCCCCACCGGTGTCGGGAAGACCGAGATCGCCCGCAGGCTCGCGAGACTGGTGAACGCGCCGTTCATCAAGGTCGAGGCGACGAAGTTCACGGAGGTCGGCTACGTCGGGCGCGACGTGGATTCGATCATTCGCGACCTGGTGGAAACGTCCATCAGGATGGTGAAGGCCGAGAAGATGGTTGAGGTCTACCACAGGGCCGAGGCCATGGTGGACGAGAGGATTCTCGATATCCTGGCGCCCATCCCCACGCGCGAGGCCGAGAGGAACCCGCTCGGCGCCCTCATGGGGGGCCTGGGGCTGGCGCGGGATGACGACTCTTTCCGGGCAAGGCAGGCCGAGGCAAGGTCGCAGCGCGAGGAGATTCGCTCGAGACTGGCAGCGGGCGAACTCGAGGACACGATCATCGAGGTCGCCGTGGAGGACCAGACCCCACCCATGCTGGAGGTCTTCAGCGGCTCCGGTGCGGAGGAGATGGGCATCAACATGCAGGACCTCTTCGGCGGCCTTCTCCCCCGGCGTCAGCGGCGCCGCAAGGTCCCGGTGAGGGAAGCGAGGAAGGTCATAGCCCAGGAAGAGGCCCAGAAGCTCGTCGACATGGAGGAAGTTGAACACGAGGCCATACAGCGCGCCGAGCAGTCCGGGATCGTGTTCATAGACGAGATCGACAAGATAGCAGGCAGAGAGCGCGGGGTCGGGCCTGACGTGTCGCGCGAGGGAGTGCAGCGGGACATCCTGCCGATTGTGGAGGGTTCCACGATAATGACCAAGCACGGCCCGGTGAAGACCGACCACGTACTCTTCATCGCGGCCGGGGCCTTCCACGTGGCAAAGCCCTCGGACCTTATCCCTGAGCTGCAGGGTCGTTTCCCGATAAGGGTGGAGCTCGACAGCCTCACGAAGGACGACTTCAAGCGCATCCTGCTCGAGCCGGAGAACGCGCTCGTGAAGCAATACAGGGCCCTGATCGCTACGGAAGGCGTCGAGGTCGAATTCATGCCCGACGCCATCGACGAGATCGCGGCCATCGCTGATAGAGTCAACCAGGAGACCGAGAACATCGGCGCGAGGAGGCTTCACACGATCATGGAGCGTCTGCTCGATGATCTCTCCTTCGATGCGCCGGATATGTCGAAGGGGAGGGTGGAGATTGACGCAGATTACGTTCGCAGTCGGCTGCAAGACATAGTGAGAGACAGGGATCTCAGTCGGTTCATACTGTAGGACCGGGTTCGGCGAGCCCCGACGCGTCCGGCGGTGGCGGCGCCCGATCCTCGGCCGCGCCGGGCTGGGACGCGGCCCACGGTGGGACAAGCCCGGGTGCCGCGCTTTCGCGATTCACTGGCTTGCGCTGGCTTGCGCGGACCTCGCCTTGCCGGTGCTCGCACGACGAGACGCAAGAGGCTGGCCGGCTGCCTGCTGGCAGTCAAATCCAGACTTACGTATAGGAGCAACATAAGGAGGAGACGTCGATGAGCGAACTACTGGAGAAGACGCGGAGAATCAGCCGGTTCATACAGGAGTCCACGGGTTTTCCAAGCAACTTCAATGAACTTGCCGCCGTGTTCTCCGAGGAGATCGCTGCCAACGTGTACGTGGTGGCGCGCCGCGGAAAGCTTCTGGGATACGGTTTCATGGAGGGCTTCGATTGCGAGGCGGCGGTGGGGTGTGTCGGGAACGGCGGGATGTTCCCCAGGGAGTCCTCTGACTGGCTCCTTCGGATAATCGAGACGTCCGAGAACGTCCGGCACGAGCGCGGGAAGTGCTTCCTCGGCCCGAACGTGGAGTGCGGGTTTGCCGAGAAGCTTCTCACCGTCGTTCCCATCTACGCAGGGGGAGACAGGATGGGGACCCTTGTGCTGGCAAGGCTTGAGAAGGAGTTCTCCGACGAGGACCTCGTGCTTGCGGAATACGCCGCCACCGTGTTCGGCATGGAGATCCTCCGCTCGAAGACCGGGCAGATCGAAGAGGAGGCCCGCAAGAAGGCTTCGGTGCAGATGGCCCTCGATACTCTCTCCTTCTCTGAGCAGGAGGCCGTGGAGCACATCTTCGAGGAACTCGGCGGAGACGAGGGTCTGCTCGTGGCGAGCAAGATCGCTGACAAAGTGGGCATCACGAGATCGGTCATCGTAAATGCACTCCGCAAGTTCGAGAGCGCCGGGGTCATCGAGTCACGCTCCCTCGGCATGAAAGGCACCTATATCAGGGTGCTCAACGACAAGCTCTTCGATGAACTCGAGAGGCTGCGGGCGAGATAGCGGAGCCGGCGGTGTGCAGGATGCGCGGGTGGCCTCCCCCGGGGACGGGGAGGCTACCCGCTGATAAGGAGAAGCAGGAGCGGCGCGGCGATGCACCCGGCCGCAAGGATGAACGCCCCGACAGCCCCGCGGACGTTTCGGTGGCGAAGAAGCCAGAGACCGAAGCTTGCAGTGTATATCGCCACCGCGATCGGCACCGGCATCGTGGTGAGCAGGACTCCCAGACGCACGCGCTCTCTACCTCCTCTCCGCCTTGGGCGCGCTCTGGACGCTGGGTTCCGGCGGCTTGAACAAGAGGCCCGTGCGGCGAAGGTCCAGCTTCACCTCGACGTCCACTTTCGCCTCCGGGAATCTCCCGGGCCAGTTGAGAGCCTCCCATTCGCGCCATGTCTTCGTGAGGTGGCGGGCTTTGTTTCCAAAGGCGAAGATGTCTGCGCGAAACTCCTCTTGGGCCCTTTTCACCACGTCATCGCAACTCTTCTTGAGGTTTTCCGCGAACCGCCTTTCGAGAATGTGGAGGTTCTTTGGGTTTGAGTAATCGATGCGGCTCTGGCTTCCGATGACCTCCCCTTCGAGAAGGATGTTCACCTTGATGCGGAACCCTTGTCCTTCTTTCAGCACCCGCGTCTCCGTCGGGCGGGCAAGGCGGATGTCGCACGCCGCGTACCTGTCTTTCACGAACGGGTCCTTCAGGACGAGCGTGCCCCTCTTGAATGTCCCACGGATGAGGAGCACGGCCCTGACGTCCTGTCCCGTGATCTCTCCGACCATCGTGTCGCCTCTGAAGACCGCGCCGCCGATGACCTCCACCGGGTTTCCACCGACCGAGGGGGACTCGCCTGCTACATAGTCAGAGTCACTGCGAACGTGGACGGGCGGGGGGCGCGGCACCTTCGGGGGCCCCATCCCGGCGCCGCCGCCGGCTGCGCCGCCATCGGACGAGCCGTCCCCGCCCTGTCCTCCTCTGGCGGCTGATTGCTCCGTTCTGCCGCCTGGAGCCTCTTCCCTGACCCCCGCGAGGATGGCGAGAGGCTCCTCTCCCAGTGATTGCATCTCCACCAGGAACCTGTGAATCTGGGATGGGGGAATGAACCCGGTCTGCCTGTTGGCGAGCGCGAGAAGCTCGAGGTTTTTCGCGGGGTTCTGTTCGATGATCGGACGGTTCTTCTCGATGAACTCCTTGGCGCTCCCCCGGCTGACGGTGAGGAACATGGTCCTCCTCGCGTCACGAAACCTCACGAGCTCGCTGATGTACGGGGCGATCCCGCGTCTTGCGAGTTTTTCGCTGATGACGACCATCTTGCCGTGAACGAGGCTCGGGCGCCTGTCAACGTGGGTGTTCACCAGGTTGAGGACGCTCAGGATGGAGTGGCCCGTCAGCGTCGTTATGAGGCTGGTCTGCTGACCACCCCCTCCTCCACCACCCGCGCCGGAGCCGCCGCCCGACCCGCCGCCGCCCGCCACGGCCCTGGGGACGGCTATGTGCAGGGTCACGTTCACCTGGTCGTCCGGCGCCTCATCGAGGCCGATGGCCATTATGAACGCGAGGTCGTCCACCTCCGTCCTGTCCCAGCACCCCGCGGCGCAGACGAGCACTGCAACGAGGCACAGCGACAGGCGCAGAGCGGTCCTGGCGCGTGCGAGCGTCTGCCTCGATATCTCACGCACTGCGTGCCCGCCTCCTCCCGCCGGCCCGGGCCTCCTTCATCTGGGCGACGAGGAGCAGCACCGCCGGGACGATGAAGACCGCGATGGCGCCCAAGGTCCTGACGATCTCGAAGTCCAGCCGGGTCGCGGTAGGAACGTCCGGAGGTACGAAGGCGAGGGTGTAGCCGATGATCGCCACCGCCGGCAGGATCGGGCGGTACACGGGGAGCCTGAGCATGCGCGCCAGGATCATCGTCGTCGTGTAGGCGCCAAGCCCAAGCTCTATGCACCCGCTTATGACCCAGAGAAACACGAACGCTACATCGACCCGCTGGAAGAACCTGCCGACGTAGATCAGGGTCGACACCTCGTAACCGGGGTACGGGATGTGAACGCACAGCGGGTAGGGGAACACCGTCACGAAGACGAGCAGCGCCGTGCTGGTGAATACGGCGGTCACGGCTATGGCGACAAGCCCCATCATCCTGACCTTGTCCGCATCTCGAAGCTGCGGCGCTATGACCCCAAGGAACATGACCTCCCCGGCCACAGCCGAGTGGAGCACCCCGTGGTAGATGAGCTTACTCAACCCGGGGCCGAGAAGCGGGAACATGGCGTCGAGATTGGCCTGGGGCAGCGAAAGCAGGTTCAGGAACAGAAGGGTCACCACGATGAGCGGTGCGGCCAGGAAAGCAGCCCTCGTGAGCGCCTCCGATCCGAGATAGACGGAGATGACGGTGACCAGCACGAAGACGGCCATCACCGCCGAGAGAGGCGTGCGCGGGAGCAGGGCGGTGCTCACGGTCTCGGAGAACTCCCGCATGACGAGGATCGTGGCGGCGAAGAAGAAGGCCAGATATCCGAGGGAGGCGAGGGTGCCGAAGATAGGCCCTGCGACTTCCTCGCCTATCTCGACGATGCTCATTCGGGGATAGCGTCTGAGGAGAGCGGCTATGATGAGGAACCCGATTGCGCCTGTTCCGAAGCTGATGATGGGCACGATCCATGCCGCCGTCAGGCCGACCGTCGCCATTTGCTGCGGGAACGAGATGAACAGCTTCGACGAAAGGAAATACACAGTGGCCGCGATGGCCTCGTTCGTGCCGATCCTGCCTTCCTCAAGCACGTCCCCTGCCTCCCTTGTCCCGGCGTGACGTGGGCCGCCCTCCGCTCGACTCCTCCGCCATCTGCCCGGTGCCGGAGTCTGGTGATGGGGCGTCGGTAGTCCACGAGGGTGTCCACTTGCGGGCGACTTCAGGCTGTCGCTCCCTGCGCCTGGTCTGGAGAAACGCGGGCCGCAGCTCCATGCTCCAGGACGGGTACCGGAGGATCAGATCTCCGCTGGACTGGGCGAACGGGGCCACCGGCGACATGAAGGGCACTCCGAACGACCTTGCGTTCACGTATAGCAGCATCTGAAGGAAGACCCCTACCGCGATCCCATAGAAGCCGAAGGCTGCTGCAACGAAGATATACACAAAGCGCGTGAGCCGGGCGGCGAAGGCCATGTTGAAGTTCGGGACTGCAAACGATCCAAGGGCGGTCACGGCCACGATTATCACGAGGATCGGGCTGACTATCGAGGCAGCGACCGCGGCCTGACCGAGGATCAGCGCGCCCACTATGCCCAGGGTGGGGCCGATGACCCCCGGCACGCGGATGCCGGCCTCGCGGATGAGCTCGAACGACACCTCCATGACGAGCACCTCGACCACCGTCGGGAACGGCACTCTCTCGCGCGTCGCGGCGATGGCGAGGAGGAGGTCGGTTGGGAGCATCTCCGGGTGGAAGTTGGTGAGCGCGATGTACACCGCTGGCAAGAGCACGGCGACGGCGAGGGCGGCCAGGCGGACGAGGCGCAGGAAGGTGCCGAACGGCCACCGCAGGTAATGATCCTCCGCCGATTGAAGGAGCGCCCAGAAGGTTGCCGGTGCGACCAGACCGAACGGGCTTCCGTCGAGCAGGATGCCGACGTGCCCCTCGGAGAGAAAGGCGGCCATTCTGTCGGGGCGTTCTGTGGACAGGGTCTGCGGAGCCAGCATGAAGGGCCTGTCCTCGATGAATTGCTCGAGAGAGCCGGTGTCCTGAATCTGGTCCGCCCTGATCCCATTGATGCGCCTCTTCACCTCTGCCACGAGTTTGGGATTTGCGAGACCCTCCACGTAGAGGACCGCGCAATCCACGCGCGACAGCGTCCCCACCTTGATCACCTCGCTTACGAGGTCAGGCGTACGCATGCGTCGCCGCACGAGCGCCACGTTGTTCTTGAGGGTCTCGTTGAACGCCTCCTGGGGACCGTGGACCACGGTTTCGGCAGTTGGCTGACTTATGCCCCGATGCTCCCACGACTTGGTCTCGACCTCCAGCGCAGTGCCGCATCCTTCGACGAGAAGGCATGTCGTGCCGGCTATCACACCCTCGATGATACCCCGGAGGTTGTCCTTGCGCGTTACCTGGTTGCCGGGGAGGAGGCGCCGCTCGATTGTCTCGAGCACGTCCGCTGCGCGGAGACCCCGGTCCAGATTGGCGATGAGCATGAGCGGCTGGAGGACGGCAAGGTCGATGAGGTCCTTGCTCGCGAGGCCTTCCATGAACACGATTGCCGCCCTGGTGGAGGGCGTGGTCGGTACGTCGAACTCCCTCACGATGACATCTGAGTTCAGACCGTAATGCAGGACCTGCTTGAGGGCGTCGAGGTTTGCCTGGAGGTTCTCGGCGAGAGGCTTCACTTCGTCACCCTTATTTCCAGAGCCGCCGCCCCGGCCGGACGCCGGACCAGCTTGTTGTCCTGCTGCGCCCGGGCCCGTCCCTTCACCGCAGGGTACCCCTGACGTTTCCGCCTCGTGCCCCGCGCCGCGTTCCTGCCCCTGCCCCTGCCCCAGCCCCTGTCCCGGCCCGTCCCCAGGCTCCCGCGGCCGCAATTGCCCCTGTTGCTGGTTATCTCCCTGAGGAGGGCTTTCCTGTGCGGTGGTCCTGCGTTCGTTGCCATGTGTCGGCGGCGAGATCTCAGTCGAGGTCTCGTGGGCGATGGGCAGCGGACGGACCGGCCGGGCCGTCTCACGGCCGAACCCTATCTTGATGGTGGACATCTTCCTCGGCCGAAGGAATCCGTAGGGCGTGCGCGGCAGGGCCTCGGACAGCCACTCCACCGCGGACGGTTCCCCCGCGGACCCACCAGCCTGGTCACCTGACAGCGACCAGCCTCGATGCTGACGGCGATCTCGACCGTGCTGCCCCTGCGCCTGCGCCTGGCTCTGCCCCTGCCTGTGTTCCTGTTCCTGTCCCGGTGCCTGTACCTGCGCTCGTCCGGGGGTCTGGCCCTGTCCTTCGAGCGCGGGCGGCGACGGTGCCTCACTTTGCGGCACGTCCGAGGTAAGGCCCGGTAGACGCGGCTGGGTGTCGAGGACGAATTCCTCCTCCCTGGCCGGGCTTTCGAAAGAAAGCAGGGCTGCTATCTCGTTCAGGACGTCTCGAAGAAGGCTCAACCTCTGAAACCTCCGCCGAAGGAAAGGCGCGTTTTTCGCTCATGAATTAGCTATTCCCCGGCCACTACCCGGTATTCAGGGGCGGAAATTTCGTGGCGCGCGTTCGTTGATATGGAGATATACGTGTGGTATACTACCATCTGGTGTGAGCACGCACGCTCCTGGATCCCGGTAGCGGTGCCCGCTTGTGCGGGTTCTGCCGGGGGATGAACGGGGCGGAGGAAGAACCGGTGGGGGAGGAGGTGAGACCATGGCAGTAGTCACCATGAAGCAGTTGCTCGAGGCCGGGGTCCATTTCGGCCACCAGACCAGGCGCTGGAACCCCAAAATGAAGCCCTTCATCTTCACCGAGCGCAACGGCATATACATCATAGACCTCCAGAAGACGGTCAGGAGGATCGACGAGGCCTACGAGTTCGTGAAGCGCGTTGCGCAGGAAGGCGGCGCCATCCTGTTCGTCGGCACGAAGAAGCAGGCCCGCAACACCGTCAAGGAAGAGGCCGAGCGGTGCGGCATGTTCCATGTGAACGAACGCTGGCTCGGTGGGATGCTCACCAACTTTCGCACCATACGTAAGAGAATCGAGCGTCTTCGTTTGCTCGAGAAGATGGCAGAGGACGGGTCGTTCGAGGTCCTTCCCAAGAAAGAAGTCATGCAGCTTGTGAAGGAGAAGGAGCGGCTTGAGCGGTTCCTCGGCGGGATCCGTGAGATGTCGGGGCTACCGGGAGCCGTTTTCGTGGTTGATCCACGTAAGGAGAGAATAGCAGTGCAAGAAGCGAGGAAGCTCGGCATACCGGTGGTTGGGATCGTGGACACCAACTGCGATCCGGACGAGGTCGATTACGTGATCCCCGGAAACGACGACGCCATCCGCGCCGTGAAGCTCATATGTGGCAAGATGGCCGACGCCGTGATAGAGGGCCTCGAGGGGCGCGATGCGGCCCTGGCGGCGCAGGCCGAGGAGGCGTCGCCAACGGGTGAGATCCGCGAACACGAACTCGAGGGCGAGTATGTCGACGGTGCGACAGACGTTGTCGAGATGCCGCTGGACGTCGAGGTCGCCGAGGTCGGCGATGACGATCACGCCGTCGTTCGTGATGACGACAACGAGCGGTAGACTTGCGGGGAGGTAGCGCTTGTGGCTGTGACAGCCGAGAACATCAAGGATCTCCGGGAAAGGACCGGGGCCGGGATGATGGACTGCAAGAAGGCTCTTGCGGAAACCGGGGGCGACATGGAAAAGGCCGTCGCCTACCTTCGGGAGAAGGGCCTTGCGAAGATGCACAAGAGAGCGGGGAAGGTCGCAGCCGAGGGCGTGGTCGAGGCGTACATCCACCTCGGGGGCAAAATCGGCGTGCTGGTCGAGGTCAACTGCGAGACCGACTTCGTGGCACGTACAGACGACTTCCGCCGGCTCGCGAAGGAGGTAGCCCTCCAGATCGCCGCCGGAAAGCCGCTGTTCGTCTCAAGTGAGGACGTGCCTCGGTCCATGCTCGAGAACGAGCGGGCCATCTACAGGGCGCAAGCTCTCAACGAGGGCAAGCCCGAGGCTGTGGTCGAGAGGATCGTCGAGGGCAGGCTGAAGAAATTCTACACGGAGGTCTGCCTGCTCGACCAGCCGTACATCAGGGAGCCCGAGAAGACCATACGCGACCTCGTGGCTGAAGTGTCCGCGAAAACCGGCGAGAAGGTCGAGGTAAGACGGTTCGCCAGGTTTGAGTTGGGTGAGGGCATCGAAAAGCCGGAGGCATGCGCTGTGTGTTAGGTCCGGGTCTAGCAGACGGCCCTGAGTATGAGTATGGGTCCGACGACGGCTGCAACCCCGCGAAGAGCAGCGGCGGTCTCTAAGTATGGCACCATAAGTCTGTGCCACTTCTCCTGACGGTGCTGAGGTTGCCGGTGCTTGCTAGGGCGGGGCGTCGAGAATTTGGCTGGCCTTAAGCGCCAAATTCGAACGAGGCGCGCCGCAAGCGCGCCGTCCCCGGAGGGCAACACCGGCAACCCTGGCGAGGACCTGCGCGCCGAGAAGTAGCGCGAATTTGTGGCGATCTACCTAGACGCACACCCGTGGGGCCGGAGGAAGGCTGGGGAGCGTATGAGTGAGACCAGGGAGACGCCCCGGTTCAAAAGGGTCGTCCTGAAGCTATCAGGGGAAGCCCTCGCGGGCTCCAGAGGCTTCGGGATAGACCTCGATGTCGTCAGGCACATCGCCGGGGAGATACGAGAGATACACGGGCTAGGCGTGGAGACGGCCGTGGTCGTCGGCGGAGGCAACATCTGGCGCGGCGTCCAGGCTCAGGAGGCCGGGATGGACCGCGCCACCGCCGACTACATGGGGATGCTCGCCACGATAATCAACGCCATGTCGCTCCAGGATGCCCTGGAGAAACTGGGTGTCGACACGAGGGTTCAGACTGCGATAGAGATGCGCGAGATCGCTGAGCCGTATATCCGCCGGCGGGCCATCCGCCACCTCGAGAAGGGGCGGGTGGTGATATTCGCTGGCGGCACGGGCAACCCGTACTTCTCCACTGACACCGCAGCGGCGCTGCGGGCTGCCGAGATCGAGGCAGAGGTGATCCTTATGGCGAAGCGGGTTGACGGGGTGTACGATTCCGACCCCCGCTCCAATCCCTCTGCCAGACGGTTTACACGCCTTACGTACAGGGATGTCATAAACCAGGGGCTTGGCGTCATGGACTCGACGGCAGCCTCGCTTTGCATGGACAATGGCATCCCCATCGTGGTGTTCAACCTGACGAGGAAGGGGAACGTCAAGAAGGCGGTCCTCGGTGAGGAGATAGGCACTCAAGTCGGGGGGGAGCAGCATGTCAGATGATGAACGTGCCAGGGCCGAACAGAGGATGAAGGAAATAGTGGATGCGACGCGGCGGGAGTTTGCGCAAGTTCGCACGGGCAGAGCCAACCCGGCCCTGCTCGACAGGGTGACCGTCGAGGCATACGGCGATGTGTACCCCATAAACCAGCTTGCCAGCATCTCTGTGCCAGAGGCCAGGCTTCTCGTCATCCAGCCGTGGGATAGGAAGGTGCTTCCCAATATCGAGCGGGCCATCCTGAAGTCAGACCTCGCCCTCACGCCGGTGAGCGACGGTTCGGTGCTCAGGATAACCATACCGACCCTCACCGAAGAGAGGCGCAGGGACCTCGTGAAGGTCGCGAAGAAGGTCGCCGAAGACATGAGGGTGGCCGTGCGCAATACGAGGCGCGATGCCATCGACGCTCTCCGGGCGAAGCAGAAAGCCAAGGAGATTACCGAGGACGACCTCAAGAAAGGCCAGGAGGACATCCAGAAACTGACAGACAGATTCATAACGGAGATCGACGCTCTCCTTGAGGTCAAGGAGGCCGAGATAATGGAAGTTTGAAGGGAGGTGGCCATGTTGCCCCACGTCATCACTGACGACTGCACCAAGTGCGGTTCGTGCGCAGAGGTGTGCCCCTTCGAGGCGATCAGCGAGGGAGAGGACAAGTTTGTGATTGATCCCGAGGTCTGCACCGACTGCGGTCTGTGTGCTGAGGAGTGCTCTTCGGGCGCAATAGTGGAAGAGGAATAGGTCTAGGGGAATGGTCAAGGGGAGGTCGCCGGGAGGTCACCCTCCCCTTGAGTCGTTCTGGCGGGGGGAGGCCGGATGTATGGTTCCCGAAGGGAAGGGGGGTGACGGCTCTCGTGAAGCCTCTGCGGACGAACTCTCTGCGGGCTCTTTTCGGGTTGCTGGTGAGGCGGCCGGGTGAGCGGGCCGGGGCGGACGACGGAGGAGACCATCCGCTACCAGCCGACCGCGCCAGCCTGCCACGGCATGTGGCGATAATCATGGACGGCAACGGCAGGTGGGCGACCGGGCGCGGCCTGCCGAGGCTCGCCGGGCACAGGGCCGGGGCCGACCGAGCTGAGGACATAGTCCGGGCTGCCGCGGAAATGGGCATCGAGGTCGTCACGCTCTACGTCTTCTCCACGGAGAACTGGAAGCGACCCGCCGATGAGGTGGGAGGCCTCATGAACCTGCTCGTGGAGATGTTCGAAAGGAAGCTCGACTCCCTCATCGATTTCGGGGCATGCATCCGGGTGATAGGCGCCCGCGACAACCTGCCCCCGGCGGTGGTGCGTGCACTGACCCGCGTTGAGGAGGCGACGCGGGCGGGCAACCGCATCCTGGCCAACCTCGCAATCAACTACGGTGGCCGCGACGAGCTCGTGAGGGCCGCAAGGCGCCTGGCCGAGGAGGTATCCCGGGGAGATCTCAGACCCGGCGAGATCGACAGCGATACCGTCGAGGCGCGGCTCTATACGGCGGGCGTCCCCGACCCGGATCTTCTCATCCGGACGGGAGGCGAGATGAGGGTCTCCAACTTCCTTCTCTGGCAGATCGCGTATGCAGAGATCTACGTAACCCCGGTGCTGTGGCCGGATTTCACCCGGGGTGAGCTCAGGAAGGCGATCCATGAGTACCAGCGGCGCACGCGCAGGTTCGGCGCCATCTAGGTATGGCGCCATAAGTTTTCGCCACTTTTCTTGAGGGTGTCAGGGTTGCCGGTGCTTGCACGACGAGGCGCTCTCGATTTGGCAAGCCTGAATGCCAAATCTAGCGAGACGCGCCGCAAGCGCGCCCTCCCTGGAGTGCAACACCGGCACAACACCGGCAACCCCTGGAAAAGTGGCGGTGATCTCTGAACCCGCACTCAAGGTGCGCGTTCATGAGTCCGTACGAGTAAGGAGGCCACGAAGGTGCGGGAGAGGATCTTGAGTGGACTCATTGCCGCGCCCATCGCAGTGGCGGTTGTCGTGGCCGGCGGGCCGTACCTCGCGGTGATGGCTGCTGGCATCGGGGTCGCCGGCGTCCTCGAGTTCTACAGGCTCGCCAGGGGCGCAGGGTTCGAGCCGGGCGCAGCCATCGGCGTGGTGGGGGTGTTGTCGTTCGCCCTCGCAGGGCACCTGGGCTCGAGCGCTGCCGTGGGTGCTACCCTGGCCGGGATGATCATTGTGAGTCTCGTGTCTCAGACGCTCAGGCTCGGCCGCGAGTCGGCCATCGCCAACCCGGCGGTGACCGTGTTCGGCGCGGCTTACGTGGGCTGGGCGATCGCCCTTCTTCTCCTCCTGAGAGGGTCGGAGGGCGCGGCCGCAGGGCTCGGACATGTTGTGACGGCCCTCCTCACGGTATGGGCGAACGACATCGGCGCCTACTTCCTCGGAAGTGCCCTCGGCAGGCGCAAGCTCATGCCGGACGTGAGCCCCAGGAAGAGCATCGAGGGCGCAATCTCAGGTCTTGTGACAGGGGTGTGCGTGGGGGTGGGCGCCAGGGCGCTCGGCGCCGCCCTGGGGTGGTGGCCCGGCATCCCATTTGCTCATGCGGTGATGCTCTCGCTGGTCGTCGGAGTGGCGGGGCAGGCGGGTGATCTTGCGGAGTCCGCCATGAAGCGCAACGCCCATGTGAAGGACTCGGGCGTCTTCCTGCCTGGGCACGGCGGGGTGCTTGACAGGATCGATAGCGTGTTGTTTGCTATTCCAGTAGCGTACTATTATGTGATGCTGTTCCTTGAGTGAGGACCCGGGGGCGCAGGGGCGTGGACATGGGAGCCTGGGAACCCGGCTCTATTCTGTCAAGGCGCCCCGCTTGGAGCGCCGTGCGCGAGTGCAACGCCGCGAGCCCTGCAGCCGCTGGAAAACGCGGAAAAACTAAGTGTGAGGTCAGGAATCCACGCCGGTTTGGGAGGAGCTTCCGGGTCGCCGGTGCTTGCACGACGGGGCGCTCTCGATTTGGCAGACCTGAATGCCAAATCTAACGAGGCGCGCCGCAAGCGCGCCCTCCCGGAGTGCAACACCAGCACAACACCGGCAACCCCTGGACAAGTGGTGGTGATTTCTGAACCCGCACTTGGCGAACCCTCACTTATGGGAGCGAGGACGGACGTGGGAACGGGTCGCGAGGTGATTCTGGTTGCAGGGGCTTTCGGCAACGTGGAAGCATTTCCTGGCATGGGCGGCCGTGCTCGCCGCGGGCTTCATTCTGGTCAAGTACGTGCTGACGTACTTCGTGCCGTTCATATTGGCTTTCGTCATTGCCGCGCTCATCGATCCTCCGGTGGAGTTCCTGGTGAGGCGGACCAGGTTGTCGCGGGGCGGCGCGGTTCTCGTGATGCTGTGCCTCCTCCTGGTGGCAGTGGGCGTCGGGGTCGTCGTGGGGGTATCTCGACTTTACCTCGAGATACAGGATCTTTCGCGGGCGCTGCCGATGTACAACGTCGGCTTCGAGGAGATGCTCTCGAGGGTCGTGCAAGACGTGGAGAGGATCTACCGTGAGCTGCCCGCTCCTGTCATTGACGCGATAAGGAACAACCAGTACAGGCTGTATGTCGCTATCGAGGGGATTTTGGCGAGGGTCACGGGAATGGTGACGGCCCTGCCGAACATCGGCCTCATCCTCATCATCAGCTTCTTCGCCGCTTTCTTCATGAGTCGCGACAAGAAACAGATATCGGAGTTCCTCGTGAGCCTGACCCCGTCCAGATGGCGCGAAAAGGCCCGGGCCATGAGGTCGGAGGTGGTCTCCGCTACGCTCGGGTTCATAAGGGCGCAGTTCATCCTGATCATGATTACGACGGTCGTGAGCATCGTCGGGTTCAGCATAGCCGGCACCGGGTATGCGTGGATCCTCGGGATCGTATGTGGCATACTCGACCTGATACCGGTGGTCGGTCCGGGCACGCTATACGTGCCGATGATCGTCTACTATGGGTTCAAGCGACGTCTGTTTGAAACCATCGTCATCGCGGCGCTCATGGCCGTTCAGTTCATACTCAGGAAAGGGGCGGAGCCCAGGGTCGTTGGGGCGAACGTGGGAGTGCACCCTCTTGCGATTCTCGTGGCGGTGTACGTGGGCGTGCGTCTCTTCGGAGCTGGCGGCATCGTAATAGGCCCGCTCTTCGTTATCGTAATCAAGGCCATAGCGCGGGGAGGGCTTCTGCCGCTCACGCCGAGGGAATGAGCACCGCCGGCGCCGGGAGCGACAGGAGAAGGCTCTGCGCGACGGAAGGTCAGAGCGGGGTATGATGCCCGCAAGGGAGTGGGGTAAGTGCGGCGAGGTCTTGCGGTCCTGGGCTCCACCGGGTCCATCGGCACCCAGGCCCTCGAAGTGGCCGAGTGGCTCGGCGACTCGATCAGGGTGGTGGGCCTTGCGGCCGGTGGCGGGAACATCGATCTCCTGGAGGCGCAGGTAAGGCGGTGGTCGCCCCTCGTTGTGGGCGTCGCCGACGAGCGCGCCGCCCGGGTGCTCCGTGAGCGGCTCGGGCAGCCGGGCCGGGGCCGCCGGCCCGGGTGGTCCAGTCCCGGCTCCGATCCCGGCCCCGGCGCCGGCCCCGGCTCCGACTCCCGTCGCGGTGGCGGCTCCGGTCCCGCGCGCGATGTGGAGGTGATCGCGGGGGCAAAGGCCGCCGAGAGCGTTGCCGCACACCCCAAGGTTGACCTGGTGCTGTCGGCGATCGTGGGGGTCGCGGGGCTTGGGCCCACGCTCGCGGCTATCCGGCAGGGCAAGACTGTTGCGCTTGCCAACAAGGAGACGCTCGTGGCTGGCGGCAGGCTCGTTACGGAGGAGGTGGCGAGGCACGGGGCGAGCATCGTGCCTGTGGACAGCGAGCACTCGGCGATCTTCCAGTGCCTCGCGGGGCGCGGGGCATCCGAGGTGAAGAGGCTCATCCTCACCGCCTCGGGAGGGCCGTTTCGGACGCTCCCTGCGAGCGAGATCAGAGAGGTCCGACCGGAGCAGGCGCTCCGTCACCCGACCTGGTCCATGGGGGCGAAGATCACCATCGACTCGGCCACGCTGATGAACAAGGCCCTCGAGGTGATCGAAGCGAGGTGGCTTTTCGGCGTGGATCCCGATAGGATCGACGTGGTAGTGCACCCTCAGAGCATCGTCCACTCGATGGTGGAGCTCATCGACGGGTCGATCATCGCTCAGCTCGGGGCGCCCGACATGAGGCTTCCCATCCAATATGCCCTTACATACCCTGCGCGTGTGGCCGGCCGGGCGAGGACGCTCGATGTTGCGGACCTTGGGGCGCTGACCTTCGAGCCGCCGGATGCAAAACGGTTTCCGGCGCTGCGCCTTGGTTACGAGGCCCTCCGCGGAGGGCGCACAATGCCATGCGTCCTGAGCGCGGCAAACGAGGAGGCCGTGAGGCTGTTCCTGGACAGGCGAATCGGGTTTCTGGACATCCCTGCCCTCGTGGAGGACGCCATGGCAAGCCACGACCCCGTTGACGCGTGCACGCTAGAGGAGGTTCTCGAGGCCGACAGGTGGGCGAGGGAGCATGTTGCGCGGCGTGTGGCGGGAAGAGGAGGACGTATCAGTGGTTGAGACCGTAGTGATTACGGTGCTGGCATTTGCCTTTGTCTTTGCAACGTTCGCGTTGTCCCACGAGTTTGGACACTTCGCTGTGGGGAAGGCCGCGGGGATAAAGGTGTACGAGTTCGCACTGGGCTTCGGTCCGCTCATATGGCGCCGGAGGCGGGGTGAGACCGTCTACTCGCTGCGGGCGCTGCCGCTCGGGGCATTTGTGAAGTTCGCAGGCCTCGACCGTCCGGATAACCCCCAGGACGACGTTGACGCAGGCGACCCACGCAGCTTCCGGGCGAAGCCTCTGGCGTGGAGGATCGCCACGATTCTGGCCGGGCCGTTCATGAATTTCGTGATGGCCTTCGTGTTCTTCGCGGTGGTTTTCGTGGCAGCCGGGGTGCCCACGGCGGTCATTTCCGAGGTATACCCGGGAATGCCTGCGCAGGCCGCCGGGCTGGAGGCAGGCGACAGGATCGTCGCAGTCGGACGGGCGGCCACCGAGACTGTGGCTGAGGTGAGGGATGCCATCTCCGCAAGCCCGGGGAAACCCATCTTCATCACGGTCGAGCGCGAAGCGGTAAGGAGGAGAGTCCAGGTGACGCCCGTGAAAGACCCGGAAACGGGCCAGGGAGTCATCGGTGTGCTGCTCTCCGAACCCTGGCAGCGTGCGGGCGTGGCGAAGGCCGTACGAACGGGCGCCACGTTTACCGTGGACATCTCCAGGAACCTCGTGGTCACGCTGGGCAGGATGATATCGGGCAGGGTGAAGCCGGAGGTGGCGGGGCCCATAGGCATAGCTCAGGCTGTGGGTCAGACCGCACGGCTTGGGATCGTAAACCTTCTTTACCTCGCGGCGCTCCTCAATGTGAACCTGGGGCTCCTCAACTTGCTGCCCGTACCGGTGCTGGACGGCGGGTGGATCGTGCTCCTGGGAGTCGAGGCATTGCGCCGGCGGCCGCTCAACGAGGAGCAGGAGGCCTTCGCGCGCATGGTCGGCATGGCCATCCTGGCGCTATTGATCGCGTTCGCCACGTTTTCTGACATCGCGAGGCTGGGTGGCCGGCTCGGTTGAACGCTGCGCTGGGGCCCTGCTTCGCGCCGGTGGCAGCGGCCGACAGCAGCCACGAATGGCCAAGAGCCAACGGCGGGCAGCAAGGGCCATCAACAGCCAGCAAGGGCCAGCAACAGCCAGCAAGGGCCAGCGACGGTCGGCGGCGATCGGTAGCGGCGGGCAGCGGCCGGTAGCGGGCAGTTGCGACCAGCAGCGCCTGTAACCCGGCGGACACCGGCGAACCTGTGGGACTGGGAGTGGAGCAAGAGATGATCGAGCGGCGCAAGAGGCGAAGGGTCGAGGTTGGGGGAATACCAATCGGCGGCGGTGCGCCTGTCACGGTGCAGTCAATGACGAAGACCGATACGCGCGACGTCGAGGCCACGGTCCGCCAGCTTGCGAGGCTTGCGGAATCCGGATGCGAGATCGCGCGATGCGCTATCCCTGATGCCAGCGCCGCCGAGGCATTCGCCAGGATAAAGCGTATGTCGCCGCTGCCGCTTGTGGCCGACATCCATTTCGATTACAGGCTCGCCCTCGCTGCGATAGCGGCAGGGGCGGACAAGCTTCGGATAAACCCCGGGAACATCGGCGGCAGGGAGAGGGTCCGGGAAGTCGCAAGGGCCGCGAAGGAGCGTGGCATACCCATCAGGGTCGGTGTCAATGCAGGATCTCTCGAGAAAGACCTGCTTGCGAAGTATGGGAGGCCCTGCGCGGAGGCGCTGGTGGAGAGCGCGAGGCGAAGCGCTGGCCTTCTCGAAGACGAGGGCTTTCGCGACATCGTCATATCGATAAAGGCGTCCGACGCGGTCACTACGGTCGAGGCGTACGAGGCCATTGCGGAAGCGACCGAGTATCCACTCCACGTGGGCCTCACGGAGGCGGGCGGCCCGAGGGCTGGCACGGTGAAGTCCGCCGTGGCCATTGGAGCACTGCTTCTCAGGGGCATCGGCGACACCATCCGCGTATCGCTCACCGCGCAGCCCGAGGAGGAAGTGAGGGTCGCCAGGGAGATTCTGTCGGCCGTAGGGCTCCGGCGGTTCGGCATTGAAGTCATATCCTGCCCGACGTGCGGACGCTGCCACGGGGATCTCTTCGGAATAGTCCGGGACGTGGAGCGCAGGGTGGCGGGGATCGATGCGCCTCTTACGGTCGCGGTGATGGGATGCGAGGTCAACGGTCCAGGTGAGGCGCGGGAGGCCGACATCGGGGTCGCCCTCGGCGAGGGTGCGGGACTCCTGTTTACGCATGGGAAGCCGAGCGGGAGGGTGCCGCGCAGCGAGATCGTAGAGAGGCTGCTCGTGGAGATACGAAAGATGGCCCGGGAGGTCCGGGAGCGGCCTAACGCAGCCGGGGGGCTGGTGTAGCCATGGGCGATGAACGCGGTACGACTGGTGCAGCGGTGACCGGTGCGGCGGTGATCATCCCTGCCTATAACGAGGGTGCCCGTATCGGCTGGGTGATCTCTGCAGCCCTGGGGGCGAAGCTGGTGTCGGATGTCATCGTTGTGAGCGACGGCTCGACCGATAACACGGCCGACGTGGCACGGTCCCTCGGAGTGCGGGTCGTGGAGCTTGCGCGCAACAGGGGGAAGGGCGGGGCCATGAAGGCCGGGCTTACGGCGACGAGCGACGAGGTGGTGGCGTTCATAGACGCCGACCTCGTCGGCCTCATGCCAGAGCATGTGGATGAGCTCGTCCGCCCGGTGGTTTCGGGAGAGGCCGATGCCACTCTTGGCGTGTTCGAAGGCGGCAGACCCTCGACCACGCTCGCCCAGAAGCTGACGCCGGGGCTGTCAGGCCAGCGCGCCGTGCGGGCGGCGCTCGTGCGCGACGTCCCGATGGAGGATGCCCGGTTCGGCGTGGAGGTCATGCTCAACAGGCACCTTGCTTCTTGCGGCGCGACGGTCAAGCGGGTCGTTCTGCACGGGGTGTCGCAGGTGATGAAGGAGGAGAAGCGCGGCGGTTTCAAGGGATTTGCGGCGCGCCTCAGGATGTACTGGGAGATCGTGAGCCACATGAAGGGCTGAGCCCGTCGTGGCCGTCGCGCGTCGGAACCCCTTTGCGTCTTGTCGCCGCGTGTCGCTGCGTGCCCCTGCGTATCCCTGCGCGTTCCTGCGTGGCCTTCCGTGGACTCAATTCCGCGTAATGAAGCTCAATACTTCTTCGTCAAAGGCGTCCGGCACCATCATGTTGGAGGTATCCGCTCCTCTTGTGAACTGCGCCAAAACCGTGCACCAGGACGACAGGGGCGCCTGCCTTGTCCCCGTACGTCTCATAGTACTACTCAGTCAGATGCGAAACGCCATCCGGTTTGGCGGGCGTGGCGGGCCTGTCTGGCAGGGCGACTCCTGGCCCCGGTGGCCCTTGACCGCGCGGTTCCCCGAAGACCCGTGATGTACGGAACGGGTAGGGCGGAAAAAGTGACGTGCGTCAGCAATTGGATTCGACGCGTGACGCAGAGAACGGGTAAGGCTCGGACCCGTGATGTGCATCACTGGACGGCTCTCAACGATGACGTGCGGAACGGTTGAGGAAGAACCCGTGATGTGCGTCACTCGTCCCGCTTCGACGAGTGACGTATGGAACGATTCATGGAGAACCCGTGACGTGGGGAACGGGTAAGGCGGGAACGATGATGTACGTCACCGATTGACTTCAGATGCGTGATGTATGGAACGGGAAGAGCCTGACGAGTGACGTACGTCGTCCGTCCCCTCGCATGTGTGACGCAGGGAACGGGTAAGGCCGGGACCAGTGATGTACGTCACTCGACAGCCCTCACTGATGACGTAGGCAACGGTTAACGAGGAACCCGTGACGTGCGTCAGCCATCACCTCGAGTGACGGCGCTACCAGGAGCCCCATACGTAACGGCGTAGTACTAAGTGTGGGTTCAGAAATCACCGCCACTTTTCCAGGGTTGCTGGTGTTGCCCTCCAGGGACGGCGCGCTTGCGGCGCGCCTCGTTCGAATTTGGCGCTTAAGGCTAGCCAAATTCTCGACGCCCCGTCGTGCAAGCACCGGCAACCCGGAATCTTCTCCCAAACCGGCATGGATTTCTGAACTCACGCTTGGGATATGTCGGTTGCACTGCAGAATCGGAAAGTAGCGCTTCTGAAAGTGGCCGTCACTCCTGGCATCCTTCAAGCTGGGGTGCCGCAAGGCTGCGTTTGGGCGATTTGGAGCATGGTGGGTTCCGGATATGCGACTGTATCAAACCAACTTCCGCCTGTCCAGGAGCGCTTGTCCGCGTGCGGGGAGCAGAGGAGGTGCGACATACGTAATGGACAGGTCGATCACTGATCCGTTGACTTGCCGCCAGACTACTCGGAAGCCAACCCGCTGTCGTCTCGTACAGCCGGCAATGGGAACTGTAGCGACCACAACGGCTGCACGCACCCCCGGCACGGCGGCACTGCCTGAGGCAAGTCGAGCCAAGTCGGGGCCTTGACGGACCCGGACGCGTGTTGTATTATACAGGCAATACAACGCGATATAGAGCACTTGCGTTGATGGAGAGGAGTAGGGCGGCGCTGCCCGAAGAGAGGGAGGACCACCGGCTGAGAGGCCTCCCGGGATAAGGCCGCACCGAAGGTCGCTCCGGAGCATCGGGGTTGAAACGCGATGGTGTGGCGTGGTGCGGCCCGCCGTGACACAGTATGGCGCGGTATGGCCCAGTATGGCACGCCGCGATGTGCCGAGGCTGACGCCGACCGACGAACGTAGACCCTGACGGGTGGCCCGTTACAGCTTATGAGCGCCCGCATCCCCGCCGCACTGGCGGCGGATTGCGGGAAGCAAGGTGGTACCGCGGGAGCCAGCCCCTTTCGCCCTTGATACGGCGAAAGGGGCTTTTCAGTTCAAGGAGTCAGTGGGTTCGAGGTTCGCCGTGGGCTCGGCTGACAGGGGGTTTCGTGGCCATGCCGGCAGCCACGCTGAGAGCGGTGGCAGATGCAGATGCAGATGCAGATACTGATGCAGATGCTGACGCTGCGCTGGTTGGTGTGGCGGGAGGGCCCTGGGTCGGGCGAAGCGGCGGCAACGTATTCAGGCAAAAAAGAGATGATGGAAGGAGGAAGCGACGCCTCCGACAATATGCGGGCGCGGAAGCGGAAGCGAGGGTGACAGCGAAGGCGGAAGTGAAGGCGAAAGCGGAAGGCAATGCGGCGGGCGCAGGGCCAAAGGCCGAAGCTCAAGCTGAACCTGAGGCTGAGACCGAAAGTGAGGCTAAATCTGAGGCTGAACCCGAACCCGAACCTGAACCTGAAGCTTAAGCTCAAGCCTGCTTCTCGCACGTGGAATGTGACAGGCCGCGGCACATGGCGCTTCCTGGTATCTGGAAGATCGCGAAGGCATTGAGTTGCAGTCTTCCACGAATCCACGAGGTCAAACGCCGTCGCAAACTGAGGCGTGGCACATTCCACCTGCGGAATACGGGCTAAGCGGAACCTGAAGCCCGAGTGGTAGCGGAACCAAAGACGGAGGCGGACGCGTGCGACATGGCAAGAGCAGAAAACGAGCCGGACCTCGCTCTAGATGAGCTTGCGACGAGGTACAACCCCCTCGAAATGGAGGAGAAGATCTACGAGGAGTGGCTTCGGGGCGGATACTTCCACCAGGAGGTCGACCCATCGCGGAAGCCCTTCTGCATCGTGATCCCGCCGCCCAACGTCACGGGATCGCTGCACATCGGCCACGCCCTGGATAACACGCTCCAGGACATCTTGATACGCTGGCACCGGATGATGGGCGACAACACCGTATGGATCCCCGGCACCGACCATGCGGGCATCGCGACCCAGGTGAAGGTGGAGGCCGCCCTCGCGAAGGAGGGCCTATCCCGCCACGACATCGGACGCGAGGAGTTCGTCCGCCGCGTGTGGCAGTGGAAGGAGAAGTATGGCGGCACCATCCGCAGCCAGCTACAGCGCCTTGGGGCGTCGTGCGACTGGGAGCGCGAGAGGTTCACGATGGATGAAGGCCTCTCCCGCGCCGTCCGGCAGGTGTTCGTGCGGCTCTATGGGAAAGGGCTTGTTTACCGGGGCACGTACATCATCAACTGGTGCCCGAGGTGCCACACGTCTCTCTCGGACCTCGAGGTGGAGCACCAGGACACCAACGGTGCCATCTACCACATCAAGTACCCCCTGGCCCGCGAGGAGGGCCACGTCACCGTGGCCACCACTCGTCCTGAAACGATGCTCGGCGACACGGCAGTGGCGGTGAACCCCGACGATCCTCGCTACCGCCACCTCGTGGGAAAGGAAGTCGTCCTGCCCATAATGGGCCGCGAGATACCGATCATCGCTGACGAGCATGCAGACCCGGAATTCGGAACGGGAGCGGTGAAGGTCACCCCTGCCCACGACCCGAACGACTTCGAGATCGGCCTGCGGCACAATCTTCCTGCCGTGAAGGTCATCGGCGAGGACGGGAGGATGACAAAGGAGGCCGGCAAGTACGAGGGGCTCGACAGGTACGCCTGCCGCGAGAAGGTGGTGGAGGAGCTTGCGGCCCTCGGCCTTCTTGAGAAGACGGAGGCGCACGATCATGCCGTCGGGCATTGCCAGAGGTGCCACACTGTGGTCGAGCCGATGATATCGAGGCAGTGGTTCGTGAAGATGAGGCCCCTTGCCGAGCCTGCGATAAAGGCCGTGGAGGACGGCCGCATCAGGTTCGTCCCGGACAGGTTCGCGAAGGTTTACCTCAACTGGATGGAGAACATCCACGATTGGTGCATCTCGAGGCAGCTC
The DNA here is from genome assembly GCA_030024085.1 of Bacillota bacterium. GTDB lineage: Bacteria > Bacillota > SHA-98 > UBA4971 > UBA4971 > UBA6256. The sequence goes on along the minus strand of JASEJE010000003.1, from coordinate 64,242 downwards.
TGGTGGGGGCACAGGATCCCGGTGTGGTATTGCGCGGAGTGCGGGGAGGCCATCGCCTCGACCGAAACCCCCGAGGAGTGCTCAAAATGCGGCAGCTCAAGGCTGGAGCAGGATCCCGACGTGCTGGACACGTGGTTCTCATCAGCTCTGTGGCCCTTCTCGACCATGGGGTGGCCCGAGGACACGCCGGAACTTCGGCACTTCTATCCGACGTCGGTACTGGTGACCGCCTACGATATCATCTTCTTCTGGGTCGCGAGGATGATATTCATGGGCCTCGAGTTCATGGGCGAGGCGCCGTTCCGCGATGTGTTCATCCACGGGCTCGTGAGGGCCTCGAGCGGCAAGAAGATGAGCAAGTCCCTCGGCACCGGCGTTGACCCCCTCGAGGTCGTGGATAAGTACGGCGCCGACGTGCTGCGGTTCACCCTCGTGACCGGAAACACTCCCGGCAACGACATGCGCTTCCGAGAGGAGCGGCTCGAGGCCAGCCGCAACTTCGCCAACAAGCTCTGGAACGCGTCGCGCTTCGTCCTCATGAACCTCGGAGGCTTCGACCGGGCCGCCGTGGGCGAGCAGGATCTCGACCTTCTGCCCGCGGACAGGTGGATACGGAGCAGGGTTAACAGGGTGGCGCAGAAGGTTTCATCACATCTTCGCGACTACGAGGTCGGAGAGGCCGCGCGCACCCTCTACGATTTCACGTGGGACGAGTTCTGCGACTGGTACATCGAGATCTCCAAGGCGCGTCTCTACGGTGATGACGCGCGCGCCCGGACGACCGCCCAGTACGTGCTCGCGGAGACCCTCGGCAAGGTGCTCCGCCTTCTGCACCCGTTCGCCCCGTTCATAACCGAGGGCATCTGGCAGCGCTTGCCTGGCGCCAGGGGAAGTATCATGGTGTCGGCGTGGCCCGAGTTCGAAGAGCGACTCGATGACCCCGACGCCGAGGCGGATATGGCCGCGCTCATGGACGTCACGCGTGCCATCCGCAACATAAGGTCGGAGATGAACGTGCCGCCTCAGAAGAAGGTGGAGGCCATCGTGGTCGCGACCGGCGGCATGGCCCAGGTACTCCGGGCGGGCGGCGACTTCGTGACGCGCCTTGCGGGCCTCGCACGCCTCGCCATCGAGGAACGCCTCGCTCGCAAGCCCGAAAAGGCAGCGTCCGCTATCGTAACCGGCGCCGAGGTGTACGTGCCGCTTGCAGGTGTCATCGACCTCGACGCTGAAATCCGCAGGCTGGAGAGGGACCTCCGGGCGGCCGAGGCCGCGCTGGAGGCCGCGGAGCGAAAGCTCGCCAACCCGACGTTCGTGGAGAAGGCCGCTGAGGAGGTCGTGGATCGCGAGCGTGCCAGGCGCGACGAGTACGCCGAAAAACGGGCGCGCCTTGCTGCGAGGCTTGCGGACCTGAAGGGGTGAGTGCAGGTTCAGGGGGAGGAGGACAGCCTGGTCGATGGAGGCTGCCGGTTTGTGCAGTTACGGCGCCAGTAAGCAGCGCATACGGCGGATTGCAGCGATTCTCGAGGAGATGTACGGGGTCCCTCCCGCCCGGCGGGAGGACCCGCTGGACGCCCTCGTGGAGACAGTGCTCTCTCAGAACACGTCGGACGTCAACTCCGGGAGGGCCTTCCGGAGCCTCAAGGAGAGGTTTCCGTCGTGGGAGGCTGTGCGCGCGGCGGGCGTGCATGAGGTGGCGGACGCGATAAGGAGCGGCGGCCTTGCTGACGTCAAGGCCGCCAGGATACAGAGGATCCTCGAACGCTTGCACCGCGAGCGAGGATCTACGTCCCTGGACTTCCTGGAACGCCTCGGCACCCGCGGAGCGCAGGACTACCTCGTGTCCCTCGAGGGCGTCGGCCCGAAGACCGCCGCCTGCACTCTCCTCTTCGGGTGCGGCCTGCCCGTGTTCCCTGTGGACACGCACGTGCTGCGCGTGGCCAGGCGCCTTGGGCTCATAAGCGGCCGGTGTGGGGCCGAGGCCGCCCACGAGGCCATGGCCTCCATGGTCCCGCCGGAGCTGGTCTACCCCCTTCATGTCAACATGATCGCCCACGGCCGGCGCCGGTGCAGGCCGCAACGGCCCAGGTGCGATGGGTGCCTTCTGGCCCTCGAGTGTGTACTTGGGAAGGAAAACGCTCTCGAGTAGCGAAAACACTTCCCATGGACTACGAGGAAGCCATCGCATTCCTTCATAGCCTGGGCAAGTTCGGAGTGAACCTGGGCCTCGGCCGCACGCTCGCTCTCCTTGACCGCACAGGCTCGCCCCACCTGAAGCTCAAAGCCGTCCACGTGGCAGGCACCAACGGCAAGGGGTCGGTCGCCGCTATGACGGCCTCTGTCCTTCGCGCCGCCGGGTTTCGCGTGGGACTGTACACGTCCCCGCACCTTGCGTCGTACACCGAACGCATCACCGTAAACGGCAGGCCCATCCCCAGGGCATGCCTGGCCGATCTCATCACCAGGCTGCGCCCGCACTTCGAGGAGGTCGGGCGCGATCCCGCCCTGGGACCCCCGACAGAGTTCGAGATGGGGACTGTCGCATCGTTTCTCCACTTCGCCGAGGAGGACGTGGACTACGCGGTCGTCGAGGTGGGGCTCGGAGGCAGGTTCGACGCCACGAACGTGATCACCCCACTGGTATCGGTCATCACCCATGTGGACATGGACCACCGCGAGAAACTGGGCGACACACTCGAGGAAATTGCTTTCGAGAAAGCCGGCATCATCAAACCCGGCGTCCCGGTAGTCGTCGGCGCGCAGCACCCGCAGGCCCTGGCTGTGATAAAGCGCGTTGCCGCGGAGAGAGCCGCCCGGATTTACGTAGTGGGCGAAGACATATGGTACGAGCGGACCGGGCACGGCGCTGAAGGGCAGACCTTCCGGGCCCGCATGGGCGGCGATGACCTGGGCCAGCTCGAGATATCGCTTCTCGGCCCCCATCAGGTCGAGAACGCCGCGTGCGCTGTGGGCGCCATCGGGGCGCTCCGTAGCCTCGGCGTGAACATGGGCGGTGGAGACGCTCTGAGGCGAGGGCTCAGGCTCACCCGGTGGCCCGGCCGGCTCGAGGTGCTTCAGCGGCAGCCCCTCGTGCTGGTGGACGGCGCCCACAACCTCGACGGCATGAAAAGGCTTGCCGAGGCCGTTCCCGAAGTGGTCGGAGACCGCCCGGTCACGGCTGTCGTCGGGGTATCGCGGGATAAACCTGTCGCGGAGATGGTCCACCAGGTGGCCGGGTTCGCTTCATGCATCATCGCGACCGGGGCCTCGTCGTCGAGGCTCGGGGGGGCCGAGCCTTCAACCATTGCCATGCTTGCAGCGAGCGAGGGGCGGGAGGCGGTCGTGTCATCCAGCGCTACTGAGGCCGTGGACGAGGGCCTTGCACGCGCAGGCGACGACGGGGCTGGGGCCCTCGTTGTGTGCGGGTCCCTGTATCTTGTCGGGGAGGTCAGGAACCACCTGCTGTCCGTCGCAGGGAGGCTCCCCATGACTAGCAGGATCGTGGTTTTCAGCGGCGCGTACGGATCGGGCAAGACAGAGGTTTCTTTGAACTTCGCCAGGATGAGGCGCCGGGAGGGCGCGCGGGTGATCGTGGTTGACCTCGACATCGTCAACCCCTACTTCAGATCCCGCGAGGCGGCACGCATCATGGACCGCGAAGGCATCAAGGTCGTGTCGTCGGCGCCTGGTTTCGAGGCCGCGGACCTTCCGGCCCTCGCTCCCGGGATACTCCAGGCGTTCGACGACAGGAGCACTACGGTCGTGTTCGATGTCGGCGGTGACCCGGTCGGCGGGAGGGTCCTTGCAAGATACTCGGCGGAGTTCGAGGCGGCGGGATACGACATGTTCTTCGTGCTCAACACCAACCGCCCATTCACGAGGGACGTCCCGGGAGCCGAGGCCATGCTCGAATCCATCGAGGACTCGTCCAGGCTGAGCTTCTCCGGGATCGTGAGCAACACCCACATGGGCGACGAGACGACCCCCGCGGACGTGCTGCGGGGGATCGAGGTGGCGAAGGCGGTTGCCGGCAGGCGGAACCTCCCTGTGGTGTTCGCATCTGCTGTGGGGGATGTGCTGGCAGGGCTTGGCGAGGCCGTCCGCGATACCCGCCTCGTCGTGCTCGAGCTTCACATGCGTCCTCCGTGGGCGCATGATTTGCTTCCTCCGCCGCCGACAGGAGGAATTCGCCCGCACCAGGAAGTAATATAGTGACAGGAACGCTTGAGGGGGGATCGAAGATGCCTGAAAGAAGGGGAGGGGCGGGCCAGAGCCTGTCCATGGTGCTGATGCTGGTGATCATGGCGGCGCTTGCCATCGGCCTCGGCGTGCTCATGGGCAGGTACGCCTTTGGCCTCCTTGCATCAGGCCCGGAGCCGGATGGCGGACGGGCGTCGCAGGTAGCGACTCCGGCCGCGCCCGCAGGTGCAACCGATGATGTTGCCTCGACGTCTCCCGCGAAGCCCGGTGTCCCGGTCCCTCGTGGGACGTCCGACGAAGTGCAGGGGTCCGGTGTCACGGTGCCCTACCCGGGTGAGGAAAGCGCCCAGGCGCCCGCGGCGCCCCCCGGCCAGTTCCTTTACCGGGTGCAGGTGGGCGAGTTTGACGACAGGACGGGCGCGGAGACCCTGGCCCACGAGCTCGCGGGCGCAGGGTATGCAGGGTTCGTGACCGGCGGTGCTCCATACAGGGTGCAGGTGGGGGCTTTCGCAGAGAAGGCCAACGCCGACAGGCTCGCCGCCGAGCTCGAAGCGAAGGGCTACACTGTCGTGGTGATGCGCTGAGCGCACGTTCCTGGCCTTGCAGCGACGGTTTTCCCGCGAGGTTCGGCGTCGCCGGTACCGCATTTCTGTCGAGGCGCCCCGCCTGGCGTGCCGTCCCCGGGGGTGCAACACCGGTAACCTTCGCCGAAGCAGAAGTGGTCTCCAAACTTGTACATGCGGCTCGGCCCGCTTGATGTGGCTGGAAGGAATGATGAAGAGTGCGATTGCGTGATGTGATGAGGATCCTCGATGCCAGGATCCTCACGGGGGAGGACAAGCTCGACAAGGAGATCGAGGCTGCGTGCGGCTGCGATCTCATCAGCGATCTCCTGGCCTTTACGACGGCCAGGATGCTGGTTCTTACAGGGCTTATCACCCCTCAGATCATCCGTGCGGCCGAGATGATGGACCTCTCGGGCATCGTTTTCGTCCGCGGCAAGAAGCCCACGCCCGAGATCGTAGCCATGGCCGCGGATGCAGGCATCCCTGTCTTGTGCACATCGTATCCGCTCTACGAGTCGGCGGGCCTGCTGTTCGAGGCTGGCCTGCGGGGCAAGTGTTCCTGGCCCCGTGCTGAAGCTCGCGAAGGCTCGGCTGCCGGCACCCGGGTGAGTACCGACGCCACCACCGAAGCTGGCTCCGACGCTGACACTCGGGCTGGCAGTAGGGCCAGTAGTGGCACTGGCAGCGCCCCTGCCACCGGTATTGCCAGTGGCACTGGCACCGGCACCCGCACTGACACGGGCACCGGCACAGGCGCCGCACACGTGGCCGGAGACGGGGGCGCGGCTGGGACTGTTGCCATGGCTGAGGCCAAGGCCGAGACCTGGGCTGGCAGCGACACCGACAGCAGGCCGCAAGGAACGGTCGGGGGTCTGCGCGATGCGCCTTGAATGCCGGGTTACCGGCGGCGATTTCCAGGCTGCTGGGGAGGCTGCTGCGAAACTCAAGCGGACGCTGCGCCAGGTGGGCATCGACGCGGAGACGGGCCGGAGGGCCGCGATTGTTGCGTACGAGGCTGAGATGAACATCGTGATCCACGCGCTTCGCGGGGTCCTGTCAGTTGAGATCTCGCCGGAATGCATCGAGATCCTCGCGAACGACGAAGGGCCTGGCATTCCCGACATACCGCTCGCGATGCAAGAAGGGTATTCCACGGCGCCCGAGCACATAAGGGAGATGGGGTTCGGCGCAGGGCTGGGCCTGCCCAATATGAAGAGATACTCGGACGAGTTCCGCATAGAATCCGTGGTCGGACGGGGCACGAGCGTCAGAATGGTTATCAAGATCGCTTCGAAAGGAAGTCAGACATGACCGGCCTGTTCCACTCGGTCCTCCTGATCGAAGAGAAGTGCCGCGGCTGCACCCGGTGCATAAAGAACTGTCCCACAGAGGCCATCCGGGTACGGCAGGGCAAGGCCCGGATCAATGCGGAAAGGTGCACTGACTGCGGAGAGTGCATAAGGACCTGTGATAATCATGCCAAAACCGCCATCACTGACTCGCTCGAGCGCCTGAGAGATTTCAAATACACCATTGCGCTTCCTGCACCTGCGCTCTACGGCCAGTTCGGCCCGACCGTCGAGCCTGACCAGGTGCTCGCGGCCCTTATCGACATGGGCTTCGACGACGTCTACGAGGTTGCGCGGGGAGCGGATGTGGCCACCCTGGTGACTCGCGAATACCTTCGGGCCCACCGCGAGGTGAGGCCAATGATCTCGGCAGCGTGCCCGGCGGTGGTCAGGCTCATTCAGGTGCGGTTTCCCGCGCTCATAGACCATCTTATCCCAGTGGACTCCCCAATGACGTGCGCCGGCAAGCTGGCCAAGGAGAGCAAGAGCAGGGAACTTGGGATACCGCCCGAAGACATCGGGGCGTTCTTCATCACGCCGTGCCCGGCCAAGGTGACCTGGGTGCGCGAGGCTGTGAGGCGCGGCTTCTCATCCGTGGACGGGGCGATCTCCATCTCCGACGTGTACGGGGAGGTCTCCCGCCGCCTCGCAAGTCCCGCCCCGGCTCCAGCGCGGCGTAAGGCGTCGGGGGCGGGCATCGGCTGGGGCGGGTCAGGCGGTGAGAACGCAGCGGTGGGCCTTGGGAACTACATCGTAGTGGATGGCATCCATAGCGTCGTCGGCGTCCTCGAAGAGGTCGAGGTGGGCAGGCTCGCCGACGTTGATTTCATCGAAGCGCAGGCGTGCGTCGGCGGGTGCGTGGGGGGCGCGCTCACGGTGCGCAACCCCTTCATCGCCCACGTGCACCTCGAAAGACTGGTCAAGAGGTTTGGCGACCTCCCGGCGTTTGCCGCCAGCGAAGAGGAGGATCTCAGGCGACGCGCCCGCGCCGGGGGCTTCGACATGCGCCAGGACATCGCGGCGGTCCCGGCGTTCCGCCTGGACCACGACGTGTCGCGGGCGATCTCCAAGGCGGAGATGATCGAGAAGGTCGTCAAGGACCTCCCCGGCCTCGACTGCGGTTCGTGCGGATCGCCGCACTGCAGGGCCCTTGCTGAGGATATCGTGCAGGGCCTCGCCGTGGACACCGACTGTGTGTTCAAGTTGCGCGACCAGGTGAAGATCCTGGCCGAACAGCTTTTCGACCTTGCGAAGAAGAACCCTTCTGCAATGAGCGCCGAAGACGGGGCGAAGGGACGCAAGGAGTGAGATGCGTGAGGGTTCGAGATCTCCTCGATGTGCTCGAATGTAGGGTCGAGGCCGGGGCGGCCGGCCTCGACAATGAGGTGAAGGGTGGCTATGCGTCGGATCTCCTCAGCGACGTCATGGCCCACGCCGGCGAGGGTGACGTCTGGGTGACGGTACAGGCGCACCAGAACGTCGTCGCCGTGGCGACTCTGGTGAGTCTGGCATGCGTTGTGGTGGCGGGGGGAGTGGAGTGCGAACCCGAGGCCGCCCGTAGGGCTGAGGAGGAGGGTATCCCTCTTCTAAGGAGTCGTCTGCCGGCGTTCGAGGTTGTCGGCCGCCTCTACGTGGCCGGCATCCGAGCAAGACCGGGGGCCGACTGAAGGTTCGTGTCTTGCAGCGCCTGAAAAGGGGTGGCCAACGCCAACATTGGGGCCTGGGCGAGTCATCCGGATCTCAGCCCACCCAAGTATAGGGCCGGTCAAGGAGGAGCGCTGTGCTGGTGGAGGTGTACCTTGCGGACCTTCACGTCCATACAGCCCTTTCGCCGTGCGCGGAGGCAGAGATGACCCCGCCTGCCATCGTGACGGCTGCAGCGGAGCGCGGAGTGAGGATACTCGGGATATGCGACCACAATTCCGCCGAAAACGCCATCGCAGTGGCCGAGGTGGGCGAAGCCGCGGGGGTCGCCGTGATGGTGGGCATGGAGGTACAGACCCGCGAGGATGTCCACGTTCTCACGTTTTTCGGCGATCCGGGAGCGCTTTTCAAGTGGCAAGAGGAAGTTTACGCAAGCCTGCCGGACATCGACAACGACGAGCAGAGGTTCGGCGAGGAACTCATCCTGGATTCGAGGGGCGCCGTGAGGGGCCGCCTTCGCCGCCTCCTCCTGTCGTCTGCTTCGATGGGCATCGACCATGTGGGGAGGCGCGTTCGCCAGCTTGGAGGCCTTGTGGTGCCGGCGCACGTGGATAGGCCCTCGTTCAGCCTCATCAGGAACCTGGGCTTCATCCCGCCGGGCCTACAGCCCGATGCTGTCGAGGTCTCGCCGAGGACCGGCGCCGCGCGGGCGAGGGATCTGTTCCCGCAGATCGCGGGCCTTCCCGTGATCGTGTCGTCGGATGCGCACAGACTGGACGACATTCGCGGGCATACAGGGTTTCTCCTGGAGCGGCCGTCTTTTGACGAGGTCAGGCTGGCGCTCGCATCGACCGGCGGCCGGGAGATTGTGCCTGCTTAGCGACGGCTCGCGGGCGGTGGAGCCGACCAGCCCACGTCGTGCATGGGACGCTGCACCAGAAAGCGGCTGACGGACGGTAGACCCCGGCCTCGCGCGGGTTTTAGGAGGATTCCACGTGCGAGAGATCTCCCTGCACATCCTGGATATCGTCCAGAATTCCATCGCCGCCGGGGCTCGAACGGTGGACGTCAGTATCTCGGAGGACGAGCATACCGACACTCTTACGATAGAAGTGGCTGACGACGGCGCCGGGATCCCGCCGGACATACTACAATCGGTGCTGGATCCTTTCTATACGACGCGCACAACCCGCAAAATCGGGCTTGGGCTTCCGCTCTTTCGCGAGGCTGCAAGGGCGGCCGGGGGGGATCTCGACATTGAGTCCAGTCCGGGCCGGGGCACGAGGGTGCAGGCCACTTTCAAGACGAGCCACATAGACAGGGCCCCGCTCGGTGACATGGCCGAGACCGTGGCGCTTCTCGTGGTGTGCAACCCTGACGTGAGGTTCAGGTACAGGCACACGCGGGGGACTTTGGGGTTCTCGTTCGATTCGGCCGAGTTCAGGCGCATGCTCGGGGATATCCCCCCGACGAGCCCCGCGCTCGCGGTCGTCTTGAAAGAGGTCATCCGGGAAGGCCTCGCCCCGGTTCAGCGTGCGTGAGCGTTACGGGTGGAGGACGGCGGGGAGTGCGCAGGAGGTCGTTCTCGGGTGGAAGAACGTGGCAAGGTAATTAGGGTACAGGGCGAGGTCGCCACGGTAGAAGTCACACGCCATGAGGCATGCCGTCACTGCAATGCCTGCGACTTCGGTCGCACCGACAGCATCGTGGTGGAGGCGACGAACCGCGCGGGGGCGCGTCCAGGCGACGAGGTGGAGCTGGAACTCGAAAGCTCCCGCGTGCTCGGGGCGGCGTTCGTTGCCTACATGCTGCCGCTCCTTTTCATGGTGGTCGGCATATACCTGGGGACCGTCCTGGCGCGAGCGACGGGGCGGGCGGGATCCGCGTCCCTCTTCGGGGCGGTGCTGGGTCTTGCGCTTCTCGGGGTCTCGTACGGGGTTGTCTACGCGTACGGCAGGCGGGTCAACCCGGCCCGGTTTCGGGCCGAGGTAACGAGGGTGCTCGGCCCTTGATCGGCCGTTGTGTGGCGTCATGAATCCAAGTGCGGGTTCAGAAATCACGGCCACTTTTCCAGGGGTTGCCGGTATTGCACTCCGGGGACGGCGCACTTGCGGCGCGCCTCGTCAGGCCTAGCATTCAGGCCTGCCAGATCGAGAGCGCCCCGGCGAGCAAGCACCGGCAAACTGGCAGTCTCTCCCAAGCCGGCATGGATCTACGAACTCACACGTAGAGATCGCGCCTGGCGGGCAAAGCCATGGAGGAATCCGGCCAGGTGCGTGGAAATACTGGTTGCCTGGGGAGTCTACCCGATGGTATCATAGGTGCTGTGTGGGCTACGGGCCGGAGCGTCTCTTTGGAAGGGGGATTGTGAAGGAAAGCGCGAAGTCCTCAAGTATGTACGAAGTTGGCGAAACTAGGTGTACACTCGACGCAACCGTGCCGAGAGGGGAAAGCTCAGGAGGTGTCCGCGATGAAGACCGTTGAGGAACTGGATCGCATCAGGAAGCAGGCCCAGGCCATGACCAGGCTGCGTGAGGGCAAGGAGACCACGAGGATCGTGGTGGGCATGGGCACGTGCGGCATCGCCGCAGGGGCGCGGGAAACGCTCGCGGCCATCATGGAGGAACTCGCGAAGCGTAACATCCAGGATGTGGTGGTGACCCAGACAGGGTGTATCGGCCTGTGCGAGCAGGAGCCCATCGTCGACGTGATAAAGCCCGGCGCTACCAAAGTGACATATGGGAAGGTGACGAAGGAGAAGGCCCGCCAGATCGTGGCAAGCCACATCGTTAACGGCCAGGTTGTGGGCGAGTGGGTCATAGCCAGCGCCTGAGCCCACTCTGATGAGAAAGGAGGATCAAAGCGCATGGAGCAAGCGGCGAAAAGTGCAGGCATATGCTCCGCGAAAGTCAGCGAAATTCTCCAAAAGTATTCGCGGAGACCCGACGCCCTCGTGTCCATCCTTCACGATGTCCAGAAGGAAGCCGGCTACATTCCGGAGGAAGCGATCACCGAGATCGCCTCGCGGCTGGACATTCCCGTCTCGAAGGTGTACGGAGTGGCAACGTTCTACACACTCTTCTCGACCAGGCCCAAAGGCAAGTACATAATACGCGTGTGCCAGGATGCACCGTGCCATGTGCTTGGCGCGAAGGCCATCGTTGAGACGCTCGAGAAGGAGCTCGGCATCCCCATGGGCGACACCACCAGCGATGGTAAGTTCACGCTGGAGTACACCAGTTGCCTCGGCGTATGCGGCGTTGCGCCGGCCATCATGATCAACGAGGCGGTGTACGGCAATCTCACCCCTGAACGGGTTCCGCTGATCCTTAAAGAATACAAGTAACGCCCAGAAGGGAGGTATACGCTCGTGGAGTTCTACCGTTCACACGTCCTCGTCTGCGGAGGGACCCCGTGTGTGCTGGAGGGCTGCAAGGGGGTCCGCGACGCGCTCATCGCCGAGGTGAAGCGGCGGGGCCTCGACAGGGAAGTGAAAGTGGTGGAGACCGGCTGCCTCGGGCCGTGCGACCTCGGCCCGGTGATCGTGGTCTACCCCGAGGGCACGCTCTACCAGAAGGTCCATGTATCCGACGTCCCCGAGATCGTCGAGGAGCACCTTCTCAAGGGCAGGGTCGTGACTCGCCTTGCCGGTGAGGGCGTCCAGGCCGGGGTCGTCAAGTACGAGGAGCCGACATACCTTGGGGTTCAGGAGCGGATTGTCCTGCGGAACTGCGGGACCATCGACCCCGAGTCTATCGAGGAATACATCGCGCGCGACGGATACAGGGCGCTTGCGAAGTGCCTTACAGAGATGAAGCCCGCAGACGTCATCGAGGCTGTGAAGAAGTCCGGTCTCGTCGGCAGGGGCGGCGCGGCTTTCCCGACGGGCCTTAAGTGGAGTTTCACCGCGAGGGCCGACGCCGACCAGAAGTACATATTGTGCAACGCCGACGAGGGGGAGCCGGGCACTTTCAAGGATCGGCTGATCCTTGAGGGCGATCCCCACAGCATCCTCGAGGGAATGGCCATAGCGGGCTATGCAGTGGGAGCGGATAAAGGTTTCATCTACGTGAGAGGCGAGTACGTCCTCTCCATCGAGAGGTTGGGAAAAGCTATCGAGCAGGCGAAAGCTCTTGGCCTGCTCGGGGCCGACATTTTCGGTTCGGGCTTCTCGTTCGATGTCGAGATCAGGAAGGGCGCGGGCGCATACGTGTGCGGCGAGGAGACCGCCCTCATCGAGTCCATCGAGGGTAAGCGCGGCGAACCCAGGGTAAAGCCGCCGTACCCCGGCACCGAGGGGCTGTACGGAAAGCCCACCGTGGTCAACAACGTGGAAACCATCGCGAACGTACCGCCCATCCTGCTGAACGGGGCTGACTGGTTCAGGAAGTTCGGCACGGAGAGGTGTCCCGGCACCAAGGTCTTCACGCTCACCGGCGATATCAACAACAAGGGCCTCGTCGAGGTGCCCATGGGCATCACGCTTCGCCGCGTGATATACGAGATCGGCGGCGGGATACCCGGCGGCAGGGGGTTCAAGATGGCCCAGACCGGCGGCACGTCCGGAGGGTGCCTCCCGAAGGAACTCCTCGACGTCCCCATGGACTACTTTACCCTGCCCGAGCACGGCTCGGCCCTCGGTTCGGGCGCCCTTCTCATCATGGACGACACCCACTGCATCGTGGACATAGCCGAATGCTTCATGAGGTTCTTCGAGCATGAATCGTGCGGCAAGTGCACGCCGTGCCGCGAGGGCACCGCGCGCCTCCACGAGATCGTGGCGAAGATCGCCCGCGGCGAAGGGAAGCCCGGGGACCTCGAGCTTCTCGATGAGCTCGGCTCGGCGATGCAGGTATCGTCCCTCTGCGGCCTCGGCCAGGCGGCGCCGGTTCCGATCAAGACGATGCTCAGGTACTTCCGCGACGAGTTCGAGGCCCACATCAACGACAGGCTCTGTCCCACCGGGACGTGCGGGACCTAGGCCAGCCTGCCTCAGGCAGGATAGCACGGAAGGAGTGATACGCGAATGGCAATGGTAACCATAGACGGCCGGAGGGTCGAGGTGGATGCCGGCACGACGATCTTGAACGCCGCGAAAAAGCTCGGCATCGACATCCCCACGCTGTGCTATCATCCAGATCTCGCAGTGCAGGCCGTCTGCCGCATATGTGTGGTTGATATCGAAGGCCAGAAGCTGCTCCAGCCTGCGTGCGCCTTCCCGGTGCAGGACGGAATGGTGGTCTACACCAACACGCCGCGCGTCCGTCAGGCGAGGAAGATGAACCTCGAGCTTCTCCTGGCCCGTCACCCGCAGGACTGCCTGCAGTGTGTGAGGAACCGCAACTGTGAGCTTCAGGCGCTCGCCGAGAGGTTCGGCATGAGGGAGATCCGCTTCGAGCACGAGCTGCGCGGGCTTCCCGAGGACCACTCCACTCCGGCGATAGTCCGGGAGCCGGACAAGTGCATACTGTGCCGCCGCTGCGTGTCCATGTGCCACGATGTGCAGGCGGCGGGAGTGCTCTTCCCGTCGCGTCGCGGTGCGCATACGCTGGTCACGCCCGTCTTCGGCAGGGGCCTCGACGAGGTGGCATGCGCCCTGTGCGGGCAGTGCATCCATGCGTGTCCCGTGGGCGCAATCACCGAGCGGGATGACACCGAGCGCGTGTGGCAGGCTCTCGCCGACCCCAACAAGCACGTGGTGATCCAGACCGCCCCTGCGACCAGGGTCAGCATTGGCGAGGAGATGGGCCTTCCCCCCGGGCAGATCATCACGGGCAAACTCGTCGCAGCCCTTCGCAGGCTGGGGTTCGACAAGGTCATGGACACCGACTTTACCGCGGACCTCACCATCATCGAGGAGGGCAACGAGTTCCTGAAGAGGCTGAAGGAGGGCGGCGTGCTTCCGATGATCACCTCGTGCAGCCCGGGGTGGGTGAAGTTCGGGGAGCACTTCTATCCGGACCTTCTCAAGCACATCTCCACGTGCAAGTCGCCCCAGCAGATGTTCGGGGCGCTCGTCAAGACCTACTACGCGCAAAAGGCGGGGATCGACCCGAAGGACATCTTCTCGGTGTCGCTCATGCCGTGCACCGCGAAGAAGTACGAGGCCGATAGGCCCGAGATGCGCGACTCCGGTTACAAGGACGTCGACGTGGTGCTCACCAGCCGTGAGCTCGGCAGGATGCTCCGCGAGGCGGGCATCAACTTCGACGACCTGCCCGAGGAGGAGCACGATGATCCCATGGGCATCTCCACGGGAGCTGCGGCCATCTTCGGCGCGACGGGCGGCGTGATGGAGGCCGCCCTGCGCACGGTGTACGAGGTTGCCACGGGCAGCGAGCTTCCGAAGATCGACTTCGAGCAGGTGAGGGGCCTCGGCGGCATCAAAGAGGCCACTGTCAGGGTCGGGGGCCTCGACGTCAGGGTGGCCGTGGCGCACGGTCTCGGCAACGCCAAGAAGATCCTCGACCTCATGCGCGAGGGGCAGGCTAACTACCACTTCGTCGAGATAATGTGCTGCCCGGGCGGGTGCGTCGGAGGCGGCGGCCAGCCCATCCCGACGACCATGGAGATCCGGGGGATCCGCGGCGCCGCGCTCTACGAGGCAGACAAGGGGCTTCCCTACCGGAAGTCCCACGAGAACCCGGCGATAAAGCAGATATACGCAGAGTTCCTGGGTGAGCCGCTGGGCGAGGTGTCGCATCACCTTCTGCACACGCACTACACCCCGAGGGAGAAGTATCCGGCGGTGGCGAAGGCCGTGTGCGGCGAGGCCGCAGGCTGATAGGCGCGGTGCCACGGCCTGAATCGTGAAGCAACGATTCCAATGATTGGGAGATTGGGAGATCGGGAGATTGTGAGCGACCGGGAGCGGCGCAGGGTTTGCCTGCGCCGCCTTTCCGCAGTGGCCGCTCTTCCGCGGCGCCGTGCCATGACTCCCATGAGGTCTTTCCAGCCTGCTGATTGTTGCAGGAACGCGGGCCCACATGTCGAATACGCTGCATACAACTGGCCTGCTCCTCGGCGCGAGCCGGATGTGCTATACTCGTACCGCGAGAGATGCTGCAACTTCGCTTGAGGGGGTACGACATTGAGGAAGCTACGCATTCCCGACGTTGTCATCAGGCGGCTGCCCCTGTACCTCCGGGTCCTCGAGACCGTGGACGAGGAGGTCCGTGGCGGTCTCATCTCCTCGTTCGAACTCGGCGAGAGAGCCGGGGTGACCCCGGCGCAGGTCCGCAAAGACCTCAACTTCCTTGGTGGTTTCGGCAAGCAGGGCGTCGGGTACCAGATAGCCGTCCTTCGTGACGAGCTCAGGTCTGTGCTCAACCTGGACAAGGAGATAAACGTCGCCATAATCGGCGCCGGCAGCCTCGGCCAGGCTCTGGCGAGGTACATCATCGGGCGGCGGGCGGTCGAGAAAGACTACCACCTTCGCCTGGCAGCGGTCTATGACGCGGACCCTGCGAAGGTGGGCATGAAGATCGGAGAGGTCCCTGTGCACCATGTGGACCGCATACCTGATGTCACCCGCGAGCGTCAGGTCAGGATGGCCATAGTGGCCGTCCCGGCGGAAACGGCTCAGAAGGTCGTCGATGCGTGCGTGAATGCAGGCATCGAAGCCATCCTCAATTTCGCCCCGGTCAAGCTGAGGGTTCCTGAGGGCGTGTGCCTTCACAACACCGACCTCAGCGTTGACCTCATGCACCTAGCGTATTACCTCTGATGTATTACCTCTTGATGTGTCGGCCCGCCGCGCGACCGTCGACCGTAATTCCCCTTACGTGGGGACGGCGGGCCACCTACATAACCAATCTCAAGGTTAGGAATTGCGCGCGCCCTTCCGCTCACGCCCGAACCCCGGCCACCCGTAACCTGGCCACCTTGAACCGGGTCGCCTGGGACGCTGCTCCTGTGCGGATCATCTCTATGACGGCCTGGGTCCTCCGGTCACATGGTCCCCTGGTAACATTGTCACCTGCACCGCTGGTCTCCTGGGAACCAGATTGCGTGAGTTGACGGGGGGTGGTCTCGCAAGGACCAGATCCGCGGGCGAGCCCCATCCCTGGGGGACCAGCTTGGCGTTGATCCTGATCCCGTGAGGACCACCCCTCTTAGCTTCGCTCTCGAAAACCCCGCAAGGTGGATCGCCCGGGACCAGATCCCGCACGAAGCCTGTCCCCAGGATCCCACCTATGCACGTATCCTGGTCCTCTCGGGACCACCCACCCACTCGACCACTCGCTCGCCCCACTCACTCACTCACTCACTCACTCACTCACCCTATCTAGTTGCTCAAGAGACTGTGGAGCTTTCGCGCGTTATGTCGTTATGTCAAGGTAGCCCGCTTGAATTGCGCACAGCCGTCGCCGTGCCCGGCGGAACTGGCGGCTGCAGGGGAAGTCGGACACTCTTCCGTACCTTCACTTGACGACGGCCTGCCCTTTCACGTGGCGACACTAGGGTGAAGCCTGGTGTACATGGGGCTTGTGAATTGTGACACAAAGTTCAAACTGCATATACACGTGGGAAGATTAGCTGATTGCACAATATCCTGCATTTATCAGGAAGGATTTTCGCCAGGCGTGTTGAAGTATCAAAGCAACAGCTCGGGAGCGTTCCGAGGGCGTGAGAGGGGGTAGCAGAGCGCAGGCTCTTCGCGCTCCAGTCCCGGGCGCGGCGAGCCTGCGCAGCGTGAGCGGAATGAAGATCGCTGTATCGGGCAAGGGCGGAGTGGGCAAGACGACTGTTTCGGCAGGAATCATACTTGGGATCGCAGAGTCAGGGAGACCCGTGTTCGCCGTTGACGCTGACCCCGATGCGAACCTCGGGTTCGCCCTCGGATTCCCGGAGGAGACCCTCGCACATCTTCGCCCCGTGGTCGAGATGGACGATCTCATTCGCGAGAAGATGGGCGATGGCGCGTTCTTCCGCATCAATCCGCGTGTTGACGATATCCTCGACGCCTTCTCGCTCGAATCCGGAAACATCCGGCTCCTGCGGATGGGCGGAGTGAAGCAGGCAGGCACGGCGTGCTACTGCCGGGAGAACGCCTTCCTCGAACGCCTCATGGGGGCGCTTCTCATCGAGCGCGACGAAGTCGTGGTCCTCGACATGAGCGCGGGTATCGAGCACCTCACCAGGGGCACGGCGCGGGGGGTCGACGTGATACTGGTTGTCGTGGAGCCCAGCCAGGCGAGCCTCCGCACCGCCAGGATCACCGAAACCCTCGCGCGCGATCTTGGGGTTGCCGACGTCAGGTTCATCGCTAACAAGGTGCGAAATGATGAGGAGCGCGCGGCGCTCGAAGCCCATTTTGGCGCGGGAGAACTCCTCGGGTTCGTGCCCTTCAGCGACGAGCTGTGGGGGGCTTCCATGTTCACATCGGACGGCAGGGGCACATCCGGGACCATCGGGACCATCGCGAGGTCGCTCCTTGCCGATGTATGCACACGGCTCGTGGGGAAGGAGGTGGTGGGACCACATGAAGGAGATATTCGTGAGGCTCGCGAGGTGCGTGGGCTGCCGGCAGTGTGAGATATCGTGCGCCCTCGTCCACTCCGAAAGCCGTGACATACACCAGGCGGTCTGGGAGAGGCCGCTACCCCGGCAACGGGTGCGCGTGACGAGGGAAGGCTCCGAGTACTACCCACTCAGATGCTTCCACTGCGAGGATGCGCCCTGCATCGGGGCTTGCATCAGCGGAGCCATGCACCTCGACGAGGACGTGGGAACGGTTGCCTGTGACACTGCGCGCTGCGTCAGGTGCTGGATGTGCGTGATGGTCTGTCCGTACGGCAGCATCCGGATCCACGAGGGGCAAAAGGTCGCGCTCAAGTGTGACCGATGCCCGGACGAAGACGAACCAGCCTGTGTGAGAGGTTGTCCGACAAGGGCCCTTCTCGTGAACGAGAGGGCCCTTGTAGTTTGATTGTGAAGCCTATCACAAGCCGTCACAATCAAGGGAATACCAGCTCCAAGAGAGAGTTGTCGGACGGCTTGGCGAGCCTCGAGCAAGGGGGGAACAAGACAATGGGGAGGCTGGAGGGAAGGACCGTCGATCCCGCGGCTCTCGAGATGCTGAAGCACGCCGAGGAGCAGGGCCTCGAGACGGCCTGGGATAGATGCCGTGCCCAGGAGCCTTTATGCGGATTCGGAAACCTCGGCGTGTGCTGCCGGATATGCCTCCAGGGTCCCTGCCGGATCGACCCGTTCGGCGAGGGGGCCACGCGGGGTATATGCGGGGCACAAGACTATTCCATCGTGGCCAGGAACCTCATCCGCAGCATAGCCGGGGGCACGGCCGCCCACTCGGATCACGGGCGGCATGTGGCGCTCACGCTTCTCGCGCACCTGGACGGCCACGCGCCGGACTATCGCATCGCCGATCCGGCCAAGGCTGAGGCGGTAGCAAGGCGAATAGGGCTCGACCCGGCCGGCAAGACGCCGCAAGAGATAACGCGCGAGGTGACCCTTGCCGCGCTTCGCGACTTCTCCCGGCTCGAGGAGGAGCCCTGCACCTGGGTTACGTCCACTGTTACTCCTGGCATGACGGAGAAGTTCGAAGAGTGCGCTATCATGCCCAGCAACATCAACGGCGCCATCGCAGAGGTCATGCACAGGTCCACCATGGGCGTGGACGCCGATCCCGTCAACCTCATTTTCGGCGGGCTCAAGAGCGCGCTCGCCGACTACGCAGGGTGCCACCTCAGCACCGATCTCACCGACATCTTGTTTGGCACGCCGCGCCCCGTCAGGAGCTATGCGAACCTCGGGGTCATTGACCCAGAGAAGGTCAACATCACCGTCCACGGGCACATCCCGCTCCTCAGCGAGATCGTGGTGGACGTCGCCCGTGAGATGGAGGACGAGGCGAGGGCAGCCGGGGCGGCAGGAATCAATGTGGTCGGCATATGCTGCACCGCCAACGAAGTGCTCATGAGGAAGGGCATCCCGCTCGCCACGAACTTCATCGCCCAGGAGCTTGCGATAATGACCGGCGCCGTGGATGCCATAATCGTGGATCTCCAGTGCATCATGCCGGCTCTGAAAACACTATGCGAATGCTTCCACACGAGGCTCATCACGACGATACCGTTCTCGAAGATCCCCGGGGCCTATCACGTGGACTTCCGCGAGGAGAAGGCGAAGGAGAGCGCCCGGCGCATAGTAAAGCTCGCCATCGAGGCCTACCGCGAGCGCGATCCCGCAAAGGTCCACGTGCCGCAGGTCAAGAACGAGGTCGTGGCGGGCTTCAGCCTCGAGGCGATGCTCGAGATTTTCGCGTCCGTCAACCGGGAGAAGCCTATCAGGGCCCTTGTGGACGCCATTGAGGAGGGCGAGATACGGGGGATCGCCCTCTTTGCCGGGTGCACCAACACCAAGGCCAGGCACGACGACGGCCACCTCACCATCGCCCGCGAGCTTGCGAGGAACGACGTGTTCATCGTGGCGACCGGGTGCGCAGCAGGCGCCATGGCCAAGGCCGGTTACATGACCTCGGGAGCGGTGAAAGAGTTTGCCGGGCCGGGGCTTACGCGGTTCCTCGAGAGGCTCGGCAAGGCCTCGGGGTTCGAGGGGGGCCTGCCGCTTGCGTTCCACATGGGGTCGTGCGTGGACAACTCGCGCCCGGTGGACCTTGCGGTGCTCATCGCGAAGGAGATGGGCAGCGACGTGGCGGATATCCCGTTCGTCGCGACGGCGCCCGAGGCCATGCACGAGAAAGCCGTTTCCATCGGCGCCTGGGCCGTTACGCTGGGTTTCCCGACACACGTGGGGGTTATCCCGCCGGTGTACGGGAGCAGCCTCGTCACCGAGGTGGTGACGAAGATAGCGGAGGACGTCTTCGGAGGCTACTTTATCCTGGAGACCGATCCTCTGAAGGCGGCACAGAAGCTCATCGAGGCCCTGAACTACCGGAACTGGAGGCGAAAGTACTCCAGGGCCAGCCTCGATGAGGCCATGGTCGCGGAGTAGGGGGTGGTCTTTCATGAAACACGTGATCATCGGGGGGAGCGCCGCAGGGATGAGCTGCGCCGAGACCCTGAGGCGTCTCGACCCGAAGTGCGAGATAACCATTATCTCTGATGAGGCGCGCCCGTTTTACTCAAGGTGCCTGACCTCGTACTACATCGCCGGGAAGATCGGCGAGCGCGACATGCTCCTTCGCGACCCGGGGTTCTACGAGGCGCGCCGCCTGGACCTCATCATGGGGAGAAAGGCCGTCTCGGTCGATCCGCGAAAGAAAGCGGTCGTCGTTGACGACGGCTCGGAGATCCCCTATGACAGGCTTCTACTTGCCACCGGCGGCCGGCCGAAGCTGCCGGATATCCCGGGCGCAGGGAAGCGGGGCGTTTTCACCCTCCGCACATGGGACGACGCGGTGGCGATCTCCGAGAGGGCGAAGACCGCCCGAAAGGCAGTGGTGGTGGGCGGCGGGCTCATTGGCATGAAGGTCGCCGGGGCGCTTCGCGACGCCGGCCTCGAGGTGAGGGTGGTGGTGGCCTCCGGGCGGGTGCTCTCGCAGACGCTCGACGATGAGGCCGCGGCCATCGCCCGGCGCCTGCTGGAGGCGCATGGGTTTGCCGTCGATACCCGCTGCGACGTGGTGGAGATCGAAGGGGACGACGAGGTGCGCCAGGTGAGGCTGCAGGACGGCCGCCGGGTGGACGCCGACCTCGTCGTCATCGGCAAAGGCGTGGATCCCGAGGTCGGCCTGGCGAAGGCGTGCGGGGCGCGCGTGGGAAGGGGCATCATCGTCGACGAGCACCTGAAGACGTCGGTGCCTGACATCCACGCCGCCGGGGACGTGGCGGAGGCGTATGACATGGCGTGGGGCGAGCCGAGGGTCAACGCCATGTGGACGGCTGCGACGTCACAGGGCCAGGTAGCGGCGCACAACATGGCAGGCATTCCCACGAGGTACCCCGGCTCGGTGGGCATGAACTCCATCGACATCTGCGGCGTGCCGTTCATCTCTATGGGGGTCGTGTCCCCGAGGAGGGACAGGGACGGCAACGACTATGTCGAGCTTGCACGGAGAAGGGCCGGCAACTGGTACAGGAAAGTCGTCCTGAAGGACCGCGTCATCTGTGGGGCGGTCTTTGCAGGTGTCGTTGACAAGGCAGGGGTCGTGCTCGCGCTCATACGGGCGAGGGCGAGGCGCGACGACGCCCCGGAGAGGATCCTTGCGGACGACTTCACATACGCCACCTTCATGGACGTCATCGACGAGAAGGGTCGCTACTTCCAGGAGGGAGGGAAGCGAAATGTCCAGAGAATTATGCAAGGCGGCTATTGAGGGCTCCATAATCGCCGCAAGCTACGCGGAGATCCTCCTCAACCAGGCCATACGGCGCCATGGCGAGGACACGCCCGTGGGCTACCCTGATACCGCCTACCGGCTGCCGGTTATCCGGAGCCTCTCGGGGGAGGACACGCCGACCATCGGGGACCTCCCTGCCGTGCTGAACAGGTTCAAGGCGAACATACGGCACGAGCCCACCCTCGAGAACGCGAAGCTGGCAGGGGAGGCCACGCTGTTCGCGGCCGAGATCATCGAGGCGCTGAAGTACATAAACGGCAGGAACTCATACAGGGCTCCGTACATGGGGTTCGTGTCCGATGCGGTCCTGCGCAAGCTGGGCGTGCCCCTGGTGGACGACACCATCCCCGGGGTCGCCGTGATAATCGGGAAGGCGCGCACGTCGAAGGACGCCGTGACGGTCTTCAAGGAGCTTCAGAAACGGGGCATCCTCGTGATAATGGTCAACGACATAATCGAGCAACTCCTGGAAGAGGGGATGCGTCTTGGCGTTGACTACATGGCGTTCCCGCTCGGCCATTTCACCGCGGCCATCCACGCGGTGAACTTCGCCCTGCGCGCCGGGCTCGCCTTCGGCGGCATCGCCCCCGGCAAGCGCGAGGAGATGCTGAAGTACCAGGCGGAGAGGGTGGACGCCTTCGTGCTTGCCCTCGGAGAGCTCGACGAGGTGCGTATCGCCGCCGAGCTTGGCGCGATTCACCTGGGCTTTCCGGTGGTGACCGACCAGGAGGTCGAGGAGATCCCCGATCTCTTCGTAGCCGAGCCGGACTACGTGAAGATGGTGCAGCGGGCGCTCGAGCTTCGGAACATCAAGATCAAGATAGTTGACATCCCCATCCCGGTCACGTTCGGGCCGGCGTTCGAGGGCGAACGCATCCGCAAGGAGGACATGCACGTGGAGTTCGGAGGCCAGAGGTCGCCCGCCTTCGAGCTCGTGCGGATGATACCCATGGACGAAGTGGAGGACGGGAAGATCACCGTCATCGGCCCCGAGATAGACGAGGTCGCCGCGGGGACCGCGATGCCTCTCGGCATCATGGTGGACGTGGCCGGCCGTAAGATGCAGGAGGATTTCGAGCCCGTGCTCGAGCGGCGCATCCACTACTTCATCAACTACGCCGAGGGCTGCTGGCACATCGCGCAGAGGGACATCTGCTGGATGCGCATAAGCCGCGACGCCTTTGCGAAGGGCTTCCGCATCCGCCACTTCGGCGAGATCCTGTACGCCAAGTTCAAGTCGGACTTCCCGGCCATCGTGGACAGGGTGCAGGTCACGCTCATAACCGATGAAGCCCAGGTGCACGAGCAGATC
Source organism: Bacillota bacterium (assembly GCA_030024085.1). Lineage (GTDB taxonomy): Bacteria > Bacillota > SHA-98 > UBA4971 > UBA4971 > UBA6256. The sequence goes on along the minus strand of JASEJE010000003.1, from coordinate 41,847 downwards.
GAGGTGGCGCGGCGGAAGTATGCGGCGCGCGACGCGCGCCTCGCCGGGCTCACCGATGAATCCGTCGATACCTTCTATTCCTGCACGCTATGCCAGTCGTTCGCCCCGAATCACGTATGCATCGTGGCGCCGGAGCGGATCGGCTTGTGCGGCGCGGTGAGCTGGCTCGACGCCAAGGCGTCGTACGAGATCACTCCCACAGGCCCCAACCAGCCCATTGCGAAGGGCGAGTGCATCGAGCCTGTCAAGGGACAGTGGGTCGGCGTGAACGAGTTCCTCAAAGTCGCCTCCCACAACACGCTGGAAGCGGTCAACCTGTACACGCTCCTCGAGAACCCCATGACCTCGTGCGGGTGCTTCGAGTGCATCATGGCGATCCTGCCCGAGGCAAACGGTGTCATGATCGTGAACCGCGAGTTCGGCGGGATGACGCCGTGCGGCATGAAGTTCTCCACGCTCGCGGGGAGCGTGGGCGGCGGGGTGCAGACGCCCGGGTTCATGGGCCACGGGAGGTCCTACGTACTGTCGCGTAAGTTCATCGCGGCCGACGGTGGCCTTGCCAGGATCGTATGGATGCCTCAGGAGCTCAAGGAGTTCCTGAAGGAGGGCATCACGCGGCGGGCGGAGGAGCTTGGCCTCGAGGGCTTCTACGACAAGATCGCCGACGAGACGGTGGGGACCACCATCGAGGAGGTCCTGCCGTTACTCGAGGAGAAAGGCCATCCGGCGCTTGCCATGCCTCCGCTTATGTAGCGGCCTTAGGGGAGCGCGGCGCGCCGCGTGCGTGGCTTCTCCGGCCGGGCGGCGCGCCGGGAACCCGGGTCTAGCGGGCGCCCGTCTTGCGGGCGCCTTCCGTGAGATGTAAGAGAGGGGGATGCCAATGGGCCTTACAGGACTCGAGATATACAAGCTGCTTCCGAAGAAGAACTGTCGCGAGTGCGGGCCGCCTACCTGTCTTGCGTTCGCCATGGCACTTGCTGCAGGCAAGGCGTCGCTCGACGCGTGCCCCTACGTCTCCGATGAAGCCAAGGCCGCGCTCGAGTCTGCGTCGGCGCCGCCGATAAGGCTCGTGACTATCGGCACCGGCGAGCGCAAGCTCGATGTCGGCGATGAAACTGTGCTCTTCCGCCACGACAAGACGTTCTTTCACGAGACTGGCCTCGGGTTTGAGCTTGGCGACGCTGAGGGACCGCAGGTCCTTGCGGAGAAGGCGAGAGATATCTGGTCGCTCGACTTCGAGCGAGTGGGCCAGCACCTTCGGGTGAACCTCATCGGCGTTCGTTCTGACACAGGCGAGGCCGGTTCGTTTCGGGAAGCGGTAAAGGCCGTGGCCGGAGCCGCCCCCGGGTTGCCGCTCGTGCTCATGGCGGAGGACCCGGGCGTCATGAAAGCCGGGCTTGAGGTGGCGGGTGCGGCAAGGCCTCTCATCTACGCGGCCACAGCAGACAACTGGGAGGCCATGGCCGGGCTTGCGAAGGAGGCCGGGTGCCCCGTCGCCGTGCGAGGCAGGAACCTCGACGAGCTTGCGGACCTTGCGACGAAGGTTGCCGGCGCCGGGTGCAGGGACATCGTGCTGGACCCGGGTAGCCGACAGCTTCCGAGGACGCTCGCGGATCTTACCCAGATCAGGCGGCTTGCCATAAGGAAGAAGTTCCGGCCGTTCGGCTACCCGACCATCGCCTTTGTGACCTCGGAGGACCCGCAGCTTCAGATCGCCGAGGCCGGCGTGTACGTGGCCAAGTACGCCTCGATAGTCATGATGCGCTCCTTCGAGAGATGGCAGGTGCTCCCCCTCGTCACGCTCCGCCAGAACATCTACACCGATCCGCAGAAGCCGATACAGGTGGAGCCGAAGCTCTACAGCATAGGTGGGGAGGCGGGTCCCGACGCGCCGCTCTACGTGACAAGCAACTTCTCCCTCACGTTCTTCACGGTCCAGGGGGACATCGAGGCGAGCAAGGTGCCTTCGCACCTCCTTGTCATCGACACCGAAGGGACGTCCGTGCTCACGGCGTGGGCTGCCGGGAAGTTCACCGCGGAGAAGATCGCTGATGCCCTCGCCGTCTCAGGCGCAGCCGACAGGGTGCGACACCGCAGGGTCGTCCTGCCGGGGTACGTTGCGGCGATGAGCGGAAAGCTCGAGGAGAAATCGGGGTGGGAGATCCTGGTCGGCCCGCGCGAGTCCAGCGGCATCCCGTCCTTTGTCAAGACGAGATGGGGGGCGTAACATGCCCGAGCATACCGTGAGGTTCCTGCCGGACGGCAGGAGCACATGCGTGCCCGAAGGCAAGACGATCCTCGATGCCGCCCTAGCGGCCGGCGTCATGCTGCGAAGCGCCTGCGGGGGCAGCGGCACCTGCGGCCAGTGCAGGGTCGTGGTGAGATTGGGACACGTCGACGCGCCCGGGTCGCAGCGGGTGCGCCATGAGGATGCAGCGCGCGGCATGGTCCTGGCGTGCCAGGCTGTGGTGGAAAGCGACCTTGAAGTGGAGGTGCCGGAGGCATCCCTTCTCTCCGAACACCAGGTGCTCACCGCGGGCCGCACGAGGGGTCGGGTCGGGGGCGAGGGAGAGGGGGAGGCCGAGGGAGAGCGTGAGGGTGAAGGGGTGCATCTTCGCCCGGTTTTCCGAAAGACAGTGCTCAAGCTGCCCGAACCCGGGCTGGAGGACGCATCGAGCGACCTCACGCGGCTATATACCGCGCTTGCGAAGGAGGAAGGATCCCGCAACTTCCAGGTGGGGCTGGAGCTTCTGCGGAAGATACCACGCGTCATGAGGGAGGGAGCCTGGCAGGTGACGGTCTCGTGCGTCGATGCCAGGGGCATGACGGAGGCGGTCGACGTATCGCCCGGCCGCGACGATGCGCCCATCTACGGCCTCGCCGTGGATGTGGGCACGACCACGTGCGTCACGCACCTCGTGAACCTTCTTACCGGCGACACCCTCGACGTCCGTGGGGCGTACAACAGACAGGCGCGGTATGGGGATGACGTCATATCGCGGATCATCTACGCTGACGAGAACGGCGACGGTCTCGCGAAACTCCAGGGGGCGGTGATCGAGACAATCAACTCGCTCGTCGCGGGGGCCGCGTCCCAGCTCGGCATAAGGGGCGAGGACATCCGGGTGGTGGTCGCGGCCGGAAACACCACCATGACCCACCTCCTCCTTGGGGTCCCGCCGACATACATAAGGCTGGAGCCATACACCCCGGCGGCGACATCGGTCCCGCCCGTCAAGGCGAGGGAGATCGGGCTTGCGGTCGCGCCCGACGCATGGGTGTTCTGCCTCCCGGGCGTCGCAAGTTACGTCGGAGGCGACATCACATCAGGGGTGGTGGCGACCGGCGTGGCGAGCTCCGATGACCTGGTCCTGTTCGTCGACATCGGCACCAACGGCGAGATGGTCCTGGGCAACAGGGACTGGCTCCTTGCATGCGCGTGCTCTGCGGGGACCGGCCTTCGAAGGTGTCGGGATCCGCCACGGGATGCGAGCCATGAAGGGGGCCATCGAGCGCGTGGAGGTTGACCCGTCCCGTGACGCGGTGATGTATCGCACCATCGGCGCCGCAAGGCCGGCCGGGATATGCGGGTCCGGGCTCATAGACTGCCTTGCGTCGCTGCGTCGCGCGGGCATCATTTCGCGGGACGGGTCCTTCGATACGCGGTACGAGGGAAGGCGGATGCGTGCAGGCGACGCAGGTCCCGAGTTTGTCCTGGCGTTCGCGGAGGAGACGGCCACAGGCGAGGACATATACATCTCCGAGCCCGACGTGAAGAACCTCATAAGGTCGAAGGCCGCGGTGTACGCGGGCATACGGTCGATGCTCAGGATGGTGGATCAGGACATCGCGGACATAAAGAAGATCCTCGTCGCTGGCGGCTTCGGAAGCTACCTCAACGTGCGCAAAGCTATAGAGATCGGGCTTCTGCCGGACCTGCCGGAGTCGGTATACCGATATGTCGGCAACACATCTGTGGAGGGCGCCAAGATGTGCCTTCTTCAGCGCGAGGCCAGGCGCGAGGTGGAGCTGGTCGCAAGGCGCATGACCTACCTCGAGCTCAGCGTCGGGAACACGTTCATGGACGAGTTCGTGTCGGCGCTGTTCCTGCCGCACACGGATCTTTCGCTCTTCCCTTCGGTATCGGCGTAGGGAAGCGGGGAAGCGGGGAAGTCGGGAAGAAGAGGCTTTGCAGATGCTTCGTTGCAGCGCCTCCGTAATCCAGGGAACCGGGGAGTGAAATCACGGAAGTGGCATTCACGATAGCAATCGCAGGAAAGGGCGGCACGGGCAAGACCACCCTCGCGGCGCTGCTCGTAAGATACCTTCGCGAGCACGGGGGGGAGCCGATACTCGCCGTGGACGCAGATCCCAACGCGAACCTCGGAGAGACCCTGGGCATGCGCCCGGAGGTCACCATCGCGGAGCTGCTGGATGAGGCGGTATCGCCCCAGAAGGCGCAGTCCCCTGCGATGACGAAAGAGATGTACATCGAGTACCGCCTTCAGGCGGCCATGGTGGAGGGGAGAGGAGTGGACCTTCTCGTGATGGGGGGCCCGGAAGGCCCAGGGTGCTACTGCTATGCGAACAACCTCCTCCGCCACTTCATAGAAGAGCTTTCGGGCGGCTACAGGTTCGTGGTGATGGACAACGAGGCGGGGCTCGAGCACTTGAGCCGAAGGACCACGGACAGCGTGGACGTGCTCCTCGTGACGAGCGACCCCACGGTGCGGGGCCTTCAAGCGGCCGCGCGGATCGATCAGCTGGCGACCAGCCTCAAGACCAGGATCGGGGCGAGGCACCTGGTTGTGACAAGGGCCCCTGAGAGCGGGCTCGACGGCGTGCTCGAAGAGGAGATCACCCGGTCCGGCATGCATCTTCTCGGCGTCGTGCCCTACGACCCGAGTGTTGCGGAATTTGACATGACCGGGCGGCCTTTCACCGAGCTTCCGGAGTCGTCCTCTGCCGTGCTCGCATCCCGGGCGGTATTCGATAGGCTCGTGGTTCGTTGCTGATCTCAGAGAGGAGGGACGGGGTAAGGTGGAGCTTCTCAAGGAAAACTGGACCGGCAAAGTACGAGAAGTGACCGTAGGTGCAACGCCTGAGCGCGGCGGCACCCGCACGCACACCGTGACGGTGGGAGGAGAGACAGGTCTGCCATTCCTTCATTTCGAGGGCGTAACGCCGAACCCACCCAGAATCGCGCTGGAGATCTGGGATACACCTCCAGAGGAGTGGCCCGACGTCCTTCGGGAGCCGTGGGCGGGGGTGCTCTCCGACCCGGCCGCCTGGGCGAGGAAGTGCGTCGAGGAGTGCGGGGCGGATCTCGTGATGCTGAGGCTCGCTTCGTGCGACCCCGACCGCGGGAACACGGGACCTTGTGAGGCGCAGGCGGTTGTAAAGTCGGTCCTCTCGGCCGTGGGCGTGCCGCTCATCATCGTCGGCTGCGGCGACCCCGAGAAGGACAACGAGGTGATGCCCGCGGTCGGTGAGGCTGCTGCTGGGGAGAACTGCCTCGTAGGCATAGCGAAACAGGAGAACTACAAGTCCCTGGTGGCGACGTGCGTGGTGAACGGCCACAACATCATCGCCCAGTCGCCGCTGGACATCAACATCGCAAAGCAGCTCAACATACTCATCACCGAGATGGGGCTTCCGCCCGAGAGGATCGTCATCGACCCCATGAGCGGGGCACTCGGGTACGGCATCGAGTACTGCTACTCAATAATGGAAAGGGTGCGCCTGGGGTCGCTCCAGGGCGACAAGATGCTTGCAATGCCTGTCATCACCTTTGTGGGGCAAGAGGCCTGGCGGGCCAAGGAGGCCAGGGAGCCCGACGAGGCCGCCCCCGGCTGGGGCCCGCAGCGGGCCCGGGGCGTGGCGTGGGAGCTTGTGACCGCGACCACGCTTCTTCAGGCAGGGGCCGACATACTCGTCATGCGGCACCCGGACGCCGCTCGTGCCCTGAGGCGGCATATCGATGAACTCCTGACGAGGGAGGAGGGGGTAGCATGATCCTCATAGGTGAGCGAATCAACGGGCTCTTCAGGGACGTGGGGCGGGCCATAGCGGAGCGGAACCCTGAGCCCATTCACGCTCTCGCTGTAGCTCAGATGCGAGCAGGGGCACACTTCCTCGACGTGAACACCGGCCCTGCGGTCGACGATCCCGAGAAGGTCATGGGCTGGCTCGTGCGCACTGTCCAGGAGGCGGTTGACACTCCGGTCTCCATTGATACAATGAACGTAAAGGCCCTCGAAGCGGGCCTTGCAGCGCACAAGGGCCGGGCCCTGATAAACTCCACCACCGGCGAGAGGGCGAGGCTGGACGCCATCCTTCCCCTGGCGAAGCAGTACGGCGCCCAGGTCATAGGCCTTGCCATGGACGAGAAGGGCGTCCCCAAGGACGCCAATGACCGGGCCGCGATAGCCATGGAGATCGTGGCCGCCGCCGATGAGTATGGGATAAGCCCGGCAGACCTTTACCTGGATCCCCTGATACTGCCGGTGGCCGTGGCCCAGGAGCATGCTCCGGAGGTCCTGGAGACTTTGCGGCAGGTGCGCCTCCTCGCGGACCCGCCGCCGCGCACCGTGGTGGGGCTTAGCAACGTGTCCCAGAAATCGAAAAACAGGAGCCTCGTGAACAGAACGTTCCTGGCGATGGCTATGGCCTGCGGACTCGACGCCGCCATCCTCGACGTCACCGACCAGGACCTCATGGACGTGGTTGCCACGGCCAACATCCTTCTCAACAAGGAGGTATACTGCGACTCGTACCTCGAGGTGGCCCGTCGCGCGCACGCAGGCTGACTGCGGGTTCAGGACACGCTGCTGCTTGCTGCCAGCTTACGGGGGTTGGCGGTGCCGGTCCCTGAATGCCGTCGGGACGCGCTGCCTGGCGCGCCGTGCCTGGAGCGTGCCGCCAGCAACCCGACATGGAGGGCCGGTCCCGGAACCGGCTTGAGTCTGGGGTGACCGATTTTGAGCAGCAGGGTGGATACGCCCGACGCCGAAACGTTTCGTGGAGGAAGGGGGGAAGGCCGATGTCAGAGGGTTCCTCCGGGGCGAGAAAGCTCGGCAGGACTATAGACCAGTTGCGCGTGGGAGACCACGGGACGTTCACGAAGACCATCACCGACCAGGACATCTATCTTTACATGGGAATCACCGGGGACTTCAACCCGATTTACGTGGACTCGGAGTATGCATCGAGGACGAGGTTCCGCGAGCCGATAGTACCCGGGATACTCCTTGCCGGGCTCATCGTGGCGGGCATCAGCACCGAGCTTCCCGGCAAGGGGACCATCACCGTGTCCCAGCACTTCAACTTCGTCGCCCCTGCCAAGAGGGGCGATGTTATAACCTGCGAGATCGAGCTCATCGAGGTCCGGGAGCGCGAGAACAGGGTGGTGCTGAGAACGACCGCCCGCAACCAGAACGGCGAGCTTGTGGTGACGGGCAAGTCCGAGGTGATGCCTCCTCCGAAAGTCCCATCGGTGTTAAGCTACGCTTTTGAAGACTACCCGTAAGTTTAGCGTACCCACAAGGAATAGCAGGAACTTTGACGAATGTAGTAAATGGTCTCGGGGAAACCGGCAGGCCGCAGCGCTGCACGGCGCTGCGGCCTGGTACGAGGGACAAGGGGGAGAGATATGCACAGGATCGTCAAGAAGGAGGAGCTGGCTCCGAGGATCAAGCTGTTCGTGGTGGAGGCGCCGCAGATCGCGGCTTGCGCCCGTCCAGGGCACTTCTTCGTGCTCCGCATGCACGAGCAAGGCGAGAGGATCCCCTTAACCATCGCAGACAGCGATCCCGCAGCGGGGACCATCACCATGGTGTTCCAGGAGGTCGGGAAGAGCACGTGTGAGCTCGGGACTCTCGAGGAGGGGGACTCCATTCTGGATATCGTAGGCCCCCTCGGGACGCCCAGGGACATAAAGCGTCTCGACACGGTTGTGTGCGTCGCAGGCGGCGTGGGGGTCGCTCCCATATACCCTGAGGCGAAGGCTTTTCATGAACTCGGCACGAGGGTGATATCGCTCGTCGGCGCGCAGACGAAAGACATGCTCATCTTCAAAGACAGGATGGAAGCGGTCAGCGACGAAGTTCACTACAGCACCGACGATGGCAGCTTCGGCTACCACGGGTTCGTGACCGGGATCCTTCGTGACCTGCTTGCGGGCGGCCTTCGGCCTGACGAGGTCGTAGCCATCGGGCCGCTGCCCATGATGCGCGCCACCTGCAAGGTCACGGCCGAGTTCGGCGTGAAGACGATTGTGAGCCTGAACGCCATCATGGTTGACGGCACGGGGATGTGCGGGTCGTGCCGGGTGACCGTGGACGGCAAGACCATGTTTTCCTGCGTTGAGGGGCCCGCGTTCGATGGGCACAAGGTGGATTTCGAGGAGCTCATGGCGAGGCAGACGCGGTTCCTGGCTGAGGAGAAGCTTGCCATGGAGCGGTACCAGGTACATTCGGAGGGATGCAAATGCCGGCGAAAGTAGACAGGCATCCGATGCCAAAGCAAGATCCCCGCGAGCGGATACGCAATTTCAACGAAGTAGCCCTCGGGTACCCGGCCGATGTAGCCGTTGGGGAGGCGATGCGGTGTATCGGGTGCCCGAAGAGTCCTTGCGTGGCAGGATGCCCTGTGGAGGTGGACATCCCTTCGTTTGTGAAGCTCATCGCAGAGGGCAAGTTCGTTGAGGCCGCGAGGAAGATCAAGGAGAAGAACAGTCTGCCCGCGATATGTGGGCGCGTGTGCCCGCAGGAGACCCAGTGCGAGGAAAGATGCACCCTGGGCAAGAAGGGCAAACCTGTGGCCATCGGCGCCCTCGAGCGGTTCGCCGCAGACTACGAAAGGGCCTCGGGCACACAGGCCGCGTCAGAGCCAGCGCCCGCTTCCGGAGCGGCGGGCAGGGTGGCGGTGGTGGGCTCAGGCCCGGCAGGGCTCACGTGCGCGGCGGACCTCGCGAAGATGGGGTACTCCGTGGTGCTCTTCGAGTCCCTCCATTCCACAGGCGGTGTGCTGCGCTACGGCATTCCGGAGTTCCGTCTGCCCAAGGCCATCGTGGATGAAGAGGTGGCGTACGTGAAGAGCCTGGGCGTCGAGGTCCGCGTGAACACGCTCGTAGGCAGGACGGTGACCGTGGACGAGCTCTTCCGCGATGGGTTCGACGCGATCTTCCTTGGGACGGGCGCGGGGCTTCCGCATTTCCTGGGGATTCCAGGGGAGAACCTGAACGGTGTATACTCCGCGAACGAGTTCCTGACTCGCTCCAACCTTATGAAGGCGTACCGGTTCCCCGAATATGACACGCCTGTCTGGGTGGGCAAGCGTGTCGTGGTGGTTGGCGCAGGCAACGTGGCCATGGACGCTGCCAGGACCGCTCTTCGGCTGGGCGCGGAGAAGGTCTCAATCGTTTACCGCCGGTCGCGCGCGGAGATGCCCGCAAGGCTCGAGGAGATCGAGAACGCCGAGGAGGAGGGTGTCGAGCTCATGCTTCTCACGAACCCTATCCGCGTCCTCGGTGACGAGCGTGGGTGGGTTCGGGGGATGGAGTGCGTCCGGATGGAGCTCGGCGAGCCGGATGAAAGCGGGAGGCGCAGGCCCGTCCCGGTGCCTGGCTCGGAGTTCGTCATCGACATCGACACGATGATCTCGGCGGTGGGCACCGACCCGAACCCGCTCCTCGTAAGGAGCGTGCCCGGGCTCAAGCTGGGGCGGCATGGGAACGTCATCGTCAATGAGGAGACCGGCGAGACCAGCGTGCCCGGGGTGTTCGCCGGCGGGGACATAGTCACCGGGTCTGCTACGGTTATCGCCGCGATGGGGGCGGGCAAGATCGCCGCCCGTGGCATAGACAGGTACATTCGTGCGAAGCGGGAAAGGAGCGAGTGACCATGGCGGAACCAACGTATGGCAGGATCCCTCCGGACATCGAGATCGCACAAGGCGCCAAGCTGGAGCCCATCGCACGCATCGCGGCAAAGGTGGGGCTGGCCGAGGACGACATCGAGTTCTACGGCAAGTACAAGGCCAAAGTGAGCCTGGAGGCTGTGGAGAGGCTGAAGGGCCGGCCGTACGGCAAGCTCATCTACACCACGGCCATCACTGCCACACCGGCCGGGGAGGGCAAGACCTGCACTGCGGTGGGCCTGACCCAGGCCCTCGGGAAGCTGGGCAAGAAGGTCATGGTTGCCCTGCGCGAGCCCTCGCTCGGGCCGACCTTCGGCATCAAGGGCGGCGCAGCCGGCGGCGGGTATTCGCAGGTGCTGCCGATGGAGGACATCAACCTCCACTTCACCGGCGATATCCACGCCGTGGGTGCGGCCCATAACCTGCTCGCCGCCATGATCGAGAACCACATCCATCAGGGCAACGAACTTGGCATAGACCCGAGGCGGGTCGTGTGGCGCCGCGTCATGGACATAAGCGATAGACAGCTCCGCAACATCGTGGTCGGCCTTGGCGGCAAGGCCAACGGCTTCCCGATGGAGAGCGGGTTCGACATCACGGTGGCTTCCGAGATCATGGCATGCCTCGGGCTTTCGCGCTCGCTGTCAGATCTCAAGGAGCGGTTCTCAAGGCTCGTAGTGGCCTACACATATGACGGGAAGCCGGTCCGGGCGGCGGATCTCAAGGCGGTCGGCGCCATGGCGGTCATCATGAAGGACGCCATCAAGCCGAACCTGGTGCAGACCCTCGAGGGGCAGCCCGCGTTCGTGCACGGGGGACCGTTCGCCAACATCGCGTACGGCAACAACTCCATCCTCGCCACCGAGACGGCTCTGCGGCTTGCGGATTATGCGGTCACGGAGGGAGGCTTCGCCGCCGACCTCGGCGCCGAGAAATTCTTCGACATAGTATGCCGGATAACCGACGTGCGCCCCGACGTGGTGGTGCTGGTTGCGTCTGTGCGCGCGCTGCACCATCACGGGGGTGTGGCCAAGAGCAAGCTCGCCGAGAAAAACCTGGAGGCCCTCGCGAAGGGCTGCGGGAACCTGGATAAGCACGTAATGAACGTGACGCAGAGGTTCGGGCTGCCAGTCGTCGTGGCAATCAACAGGTTCCCCGCGGATGACCCCGAGGAACTCGATTACCTTCGCAGGCACTGCGAGGAGCTTGGAGTGCGATCCGCCATCTCGGAGGTTGTGGCAAGGGGCGGCGAGGGAGGCATCGAGCTTGCCGAGGCGGTGCTCGACGTCCTGGAGCACGAGAAGGCCGACTTCAGATTCCTGTATGACCTGGACCTTCCGGTGAAGGCGAAGATCGAGCGCCTCGCCACCGAGATCTATGGCGCTGACGGCGTCGTGTACGCTGGCACCGCTGAACGCGATATCAAGGTCATCGAGGAGCAGGGACTCGGGCGCCTTCCAATCTGTACCGCCAAGACACAGCTTTCACTCTCCGACGACCCGGCGCTTCGCGGCGCGCCGCGCGGGTGGAAGCTCACCGTCCGCGAGGTGCGGGCGTCAGCCGGCGCGGGGTTCCTGGTGCCACTGTGCGGCCAGATGATGACCATGCCGGGGCTCCCGACGCACCCTGCCGCGGAGAACGTGGACATCGACGACGAGGGGAAGATCGTCGGCCTGTTCTAAGGCGTGTTGCATCCGGGTCCAGGCACTTCCCGGGGCCGGGCGCTTCGGCCCGGCCCCGGCTTGCGTCGAGGAGGGGGTTATGGAGCGCACGTTCGTGATTGTGAAGCCCGACGGGGTGGAGCGCGGACTAGTGGGAGCGGTCATCGAGCGTTTCGAGAGAAGAGGCTTTCGCATCGTCAAGATGGACATGAGGACCATCGCGCGGTCCGATGCCGCGCGCCACTATGAGCACCTCGCGGACCGCCCGATCTTCCAGGGGCTTCTGGATTACGTCACGCGGGGACCCTCGGCGCTCCTCGTGTTTGAGCGGGATGCCGATGCGGTCAGGGTTGCGAGGAGCCTAATTGGTGCTACCAACCCGGCGGACGCGCTGCCGGGCACTATCAGGGGGGATTTTGGCGGGACGCTCCCGGAGAATGTGGTGCACGCGTCGGACTCTCCTGAGAGCTACGAGCGGGAGGTCAGGATCTTCTTTCCCGAGGAAGCCGGAAGTCTGACAAGCATCGATCGATGAAAGAGCCTGCGAAGACAAAGAGGCAGCGGAGATGCTGGGCACCATCGTTGGCCCCTTTGGCTTCACCTGGATTCAGCCGGGCGGCACGTGGGCTGGCGGACCATGCGGGACGGGCTGCTTGAGCCAAAGACCCGCGGGGGTGAGGGTTACACGTATGGGAGTATTGCTTTTCAAGTGTTGCGATAAGTGTACCCACTTCGACGGTAATCCCTGCCGGGACTTTGTTAGATGCCGGGTGGAGGGCCCCCTGTGCCATGACGACCCCGGATGCCGGGAGCTTGTGAAAACCCTTGTTGCCAGGGTCAGACACGAGGACGCGCCCGCACGGGTGATCGTGGGCATGGGCACCTGCGGCATGGCCGCGGGTGCGTGGGAGGTCTTCGATGCGCTCAAGCAAGAGTTGGAAGATGCCGGGGTGACAGCCTCGCTCGAGCGCACCGGGTGTATCGGCATGTGCGAGCAGGAAGTCCTGGTGGATGTGGTGCTGCCGGGCGCGTCGAGGGTAACTTACGGACGCGTCACGCCTGATATGATCCCGAGAATCGTCGATGAGCATGTGGTCCAGGGAAGGCCTGTCGCAGAGTGGGTGGTGGGTGAGATCTCCGACGAGGCACACCCTTACAGGGAGCTACCATATTACGCGAAGCAACACCGGGTCGTGCTTCGAAACTGCGGGTTCATAGATCCTGAAAACATCGATGAATACCTCGTGCGGGACGGCTATCTCGCCCTCTCAAAGAGCCTGCAGATGCGGCCGGAAGATGTGATCGAGGAGGTCACGCGATCCGGCCTTCGCGGCAGGGGGGGCGCGGGGTTTCCAACCGGGATGAAATGGGGGTTCGCAAGGCGGGCGTCGGGCGAGAGGAAGTTCGTGGTGTGCAACGCCGACGAAGGCGACCCGGGTGCCTTCATGGACCGGAGCGTGCTTGAGGGAGACCCCCACGCGGTGCTTGAGGGGATGACCATAGCTGCGTATGCCATCGGAGCGCAAAGGGGCTACATATACGTCCGTGCAGAATACCCTCTTGCCATCGCCAGGCTGAGGGTCGCCATAGCGCAGGCGAGGGAGTACGGGTTCCTCGGCGAGAATATCCTCGGCTCGGGGTTCTCCTTTGACATCGCCATAAAGGAAGGCGCAGGCGCTTTCGTCTGTGGCGAGGAAACAGCCCTCATTGCCTCCATACAGGGCGAGCGTGGCATGCCGCGACCGAGGCCGCCTTACCCGGCGATTAGCGGGCTGTTCGGCATGCCCACCAATATCAACAACGTGGAGACATACGCGAACGTGCCGCCGATCATAAGGCGCGGGGCTGCGTGGTATGCGAGCATCGGCACTGAGAAAAGCAAGGGCACCAAGGTGTTCGCGCTGACCGGCAAGGTGCGCAATACCGGCCTGGTGGAGGTCCCGATGGGGATCAGCCTCGGCGAGATCGTTTTCGACATCGGCGGCGGCATCAGGGACGGGAAGAAGTTCAAGGCCGTTCAAATAGGTGGGCCCTCGGGAGGATGCCTTCCCGACGTCCTCCTCAACCTTCCTGTAGACTATGAGTCGCTGACCGGGGCCGGAGCCATCATGGGGTCGGGGGGCCTCGTCGTTGCGGACGAAGACACGTGCATGGTGGACCTCGCCCGCTTTTTTCTGCAATTCGTCCAGAACGAGTCGTGCGGGAAGTGCGTGCCGTGTCGCATCGGAACGCTGCGCATGTTGGAGATCTTGAACAGAATCACTGAGGGCCTCGGCACGATGGAGGACATCGATACCCTCGTCGAGCTTGCCCTCAAGGTGAAGGAGCTATCACTGTGTGGCTTGGGCCAGACGGCACCCAACCCGGTGCTTGCGACGATACGCTACTTCCGAGACGAGTACGAGGCCCACATTCGCGATAAGAAGTGTCCCGCGTCGGTGTGCGCGGCGCTCTTCGAGGCGCCGTGCCAGAACGCGTGCCCTGCAGGAGTTGATGTGCCGAGGTACATCAGCCTGATAAGGCAGAAGAGGTACCAGGACGCCGTGAAGCTCATAAAGGAGAAGAACCCGTTCCCCGCGGTGTGCGGGCGGGTCTGCACCCACCCGTGCGAGGGCAAGTGCAGGCGCTCGCAGCTCGACGAAGCCGTGGCCATATGCGACCTCAAGCGGTTCGCGGCCGACTGGGAGCTCATGAACCCGCTTCCGCCTGACCGGCCGGCGGTTCGGAAGGATGCGAAGGTGGCTATCGTGGGGTCCGGCCCTGCAGGCCTCACAGCCGCGTATTACCTTGCGGGCTTCGGCTACCAGGTCACGGTGTTCGAGGCGCTCCCCGAGGCTGGCGGAATGCTCAGGGCAGGGATTCCCGAGTACAGGCTGCCCAAGGACGTTCTTGACGCCGAGATCCTGGCCATATGTCGCAGAGGCGTTGAGATCCGCACGGGCGTAGCAGTGGGCAAGGACATTACCCTGGAGGACCTGAAGGAGCAGGGGTACAGGGCCATCTTCATCGCGGTCGGCGCCAACGTCAGCCAGAAGCTGGGCGTGCCCGGGGAGGATCTGGAGGGCGTTATCGGAGCGGTGGAGTTCCTGCGAGAGGTCAACATGAACGGTCGCCGGAAGGTAGGCAAGAAGGTCGCGGTCATAGGGGGCGGCAACGCTGCCATCGACGCGGCCCGCACGGCCCTGCGCCTCGGCGCGAAAGAGGTGCACATCATCTACAGGCGCCAGCGCGAGGACATGCCGGCGGACAAGAACGAGATCGCCGAGGCCGAGCGGGAGGGGGTCAAGATCCACTTCCTGACCGCGCCATTCAGGATGATCGGCAGGAATGGCAAGCTTGTGAACATGGAGTGCGTGCGGATGTCCCTGGGCGAGTTCGACCGGACCGGCCGCAGGCGCCCCGTGCCAATCGAGGGTTCGAACTTCATCATCGACGTGGACATGGTGATATCCGCCATCAGTCAGAGGCCCGACGCCTCGGTGGTGCCGGCCGGGTCGCGCATCGAGGTCACCAAGTGGTCTACGATAGTCGCCGATCCGAGGACCCACGCGACCGGCGAGCCCGGCGTGTTCGCCGGTGGGGACTGCGTGAACGGGCCGGACACCGTCATCCAGGCGATTGCCGACGGCAGGCGCGCCGCTGAGGAAATAGACAGGTTCCTGGGCGGCACCGGCGAGATCCCGGTAAGCCTTGACCTCGGCAGAGAGCTTGCTGGGGAGATCCACGAGGAGCGCATGGCGCGTCAACGGCCGGAGAAGCTCGCCATTGATGAAAGGAAAGGGGGTTTCCGCGAAGTCGTGTCGGGTCTCTCGGAGGCCTGTGCGCTATACGAGTCAGAGAGGTGCCTCCGGTGTGACGTTGCCTCCTCCGGGGCGGAGCACGCGGATCGCCTGATGGCACGCTGAGGATGGGGGTGACCGGAGATGAATGGGATCGTCCTGAGTGTGGACGGCAAGAAGGTTGAGGTCGCAAGAGGGACGACCATCTACGAGGCGGCCAGGGCAGCCGGAATCGACATTCCGGCCCTCTGTCATGACCCCGCGCTGCCCCCTGCAGGGGCGTGCAGGCTTTGTGTGGTGGAAGTCGAAGGCGCAAAGGGGCTTGTTGCTTCGTGTGCGGCGCCGGCTGCAGATGGAATCGTGGTCACCACCGAAAGCCCCAGGATCGCCGAGTCACGGCGGTTTGTCATTGATCTGCTGCTGTCAGACCATCCAAAGGACTGCCTGACGTGCGAGAAGAACGGCGCCTGCAAGCTGCAGGAGTATGCGTACAGGTACGGGGTGCGCTCACCGAGGCTCGTGGGGCGGACCAGGAAGCCCTCGCTGGATCAGGACAATCCCTTCATCGAGAGAGACGACGAAAAGTGCATCCTCTGCGGAAGGTGCGTCCGGGTGTGCCAGGGGGTGCAGCAGGTCGGGGCCATCGACTACGCCTACCGTGGGTTCGATTCGAAAGTGACGCCCGCTTACGATGAGGGGCTGGACGGATCCCCGTGCGTGTTCTGTGGCAACTGCGTGGCGGTCTGCCCGGTGGGGGCCCTCACGCCGAAAATGGAAAAGATGACGGGCCGCGCGTGGGAGAAGTCCAGGGTGCGGACGATATGCCCGTATTGTGGCACCGGCTGCGCCATATTCCTCCTCGTGGAGGACGGAAAGGTCGTGGGGGTAGAGCCGGCGAAAGACGGCCCGGCGAACCACGGCTGGCTGTGCGTGAAGGGGAGGTTCGGGTACGAGTTCATTCACCACCCTGAGAGGCTCACGCAGCCGCTTGTGAGACGCGACGGCAAGCTCGTCCTGGCCACTTGGGACGAAGCGCTGGATGTCGTGGCCTCGCGCCTCGGCGAGGTGAAGCGGCACCACGGGCCGGATGCCGTGGCCGGGCTTTCGTCGGCGAGGTGCACGAACGAGGAGAACTACGTCATCCAAAAGTTCATGCGCGCCGTTATCGGCACGAACAACATCGACCACTGCGCGAGGCTGTGCCACGCATCGACAGTGGCAGGCCTTGCGATGGCCTTCGGGTCCGGGGCGATGACCAACTCGATAGACGAGATTCCTATGGCCGACACGGTCTTCGTCATCGGGTCCAACACCACGGAGACGCATCCTGTCATCGCGCTCAGGATCAAGGAGGCGGTCGAACGAGGGGCGAAGCTCATCGTGGCCGACCCTCGCAAGATCGAGCTTGCCGAGATGGCCGATGTCCACCTGCAACACGTCCCCGGGACCGACGTTTCCCTCCTGTGCGGCATTATGAGGGTCATCCTGAAGCAGGGGCTTTGCGACGAGGAGTTCATAGCCACGAGGACGGAGGGGTTCGAGGAGTTTGCGCGGTCGCTGGAGCCCTACACGCTTGAGTTCGTCGAGGGCATCACCGGCGTGCGGGCGGGGCACATCGTGCGGGCGGCGCGGCTTTACGCGAAGGCCGAGCGCGCGACCATCCTTTACACGATGGGCGTCACGCAGCACACCACCGGGACGGACAACGTGCTCGCCATCGCCAACCTTGCCATGCTCACCGGGAATGTGGGCAGAGAGGGGACGGGGGTAAATCCACTTCGGGGCCAGAACAACGTGCAGGGCGCGTGCGACATGGGCGCGCTCCCGGACTTTCTGCCTGGCTACCAGAAGGTGGATGACGAGAGAGCGCGGGCAAGGTTCGAGGACGCCTGGGGAGCGAGGCTTCCCCGGCATCCCGGCCTCACCGTGGGCGAGATGTTCGCGGCTGCGGAGGAGGGCCGGGTGCGGGCCATGTACATCTGCGGCGAGAACCCCGTGCTGTCTGACCCTGACGCGACGCGCGTCAGAGAGGCCCTGGAGAAGCTGGAGTTTCTGGTCGTCCAGGATATCTTCCTTACGGAGACGGCGGCTCTCGCCGACGTCGTCCTGCCCGCGGCGAGCTTTGCAGAGAAGGATGGCACGTTCACCAACACGGAGCGGCGTGTCCAGCTTGTGTCGAAGGCCGTGGACCCGCCTGGAGAGGCGAGGGCCGACTGGGAGATCGTCGCAGACCTCGCGCGCCGCATGGGCTACTGCATGGAGTACACCTCTAGCGCGGAGATAATGGAGGAGATGGCGCTCCTCACGCCGATCTACGCGGGAATCCGCCACGGGAGGCTGCGGGCGGAGGGCCTCCAATGGCCGTGCCCGTCGTTGGACCACCCAGGCACGAAGTTTCTGCACAAAGAGAAGTTTTCGAGGGGGCGCGGGAGGTTCTCGGTTGTAGAGTTCATCCCTCCCGACGAGCTTCCCGACGATGAGTACCCGGTGGTCCTCACCACGGGAAGGGTGCTCTACCATTACCATACAGGGTCCATGACGAGGAGGTCGCAGGGGCTCAACTGGCTGTGTCCTGAGGCGTTTGTGGAGCTTGACCCGGCGACGGCGAGGGAGCGCGGCATCGCCGACGGTGATCTGGTCAGGGTGGCGTCGAGACGTGGGGAGGTCGTGGCACGGGCGCGGGTGAGCGAGCGCATCGGGCCTCGCACCGCGTTCATGCCGTTCCACTTCGCGGAGGCCGCTGCCAACGTGCTCACGAACCCTGCCGTCGACAGAGTCGCCAGGATCCCGGAGCTCAAGGTGTGCGCTGTGAGGGTCGAACGCGTGGGCCCGCCCGAGGAGCTCCTGGGCCCATCCGGCGCATCTGTCGCATCCGGCGGCGCCGCGACGGCAAGGACGTTAAGGTGTACCGCGGTCGAGCACATCGCGGCGGACGGCATCGACCTCTCAAAGGTGGATGAGATATACGAGGGGTTCGAATCGCGCGAAGGCATCCTGATACCGATGCTTCAGAAACTTCAGGATGCATACGGGTATCTTCCCAGGCCTGCCCTGGAGCGCGCAGCGGAGCTGGTCAAGGTGCCGCTTGCCCGCATGTACGGCGTGGCGACCTTCTACGCGCAGTTTCGCCTGAGGCCGCGCGGCCGCAACATCGTCCGGGTGTGCCAGGGTACGGCATGCCATGTGAGGGGCGGGCGCGACATTCTGAAGGAGGTTCAGGAGGCGCTCAGGATCGGCCCCGGGGATTCCACGGAGGACCTGCGCTTCTCGCTGGAGCCTGTGGCGTGCCTCGGCGCGTGCGGTCTTGCGCCGACGATGATGATCAACGACGACACATACGGCAGGCTGACGCCCCGAAAGGTGCGGGGGATCCTTGAGAAGTACAAGTGATGTCACAGCGGTCGTCCTTGCCGGCGGGAAGGCGACCCGGATGGGGTGCGAGAAGGCCCTCACATCCTTTGAGGGACGGCCGCTCGTCGAGCACGTCATCGCCCGGGTGAGGCCGCTGGCCGCGAAGGTTCTGGTGGTGACCTCGGGACGCGAAGGCAGGGACTCCATGGCCTTCCTGGAGCGTCCGGGGGCGGTGGAGGTCGTCACGGACCTTGTGCCGCGCGGTGGGCCACTCGCCGGCATCCACGCCGGGCTTGTGGCGTCCCGCGCCGAGCGGTGCGTGGTGGTCGGGTGCGATATGCCGTTTCTCTCGGCGCCACTTCTTGCGCACCTGGCGGGCCGTCTCGCCAGGGCCGACGCCGTCGTCCCCCGCATGGCCAGCACCGGGTTCGTGGAGCCGCTGGCGGCGGCGTACTCGAGATCGTGCATCTCGGCGATAGAGCGGCTGTTGTCGGCTGGCGCGTGCCGCGTCGCAAGGCTCTTCGATGAGGTGCATGTTGAGTATGTCGACGAGGGCGTCTGGCGCAGCATGGACCCTGACGGGCTATCGTTCTTCAACATCAATACGCCCGGGGACCTGGCGCGGGCGACGGCGCTCATGGGGGGGTGCCCGCATGTGCTGTGTGCGTGGCGGCGCGACGCGGCTGTGCCGCGTGATGAGATACGAACGGGGTGTGCGTGCAGAGTTTCAGGACGAAGTGCCCAGGGAGGCGGTGGTCCATCTCGAGACGAACGGGGAGAGGCTGGCGACGTTCCTGTGCAGCCCCACTCACCTCGAGGCCCTCGGCATCGGGTACCTTGTGGCATCCGGATTTCTCCAGGCCAGGGATGAACTCCAGAGCGTGCATGTCCTGAGAAGTTGTGATATCATCATAGACGTTCACATGGCGTCCAGGCTGGCGCAGGAGGCCGGTGATCTTCATGCCGCTCGCCGGACCCAAGACGCGACGCCGGTTCCCCTCAAGGGGGGACCGGGCTTTCATGCAGACGAACTCCTCGCCGTCATGGACAGGCTTCTCGTAAGCGGAGAGGTGTTCCGGCGCACGGGCGGGACCCATTTCGCTGCGATCGTGGACCCTGCACGCGGGTGTCAGCCGGTGGTCTTCTTCGAGGACATCGGCAGGCACAACGCCATCGACAAGGCTGTGGGCGGTGCGTTTCTGGGCGGGCATGACCTGGGCCGCGCGGGCCTTGCTGTAAGCTGCCGCCTGTCCCAGGAGGCGCTGGGAAAGGCGGCCCGGGCGGGATTACCCCTCGTCGTATCGAGGGCGGGCCCCACCGATGAAGCCATCGCCCTTGCGGAGCAGCTCGGGATTACCCTGGTCGGGTTCGCGAGAGGCGGGCGGATGAACATGTACACACACGCGGCGCGGGTCGTATAGTCTCTCTTCGCCCCTGGCCGACGGTGCGCCCGGGCGGCCCCTCGGGGAGGCGGAGGTGACGGGCGGTGCGGGCAACGCAGCGAAATGCGTCGAAAGTACAGCAGGAAAAGCGACAAGGGCCGAGAATCACATATTCTGGTCCGCGGGAGCGTCCCGAACCACACGACAACAAGCTGCGGGTTCGTTACTTACGACGCAAGTCAGGCGCAAGGTGGCGCCTGCTTAACTTTGTGCTCGGTCCCAGGGCGATTCCGGGCTGAAGGGCGTAAGGAGGAGTGCTTTGCGACTATGGTAGCGAAGACTTTCAGAGGAGGAGTCCATGCCCACTATCACAAGGAGGACACGGCCACAAAACCCATAAGGAAGCTTCCGCCTCCTGCCAGGGTCGTGATCCCGCTCCACCAGCACACCGGCGCGCCGTGCGAACCCCTTGTGAAGGTGGGGGACGAGGTCAAGGTCGGGCAGAAGATCGGTGACAGCTCCGCCAGGCTGACCGCGCCCGTCCACGCGAGCGTGTCCGGGAAGGTGGTCGGGATATCACCCCAACCGCAACCGGGCGGGAGGGACGTTCTTTCCGTTGTCATTGAGTCCGACAGCAATGAAACCCTCGACGAGCACGTCGAACCGCGCGCAGACGTGGCGAGCCTCGGCGCCGACGAGATCAAGGCGATAATCCGCGAAGCCGGGATCGTGGGCCTGGGCGGCGCTGCATTCCCGACGTATTTCAAGCTCACACCGCCGCCGGGCAAGAGCTTCGATACCGTGATCCTGAACGGCTCCGAGTGTGAGCCGTACCTTTCGGCTGACCACAGGCTGATGGTGGAACGGCCCCGTGACATCGTGGACGGTGCGAGGCTTCTCCTGAAGGCCACGGGCGTGAACAGAGCCTACATCGGAATCGAGGAGAACAAGCCTGACGCCATCGAGGCGATGTCGAACGCTGGCGGGGAGGATGACCGAATCTCGGTCGTGCCTCTCAAGGTCAAGTACCCGCAGGGTGCCGAGAAACAACTCATCTGGGCCATCCTCGGGCGCGAGGTCCCGTCGGGCGGACTCCCTGTAGACGTAGGAGTGGTCGTGAACAACGTGGGCACGGCGGCGGCAGTGAGGGACGCCGTCTTTGCCGGGATGCCCCTCGTTGAGCGGGTCGTCACGGTGGCGGGATCGTGCATTGCAGAGCCGCAGAACGTGCTCGTGAAGGTCGGCACGCTCGTGAGGGACGTCATCGAGGCTTGCGGCGGGTACTCGGCCCCGCCGGCGAAGGTCATAATCGGCGGCCCGATGATGGGTGTGGCGCAGTTTACGACCGACATCCCTGTTACAAAGGGGACGTCCGGGGTGCTGCTCCTTGGCAAGGAGGAAGCCGCCCAGATCGAGCCCATGCCGTGCGTGAGATGCGGCAAGTGCGTCGAGGCGTGCTCCATGAGGCTCATGCCCCTCTGGATCGCAAGCTATGCAGAGGCAGGGAGGTTCGACGACGCCGAGCGCATGAACGCGCTGGACTGCATCGAGTGCGGGTGCTGCAGCTTCGTATGCCCGTCGCGCCGGCGCCTGGTGCAGGCCATCAGGCTTGCGAAGTCCGAGATCACGGCAAGGCGGCGTAGGTCCGGGGCGAAGTAAGGCCCGGTCGCGCGGCCCATGCCTGCGCCGCTGCAGCATCGGGCCCGTCTATCGGGCTGCTGGCGGCTGCGCGACGCGGCCCCCGGGATGCGGCCACCTTCGGGCCGGCCGGGTTCTGTGCCAGGTACGGCGCCACGAGTCCGCTCCGTTTTCCCTGACGGTGTTGGGGTTGCCGGTGCTTGCTAGGGCGGGGCGTCGAGAATTTGGCCAGCCTTAAGCGCCAAATTCGAACGAGGCGCGCCGCAAGCGCGCCGTCCCCGGAGGGCAACACCGGCAACCCTGGCGAGGACTCACCCGCTGAAAAGTAGCGCGAACTCGTGGCGATCTACTTAGTCGGTTGTCCGGGGCGCCGCGGCCGGAGCAGCGCCAGCAGACTCTCGAACAGCGGTACAAGTGGGGGGATCGTTTGATGGATGGAACCGGACTCATAGTGTCCTCGTCGCCGCACCAGCGGGCGGCCGTGTCGACGCCTGTCATCATGAGCGATGTCATCCTCGCCCTCATGCCGGCGGCCCTCGCCGGGGTATGGTTTTTCGGGCTCCGGGCGCTCGCCATGATGGTGGTGTGCGTGGCGGCGGCAGTCGTCACGGAGGCGGGCCTTGAGAGGCTCATGAGGAAGCCTCTTACAATCGGGGATTACAGCGCGGCCGTCGCAGGCCTGCTCCTCGCTCTCGTGCTGCCGCCTGATCTTCCGCTCTGGATGGGCGCAATCGGCGCGGTGTTCGCCATGGCCATAGCGAAGCTCATCTTCGGAGGGCTCGGGCAGAACATCTTCAACCCTGCGCTCATCGGGCGGGCCGTGCTGCTGGCCTCGTGGCCGGTGTTCATGACGAGGTGGAGGTGGCCCATTTTCCAGGCGCCGTGGATACCGGATTTCGATGCGATAAGCTCTGCGACCCCGCTCGCCCTATGGAAGCTCAGTGGGATAAAGACGCCGTACTTGAACCTCTTCCTGGGCAACGTGGCAGGATCCATAGGGGAGACCTCGGCCCTTGCCATCCTGGTCGGTGCGGCGTACCTGCTCTGGCGTGGTCATATTAGCTGGCGCATCCCGGTAAGCTTCATCGGAACGGTCGCGGTGCTTGCGGCGCTCTTCGGGCAGGATCCCCTCTTCCATGTGCTTGCCGGTGGATTGCTGCTGGGCGCGTTCTTTATGGCTACTGACTACGTCACGAGCCCGGTCACGCCTAAAGGGCAGATCGTGTTCGGAATCGGCTGCGGCGTGCTGACGGTGTTCATCAGGCTGTATGGGGGCTACCCCGAAGGCGTCTGCTATGCGATCCTCATAATGAATGCCGCCACGGCCCTGATAGACAGGTACACGGTACCGCGCAAGTTCGGGGAGGTGAAGAAGGTTGCGTGACGTTTTGAGGCTGGGTTTCATCCTCTTCGCGATATGCGCCATCGCTGCGGGAGCGCTCGCGTTCGTGAACGATATCACCGAGGAGCGGATTGCGGCGCAGGCCGCCCTGAAGCTGGAGCAAGCGCTCGAAAGCGTGGTTCCGGGCGCGGAGGAGTTCAGGGACGAGACTGATAGGGTGCTGGCGCTCGAGACTGCAGTATCCAACGGCGGGCGGCCAGAGTTTCCCGTCGTGAACAAGGTTTACGTGGGATACGACAACGGAGCCATGGTGGGAGCAGCGTTCGCCTGCACTCCGTCGGGCTATGGCGGGCCCATCGACGCAGTGGTCGGTGTGTCTCGCGAGGGCGTCGTGACAGGACTCACGGTGGTCAAGCACGCCGAAACCCCCGGGCTTGGCGCGAACGTCACCAGTCGCGATTTCCAGATGCGGTTCGTTGGCCTTCGGGCGGGTACCCCGGTCAAGGTCACCAAAGACGGCGGTCATGTTGAGGCCATCACCGGTGCAACCATCTCGTCGAGGGCCATCGCTGGCGCGGTGGACCAGGCACTTCGCCTGTTCGAGCTGGCCACGAGAGAGGGGGTCTGGTGAATGAGCTTTAAGTCCGAGCTTACGAAGGGCCTTGTCAGGGAAAACCCCACGTTCAGGATACTCCTCGGGATGTGCCCCACGATGGCGACGAGCCTCGCCATCTCGAACGGGATAGGTATGGGGATTGCAGCGACCTTCGTGCTCATTGGGTCGAATGTCATCATATCGATGCTGAGAAACGTCATCCCGTCGAGGATACGTATCCCGTGCTTCATCGTGGTGATAGCGTCGTTCGTGACCATGGTGGACCTCATCATGGCCGCATACGTGCCGAAGCTCCACGAGGTCCTCGGGATATTCATCCCGCTCATCGTGGTGAACTGCATCATCCTCGCTCGAGCCGAGGCGTTCGCGTCCAAGAACGGGGTGCTCTATTCGCTGGCTGACGGGATCGGCATGGGCCTCGGGTTCACCCTGGCGCTCACGGGCTTGAGCGCCATCAGGGAACTCCTGGGGACCGGCACGCTCCTTGCGGTGCCGGACTTCGGGTTTCCCGGGTTCAAGGTATTCGACCGCAGCCTTGCGGCAGTCATGGTGATCCTCCCCCCTGGAGGTTTCATCACGCTGGGACTTCTGATCGGCCTTCTCAACTCGCTGACCCGGCGGAACAAGAAGGCAGCGCAGGCATAAAGCCGGGCACAGGACCGTGACGGGAGGGATACTGCGTGGGCGAGATACTGGTGATATTCTTCGGCGGGGTGCTTCTCAACAACTTCATCCTGTCGAGGTTCCTCGGGATATGTCCGTTCATAGGCGTGTCCAGGCAGGTGGAGACCGCGACCGGCATGGGCATGGCCGTCATATTCGTGATTGGCGTGGCCTCCGCGGTCACGTGGATGGTCCAGTACTACATCCTCGTGCCGCTAGGCCTCGGCTACCTCCAGACAATCGCCTTCATTCTCGTCATCGCAGCGCTGGTGCAGCTCGTGGAGATGGTGATCCAGAAGGTGAGCCCCGTGCTCTACAGGGCCCTCGGCATCTACCTGCCGCTCATCACCACCAACTGCGCGGTGCTGGGCGTTGCGATCCTGAATATAACCGAGAAGTACAGCCTGCTCGAGGCGGCGGTGAACGGCATCGCCGGCGCGTCCGGGTTCACGCTGGCGATAGTTCTGTTCGCGGCGATCAGGGAGCGGATGGACCTCGCACCGATACCGGAGTCGCTGAAGGGCTTTCCGATGGCCCTGATAACGGCGGGCCTCATGTCCATAGCGTTCCTGGGATTCGTGGGGTTCAGGCTCAAAGAGCTCTTTGGCGTCATGTAGCTCATGTAGGATTTCGCGAGGGGTGAGCAAGAAGTGATTTACGTCAAGGCGGTGCTCAGCCTCGGGCTGATGGGTGCGGTATTCGGACTTGCGCTTGCTTTCGCCGCGAGGAAATTCGCCGTCGAGCAGGATCCAAGGCAAGACAGGATTGCGGAGATCCTTCCCGGCGCCAACTGTGGCGGGTGTGGCTTCCCCGGGTGCAGCGGGCTCGCCGCCGCGATAGTCGCCGGCAAGGCGCCTGTCGATGGGTGCCCTGTTGGCGGGGCGCCTGTGGCTGCGAAGGTTGCGGCCATCATGGGTGTGGACGCTGGTGCGGCGAAAGAGAGGAGAGTCGCCAGGGTCCTGTGCCAGGGAAGTTCCGACAACTGCGGGTCGAGGTTCGTGTACGACGGCCTCTCCGACTGCAAAGCCGCGCAGCTTGTAAGCGGCGGTGCCAAAGCGTGCACTTACGGATGCCTCGGCCTGGGCTCGTGCGTTGCGGCGTGCACCTTCGACGCGCTACACATGGGGCCCGACGGACTCCCGGTCGTGGACGAGGACGAGTGCACGTCGTGTGGCCGATGCGTGTCGGCGTGCCCCAGGGGGATAATCCAGCTTGTTCCCGCATCCCAGTCCGTGACCGTCGTGTGCAGGTCGTACGCGCGAGGCGCGGAGGTCCGCAAGACATGCAAGGTCGGGTGCATCGGGTGCGGGCTTTGCGTGAAGGTCTGTCCGGCGGGGGCCATCACCATGGAGAACAACCTCGCTGTCATCGATCCGGCGAAGTGCGACGCCTGCGGCAAGTGCGTGGAGAAGTGCCCGATGAAGTGCATCGTGATGAGGGGTGCCAGGGCAAGCGCCGATGCCCTTGCGGCAAGCTAAGTGAGGGCGCACAAGTGTCCCGACTTTGTGATGGGTTGCCGGTGCTTGCTAGGGCGGGGCGTCGAGAATTTGGCTAGCCTTAAGCGCCAAATTCGAACGCATCTCACCGCACGCGCCCTCCCCGGAGGGCAACACCGGCAACCCTCGAAAAGTGGCGGTGGTTTCTGAACCCACACTTAGGGGTTCCTCTCGGCCTTCCTGGCGCTCTCCTTCGCGATGGCCTCCTCGCCCTTCTTGACCAGTTTCCTCACCATCTGGCCGCCGACCTTTCCGGCCTCCCTGACGCTGAGTTCGTCAGCGTCTTTCATGTCGTCGGCGAGGCCAAGTTGCTCTGCGGTTTCCCACTTCAGCCGGTCGACCTGGCGCAGCGTTCTCAGCCGATCGTTGTTCTTCTTCCTTCCCACTTGCGTCGACGCTCCTTCTCTTGAGTTTTCTGGCTCTTATCATTGCCATCTCCCGGGAACATATGACGCGAGATCGCCTCTTTGCACGCGGATGCGTCATGGCGCGGCCCTCCCGCGGCAGCGGACGGGGGCCGGGCCAGATGAGGCTAGCCCAAATGGCTGCTTGTCAGTGTTTAGGAGAAGTGATACACTGTGTCCGGGAAATCCGTCGGGGGGTGCGATCCAGGTGAAGTGGGAGTACGGGCGCAGAAAGAAGAGGACGGGGAACCGCTTCCTCGTTCTCCTCATCCTTCTCCTTGGCGCCCTTGCTGTTGCTGGTTACGCTCTTATGAGATCCGGCGTGCTTCCGTGGCCGCCGAAGGTCGCGGCCACCGCGCACGGCGACGCAGGCAGTGGCACGGTTGCAGGCAGTAGCACGGATGCGGGCGGCGGCACGGTTGCGGAGGCCGACACCGGCGACCCCGGGGAGTATGTGGACAGCCAGTTCCTCATGGACACGTACGTCAGCATCAAGGCGTTCGGCCAGGGCGCCAGAGATGCCGTCCTGGCGGCCTTCGACGAGATGCGCCGCATCGAGGCCATGACGAGCAGGTTCGTCCCGACGAGCGACGTCTCGCGGGTGAACCAGGCGGCAGGCCTGGATCCCGTCCAGGTGAGCGACGAGACCTTCATGCTGCTTGAGAAGGCACGGGAGTGCTCGGAGCTTTCCGGCGGGGCCTTTGACGTCACCGTTGGCCCTGTCGTAGACGCGTGGGGGTTCAGCACCGGAAGCCCCCGTGTGCCCGACCCCGCTGTGCTGGCGAAGGCGCAAAGCCTTGTGGATTTTCGCGCGATGGAACTCGACCCGGTCCAGAAGACGGCAAGGCTTGCCGCGCCGGGCATGTCCATCGACCTCGGTGGGATCGCCAAGGGCTATGCGGCGGACCGTGCCGCTGCGATTCTACGGGGACGCGGGGTGAAGCACGCCCTCATCGATGCGGGCGGCAACATCGTTGCAGTAGGGACCCGCCCTGATGGCAGCCCCTGGCACATCGGGATAAGAGATCCCAGGGGATCGAGCCCGACCGACACCATCGGCCCTGTGGTCAAGGTCGAGGATGAGGCGGTGGTGACGTCCGGCGACTACGAGAGGTTCTTCATAGAGGACGGGCATCGCTACCACCACATCTTCGATCCGAAGACGGGGAGGCCCGCTGACCGGGCGGAAAGCGCCACGATCATCGCGCCGAACTCGCTTGACGCTGACATGCTCTCCACAGCGGTATTCGTACTCGGGCCTGTCGAAGGCCCGAAGATCCTGGCAGGATTGGACGGCGTGTCGGCAATGGTGGTCGGTCCTGATGGGCAGCTGACGTTCTCGCCGGGGTTCCGCGCGAACTGACTCGCAGCTGGGAGCGTGAATTCGACGTTGAGGCTCGTTCTTGCATCCGCATCGCCTGCGCGGGCGGATCTCTTGAGGCAAATCGGGCTTCGGTTCGACGTTCGGCCGAGCGGCGTCGCCGAGGACATGATCGATGGGGATGACCCCGGAGAAGCCGTCGAGGCCGTCGCACTCGCCAAGGCCCGGCACGTTGCGCGCAACGAGCCCGACGCGGTGGTCATAGCAGCCGACACCATCATAGTGCTCGACGGCGAGGTTCTCGGCAAGCCGGCGGATGCCGATGACGCACGCAAGATGCTTGGTCGGATGTCCGGCCGATGGCACCAGGTGGCGAGCGGACTTGCGGTGCTGCACGCGCGGTCCGGCCGCGAGGCCGCGTGCCACGAGGTGACCGGGGTTTGCATGGCGAGGCTCTCTCCGGCCGACATCGATGCGTACGTCGCCACAGGCGAGCCTCTGGGTAAGGCGGGCTCTTATGCCATACAGGGCCGTGGCGCGCTTTTCGTGGAGAAGATCTCCGGGTGCTACTTCAATGTGGTGGGCCTCCCCATCGCCCGCCTCGTGGATCTCGCCCGCGCCATCGGCGTGGACCTCATGCATGAAGCCTTCGGGGGGTGTGGGGTATACGAGAGCAGCCAGGGCAACGAGGATCGTCCTTCACGATGAAGGAAATGCCCGCAACGGAGCGACCCAGAGAGCGCCTTCTGCGAGCGGGAGCCGAGGCTCTATCGTCAGCAGAGCTCGTGTCCATAATCCTTGGAACAGGGGTCCGCGGCCAGACGGCCCTTTCACTTGCCGGTTCGGTCATACGCGCGTTCGGCGGCCTGCGCGGGATAGCCGCCGCGTCCACCCGCGACCTCGCCAGCCACAGGGGGATCGGCACGGCCAAGGCGGTGCAGCTCAAGGCGGCCGTCGAGCTGGGCAGGCGGGCGGTGACCCTTGAGCCCGAAGACCTCGTCCAGGTAAGTGGGCCGCGCGACGTGGCGAGCCTTCTCATGGGCGAGATGCGCTACTTTGACAGGGAGCATTTCAGGGTGGTGCTGCTCAACGCAAAGCACCGGATCATCGACATCGTGACAGTGTCCGTTGGGTGCCTCGACAGTTCGCTGGTGCATCCGCGAGAGGTGTTCAAGGAGTGCCTGAGAAGGAACTCTGCGTGCATCATCCTGGTGCACAACCACCCAAGCGGCGATCCGACGCCCAGCACTGACGACGTTGCAATAACGCGCAGACTTGCAAGTTCCGGTCTCATCCTCGGGATAGAGGTGCTCGATCATGTAATCGTGGGAGACAACAGGTACTCGAGCCTGAAGGAGATGGGCCTCATGACGCCTGCCCCGGCGAACGCCCCGGCGGCGTTTTCCTGGCACGAGCCCTGGCCGGTCCCTCAGGCCTGTGCTGTTGGTTGGAAGGGAGAATACGAGCTGTGATTCTTGACCCCATCCTCGCGTTCTTTTCGAAGGACCTCGCCATCGATCTCGGGACGGCCAACTCTCTAGTCTATGTGAAGGGCAGGGGGGTAGTGATCCAGGAGCCCTCGGTGGTTGCGATGCGCAAGGACACGGGGGCCATCCTCGAAGTCGGATCCGCCGCCAACCGCATGGTTGGCAGGACCCCAGGAAACATCGTCGTCGTGCGCCCTTTGAAAGATGGCGTCATAGCGGACTTCGACGTTACGGAGATGATGCTCCGTCATTTCATAGTCCGGGCGCACAGGGGCCGCGGCGTGGTGCGGCCGAGGGTTCTCATAGGGGTGCCCTCGGGCGTCACGGAGGTGGAGAGGCGCGCCGTGATTGACGCCGCGCTCCAGGCAGGAGCGCGCGAGGCGTACCTCATCGAGGAGCCGCTTGCAGCTGCGATAGGAGCCGGCCTCCCCGTCTTCGAACCCTCCGGCAACATGGTGGTGGACATAGGCGGCGGCACCACGGAGATAGCAGTGATATCGCTCGGAGGGATCGTGGCCTCGAGGTCCATCAGGATCGCAGGGGACGAAATGGACGAGGCTATAGTGCAGCATGTCAAGAAGGTTTACAACCTCGTCATCGGAGTGAGGACCGCGGAGGAGGTCAAGAAGCATATCGGCTCGGCGTGCCCGCGCGACCCGCAAGCCACCATGGAGGTGAGGGGGCGCGACATGGTGAGCGGCCTGCCCAAGACCGTCCGGATTTCTGCGGGTGAGATCGAAGAGTCCCTCCGGGAACCGATCGCGGCCATCGTAGAAGCAGTGAAGATGACGCTCGAACGAACTCCACCAGAGCTCTCCGCGGATATCATCGACAAGGGGATCGTGGCTTCCGGGGGCGGTTCGCTCCTGGAGGGCATCGAGCAGGTGCTCTCGGAGGCGACGGGCATGCCCGTGCACCGCGCCGATGAGCCTCTGACCTGCGTCGTGCGGGGCGCAGGCAAAGCCCTCGAGGAGATGGATCGCTACCGCCGGATGCTTGCAAGTTCATCACGTGTCGGACAGAGAAGTTGACCTGAAGCCCGCGGGAGTGACGCACCTGTGCAACAGGACCCCGGCCGCAAGCGCTATGGCCTGATGACGGTCGCAGTATTGCTGATGCTCGTGGCGCTCCTTTTCGTGACCTCAGCCGAGAGGGAGGCGCTATCGCCGGCCGAGTGCGCCGTCCGCGAGGCCCTCGCGCCCATAGAGAGGGTCTTCCTCCGGGTCGCGAGCGAGGTGAGCGGCGCCGCACATACCGTTGTGAACCTCCGGCGCCTTGTTCGCGAGAACGACCGCCTGTACCTGGAGATATCCCGCCTCATGGCGGAGAATGCCCGTCTCGAGGAGTACAGGCTAGAGAACGCGCGCCTGCGAAGGCTCCTGGACTTTCAGGCAAGGCTCGACTACGCGACCTGCGCAGCAGAGGTCATAGCCCGGGACCCCAGCAACTGGCTCGGGACGGTCACCATCAACAAGGGGACGCGCCATGGCGTCAGGAAGAACGCGGCCGTCGTGACTCTGGAGGGCCTGGTGGGCAGGGTGATTTCAACCACGCCGCGCACGTCGACGGTGCTCCTCATCCTCGACCCGCGGAGCGCGGTAGGGGGTATGGTGCAGCGTACGCGCACGCTCGTCCTGGTGGAGGGAGACCCCGGGAGGCCGGGCCTGTGTCTCGTGAAAACCCTTACCCCTGAGTCCGACATCCAGGTGGGAGACAGGGTTCTATCTTCCGGGCTAGGGGGCGTCTACCCGAAGGGTCTTGTCATAGGCGAGGTCGTGGAGGTCATGCCCGGAAAGTACGGCGTCGGTCGAGCGGCGTGTCTGAAGCCCGTAGTTGACTTCGTACGGCTCGAGGAGGTCGTGGTCATCACAGGTGCACCAGTTCCCGACGGGATCCCCGCCGGGGCCGATGGTTCATCTTCGGCCGATGGGCGACAGGGGGAGGCGCGCTGATGAGGCATCTTCTCCTGCTATGCGCGGGCACTGTGCTTGTCGTTCTGGAGACAACCGTGGCGCCGTTTCTGGCGATCCACGGCGCGAGGCCGGACCTCGTGGTCGTCCTGGTGGTTCTCGTGGGCATGCTCTGGGGCTGGAGGGTTGCGGCTCTCGTTGGCCTCTTCATTGGCTTCATCGAAGATGCGTGCTCGGGACAGTTTCTGGGACTCTTCATGCTTACGCGCACCGTCGTCGGCATGGGGGCGGGGATGTCGTACGCCAGGGTGTTCCAGGACCGCGTGGTCGTCCCGGTCGTCCTCGTTTTCCTCGGCGCGCTCGCCGGTGGGGTGCTCCACGTGTTCCTCCTGTCGTCCTTCGGGGTGCCCGTTCTACTCAGCGTAGCAAGCTTCAAGACAATCGTGGTCCAGGCGCTCTACTCAGCGGCGTTTGCGCCCCTCTTGCTGAAAGGGATGGCGAGACTCGACCTGTACATGAAGCGGATGGCCGAGCGCCGACAGGCCGTCTGATACGGGAGAATGCAAGGGAGATCGGGGAGGGAGGGGAGAGACGATGCCCGAGTCCACGGTGCAACAGCGGCTGAAGCACGTTGCCTACGTGATCGTTGCGGTGCTCGTGGTGCTCGCATCGCGCCTCTGGTACCTCCAGATCATGCGGGGAGACGCTTACGAGGCGTTGTCCCAGGGCAACAGGGTACGCGTGATCCCGGTTCCGGCGCCGAGAGGCAAGATACTCGACCGAAACGGAGTGCCCCTTGTGACGAGCCGCATGGCGTTCTCCGTGTCCATCGTGCCCCAGGACGTTCCTGACATGGAGGCGACGGTCGCCCGTCTTGCCCCGATCCTCGGCATGCCGCCCGAGCGCATCAGGGAGAAGCTGGCTGCGCCGAGGCGGCCATTCGAGCCCATCAGGCTCAAGACCGATGTGGACCCCGCGGTCGTGACCACCATAGGTGAGCAGAGGACGGACCTGCCGGGAGTGGTGGTTGAGGAGATCCCCGTGCGGAACTACGTCTATGGTGACTTTGCGAGCCATCTCATCGGCTTCATACGGGAGATCGATGCCTCCGAACTCAAGTCATACAAAGAGAAAGGATACAGACCGGGCGACCTCATAGGGAAAGTGGGGATCGAGAGGGTCTGCGAGGATTACCTTCGCGGGGTCGATGGCGGCGAGCAGGTGGAGGTCAACAGCCTGGCTCAACCCATCAAGGTGCTGGGGAGTCTTGCGCCTGTCCCGGGAAGCGATGTTGTGCTCACCATCGATGAGAGACTCCAGGCCGCAGCCGAGCGCGCCCTCTCGGAGCAACTCGAGGCGCTTTCCAAGTCTCCCAAAACCCGAAACGCGAGGGCCGGGGCGGTCATTGCCATGGATCCGCGGACCGGCGAGATCCTGGCGATGACCAGCAAGCCCGCGTACGATCCCAACATGTTTGTCGGCGAGGTTTCCCCCGAGGACCTCAAGTTCCTTTCCTCCACACCGAGCCCCCAGCCGAACCGGGCAACGAGTTATGCGTACCCGCCCGGGTCGGCGTTCAAGGTCATCACCACGCTTGCTGCCCTCGAGCGCCACAAGGTGACGATGGATGATAGGTTCGTGTGCACCGGCCGCGACCCCGAGTCAGGCAAGCTGTGCTGGACCGCCGAGCGTGGGAGAGGCCACGGGAAGCAGGATCTCATCACGGGGATCGCCAACTCGTGCAACATCGTCTTCTACGAGCTGGGGCGTCGGGTGGGCATCGACGACCTGGCGATGTATGCGAGGATGTTCGGGCTCGGGCGGCCTACCGGTATAGACCTCTTCCCCGGGGATGCATCCGGCCTTGTGCCCGACCGAGCCTGGAAGAGGCTGAACTTCAAGGGGTACGACCAGAGATGGTACCCCACGGAAACGCTGGACGTGGCCATTGGGCAGGGGGCGCTCCTGGTCACTCCGCTTCAGCTCGCAAATGTATACGCGACCATAGCTGCCGGGGGGATGGTCCACGTACCTGAGGTGGTGCGGAGAGTGGTGTCCCCGGACGGTAGGGTTATGCGCGAGTTCCCGCCGAAGGTGGCGGGCAGCGTAAACGTATCCCGGGAGTCTCTGGACATCCTCAAGCAGGGGTTGGCGAAGGTTGTCTCGGAAGGAACCGCTGCCGCGGCCTTCACGGGCTTCCCTGTGCCCACGGCCGGAAAGACCGGCACGGCCCAGAACCCTGTAGGCGATAGCCACGGGTGGTTCGCGGGATTCGCGCCTCTCGACCACCCCGAGATAGTCGTCGTGGTGCTGGTGGAGCACGGAACCGGCGGATCCCTCGCGGCGGCGCCCGTGGCGAGGAAGGTAATGGATGCGTACTTCGGGCTCGATAGGGAGAAGCCGGAGACTCCGGGGTCCGGAACCGGGGCGGAGCCGGGGCCCGGGCCGGCCGGAAGCGCTCAGGACATGCCCGGGGCCGGTCTTGCTCCGTCGGGGACCGAACGGCCGCCGATTTCGCGGTAAGGCTTCGGCGTGGAGGGGCCGCGCGCCGGGATCGTCATCTGGCACGTTTTCCGTGGCGGCGGGCAGGAATCGAGTTTTCCTCTGGTGAAAGTATTGTAGCACCACCCGAACGGGGCTTTCGAGGAGGCGAGCATGGCTGCCCATGAAGACGGAGGATGTCATATTCAAGGGAACGAAGCAGGGCCTGTGCATCATCCTGCCCCACGACGAGGACTTCGCGAGGCTCAAAGGGAAGCTCGCGGAGAAGCTCGAGAAGACCTCTGGCTTTTTCGCCGGGGCCACCCGTGCGGTGCTCGATATCGGGGAGCTTGCCCTGTCCGGGGAGGATGTGCGTGAGCTCGTTGGCATAGTCGAGTCGTTCGGGATATCGGTTTCGCGTGTCGCCGGCGGAGCTGGCCTCGCAACCGCAGCGGAGGCACCACCGGGACGCATACCTGCCAATCTGCCGTCCGGGCCTGCGTCGGCGCAGCAACACTCCGAGCAACAGCAGCGGTCTTTGGGCCACGGTTCCGCGGGCGAGGGGGCAGGCGCGTCCGACGCGCGTAGTGGTACCCTTCTCGTGAGAAGGACTCTTCGATCCGGACAGCGCGCGGCGTTTGCCGGCAACGTGGTGGTCCTCGGCGATGTCAACCCTGGCGCCGAGGTGGTGGCCGGGGGCGACATCGTGGTCGTGGGCGCGTTGCGCGGTGTGGCCCATGCGGGGACCCCTGAGAACAGGAGCGCCATAGTGGTGGCGCTCAGGTTGATGCCGACGCAGCTCCGGATAGCCGATGCCATTGCAAGGCCTCCGGACGGCGAGAGTAGGGCGCCGCGCACCCCGGAGATGGCGCACATCAAGGAGGACCACATAGTCATCGAGACATACTCTGCGAGAAAGGCCGAGCTGGAGGAGGAGCCTGCATGGAAGGAAGGGTTATAGTGGTCACCTCGGGCAAAGGAGGTGTGGGCAAGACCACGGTGGTTGCGAACATCGGGTGTGGCCTCGCCTCTCGCGGAAAGAAGGTGGCCCTTGTCGATGCAGATATCGGTCTACGCAATCTCGACGTCGTACTCGGCCTGGAGAACAGGATTGTATATGACATCGTGCATGTGATCGAGGGCAAGTGCCGGTTGCGGCAGGCCCTCATAAGGGACAAGCGTGTCCAGACGCTGTTCCTGATGCCTGCGGCCCAGTCCAGAGACAAGGAAGCCGTGCAGCCTGACCAGATGAAGCAGCTCACCGCGTCCCTCGCCAGGGAGTTCGACTACGTCGTCATAGACTGCCCAGCCGGTATAGAGCGCGGATTCAAGAACGCCGTCGCCGGCGCGGACGAGGCCGTCATCGTCACTATGCCCGAGGTATCCGCGGTGCGCGACGCCGACCGCATCGTCGGCCTGCTCGAGGCGCAGGGCCTCGGCGATCCCAGGCTCGTGATCAACAGGCTCAGGCCTGAGATGGTGAAGCGCGGTGACATGCTCGATATCGACGACGTCCTGGATCTCCTCGCAATCGACCTTCTGGGGGTTGTTCCCGACGACGAGTCAGTGATCACCTCTACCAACAGGGGCGAGCCCGTGGTGCTCGACGGGGCGTCCAGGGCTGGGGAGGCGTTCAGGCGCATAGCCGCGCGGATCGATGGGGAGGATGTCCCGTTCATGTCCCTGGAGGCCCAAAGCATGTGGTCAAAGTTCAAGCGGTTCATCGGGGTAGGAAGGTAACGCCGGGAGGGGACGCGCCGTGTTCGACTTTATGTCACGAATCCTGGGCGGCAAGTCGAGGTTGGGCGAGCCGCGAAGCAAGAGCCTCGCGAAAGAGCGGCTCAAGCTGGCACTGGCATGTGATCGCGTCGAGCTTTCCCCTCAGGTGTTCGAAGGCCTCCGGCTAGACCTCGCAAGGGCCGTCTCAAAGTACGTCGAGATCGATGAGGCGGGCATGAAGGTCCGGTTCGATTCGTCGGACAGGCGGCTTTCCCTCGTGGCGAGCGTGCCCGTGGTTGGAACGCGGCGGACGGGCCAGGCGCGCCGCAGCAAGAGCAGAAGGTGAGGGCACGCCGGTGCTCCTTGATAGACGTCTACTGCGAAACCTTGACCACTCGCTCGTCTTCGGGGTGCTTGCCCTCTGCCTCGTGGGGTCTGTAATCGTGTTCAGCGCGACCCGCGGAGGCATAGGTCCGGGGTCTTCGCAGGACCCACTGTACTTCGTCAAGAAGCAAGTGGCCGCGTTCGTCCTGGGATCACTTGCCTGCGTCGCGATCCTGACCATGGACTACCGGCTCGCGGAGAAGGCCCACCGGGTGCTGTACGTGGGGAACATATGCTTGCTGGCGCTGGTGCTCGTGGTGGGACACAGGATCTCGGGGGCGCAGAGCTGGTTCCGGTTGGGCCCGGTCGCGGTGCAGCCGTCGGAACTGGCGAAAGTGGCGCTCATTCTGACACTTGCTCACCATCTGGCGGAAGCCGAGGATGTGACGACTCGTCGCGGGCTTGTGCTGGCGTTTGCGCATGCGGCCATCCCTGCGGCGCTCGTGCTGCTCCAGAACGACCTCGGGACGGCCCTGGTGTTCGGGGGCATAACGTTCGCCATGTTGTATGTGGCCGGAGCTAAGGCGAAGGACCTCCTGGCGGTGCTGGCCGCGGGGGCGCTGGCTTCGCCGGTGGTGTTCTTCTTTCTTCTCAAAGACTATCAGCGGGCACGGTTGCTCGCTTTCTTGAACCCGTATGCCGACCCAACCGGCACGGGATACAACGTGATACAGTCGACCATCGCTATCGGGTCGGGCAGGTTTTTCGGTAAAGGGCTTTTCCATGGCACACAGGCGCAACTCAATTTCCTGCCGGCCCACCATACCGACTTCATCTTCTCCGTCATCGGCGAGGAGCTCGGGTTCATCGGAGCAGTGGCCGTGCTGGCGCTGTACGGCCTCGTGCTGTGGCGCTGCGTGCGTGCGGCGGCATGCGCGAAGGATGCTTTCGGTCGGCTCGTCGCGACGGGTGTTGCTGCGATGCTGCTTTTCCATGTACTCGTGAACGTCGGCATGACCATGAGCCTCATGCCCGTGACGGGTATCCCGCTACCGTTCCTCAGCTACGGCGGTAGTTCCCTCATGGCCAACCTCATCGCCGTCGGGTTCGTGCTCGACATCTATATGAGGCGCCAGAAGATCCTCTTCTAGGTAGATCGCCACAAGTTCGCGCCACTTTTCAGCGCGCAAGTCCTGTTCAGGTTGCCGGTGTTGCACTCCGGGGACGGCGCGTGCGGTGAGATGCGTTCGAATTTGGCGCTTAAGGCTAGCCAAATTCTCGACGCCCCGCCCTAGCAAGCACCGGCAACCCTAACACCATCAGGAAAAGTGGCGCAAACTTATGACGCCATACTTAGGGTCCCCCATGGCGGGCTGCAGTCGCCACCATCGCGGGATGAAAACGCGATCACGGGGGTCCCTTTGCAGGTAGCAGGCTGCCATACCCCCCAGCGCCCCCGGCCCGGGCCTGTCCGGCCGGAGCATCTTCCCAGGCCGGATCCGTGTCTCGGCCCCGGTGCATAGCAGGCGGTGCGCGGCAATATACTCTTAACGTGGCGGCGAGAGGCTTTTCCACGGGAGGAGGACCGCGATGCCGGCCAGGCTGGCCCGTAACACGGCGATCTCGCTTCTCATCTTCGCCATCGTACTTGCGATAACCAGGAGCAACCTGGCGATCTCGACCACCGCGAGATCGTACGTCGAGGCCGTTCTGACGCGCAGCACCGACCTGGCGGAGATCCGCAGGGCTGTGAGAGATGCATCCCTGCGCCTCCTGGGCTGGAATCCGTGGCGGGAGGGGGCGAGGGGCGAGAACGCGCGGAATGGGGCGGGCGGCGCTCAGGGGGACGGGGGAGAGCCTCCGGGAGGAGGCCCCGACGGCGCGGACCTCGAGTCCGGCATCGTCGAGTCGGCAGCACTCTCCCTGGCGCACCTTCCCGAGGATGGCGGCGTGAGGGTCCTAGACGGCGTCGAGAACGCGCAGTCACAACCCAGGGCTCAGGCGCAGGTTCAAGCCCGGGGCCAAACCCAGGTCCAGGCTGAGGTCCAGGGCCAGGCCAGTCCTCCGGGTCAAGACCTCCAGGCTTCGCCTGCTCCCAGGGAACGGCCGCCGGTCATAGCAAGCAGGGCACCCGCTGTCGCAGCTGCCCCAGCTGCCGCTGTAAGCGCGGGCCGGGAGCAGCTGAAGCTCACGATCCCGGTGAACGGGCGGGTCACGTACGGGTTCGGATACAGGGTCCATCCCATATACAAGAGGCGCCTCTTCCATCAGGGTATAGACATCGCTGCACCCACCGGGACCCCCATACGCGCGGCAGCCGCGGGAAAGGTCCTCCGCGCAGGGCCGTGTGGAACCTACGGCAATATCGTGGAACTTGACCACGGCGGGGGGGCCTCAACGCTCTACGCCCACTGTTCGCGGGTGCTCGTGAAGGCCGGGGACAGGGTGCGCGCGGGCCAGAAGATCGCGGAGGTGGGCAGCACCGGGCTTTCCACGGGCCCACACCTCCATTTCGAGGTCTCCATTGACGGTAAACCCCGTGACCCATTCGCCCATCTCGAGGGCGTCAGGCGTGACAGGTTGTGAGGATCGCCCGTATCTATGGGATCGAGTTCCGGGTAAGCCCCTTCTTCTTGCTTCTCCTCCTCGCATACGCCTCGGTGGGCCTTCTCCGCGAGACCGTACTCGTGTTCTGGGTCGTGCTGCTGCACGAGCTTGCCCATGTGGCTGCGGCCGCGTGCGTCGGGGTGCGCGCCGAGCGTGTCGAACTACTGCCTTTCGGTGGCGTGGCGTCCTTTGCGAGGCCGCTTGCCGCAAACCCGGCGAGCGAGGCGATAATCGCCGCAGCCGGTCCGGCTCACAACTTCGCCTTAGCATTCCTCGCAGCGGTGCTTGGCCGCAATGGGCACATAGCGGACAGCTTCGCGCGCTTTCTCGTGGAAACGAACCTGGCCATAGGGCTGTTCAATCTCCTTCCCGGCATTCCCCTCGACGGGGGCCGCATTCTTCGGGCGGCCCTTGCCTCCCGAATGGGTCCTGTGAAGGCCACGTGGGTCGCCGCCGCACTCGGGCGCGCGTTCGGCCTGGGCATACTCCTGGCAGGGTGTGTCCTCGCATACCTGGGGCGGTGTAACGTGATTGTGCCGATGCTCGGCGGTTTCCTCGTGTTCGCGGCATCCCGGGAGGTTCGCGCGGTATCGTGGGCCAGGATGAGGGACATCCTCGGAAAGAAGGAGGAGTTTCTCGCAGCCGGCGCCATGGCGGTGCACCTTCTCGCGGCCCGCGAGACGGTGGCCCTCGGAGATGTGGCGCGGCTTTTCACTCCTGGAAAGCTCAACGTGGTGGTGGTGTTCGACAGGGAGTTCGTCGCCCGCGGGCTTGCCACGGAGATGGACGTTCTCGAGGCGATGACGCGATATGGCCCGGACGCCCCGGTCGGAACGTCCATCCCGTAGAGATGCGCCGCCGCACGCCACGGCGAGGGCGCTACAGGTTCCCATGGCGCCGACGGGTGTAATTTGATAGAATGATGGTCGGATAGGAGGCGGATCCGCCGTGGTTTCGCTGGCTTTCGTGTGTGAATACTATGGCTTGCGTGATGGTGCGGACCTGGTGGGACGGTGAATGGAGATAGATTCGCGACTGCTATATGAGATCCTTGAAGACGTGGAGAGGCCGGCGCGCTACGTGAACGGCGAGTGGAACGCTGTGCACAAACGCCTGGACGAGGTGGACGTCAAGGTCCTCCTGGCCTTTCCCGACACATACGAGGTGGGCATGTCCCACCTCGGCCTGAAGATCCTGTATTATATCCTCAACCAGCGTGACGACGTTGCATGCGAGCGTGCATTCATGCCATGGGTGGACATGCACGCCGCCATGAAGGAGAAGGGCGTCCCGCTGTACTCTCTCGAATCGCGCCTCCCTGCCCGCGAGTTCGACATCCTTGGCTTCAGCCTCCAGTATGAGCTTTCGTACACGAACGTCCTTGCCATGCTGGATCTCGCCGACATCCCATCCCGTTCCATGGAGAGGGGGCCACGCGACCCTCTCGTCATTGCAGGAGGCCCGTGCGCCTACAATCCGGAGCCCGTGGCGCCATTCTTCGACGCGGTTCTCCTCGGCGAGGGAGAGGAGGCCGTGGGCGAGATAGTTGACGAATACAAGCGGGCAAAGCGCGAGAACCTTTCCAGACGGGGGATGCTCGAGGCCCTCGCCTCCGTCCCCGGGGTGTACGTGCCTTCCCTCTACGAGGTCGTGTATCGCGAGGACGGGAAGATCGCCGCAGTTTCCCCCACCAGTCCAGCTGCGGCCTGTCCGGTTGAGAAGAGAGTGGTCAGGGACCTCGGGGCCGTGCCGTTTCCAGACAGGTTCGTGGTGCCGTTTGCGGAGGTCATCCATGACCGGATCATGCTCGAGGTGTTCCGCGGGTGCACCCATGGCTGCAGGTTCTGCCAGGCGGGCATGGTGTACCGGCCGGTCAGGGAAAGGGACCCGGTAGACCTGTGCGACCTTGCAACGCACCTCGTGACGAACACGGGCTACGAGGAGATATCCCTGATGTCGCTCTCCAGCGCCGACTACTCGCGCATCACGGAGCTTACATCTGACCTTCTCCGGCGTTATGCCGGGTCGGGCGTGGCGGTTTCCCTTCCGTCGCTCCGTGTGGACTCGTTCTCAGTCGATCTCGCAAAGGAGGTGGAGAAGGGCAGGAAAACCGGGCTGACTTTTGCTCCGGAGGCCGGGACGCAAAGGCTCAGGGACGTCATCAACAAGGGCGTGAACCGCGACGATCTGCTGGATGCGACAAGGGCGGCGTTTGCCTCCGGATGGCAGTCGATCAAGCTCTATTTCATGATCGGGCTGCCGACCGAGACCGAGGAGGACCTGGCAGGCATCGTGAACCTGGCGAGGGAGGTCCTGGCATGCGGCAGGGAGGAACTCAGGCGCTCCGGCGCGGCGCGGTCGCCGCAGGTCACCGTGAGCGTTTCGTCTTTCGTGCCGAAGGCCCACACGCCGTTCCAGTGGCACCCACAGGCCCCCATGGAGGAACTCGTTGCGAAGCAGGACTACCTCAAGCGCTACCTGCGCGGCAGAGGGCTGAAACTGGCATGGCACGACGTCAAGACCAGTTTCCTCGAGGCCGTGTTCTCCAGGGGCGACAGGCGCCTTGCCGCGACGCTCGAGAATGCCGTGGCTCTCGGGTGCAGGTTCGACGCGTGGCGCGAGGAGTTCCGCTTCGACCTGTGGCAGGAAGCATTCGCAATGTCAGGCGTTGACCCGCGGTTTTATGCCAACTCGCACTGGAGTTACGATGATGTGCTCCCCTGGGACCATCTCAGTGCCGGCGTGTCCAGAGAGTACCTGGTGGCTGAGTCGAGGCGGGCCGTGGAAGGCGTGCCGACCCCCGACTGTCGCCTGGGAAAGTGCGTCAAGTGCGGGGTCTGCCCTCAACTGAAAGTGGCGCCGCGCATCCTCGCAAGGCCCGTTGAGGGGGTGTCGTGAATGGGAACGGGACGCGGTGAGGGCTCTCCTCACTGTAGGCTGCACGCCACTGCCAGGCTCAGGCTCACCAAGACAGGACCCTGCCGGTTCATGTCCCATCTGGACTTCATGCGCGCCGTCGAGAGGGCGGCAAGGCGAGCCGACATCCCTGTGGCGCTGACTCGGGGCTTCCACCCCCACCCGCGCATGTCGTTTGGGCCGGCTCTCCCGGTCGGTGCGGAAAGCGAGTGCGAGCTTGTGGATGTGGACCTTCGGGAAAGCCTTGATGCAGCCGAAATCACGCGAAGGCTCGAGAGAGTGCTGCCGTCGGGGATTCAGCTCGTCCGGTGCCGGGTGCTTCCTCCCGGTGGACCATCCCTGAGTTCCATGATCACGGCAGCGTCTTACCAGGTGGATTTCGACCGTGATGATATCGCGGGAGGGCCGGGCGTCCTCGACAGCGCAATAGGAGGGATCCTGCACGCCGATGCGATCCCATTTTCGCGCACGACGCCCAAAGGCACGAGGGAATTCGACTTGAGACCCCTGATTTACGATCTGCGCCTCCTGTCGGGCGACGGGCCGGGTCTCCCGGTTCAGATGGTGCTGGCCACCGGGTCGCGGGGGCACGCGCGGCCCGACGATGTGGCGCGGGCAATCGCCGAACGGGCCGGCCTCGCGCCGGAGGTGCGCCCGTCGAGGATCGCGCGGAAGGAGCTTTATGTGGCGTGGGACGGCGGGTTGCGTCCCCTTGCCTGAGTATGGCGGTATGAGTTCGCGCCGCTTCTCCTGACGGTGTTGGGGTTGCCGGTGCTTGCTAAGTGTGAGTTCAGAAATCCATGCCGGTTTGGGAGAAGATTCCGGGTTGCCG
>JASEJE010000039.1 GCA_030024085.1 Bacillota bacterium | reverse complement strand
TGCAGCCTCGGTACGGTCGTCGCGCGGCACGGGCTATCTCACACCCCCGAACACGGCAAGGATATCCCTCTCGAGCCCGCTGAACGTGCCCTTGAGAATGAGGACGAATAGCGGCAGCGCCACCACCAGGGTGAGCAGCCCTACGCCAATCTTCAGCGGGAACCCCACGATGAAGATGTTCATCTGCGGCACCGTCCTCGCGAGCACGGCCATGACCACGTCCGCCAGGAGCAGCGTGCACGTGACCGGCGCGGCTATCTTGAATGCCACGACCACGGTGTTGCAGAACAGCCTGACCACCCCGGCCTGTAGTTTCGCCGTAAGAGTGAAGCCCGAAATGGGCACGACGGCGTAGCTCTCCACAAGCCCTGCGAGGACCGTGTGATGGCCGTTGAACACGAGAAAGAGCAACATGGCGAGCAGGTACTGGAACTGGCCCATGACCGTCACCTGCCTGTTTGCCACAGGGTCCACCACGTTCACGAGGCCGAACCCGATCTGGATGTCCACAAGCTGTCCCGCAAGCTGTACCGCCACCATGAAGAACGAGGCCACGTAACCGATGATGGCTCCTACGAGGATCTCGCGCCCCACGCACACGGCATACGGGGCGATCTCGCCAGGGTAACCTGCTGAAGGCGCCTGCACCAGCGGAAACGTCACCAGGGCAAGCAGGGCCGATATGCCCGCTTTCACCTGTAGGGGCACGTTGTAGCTCCCGAACACTGGAGCGAATCCGAACATGCCCCCCACCCTCGCAAGGACGAGGAGGTAGGTTTGCACGTTCACAATAGCCGTGTCAAAGAAACCCACAGATGCGTTCCTCCAGATCGGAACCCGAGTCGATCGCAGCGCGCCGAGGCGCACCGTCCCGCGTCCTGTCGGGCGTGGTCCATCCGCCACGCGCGGCGCTTACGCCGCGCCCTCCCGCCCCGCCTACAGCACGTAGTTCGGCAGGTTCGTAAACAGATCTCGCGCAAACTCCACGAGCGTCCGCATCATCCACGGGCCGAACACCACAAGGGCCAGGATGACTGCGAGGATCTTCGGCACCAGGGCGAGGGTCATCTCCTGGATCTGGGTCACGGCCTGGAGCACGCTGACGACCAGACCTGCCACAAGCGCAAACACGAGCACGGGCGCGGCAACCTCCAGGGTCACGAGTATGGCGTGCTGACCGATGCCTGCTATAACCTCTTCCGTCACTCCAGCTCACCTCGCAAGTGGCCCGACTCCGGAACCCCATGGTACAAACGCGATCCCGAACCTCTCGGCAAAGCCTGTGCCGAAAGAGGAGTGTGCGCTCAGTGAAAGCTCCGAAGCAGTGACCCGATAACAAGGTTCCATCCGTCAACCATAACGAACAGCAACAGCTTGAAGGGCAACGAGATCATGACCGGGGGGAGCATCAGCATGCCCATGGACATGAGCACGCTCGCCACGACCATGTCGATGACGAGGAACGGTATGTATACCAGGAACCCGATCTCAAACGCGGTCTTCAGCTCGCTGATGGTAAACGCCGGGATGAGCACGAGCATCGGCACCTCCGACGGGTTCGCCGGCCTCTTCGCCTTCGCAAGCGCCGTGAAGAGCGCAAGATCCTTCTCCCGCGTCTGTTTCAGCATGAACTCGCGAAACGGCACGGCCGCGCGGTCGAGCGCGACCTGCTGCGAGATCTCGCCTCGCAGGTACGGCTGCAGAGCCTGCTCGTTCGCCGCCCCAAGCGCCGGCGCCATCACAAAGAACGTGAGGAAAAGGGCAAGGCCGATGAGAACCTGGTTCGGCGGCACTTGCTGAGATCCCATGGCGCTGCGCACGAACGAGAGCACTATCACGATCCTCGTGAACGAGGTGAGCATGATGAGTATCGCCGGGGCGAGCGTCAGCACCGTGAGGAGCACCAGAATCTGCAGCGATGCCGATACGTCCTGCGGGCTCTTGGCCGGCTGCACCCCTATGTCGATCCGGGGTAGTGGCAGCAATCCCGCCCCGCCCCCTGGAGCGGCCGGGGCCGGGGTCTGGGCCTGGGCCTGGGCCTGGGCCTGGGCCTGCGCAGGCGCCGTCTGAGCACATGCCACGCCTCCGTCGGCGCTTACGA
Organism: Bacillota bacterium; assembly: GCA_030024085.1. Classification (GTDB taxonomy): domain Bacteria; phylum Bacillota; class SHA-98; order UBA4971; family UBA4971; genus UBA6256. The sequence goes on along the minus strand of JASEJE010000039.1, from coordinate 21,083 downwards.
CCAGGAGAAACGCCAGGGCCAGAACTGCGGTCGCGTGGAAAAGCAGACGCGCGCTTGTCAGGGGCGCGCCGTCGCCGGAGCGCAACCCCGGCCACCCGAAATGCCTGGCATAGCGGCGCATGCTTACGAATCGCCGCTTATTAGATGTGAGTGTCCTGGTCATCCGCGTCCTCTCCCCCGGGTTTTGCGTCCTCGAACCGGCGCGTGTAGGCATCCAGGATCTCGTCGAACCTGCGCCTCTCCTCCGGCGCATCCTCCACGGCGGCGTCTCCCTGCGGCCCTGTGTCGTCCTCCAGGGACCCTGCATCAACCTCCGTGAGCATGCTGATGTGCGTGCTCGTCGCCCCGAGCACGAGGAACCTGTCTTGGACGCGCACGAGATGCAGCGCCCTGCCCGGGCCAAGCGCAAGGGACTCGCGCACCTCCATGGCAGGCCTGCCACGAACGCCGATTCTCCTCCGCTGTAACGCTCGAAGGGCCAGGCCGGTCAGGTAAATGAGCACGATGACCACGGCAAGGCCGACCACAAGCCGAATCCCTGTCACAACCGGGTCCACCACGGCCGTCACCCCCGTTTCGTCCGATCAGGCCTTCGCGCTCGTGAGCCTCTCCGCAGGCGTCACGATATCCACCACCCGCACGCCGAAGCTCTCGTCGATGACCACGACTTCTCCCCTTGCCACCAGCTTGCCGTTGACCAGGATGTCCACGGGCTCCCCGGCCACCCGGTCGAGTTCCACGACCGAGCCCGGGCCGAGGTCGAGAATGTCACGAATCGTCATGCTCGTGCGCCCGAGCTCCACCGTGATTGGAAGGGGCACATCGAGCAGGAGGTCGATGTTGCTGTGGCCCCCCTGGCGCGGTTTCTCGCCGAACGGCGCGAACTCCGCCCTCTCGAAAGCCCTTTCGAGGCTACGCCTGGATTCCTCACTCGGAGGGCCGGCCCCCGCGTCAGGGCCAGCCGGTTCAGCGGGGCCAACAGGGTCGGCAGGACCAACGGGGTCGGCGGGGCCAACGGGGTCAACAGCCCCCGGGCCTGACGACCCTGCCCCACCTGGCTCCGGCCCGACACCCATGTCCGCGACATAGAGGTCATCAGTCATCACAGGTTCCCCCCTCTGTCGTGCAGCACGCGCGACACCTGAAACGCAAGCCTCTTTCCGATCACCCCGGGCCGCCCCAGAAACTTCGACCCTCCCCCGACCCTCACGACCAGGTCCTCCCCCCGCCTGGAGTCGAGCCTGATTATGTCACCCGGCGCGAGGTCGAGGAAGTCGCCCACCATGACGCTGGCCTGGCCCAGCTCCACGCTTACAGGTACCTGAATGGTCGAGAGACGTTGCCGGATGGCCTCGGCCGACCCGGTCTCCCCGCCGCGCCCGGCCTGTTTCCTGAACCACCGCGTGGCCGCAAGCCTCGGCATCACGGGCTGGAGGATGGGATACGGAAGGCCAAGACTTACATTGCCCGAGGTCTCTCCGAATGTAACTTGCAAGGACACCGCCCCGACCGTCTCTGTCTCAGCGGTGATCTGCGCAAACTGCGGGCTGGAGACGATGTTGACCAGCCTGGCCGAGAAAGCCGCCACGTCGGCCCAGGCGCGCGCCAGTATATCCAGCACTTTCGCCACGAGATCCTGCATGAGCTGCTGCTCGATGTCGGTGAGCTCGCGGGGCTTCCCCCTTGCCTGCCCCGGCCCGCCGAGCACCCTGTCGAGTATGGCGAAGGCTAGCGCCGGCGCAAATGCCACGATTGCCTCACCGTCGGGCGGGCTCATGTTGAAAACCGCAATGACGCCCGGAGTCGGCAGGGATGACGAGAACTCATCGAAGGAATGCTGCTCGCACGACGCCATGCTCACCCTGACCGGCAGCCTGAGATACGAGGACATCCACGTCGAAAGGGACCTGGCAAAGGTCTCGTGGATCATCTCGATGGTGCGAAGCTGGTCCTTCGACAGCTTGTCCGGCCGCCGGAAGTCGTACGGCCTCACCTGCTTCGCTTCCCCGCTGCGGTCTTTTGCGGTGTGCCCCTCTTCCTGCTTCGCGAAGGAAGATAGCAACGCGTTTATCTCTTCCTGCGAAAGGATCTCGTCCAAACCCTCGCCCCCCGTCACCGGTCACCGGTCACTGGATGACGAACTCGAGAAAGTAGACGCCCTTCACACGAGCAGGACCCTTCCCGCGGCCCGGGACCGCCCCCTCTATGGCATCCGCCACTCGACGCCGTATCGCGTCCCTCTTGGATACGTCCGTCAGGTCTTCAAGGCTGTACGCCGACAGGACATCGAGGACGGCGTCCCTCACCCTGATCTCCACCGCGGCAATCTCGCTGCTGGCTTTCCTATCCGCACATTCAACGCTGATGGCAGCCTTCAGGTATCGCGTGCCGCCGGTGCCGGCCACATTTACGATGAACGGCTCGAACGAATACATGGGACCCGGCCTTGCCGCCTGCGTTGATACCGCCGCGCCGCCCGCATTCTCGCCGGCTTGCGTGTGCAGACTGCGTGTGTACAGGACCGCCGTGCCAGCCGCCGCCAGGCAGAAGACCGCAACACCGGCGATCAAAAGGGGGGACACCTTCCTTCTCCGGCCCGTTGCGCCGCTCTGTCGCTTCTGCATTGCGCGGAGGTCGCGGGCCGACATCACGGTCGCGGGCCGCTCAGGCACTTCCCAACCCTCCCGCGCCGCAACCTGTCGCCCGGCCACGCCTGCTCCCGCCGCGCCTCCCGTTCCCGCTGTGCCTCCCGTTCCCGGGGCGGGCTTTCCCGGGCCCAAATCCACAGCACCGTCCGCACCCGTGGCGGGCGCGCGGCCTGCGGCCGCGCCCGGCGTCACACGACTCATGGTAGATCGCTGATACTTCGAGATACCTGTTGACACCCTAATCCTCCTGTCTTTCGTCGGCCTCTCGCGGAAGCACGATTTTCTCCTTCTCCTTCAGAATGACCACATCCACCCTGCGATTCAGGGCCCGGTTGCCCTCGCTCACGTTGGGCACCTTGGGCCTGTATTCACCGTACCCCATCGCTGTGAACCTGTCCGGGGCGAGACCCGCTACTTCGATAAAGTATCTCAGCACTGTGCAGGCCCTCGATGTGGATAGCTCCCAGTTCGACGGGAACTTCGGCGTGCGTATCGGCAGATCGCACGTATGCCCCTCGATCCTGATGTCGTTCGGGATCTTGCCGAGGATGACACTCACGTCCGAGAGAACGCGGCGCGCCTCGGGGCGCAGGTCCGCCTGACCGAGATCGAAAAGGACCTTGTCCATGAAGCTCACCACGAGACCCCGCTCAGTCATCTCCAGGTGCACGTCGTTCGCGAGCGCCTGGTCCTTCAGGAAGGACTGAAACTCCTGCATGACCCCTTCAAGCTCGATCTCGGACTTGCCCGAGGGCCGAAGGTCGGTCGGCGGCTTCGGGACGGGCATCTCGCCCGGGTTCAGGAGCTGGGGGCCTCCTGTGAGGACGCCGAGCGCGCCCTGCAGCGATATGACCGCCTGTCTGAACTTGATCGCGTCGATGGACGAGAACGCGAACAGGAGTACGAAGAAAGTCAGCAGCAGTTGAGTCATATCAGCATATGACGTTATCCACGGCGGCGACCCGGCGGGCCCGTCGTCTTCTGACCTCTTACGTCTCATGTCTTCGCACCAGCCGTTTCCTTAGTGCCCGTGTCTCCGGCTCCCGCAGCCACGGTGGCTCCAGCCGCCCCCGCTGCCGTGGGCTGTACGCCCTTCTTGTATGCCACTTTGGCCCTGGTCGCAGGGGGCAGGAATGCCCTGAGCTTTTCCTCGACAATCCTCGGGTTGTCTCCCGACTGAATCGCGAGAATGCCCTCGATGAGGATCTCTTTCTCCAGCGCCTCCTCGGACGCCCGCACCGCAAGCTTTCCCGAGATCGGAATGAACACGAGATATGCGAGAAGCGCCCCGTAAAACGTGGTAACGAGAGCCACCGCCATGCCCGGCCCGATGGCGCTGGGGTTGTTTATGTTGCGGAGCATCTGAATGAGCCCTATCAGCGTCCCGATCATCCCGAACGCCGGCGCGAAGAGCGCCATCTGGTCGAAAAGCTTCCGTCCCATCTTGTGGCGTTCCCCAACGGCGTCCAGGTCGGTCTCGAGGATCTCCCGTATCACAGCTGCATCAACGCCGTCCACCACAAGCTGCAGGCCGTGCCTGAGAAAGTCGTCTTTCACCTTGTCGAGGCTGTTGTCGAGGGCGAGAAGACCCTCGCGCCGCGCAAGCTCGGCCAGGGAGATGATCTGGGTGATCACCGATGTGAGCTGGGGAGGACGCCGCGTGAACGCGACCTTCGTGACGCGCAGCACGTTCTTGATGTCGTCCATGCGAAAGTTGATGAACGTTGAGGCGATGGTGCCGCCGATGGTGATCATCATCGACGGTATGTCGATGAAACTCCGCAGCGACCCGCCCATCTGGATGGCCGTGCCGACGAGCGTCATTCCTGCGACAATTCCCAGCAACGTGGTAAGGTCCATGTCATGCCCCCGCAAATCCTGTGGCAACCGCGACCGCGGTGCCGTTTTACCGCCGTCCGTCAAGTGCCGGAGACCCCGTCAGGCCCCGCCGCCCAGCGGACAGTCCCGAAACACACCGATAGGCCACTGCAAACTGACGAACCTGCAGCGACTCCGCATTCAGTTGGGGCGGGCCGCCGCGAGAACCACGAAAGCGGCTGCCCCAATGCGCGAGGCCCGAGTTCACTATGGCTTTCGCTCGCCGGCAACTCCAGGTACCTCCGGCCCGAGCGCGATGGTCCGCTTGTAGCGGACTGCCGCCGCTATCACCTCGTCCACGGCGTCCCTGACGATGAGCTTCTTGCCGGTGGTGAGCGTGATGATGGTATCGGGCGTCGCCTCAATCGTCTCTATCAGGTCCGCGTTGACCACAAATTCGGTCCCGTCCAGCCGGTGCACCCTGATCATCGCAAGCGCCGCCTTTCCTTCTTACGAATACCGTCCGCTTCTTCGAGGCCACTTGCTCCGAAACCCGATGGCTCCACCTATCAGCACCAGCAGCCCTCTCCGCATCCCACGCCGCCTGCCCGCACTGTCACCTCGCCATTCGACACGTCACTACGTCATTCGACATAGAGCCACACCGGGCGGCGGGGCCCGCCCTCGAAAGAGCCGGGCGGGTCCCCCAATCCCGAACTGCGTTACCGCTTGAGACTCAGAAGGTCCTGCAGCATCTCATCGGCTGTCGTGATCACCCGCGAATTCGCCTGGAACCCGCGCTGCGAGATGATCATGTCCGTGAACTGCTTGGCAAGGTCCACGTTGGACATCTCTATAGCGCCGCCGATGATCTTACCCTTGCCGTCCTTCATCGGCTCGCCGATTATCGGAGCGCCCGAGTTAGGCGACACCTGGTAGAACCCTCCGCCCATCCGCAGGAGCCCGCCGGGGTTCGAGAAGTTCGCCAGCACCACCTGGGCCAGCGTGCGATACTGGCCGTTGGAGTAGATGCCGGTGATCACTCCATCTGCGTCAACGGCGAACGTCTCGAGAGTCCCGGCAGGAAAACCGTCCTGGAAGCTCATGGACACCGACGACGGCTCGGCGTACTGGGTCAGGCTTTCGAGGTCGAGGTTGACGCTCTGCTGAGCAGACCCGTCAGTTGGCACGATGTCGAACTTCGGTGGGTAGTCATACTCTGCACCTGGATGTGCCGCGTTGTAGGCGGCGCATGCGGCCCCGGTCGCGGCGGGGTCGAACTTCCCGTTTTCAGTGAAAATGAGATAACCCTCCCCGACAGGGTTCTGCGTGGGTGACGCAAGAGGGTCGGTTACCTCCCACTTCCAGGCCCGCTCGCCGATGTCGTCAGCGGAATTATTCGGGTCGCCGGGTAGCCCTGTAGCGGGATCCGTATTGGGATCGAGTTTCTCGAAGGTAATGGGCAGCTTGTGCAGAAGCCCGAGCGAGTCGTACACCTGGAGCAGCCCAGAGAACTTCCCGCCCGTTCCTGTAACCGGATCATACGGATCGGCCTGAGAGTCGAGGTTCCCGCGCAGGATCGCGTTCCTGGTCGCCGCAGCCTCCATGACCTGGCCTATAAGGATCTTGATGTCAGCAGGAGGCTGTGTTGAGTCGATGTCCCCGGTGGCAGGGTCAACGGGCTTCCCCTGCACCCTGTAGCCCGTTGCAGGGCTTACGAGCACGCCGTCGGCGCCTATCTGGAAGCTGCCGTCACGCGAGAAGTATGTCTTCAGCCCGTCGCTCAGCACGAAGAACCCGATCCCGTCTATCGCGAGGTCGCTCGGCACCTCGGTCACCTGGATGTTGCCCTGGGTGTGCCAGGTGTCTATGCTCCTCAGGCTTGTCCCGAGCCCGACCTGCATCGGGTTGATGCCTCCCCTTCCGCCCTTGACCGGGGCGCCGCCGCCGCGTATGGTTTGCACCAGAAGCTCATGGAACGTCACCCTGCCCGCCTTGTAGCCGGGGGTGTTGATGTTGGCGATGTTGTCGCCGATGACGTCCATCCAGACCTGGTGCGCTCTCGAGCCGGATACCCCGGCGAACATTGATCGTAGCATTGTCTCACTTGACCTCCTTCCTTCTATGGCCGCCGGTGTCGCCGGCGGCTCCGGGGCCCCCTCGGAAGAGGTCCAGCCCCATGGCGCGGTCTCGTCACAGTCACACAATCACCGCGCTGTCGATGTTGGTGAACACGTTCTCCCTGATGTGCTCGCCGTCCACCGCCGTGATGACGGTGCGGTTCCTGACGCTCACCACGAGGGCAAGGTTGTCCATGAGGATGAGCGACTCCCTCGCGCCCTTCGCGGACGCCCTGTCGACCGCCTGGGCGAGCTTTGCCATGTCGGCCTCCGAGAGCGAGATGTTCCTGGTCCTCATGCGCATCTGGGCGTGGCCGGAGAACCTCACACCCTGCCCCTCGATCTCCCTTCGGAGGACCTCCCCGAAGGACGGGGCCGTTGCCGTGCCGGCGCCGCGCCGAGATTCGTTTCGGACCCTCTCCACTCGCCCCGCGGGCGCCGCGCCCCCGACAGGCACCTGAAACTCGGGCGGTATCTTTTCGACCAAGACGACCACTCCTCGCCACGACGTCTCCCGGTCTCCCGGGCCTATGAAATCTCCGTCACATCGGTCACGAGGACCTCCTTCTCACCGACGATGAGATACGCCACGCTGTCCTTGAACTTCACACCCGAGACGGTGCCGGTGATGACCTCGTCGCCCACCGCGGCGGTTATCTTCTTGCCGATGAGCGCCGCGGCCTGCGTGGCGTGCTGCATCTTCGCGAGGCCTTCCATGGCAACGCCGAGGTTCTGCATCTGCTCCAGCGTGGAGAACTGGGCCATCTGGGCGATCATTTCCTTGTCGTCCACCGGCTTTAACGCGTCCTGGTAACGCAGCTCGGTGAGGAGCAGTTTCAGGAATGCGTCCTTGCCCAGCTCGGTCCGGCTGCTCTCCTGTGGAGGAGGCTCCTTTCGCGGATCGTAGACTCTCGCGGCGGCCGTGGCTCTGACATCCATCTGAAATCCCCCCTTCGTCTCGCTCCTTCGTCTCGATGTATCGGATGCACTGGGGTAGTCTACGCCACGCAGTCCACGAGGTGGACACCCATCGTGGACGGCCCTCCGGCGACGGATGGGCCCACGTGGCGAACCCCGCCCATGCCTGCGCCGCCCGGCGAGGCCCTCGCTTGGCCATGCCCCGCATCTCCCTCGGACCCCCTCGACCGGGCGCCATTCCACGCGACATCCGACCCGAACCCGCCCGAGACGGCTATGGCCCTGAGGTCGAGCCCTCTGTCGGCAAGGGCGGTCCTGAGGTCCGGAAGCCCGGTCTCGATGAGCTGGCGTGTCACGGCGTTCTCAGCCCTGATCTCCGCAACGACCCGCCCGGACTCGGCAGTTATGCGGAGATGGACTTTCCCCAGGGCGTCAGGCTTGAGGTCGATGACCATCTCGGCCTCGGACCTCCCCAGGCGAAGCTGGGCCCGCTGCACTATCTGGTCGATGACGCTCCGTGCCGTGACGGGCGCCTGCCGCTCCTGTGCCGCGCCAGGGTCTGCGGGGACGGGACGTGCTGCCTTCACATCCTGCGGATGGTCGAGCACGCCGGTCAGAGCGGCCGGCCTGGCCGACGCCGGCTCCCTTGGCGCCAGCCCTCTTGGCGCTGGTTCCTTCGACGCTGGTTCCCTTGACGTTGTCTCCCCCGACGCAGGTTCTCTCGACACCAGTTCCCTTGATGCCAGTTCCCTTGATGCTGGCGCCCTCAACGCTACTTCCCGCGACGCCACCTCCCTGTCGTAACGTTCCGCCCGACGATCGCCGCCTGTCATAGCCGTCCGTTCCTGGCCCCACCGGGACCAGGACACTGCAGCACCTTCTGGCCCAGGCCGTCCGACGCGCGAAGCATCCTCCTGCGGGATATCAGATCCCAGTCCGGCGCCATCGACCCCGCGGGCGCCGCGTCGTCCCTGTAGCGAGGTGTCCGCATCAGGTGTCGGACGGGGACCATGACCATGCCCCCTGGCAGCGGCGTCTTCCGATTCCGATGACGACGGGCGAGCGCTGGCTGTCAGCGGGCCATCGTGCTCCTCCGGGACGAACGCCACAGCAGGCCTTTCAGCCCCTGCCGGAAGGCCGCCCGGCTCCTCCTCCATGCCCTGCTGCTGCCGCTCGCCGGGCTGAGGGATGGTCTCGGCCCCCTGCTCCGCTGCACGTGGCGGATGCTCCAGTGCCTTCATCTCGTTTTCATCACCGGCCGGGATGCTGCGGTCCTCACCAGGCACCGCCGTCGCCACGGCGCCGACCTTCGGATCGCATCCGGCACCATTCGGATCACGTCCGGTACCGATGGAATGTGCCTCGGGCGAAGTGGCGACACTGCTCTCGGGCATCGGTGCATCCGGCCTCTGTTCCTGCGGATGCACATCCGGCATGACGCTGTCTTGCGACCGCGGCCCGGCGGCGGTCGTATCGGTCGCCTCCTCCGCCTGGACCCTGACTGCAGGTCTCGCGTCGCCCTTTCCGCTTGAGACCACCATCGCGCCGGTCTCAGCTCGCTCAACGATCTCGACCTCAATGCCGACCCCCTGACCCTGCTCGTGCGCCCTCGAATCACCGGTCCTGCCAGAGACCCCCTCGGCCCGTCCAGGGTTCGCAACACCGACGTCGCTCTCCCGCAACCCAGAGCCGGTGTCCGCGCCCGGCACCCTGCCGCTTTCCCGTGCTACAATGCGCCTGCCGGTCCCACCGCGATCGACCGGTGCGGCGGGCCAGCGTCCCCTGGCTGAAGCGGTCGCTCGGCCGGCCTCTGCGTCCGCACGTCCGTCGGCTGTCGCGACGCTCGGGCCGTCCTCGCCTCGGGCCTCGCCTCGGGCGCACTGAACTCGCCGCTCCCCGGGTGCAGGCGCATCTTCCTGCCGAGCCTCTTCGGCACGGGGAAGCCCACGCAGCCCGTCGCCAGGGCTTATGGCATCCTGTCTACGGACTCGCGTGCGCGCATCTCCTTCACGCAGCGCATACGGCGGCGCGCTTCGGGCACCCCCGGGAACCCCGGATGGCACTACGACCTCGGGGCCGTGCCCTATAGTAGATGTGCCGCGATCAGCCCTGTCTTCTGCGGACGACGTCTCCGTTCTACCAGTGAAGCGTGGCGCCGCCATCCGGTCCGTGTTCAGCTCTTCCGTCCGGCGCAGGTCCACCTCTTCTGCAGCGGCAACGTAACCCTGGCGCGACGCCTTTGCCGTCCCGCCGATCTCGATCCCTGGCGATGGCGCCGCTTTGGGGGTCACATGAGTCGCCATGCGACCCTGGGGAGGACGGGCCTCCACACCCGCCGCGGGCGGGGTTATGGACGCGGCGCGCCTGTCTTCTGACGCCGCCGCTGCCGTGGACGTCTCCGTGGCCGGCTCTACCGCACGACTGCCGTCGATCGCGCAGCCCTGCACGACCGCCGGCAGGTCCTTATTGTGTTTCTCTCGGCTCTTGCCACAGTCCTCATTGACCTCGCCGGGATAAGTGTTCACGTCGGAGTCTGCGCCGGTGCCGATACCAGCGCCGTCGCGGACGGCAGCATCGGGAGCTGCGCTTCCGGTAGTCACCGCCGGCGCGCGCGGTGCATCAGGCAGCGCGCGCGGATCGTCGGGCAATACGCGCGGACCATCGGGCAACCCGCGGGTTGAGCGTCCGGTCGCCGCAGCCTGGAGCTTTGCCGCAAGCTCGGAACGGAAATCCACCGGCCCCTCGCTATCCCGGCCCGGGGCCGGCGGGGCGTCATCGTTCGTCCGCGCCGCCGCGGTAGCAGTCACGACGGCTTCAGCCTTCGCCCGCGCTCCGTCCGGCCACACGGAAAACACTGCTTCCACTCAGATCCTCACCTCCTTTCCTCGCGTATCTCGTAACGCCCACCTCGTCGAGGAACGCCTGCTCGGCCCGGGCGAACTCCTCCCGGTAGCGCGCGTATGCTCGCTCCTTGAGCTTCTCCACTACCTTTCGCGCGCGCCGGGCCGCGACCAGCGCCTCCCTCTTCGCGGCTTCCTCCCGGGCCAGCCGGTTCACAGCCGCCTGTTGTTCCTCGATGCGATGGGCAAGGAACCCAAGATACCGGTGGCAGGCGGCGATCCACTCCACATCGAGCGTGCCGCCGACGCTCGCCCGCAACTCCTCGAGGGTCGCGCCGTGCATGGCCCCAAGCTTTCCGAGGACGTCATTCCCGCGCCGGAGCGCCTCCTGCGCCCGCGCAAGCTCCTGCCGCAGCGCGTCCTCCTTCAGCCGCCTCACCTCGAGCAGCTTCTGCAGGCGAAACCTGAACCGTCTCATCGCAGCCCCCCTGGCTCAGGTGGGCAACCCGCCCACCGGCCTCCCGCGCTCGATCTTCCGTTCGACCTCTTCAGGACATCAGGACCCAGACATATTCCTCAATTTCGCGATTGTTGCGGCATAGTCGGCCTTCTCGTTGATCCCCTGCCTAAGGAAGGCATTTATGCCGTCGATCACTGTTCTCGCCCAGTCGATCTTCGGGTTGCTGCCGGGCACATAGGCGCCGATGTTGATGAGATCCGCCGCTTCCCTGTAGACGCCCAGCGCCTCCCTCATCTTCGCAGCCGCCCTCATGTGCGCCTCGTCCACAACGTCCACCATCACCCGGCTCACGCTCGCCAGCACGTCTATGGCCGGGTAGTGGTTCATGATGGCAAGCTCACGCGAAAGGACGATGTGGCCGTCGAGCATGCTCCGCGCCGCATCGGCCACCGGCTCGTTCATGTCGTCGGCTTCCACCAGCACCGTGTAGAGGCCGGTGATGCTCCCGGACGACGAGTTGCCGGCGCGCTCCAGCAGTTTCGGCATCATGGAGAACACCGACGGGGTGTATCCCCGCGTCGTGGGCGGCTCACCGATGGCGAGGCCCACCTCGCGCTGCGCCATGGCGAGGCGTGTCAGCGAGTCCATCATGAGGAGCACGTCCCGCCCGGTGTCGCGGAAGTACTCCGCGATGGCTGTCGCAAGAAACGCTCCTTTCAGCCGCACGAGGCTCGCCTGGTCCGACGTGGCCACGACCACCACCGACCGCCTGAGTCCCTCAGGGCCCAGGTCCTTCTCGATGAACTCGCGGACCTCGCGGCCCCGCTCGCCCACAAGCGCGATCACGTTCACGTCCGCCGATGTGTTCCTGGCGAACATGCCCAAGAGCGTGCTCTTGCCGACGCCGCTCCCTGCAAATATCCCGAGTCTCTGTCCCTTGCCGCAGGTTATCGCTGCATCCACTGCCCGCACCCCCAGCGCGAGCGGCTCGGAGATCCTCGCCCGCTCGAGCGGTCCCGGGGGCGTGTTGAAAAGCGGATACTCTCCTTCCACGCGGATCGGGGGTTTGCCGTCGAGAGGCCGGCCGAGGCCGTCGATGACGCGTCCGAGAAGGTCCTCGCCCACCGGCGCGGTGGCCTCGCGCCCGCTCGCCACCACCTCGCTGCCGGGCTCGATGCCGTTCCTGTCGCCGAGCACCATGAGGAGGGTCTTGCCCTCGCGAAACCCCACCACTTCCGCCCGGATGGGCACCCTCTGGCTCCGTGTGTATATGCGGCAGATCTCTCCCACATGCGCAGGGGGTCCCATGGACTCCACCACAAGCCCGATGACCTGCACGACCCTGCCGCTCACTCGAAGTGGGTCGCATGCCCTGACGGCGTCATGGAACCTTGCAATATCCACACCCCATCGGGTCGGCCCTCCGCCGGCCGGATGGGGCGCGTCGGCCTCAAGTGGCAGTGGCATCGCCATTACCAAAGAAAGCCCTCCCGATCTCACGTAGTTGCGACGTGATCCTTGCGTCCACCGACCCGAAGTCCGTCTCCACGATGCACCCTCCAGGCTCCACCCTGGAATCTTCTATGACCTCGATGGACGTCACATCGTCGGCGATCCTCATTATCTCGTCCCGGAACTCCCTGATCCGGTCGAGGTCCCAGGCACTCACCCTGATCTTGATGGGCCCGCTGGTCCTGGCCTTCTGTACTGATTCGCGGACCATCTTCAGGACTACGGACCCGTCGACCGATACCTCGTGTCTCAGGATCTTCTCGGCGATCTCGATGGCAAGCCGGGCTATGGTGTCCTCCGCCGCCCTGACCGCGCCCTCCGTGGCCTGGGCCACCGCCCGCGCGAGGCCCTCCATGTACTCCAGGACATCCCTGGCCTGCTCCATGGCCTTCGCCACCGCCTCGGTGCGCCCGTCCTCGTAACCCTTCTCGTAAGCTTCATGGAGGACCCGGGCGCTCTCGCGCTCCGCTTCCTCCAGCCTGGCCCTTGCCGCCCGCTCGGCGCGGTCGATGATGGAGCGGGCGAGCACCGCGGGATCGGCCTCTGCCCCGGTCTCGGCCTCAGCCCCGGCGTCATCGGCCCTGCCTTCGTAACCTGGCGCCGCGGGCACGGACGACCTGGCCAGAGTGGCAAGGAGCGCCTCGAGCCCGCCGTCCCCCACGAGTTCGGGGTTCCTCCGTATCTCCTGAGCCTTGATGACCCTAGACAAGAACCTCGTCCTCCGTCCCTCTCGCAATGACGATGTCGCCGGCTTCCTCCAACCTGCGGATGACGGTGACTATGCGTTGCTGTGCCTCTTCCACCACCCGCAGGCGCACAGGCCCCATGAACTCCATGTCCTCGCGCAGCATCTCGGCGGCCCGCTCCGACATGTTGCTGAAGATCCTCTTCTTGACCTCCTCGCTCGCGGCTTTCAGCGCAAGCGCCAGGTCCTTCGTATCCGTCTCCTTGAGGAAGGTCTGGATGGCCCGATCGTCGAGAAGCGTGATGTCCTCGAACACGAACATGAGGTTCTTGACCTCCTCGGCGAGCGCGGGGTTCTGCTCCTCCAGCTCCTCCAGGATGGTTTTCTCGGTCGCGCGGTCCACGCGGTTCAGCACATCCACGAGAGCCTTGGTGCCGCCGGCGAAGTTGTAGTTCTGGCCACCGATGGAGTAGAGCCTGGTCTCCAGGACCTTCTCCACCTCGGCAACGACCTCCGGAGAGGTCCTGTCCATCTCGGCGAGGCGCACCGCCACCTCCGTCTGCAGCCCCTCAGGAAGCGCGGAGAGCACCGCTGCCGCCTGTTCCGGGCGGAGGTAGGCCAGAACGAGCGCAATGGTCTGCGGGTGCTCGTTCTCGATGAAGTTCACAAGCTGGGCCGGATCCACCTGCCGGGCGAAGCTGAACGGCTTCTCCTGGAGCGATGCGGTTATCTTCTCGATGATCTCGGCCGCGCGATGGGGGCCGAGCGCCCGCTCAAGGATCTGCCTCACGTAGTCGATGCCGCCGGCGGCGAATTCATGGGCCTCGCACTTCTCATGCAGCTCATCCAACACCTGCCTGCGGAGGTCGGGGGGCACGTTGCCGAGGCTTGCGATCTCCAGGGTGAGCTGTTCGATCCTGGCCTCGTCGAGGTACTTGAATATCTCTGAAGACGCCTCCGACCCGAGAGCCACGAGAGCTATGGCGGCTTTTCTCTTGCCGGTGAGCTCAGCGGCTGGCGCCAAGGCCCGTCACCTCTTGTCCTCGTCCATCCATCCTGATATCACCCTTGCGGCTATCTCGGCGTTCGGAGCAGGGCGCACCGCAACCTCCTGCGCCTGGCGGCCGGCGCCGCCCTCCTTTTCAGCCCGCTCTTCCTCTCGCGCCGCGGCCACGGGGACGGAAGCCCCGGGCTCTCCAGCGGCCACCGGCATGTGAGGCGCAGCGAGCGCCGGGACCACCGCCGGCCGCGCGGGCGCCCTCTGGCGGACCACCGAGATGACCAGGCCAACGAGGAAGAGCCCGATTATTGCAGCGAGCACGTACTCCATGTTGGCCATCACGACTTCGCCGAGGTTGACTCGCTCTTTCGCGGCCGCCGCCCCGGTTCCCGGTCCGGCCTCCTCGTCCGACGTGAGCGGGGCGCCGAACTCAATGGGTTCCACAATGAGCGAATCGCCTCTGCCGGGGTCGATTCCGACGGCGGCGCCGATGGACCGCGTAATGGCCTGTAACTGGGCGTCGCTCAATGGGGCGGCCACCATGGCCGCAACTGAGAGCCTCCTGACCTCGCCCGGCGCCTTGACGGTGTGCTCGACCACCCGGGAGATCTCGTATCTCGTGGTCTCCTCCGACCTCTCCTCGCCACTTACCTCTCCTGTGCGCTGTCCCGTGCGGTATACTCCCGCCCCCGGGGGAGCCGCAGACGTTACGCCTGTGCCGATCGTACCCGTCGCGCCTGCCGCACCGGAGACCGCGCCTGCCGTGGTGCTGCTGCCGCCGAGGCCTGGAACTGGAGCGCCTGGGGCTGCACTGGCTCCCTGGGTCTGGTCCAGGGCGGCCTGGCCCGGAGTCTGCAGCTGCGGCTGGGCCTGGGCCTGGATCTGAGCCGCACCGCTGTCGGTGGTACCCGCCATACCGGCGATGCCCACCGCACCGGTCGCCCCACCCGCGGCTCCTTGCACGTCCACGTTGGACGCTGTTCCCGGCACCCCCGCAGGCGGCGCCACCGCCGTGGACCGGACCTCATGCACTTTCGTTTGCTCACGGATCACCCCGAGGCCCGTAGGCATCGGCTGGAAAACCTCGCTGTTCTGCTCCCGGCGGTCGAAGTTGATCTCGGTGTTCACCCGCACCACGACCTTCCGAGGTCCCAGCAC
This sequence comes from Bacillota bacterium, assembly GCA_030024085.1. GTDB lineage: Bacteria > Bacillota > SHA-98 > UBA4971 > UBA4971 > UBA6256. Next base: position 5,924 of record JASEJE010000039.1, on the reverse strand, counting down.
CTCCGTGAGCATGCTCTCGACGCTCTTCTCGAGGTCCTTTTCGTACGCCCTTTTCGCTTCGAGCTGGCTCACGGAAAGCGACGTCATCAGGCCCGTCTCGGTCTCATCGCTGGCGGCATACAGAATGTTGCCGTCAACATCGAGGACCGTCACGTTGCTGGGGTTCAGGCCCTCGACGCTCGATGAGACCAGCCGCACGATCCCCTGCACCTGTCCCCTGGTAAGCGTTGCGCCGCTCCGCAGCTTTACCATGACCGAGGCCGTGGGCGGCTTCTGTTCGTCGATGTATAGCGCGGGTTCCGGTATCGCTATGTGGACCCGCGCTTCCTCCACCTCGCGAAGTTGCAGTATCGTGCGGGTAAGTTCGCCCTGGAGCGCCCGCCGGTAGTTCATCTTCTGGGTGAAGTCCGTGGCGCCGAAATTCGTCTTGTCGAATATTTCGAACCCTACCGTGCCACCGCTTGGCAGGCCCTGGCTCGCCAGATTCATGCGGGTTTCGTACACGTTGTCGAACGGCACCCTGATGGTCGCGCCGCCATCGGAGATCTCGTAGGGTATGCGCATTTCGCGCAGCTTGGCCACGATGTCGGCCGCATCGCCCGCCGAAAGGCCGGTGTAGAGCGGCACCATCTCCGTCTTGCCCGTCCTGCTCAAAAGCAGGACCATGGCGACCACTCCGAGAGCAATCGCCAGGAGGACCATGAGCTTCTGGCTGGATGTCATCTGGTCCCACAGCGAGCGCGTTCGGCGCCCGAGGTCCTGCCCGATGGCTGCCATGGCTTACACCTGCATCCTCATGACTTCCTGGTAGGCTTCGACGATCTTGTTCCTTATCTGCATCGTGAGCTGCAGGGCGACGTTGACCTCCTCGACCGCGATCATGACCTGGTGCAGGTCTTTCAGTTCGCCCGTGGCCAGCTTCTGGGTGAGCTGGTCGGCGTTCTGTTGGAGGTCGTTCACGGTATCGATGGCGTTGTCCAGCATCTCCTTGAAATCCTCCAGGGTCGCCTGGGCGCCTGTCGCCTGCCTGCGACTCAGCTCATCCAGGCTCTTCTGAAGGGTGGAGCTGATCTTGATGTCCATAGCACCACCTCGTTCCTGGGGCTGACGCTCTGTGTCTGTGTCGCCGCCTACGTACCTGCCTCGCCGTCCACCTGCCGTACCGCCGCATACGTGCTATGTGCTATGCTCTGCCGATATCCAGCGCCCTCATGGCCATCGTCTTGGCCGCATCGAGAGCAGTGACGTTGGCCTCGTAGGCCCGCGTGGCGGAGATCATGTCCACCAGTTCCCGGACCGCGTCAACGTTCGGCATCGCCACGTACCCCCGAGCGTCTGCGTCCGGGTGGCCGGGGTCGTACACCATGCGCGGCGGAGACGGGTCCTCCACTATGGCAGCGACCGCAACGCCCTGGCCAGGCGCCTCGGAAGCGCCTGGTCCTCTACTGGGACGGGCGGTCAGTGCCTGGAAGACCACCTGGCGTCTCCTGTATGGCCGGCCGTCCTCCGTACGTGTCGTGTTCACGTTGGCAATGTTATTGGCAATTACGTCCATTCTGAGTCGTTCAGCGGCAAGGCCGGTGGCGCTGATCCTGAACGACGAGAATATGCCCATGTGTTACCGCCTCCCCTCGCTGATGACATACTTGATCAGGTCGAACCTCCCGGACACCAGGCGGGAGATGGCACTGTACGTGACAGTAGTCTCAGCCAGCCGCGCCATCTCGAGGTCGATATCCACGCTGTTGCCGTCGCGCCTGACTTCCAACTGATCCTCCTCGATAACGGGCCTGCACGAGTCAGGGTCGCCGCGGGCAATGGCCGATTTGAGCTGGTCCTCGAACCGCACCCGCCTTGCCTTGAACCCGGGCGTGTTGACGTTGGCGATGTTGTCCGCTATCACCTCGTGCCGAAGCGACAGCGCGTCGAGAGCTGCCGACAGCCCCGCGAGCGTGCGATCCCGGAGAACGGCGTTCATGGTTCCCTCCGCTGTCTGTCCCTGGGCGTACGCAAAGCCACGAAGAGACATGGATTCATCTCTTGTGCTAGCAAGTGTGGTGCCAGTCGGTTGAAGGGACATCATTCGACAGGAAGTGCGCACCAGGCGGGTATGCCTGACCAATAAGGCCGGCACCGCGCGGTGGACGAGAAAAATCTTCTCAGGGGCCATGTATTTATTTCACCAGACTTCGAGATGGGCTCTTGCGCGAGTTTGACCAGGACACCTCAATGAAGTCGGACCGAGGCGGGCGCCCCAGGTACACCCTGACATGCTCCGAGTGGGCCGGGGCACACTAACGTTGGAGGTGGAGCTATGGGTCGAAATCGCAGCATTGTCTCGGATGAGGTGAAGTACGAGATCGCGCGGGAACTCGGCTTCGCCGACAAGATCAATGTGGACAATGGCGTGTACGACTATGGCAACATCACCACGCGGGAGGCCGGGCTCATAGTCCGAGGTCTCATCCAGAAGGCCGAGGAACTGATGGCCAGGCAGACCGGGAGATAGGGGCGAACGCCCCTACTCTCTGTTTTGCGTTCAGTTTGCCGGATCGCATTCGATCTTCCCGCGTGCCGTGGTCTTCAGAAGGGCGCGGTGCCGGCAACCGTGCCAGCGGCGGCAGGCCCGAGATCCTCGAGGGGCTCCGCGATGACCTGCTGGACCTGGGTAAACAGCCTGGCGAAAGCAACCTCGGCGTCCAGCAGGTCTCTTATGTACGGGTTGTAAGAGATTATCTCGAAAGACCGCTTGAATGCGTCCAGCTTCTGCTCCGGGATCTTCTCCCCCTTTTTGGCCAGGGCCTCCATATCCATGCGCATCTTTTCGAAGTCCCGGAACATGATCCTGGCAGCCTCGTGTGATTCGATCTCCTTTCTGGCATGGAGAATGCGTACGAACTCGGGTGACTCCCTGATTGCGCTGGCAAGGTCCCTTGCCTTCTCCATGACGGACATGCGCTACCCCTCCGTGTGTGCCGACGTTGCATACGGGCCTTGCGGGGGACCAGGCGGCCGGCCGCCCCCGCAGCAGCCGCTCCGCCCCGCGTGGCTTCGCCACGGCTAACCCGGCGCCGACCAGGCATGTATCATCCGTTGAACCTGTTCATTGCATCATCGATGCCGGAGGCAGCCCAGACCTCTACCGCATCGGCGGCGCGGCCGAACGCCTCCGACATCACGGGAAGCTCTTCCCGGGCGAACCACCCCAGCACGTAACTCACGGCGTCTTCCGCTGGGCCCGGCCTTCCGATGCCCACCCTCACCCTGGGAAACTCCTCGCTGCCGAGAAGGGCGATTATGGACTTCAAGCCGTTGTGCCCACCATCGCTCCCCTTTGGCCGCACCCGTAAACGGCCGGGCTCAAGGGCCATGTCATCGACGACGACCATGATATCGGAGATCCCGACCTCATACCATCCCGCGATGGCTCGCACGGCATAGCCGCTGCGGTTCATGTAGGTAAGGGGCTTTGCCAGAAGCACCTGCTCTCCGGAGACCTCGCACTGGCCGATGAGAGCGTGGAACCTCCTCTGCGTAACGCCGATGCGCTTCCTTCGTGCTAGCAGGTCTACAACCATGAAGCCCACGTTGTGCCTGGATCCCTCGTACTGGCTACCCGGGTTCCCGAGCCCCACAACAAGCTTCACAAACCTACGCTTCCTTCTTCCCTTCGGCCGCTCCACCGCCCCCGCCAGCCGCACCAGCCTCAGCGGCTTCGCCGGTCTCAGCGGCCGCTGGTTTCTCCTCCGTCACCTTCGCGGGCGCCGCGACTGCCGCCACCGTCTCCTCGCCATGGGTAAGGGCGCGCACGCCCTCAGGCAGCTTGAGATCGGCCACCTTGATAGATCCGCCGATGGTCAGGCCTGACACATCCACTTCCACTCTCTCAGGCAGGTCGCCCGGCAGCGCGTGAAGCTGAATCTCCCATAGCAGGTGCTCGAGCACGCCGCCATCGTTGGGGCGTCTGTCTTCGCCCACCAGCACAACCGGGATCGTGGCAGTTATGGCATCGGTCATCGATACCTCCTGGAAATCCGCGTGGATGACGTCGCCCCGTATGAAGTCGCGCTGGACCTCCTTCAGCATGGCGGTCTTCTCATCGATGGCCTTTCCTCCATCCGAGATGACCAGCCTGACCAGCTTGCCGGCGCCAAGCCCCGCCTGGACCGCCCTCGCGAACTCCCGCCCGTTGAGGATGATCGGGGTGGCGTCCTTTCCCTTTCCGTATACCACAGCGGGCACCTCGCCCCTGACTCGGGCCTTTCGCGCGGCGCCCTTACCGATCTCCTGTCTTGGCCCTGCTTTGACCACTACTTCCTTCACTTCGTAACCGCTCCTTCCGAATCGCTGCTGCTTCTACCGGCTCCGCCGGTCTCCCTAAGTGGATCGCCACGAATTCGCGCCACTTTTCAGCATGCGGGCCCTATCCAGGGTTGCCGGTGTTGCAGGGTTGCCGGTGTTGCACTCCGGGGACGGCGCGCTTGCGGCGCGCCTCGCTAGATTTGGCATTCAGGCTTGCCAAGTCGAGAGCGCCCCGTCGTGCAAGCACCGGCAACCCCGACACCGTCAGGAGAAGTGGTGCCAACTTGTGGCGCCGTACTGTAGTCGCCTGTGCCCGCCCCCGCCCCCGGCAGCGTGCAGCCCTATCTGGCCTGTGCAGGCATAATCCTCCGCTCGAGGAACCATACTATATCCCGAGGACAACCGTTCCAGTCGAGATGGGACGTCCTTGGGGGGATCGGCATGGGAGCGACCATGGACGAGCATGGCCTGCCGACAACGGGGGATGGGGTGCCGCGGGGCGGGGCGCAGTGGACGGGTGGTTTCCGCGATGAGCTACGGGGGTGTGCCGTAGAGCATCCTTCCGGGGGAGGAACGATCTCCCAGGGAAGCCCGGACGCCAGCGTGCCTGCACGTCGGGGGCTGCGTCCGCGTCCTGCTCCGGCCCAGGGTGCGGCTTCAGCTTCAGCTTCAGCTTCAGCGCTAGCCCCGGCCGCGATTCAAGCCCAAGCTCCAAGTCCAGAGCCGGCCACGCATCCGACCCTGGCTCCATGCTCGCATTCAGGGTCAGGGCCGCGACTCAGGCCCAGGGCGCACGCGTCGCTCCACCCGGCTCCGGTGGTGTATTCGGCGCTCATGCGGTTCGCCACGTTTGCGACATATGCCCGTGCCCGCCTCGGCCTCGGGGCGGCCACGGCGCTTTCGATGCTCGGGAGAGTGCGGGGCTGGTCTGGTGCGACGGCTCGTGCCGGCGAGATGCGCGAGACCGCGACTATCCCGACATTTCACGAAGCCGCCGAGATCGCGCGCAAGGAGTGGGTCCGTGCCGTCTCCTACTTCGACCAGGTGGCGGACCCTGACCTCATAGACTACGCCACCTATTCGCTGAGAGCCGCCGAGCGAAAGTACGTCTATCTCCTGAAGAAGGCGCGCGAGGAAAGCGCCTCCACCACGCATATAGCCGCCAGATGACACATATACAAGTCTATGGAGGAGCAAGGGGACTGGCCTTCCCGTCCGGACCGGGGGAAAGTGAGGGGAGGGGCCTCGTGGAATGGACGCGTCGACCATTGTAGCCTACGCCTTTGGGCTTTTTCTGCTTTACATCGTGGCGTACATCCTTTATGTACCTCTAAAGATGATTGTTCGTCTCATCTACAACGCCATAATCGGTGGACTGCTGTTGTGGCTGGTGAACCTGGTCGGAGGGGTTTTCGGCCTGTCGGTGGCCATAAACCCTGTGACGGCCCTCATCGTCGGGTTCCTGGGGATCCCAGGGGTGGTGCTCATCATCGCACTGAAGTACGTGGTGGCGGGCCGCCTCTGAGCAGTCTCCAGGCGTCATCCCGGGCTGGCGCCCCTAAGTATGGCGCCATGAGTTTGCGCCACTTTTCCTGACGGTGTTGGGGTTGCCGGTGCTTGCT
>JASEJE010000038.1 GCA_030024085.1 Bacillota bacterium | reverse complement strand
CAACCCTGGAAAGGACTCACCCGCTGAAAAGGAGCGCGAACTTGTGGCGATCTACCTAGAGGGCCGGCCCGTGCTGTCCGAGACGGTCTGGGCCAGGGCCATTCTGGCAGCGCTCAGTCCAGCCCGGTCCAGCCCAGCCCAGTGCAACCCAGACTAACCCAGTCCGCCAGGCCCAGCTTGACCCAACCCGACCGAGCCCAACCCGTCCCAACCCAGCCCGCCAGCCCGGCTCGGCGCCGCGCCGAATGCTATTGCATGATCCTCGGCGTTATGAAGATGACGACCTCGGTCTCGGTGGACGCCTTCTTCGTGCTGCTGAAAAACAGCCCGAGAATGGGCAGGTCGCCCAGGAGCGGCACCTTGGACTTCGCCTCATACTCGGACTTCAGCTTCAGTCCGCCGATGACTATCGTCTCTCCGTCATTCACTCTGATGGACGTCGATGCCTTGCGCCTGTTCACGAGGGGCAGGCCGTCGGCGGTCTCCACCGCGTCGCTCACTTCTGGCTCGATCTTCACCAGGATCTCGCCGGTTTCCGACACGCGCGGCGTGAACTTGAGAGAGATGCCCGTCCGTATGGACTCAAGGCGGGTCGACGTGTCGCTGTTGCTGCCAGTCGTCACGGTGAAGTAGCGGTCCTTACCAAGGAATATCTCGGCCGGCTCGCCGTCAAGTGTGGCGATGCTGGGGGTCGCATGGATCTGCGCCTTGCCAGAGTCGAGGAGAGCCTTCATGGACGCGATGATGTGCTCAAGCCCTCCGGCCACGTTGTACTTCGCGCCCCAGATGCCCGAGACGAAGTCCACAAACCCAGAAGCAGGCACTTCGGAATCGGGCTTACCGCCGCTCCCCTCGTAGCGCCAGTCGGCCCCGAAGGACTTGCCGCTATCAGAGGATATCTCCATGACGAGGGCCTCCAGCCAGACCTGCGGCGCGGGGCGGTCGATCTTGGCGATGTCGGCCATGATGCGCTGGGCCATGCTGGCCGAGCCTGTGACAACCAGCACGTTGTCGGCGGCCCCTACCTTCACATATGGGGCGAAGAAGTCCGAGAGCAGCTTCGCGGCGTTCTCGGCCTTGACGTACTTGAGCTTGACCACTTCTGTGCGGGTGAGGAGCGGGAACGTCGGGTTCTTGGAGTCTGCCGACCCGACGACGTAGTAATCGCCCACCTTGACGAAGGTGTAGCCGAGCGGCACGACGATCATCTCGAGCGCCTTCTCCAGCGGGACGTCGCGCAATTCGACCGTGACCCATCCCTGCACCGTGGCGTCGGCCATGATGTTGACTCCCGTCTGCGCGGAGATGTCGCGCAGGGCGCTCATGATGTCGGCGCCGTCGAACACGTTGGTCACCAGAATCTCTTCCGCCATCGATACCTGCGGCAGGGCTGCCATCAAAACCGCCAGCGCGAGCGCCAGCACGAGCCCAAGCCCCAGCCTTCTTGCCGGGCGCCTCCCACCCGGTGCGAAACCTCTTGATTCAAACATCCGTGACTCCTCCTCCAAATCAGCCTGAACTCGGCCGGGGCTCAAGGCCCCGCCCCGCAAGTCCTGCCCGGCCTCGACCGGCCGCCTGGCATAGCCCGGCCTGGGCCTGACCTGGATCGGCCTCGCTCGGACCGGCCTGAAACAGCAAGTGGCCGCCCCCGCCGATGGGTTGTGCGCGGCTGTCAGGGCTGCTTCACGCTGAACTCCTTTGAGGCATAGAGCGGGGTCTTCCCGCCGTACTTCACGGTGACCTCGACCATGTAGTCCCCCGGCTCGAGCGGGCGCGAGTATGCTGCCTGCAGCAGCCTCGTCCCGCCGGGAAGGACGATGTTATCGAGCTCGCCGAGGTCTATCGAGTCGATTTCCTCCCAGGTTCCCGGGCCAACATACTCGATCCCCGGGACGCTCTCGGGCACGACGTGCCTCTTGATGGCGAACGCGACCTGCGGCTTGACGTGGGTGGTGCCGGTGTTCTTGAAGGTGGTCGAGAAGACCCAGCCGACGGACGGGCCACCGTGCTCTACCTTCAGCTCCGCAAGCTCGGCCTGCTTCTCCACCTTTCTGCCCACGGTGAGGAAGACCACAGTGCCGGCCTCGCCAGTCCACGCAGGGACCGCCGCCGTGCTGCTTCTACCGCTGCCTGTGCCGGCAACGCCCGCCTGGCCTGCCGCACCCCCTGTGCCAGCTCCCGCAGCACTTGCCGCGCCGGGCGAACCAGCCTCTCCGGCCGCTCCGCTGGCCGGCGTTGCCGTGAACACGATGTTCGCATACCTGCCGCCCGCCTGATCCTTCGGAATCGCGATCACGGTACGGACGACCTGCTTGCCCTTGGGAGCAACGTCGAAACTCGAAGGCCGTAGCTCCACCCAGCCTGCGCAGCTCCAGTCGGCGGGCGCAGCGCGCAGCGCAGCCTCGTCCTGGACCAGCTCGCCCTCCTGATCGTATACGAGCGGCAGGGCCCTGCCCTCCACGTGGATGGGCACGTCGGACTTGTTCTCGACCACGACGGAGCGGGCCGCCACGGCGCCGGGCGGGTAGGTGATGTCCATATCTGCAGGCTCCACACTAAACGGCGCCAACCTCGCCTCGCCCTCGACTCCCTTCGCCCCCGCATCCCTCGCGCCGACGGTGAAAGGCACCTTCGCCAGAGCCGGCCTCATGCCGCCATACTTGACCGCGATATCCGCGATGTAGTTGCCGGGGGCAAGCCCGGCTGGCAGCACCGAGACCAAGTTCACAGTGGTCTCGGGCAACACCAGCCCGCGGCCTGAGCCGAGCGGGATCTGCCGCAGGCGCTTGCCTGAACCATCTCTCAGAGTCAAGAAGCCCCGGGCGAAAACATGCGTGTTGCCCTCGTTCCTTACCTCGCCCACCAGGAGTAGGGCGCTCTTGCCGAACGCGGCAGAGTATTTCGGGTTGTCAGCGGCTGCGACCACGCTGAAGCCAGAGACGCTGAGCGCTTTCCTCACTCTCGGCGACGGGATCGATACCTCTATGACTGTGACGAACCTCTGGACAAACTCGGTGGACGCGAGAGCCTCTTCCCCCTGCCTCTTCTCCGGCGCGAGCTCGAATATCACTGCCGCGTACCTTCCGCCATAATTGTTGCCCCTTGGAATCGTCAGCTTACCAGTAACGGACAACGCTTCCCCCGGCCCGAGCGAAGCCTCTTCCTTGGAGAGCTTGATCCATTTGGCGCACGAGTACTTCGACTGGCCATCCTCGACAACGCGGTAATCACCGTCTCGTCTTTCCTCTATATCAGCGGTGAACACGCGAAAATGCCCGCTCACCGCTTTACTTTCGTTTATCAGGAGGATATCGAAAGTCTTGGTCTCCCCTGGAGATGCAGTAAGCTCGATGAGCAGGGGTGTGAGGCTTATCGATATCTGGGCATGCAGTGTGCCGCAGAACACCTGGAACACGAGGACTGAAACGAAGGCTGCGCATATCGTGGCCCGGCGAGCCCTGCTCGTGCCGAAATTGGATCTGCCGGGGCTATCCGAGAATGGTGTTACCAAAGCCATCGCCATTTCTCTCCTCTCGGGTCTGGTCGGGAGCGGCTTCCCTGCCGCTCCCGACCTTCTCGTGCACCATGCAAGGCTCACCCTTATCGGTGATACAGGGCCTTCGGGAAGGACTCACCTTGGCTCTTCTCATCCGGACCCGATTCAGACGCAAGGTACCGGGAGTCTCAAGTTGCGTGGAGCTGCAAGGAACTGAGTCATAGGCGCATCCCTTGCTACGCGCAGAGCCCAGGGGACTTGTTACTCCTGGGTTTCCTTGAAGTTGCCACTCTCGCCATCTATCCAGTGCTTCAGATTGGTCACCGAAATGGTGATCACACCGGTATCCTCGTACTCGCAGGATGAGTTGCAGTTTTCAACCACGATCATGTTCCAGAGCTTCGTTTGAAGCCCTTCGTGGAGGCCAGCGCCATCCGGGATGGTGTCAACCTCGTTGTTAAGGGCGGAAGCCCTAACCCATGCGTCCGAACCGGGAAGCCCCGGAGGGACGGCCCCGCCGATAGAGTAGAAAGTGTCGATTGTCTGCTTCACGCCACCCTCGTTCAGGCGGGTCAGGTCATCAAAGCCGCTGTAGGTGATGGCCACAGCGTTGTTGCTCTTGAGTGTAGCTGTGATGCAGTCAGCCGTGTATGTGCCAGGCTTCCTGACGCGCCAATCCCAGCGAGACCCACTGAGAGTCCAGTCGATCCACTGGGCGATGGACGCATGATGGGTGAAGTCGATAGTCCAGTGCTCCTTGTTGCAACTCCCCTGTACCGGGTTGCTGCTCCAGCAGCGCGCAAGCGCAATCACCCGCAGTCCCGGGTCAGTATCCGGGCCGGACATGTGGACCCAATTGGTACCATCGAAGTACCACGAGTCTACCTCTACTGCTCCTGCTGGCAGGGGAATGCCCGTAGGCGGTGGTACCTGGGCCAGTGCTGCGGCCGGTATCAGGAGCGCCGCCATCAGGGTGAGTATCAGAATCATCCTCTTCATGTTTCCAATTCAACCTCCTTATGGGTTTCCTGGGGCCTCATCGGCCTCGATCGGGCTTTGCTTCTCGATGCCACTTAGGTGCCTGCCTGTTCGGGCCCGCCCGCTTTCCCGGCCCGATCGCATCGAGTCTTGGGAGCCATCTGAAGTCCTTCCCGGGACCCAAGATCGTCTCATCTCTCACCGGTCTCCTGAAGACAGGGGTCAACCGGGCTCAACCGGCACCATCGTTCGCCGGGCCCGACACGGCGAAGATGCGCCTCGCCTCATCAGGGCTAGTTGTTGCTCACGATGAACGTGATCACCCCCACGTCCTCATACTCGCAGGACGAGTCTTCCTCGCCTACGGCTATCTTTGACCACATGCGTAGCGTGGTCGGGGTTGCCGGATCAAGCGTTATGGGGCCGCGGTCGTTGCCAGGTAGGCTTAAGTCACCGGCTGTAGTCCATCCGGCGGTCTCCACGGCGGCAAGATCCTGGCCGAAACCGTACCAGGTCGCGATGGTCGCCGCCCCGCCGTCCTGGCGCGCAAGGTCAGCGAAGCCGTCAAACTGGATCGAGAGGTTCCCGGCGCCTGTGAAGCTTATCTCCGTGGCGAGCGCCGCGTATGTGCCGGCCTTCCTCACTCGCCAGTCAAGCCGGGTGGCGCTGAGGGATATGTTCGCGTATGCTCCCTCGGCCTTGATCGATATGGGCGGGCTCAATGTGACGGTGCCGGACCCGAACATGGCTTGATAGCTGAGGGTCATGTTGTCGCAGAAGGTGAATGTGCCTGGGTCCTCATAACCGCTGGGTTCCGCGGTATACACCTTCAGCTTGAACTGGCCTGAGGCGCCGAAAAACCCCACGCCGGACCAATTCCAGGTCACCTTGACCTTGCCCGTGGACGGGTCGCGGGCTATGACGGGAGCAGGGCCTGCACCTGGATCGGGAACGGCCACAATGTCTCTGGACCCTGGGATCTCCTCTGCCCACAGTTCCGGCCCGAAGTCCAGGGTCATTTGCCACCCTGTGAGGAAGTAATCGGGACACGAGATGCCCACGCTCACTTCCCACTCTGCGTATTCGCCAGTTGGAACGATGAATTGCCCCCCGTCTTCGGCAACGTTTAGTGTCTTGCCCGTGGCTGTTATGATGAAGCGTGGATCAGTCCTGCCGATGTCCCGTGCGCCTATCCCGCTGGATGCCTCGCCGCTGTCGCGGACGATACTCGCCGCGCCGGCTTGCAGGTCTCCACCGGCAGTCGGCGGATTTGCGGGCACGGCGGAAGGCCCGGGGGCCGGACCCTGACCAGCGACAGGCCAAGGGGCCACGTCAAACGGCGCGCCGTCGCCGCGCAGGGCGTCGGCGTCCTTGCGGGCGATGACGCTCCCAGAGGCAGCGTTGCGTATCTGCGACTGTCCAGCAAGGACGTATGTCAGGCGGGCGCCGGTGTCAATCGAGTAGATCCCCTCGCGCGAGAACTGCTGGTTGCCGTTGCCATCGCGGCCGGTGACCACAGTCAACTCAGCCCTGGCCGGCTCGCCTGGCGCAAGGTCCCCGATGTCCCAGACGAGCGCCGGGTTCAGCGGCAGGCCGCCCTTGGCAGCGTCGCCTTCGATACGGGCGTCCCCGTGCGGCCTCCCCGCCAGCGTGGCGCGGAACGCCGGGCCGAACTCGTCGCGCACTTTCACGTTTCTCATCACGATGTCGTTGGGGTTCCTCACCGTTATTGCGACCCGCCACTCCAGGCGCCGTCCGAGGGGCGCGATGAAAAGCCTGGCCTCATTGGGCCGGATGTCCCGGGACACGGGGATGAAGTCCACGGTAAGCTCGGCCTTCTCGATGTCCGGCTCGAACGTCGCGGTCGCCCGCACCGGCCAGGACACTGACCCCGCGCTGCTCCAGCCCTGTAAGGGGTTCTCCCCCACCGCCGTGGCGTATGGATTGACCGGCGGGAGTTCAACCCATCCGCTGGATGGCTCAAGCCTGTAGACGGTGAGGGAGTTCCCCAAAGCTGGCGCCGATGCAAAGCCAAGCACGACCAATCCGACAACTATCGCAAGGACTGTCCGCCGGTGCACCATCAATAGCCCTCCTCGCGTGTCCACAAGTCCGTGCTCACGACGGTGTCCGTACATGCGGGCAACCGCCGTCGCCATGACATGCGTCGCAAGAGCCGTGCCTGTCGCCGGCGGGGTGACAACGGCAATGGGAAAGCCTGCCCATGCTGGCCGCAAGGGCTGGGTGGCCCGGGCTCGGGCCGTCGCACGAACGCCCGTGCGAGTGCGGTCGTGGACACCACGGAAGGCGGATGCAGGCCATCATCGTGGGGCTAGCCTGCGAAGGGATCTGCCAGAAGGAACTGTCCGGGCAGCCGAACGTGGGCACTGTCGTCTACAGTAGAAGCTGCGGCGCTCAGTCGTCGAGAGGGGCAAAAGATTATGAAAGGTTAGCGCAACGTCTCTTCGTTGGGCATATCACAGCGAGGCAGATACATGCGGGAACGAGCGTGTCGCTGTGCGAGCATCTCAATCTCAACGATCTCGGTAACGGTGAGGCGGCTGTCGCGGGGGGCACTATCAGGTTCGAGAGGCTTTAAGACTCTTCTCGTGGCGATCGAGCCTCTCCTGTGGCAACGTGCCGGGGCTCATCTGGGGGTGCAACCGCATACTCGGAGCCTTGGGCAGCAGACCCAGGGTCCGGGCGTGTCACGATGAGGCGCATCCGCGGGACCGGCTGATTGGTCGGTTCGCCGTGAGACGGCCGAGACCGGCCACGACTCAGGCAGAAACCATCAAGCCTCTCCTCGCTCGACTTCACAGCGGCGATAAACGCGTCTAGCAGAGCGTTGAGCGTGTCGAACATCTCGTCAATGCGATCGACATGCGCTTCCGGCTCTTTCGTAGCAACGCCGTCTACCCCTTGAGAGCCTCCTCGGTCATTCGGGGGTGAAGCTGCGGGTGCGTAATCACGGTCTGGGGCGTTCTCTCGCATATATGATCCACCACCTGTAACGCGCTCGCAAGGACTGCAAGGGATTCGGAAGCGACACCGCAATGCACGCGGCGTTCATCTAAGGCGGTCAAGCCTCTTGTTGTGACGATCGAGTCTCTCGTTATGCATCCTGAATGCATCGAATAGGATGCGAATCTTGTCCGTAATCTCGCTTTCGACGCGGGCTTCAAGCCTCGCCAGAAGACCGTCAATTCCGGCAAGCCAGGTCTCAAGCCGCGCCTGACCTTCCTCAACCGCTCAAGGCGACTGTCCAGCCTCACCTGACCGGCTTTCAAGTCACTGATGTCGGACTTCATGCCCCTGATCTCGCCCAGGATCTCGTGAAGGACTACTTCCATGCCCGTCGCTCCCCAGGTGCCGCTGATAGCGCGACCGTGCTGCAGGAGTGGTTCTCCTCGGCAATCGCAGGCCCGGGGTAAGAGCGCGACGCGAGCGCCGCAGTCGCCCGCTATGACTCTTCGACGCCGACCGTCGCGGTCCTTCACCCGGAAGGATGAATCACCCTTACTAAGGTATTCCCCAAAACGGCGACAACCCCGCACATTAAGGAGTGTGAGCGACAGCAACGCACAGAAGATAGGCCGCGACCGATTGCCTAGCGCAGGGCCCGCAGCCTCTCCGCAAGCCCGGAGTAGCGCCGGTCTTGCGTGCTGTTCTTGACAGCGATGGCGAGGGCCTTGGGCGTGCCGACCAGCACCACGAGGCGCTTGGCCCGGGTGATGGCGGTGTAGAGGAGATTGCGCTGGAGCATGATGAAGTGTTGCGTCGTGACGGGCATCACGATGACAGGATACTCGCTGCCCTGACTCTTGTGGACAGACACGGCGTATGAGAGCACGAGCTCGTCCAGCTCGTGCTGTTCGTAAGTGACGCGCCGCATCCCGTCAGGCTCGACGAACGCCACCACGACCTCCTGGTCCTCCGGGTCCACCTTCACCACGCGGCCGATGTCCCCGTTGAAGACCATCTTGTCGTAGTTGTTGCGGATCTGCATGACCTTGTCGCCCTGGCGCAGGACCAGGCCGCCCATGCGCATCTCCGGCTTCCCGGGGGCAGCAGGGTTCAGCGCATCGCGCAGCACGGCGTTGAGGTTCTCTACGCCCGTTACGGTGCGTCGCATCGGCGTCATGACCTGGATGTCGTCGATGGGGTCGCACTTCGCATAGGCGGGCAGGCGTCGCACCACGAGATCCTTCACGAGGCCCGTGACCTTCTCGGGGTCGTCCTCGGCGAGGAAGAAGAAGTCAGCCTTCCCGCCCTCGGGGAGGCTCCTGTTCAGGACGGGCATCTCGCCCCTGTTGACGCGGTGGGCGTTGGTGACTATCATGCTCGTCCTGGCCTGCCTGAATATCTCTGTGAGCCGCACCACCTCCACCGCGCCCGATGCGATGATGTCGCGCAGCACCGAGCCCGGTCCCACTGACGGCAGCTGGTCCGCGTCGCCCACCAGGACCAGCCGCGTTCCGGGCCGCACCGCGGCGAGGAAGTTGCTCATGAGCAGGATATCTATCATGGACGTCTCGTCCACGATGATGACGTCGGCCTCGATGGGCGCCCCCTCGTTGTGCTCGAAGGACATCTGCCCCTGCCCGAAGCTCACCCCGAGCAGGCGGTGGATGGTCTTCGCCTCGCGCCCGGTGGTCTCCGCCAGCCTCTTCGCAGCCCGCCCGGTGGGCGCCGCAAGCGCGACGCGCAGGCCCCCGGCCTCGAAGATGCGCAGCATCGTCCGCACCGTGGTGGTCTTCCCGGTGCCAGGCCCGCCCGTCAGGACGAGCACGCCGCACCGGACCGCCCTCTCCACGGCCGCCCGCTGCTCGGCGCTGAGCTGGACGCCGTCGCGCCGCCCAAGCTCGGCGAGAAGCCGCGCCACATCGACCGGAAGCGGCTTCGGCGGACGGCCCGCCAGCGCGGCGAGCCTCTCGGCCACGCTCGTCTCGGCGCGGTAAAGGTAGGCGAGGTAAACCGCGGCTCCGCCTCCAGCATCCACACCACTCTGGCCTGCGCCCACGGCCGCGCCCGGGGTCGCACCCGCGTCTGCACCGGCACCCACACTCTTGCGCTCGTCCTCGTCCCTGTACTCGTTCTCGCTGTCGCCCACACCCTCGGACTCGCCACCGCGTCCGGACCCGGTGCCACCTCCAGCCGCAGTACCGCCGTCGCACCGCACAGCCCTGCCCTCCGCCGCGTCACGGCCCACCGCCTCGCGGACTATGGCTCCCCGTTGCTCGAGCACCGGCAGTGCGCCCAGCACGAGGTCGCGCCCTACGCCGAGGACCTTCGCGGCCTCGTCAACGAGCGCCTGCTCAGGGTAGTATACGTTGCCGTCTGCTGCCAGCTCGTTCAGGACATACACGATGCCCGAGGTTACGCGCTCCATCGAGGTCGGCTCGACGCCGAGTTCCGCCGCGATCTTGTCCGCTGTCTTGAATCCCACGCCGTGAATCTCGTCGGCGAGGCGGTAGGGGTTTTCGCGGACGGCCTGGATGGACGCGTCACCGTAGCGGCGGAATATCTTGGTGGCAAGCGTGGTGCTCACCCCATGGCCCGCAAGGAACATCATGACCTTGCGGATCTCCTTCTGCTCCTGGAAGGCCCGGGCTATCACGGCGGACTTGACCGGCCCCACGCCCTCGACCTCTGTAAGCCTCTCGGGATGATGCTCGATGACATCGAGCGTGGCGAGGCCGAAGTGGGAGACGAGTTTCTTCGCCGTCACCGGCCCTATGCCCTTGATGAGGCCCGACCCGAGGTACCTCTCGATTCCCTTCTGCGTGGCCGGGACCACTGACTCATATTTCTCGACCTTGAACTGCCGCCCATACTCCGGGTGATCCACCCACTCCCCCTTGAGGGCGAGCGTCTCGCCGACGCTGATGAACGGGAAGGTGCCCACCACGGTTACCGGAAGCGCTCGCCGCCGCCCGCTCCCCGCTCCGGGCGCGCTCCCCGCTCCGGGCGCGCGCCGCAGGTGTGCCGCACTTCCGCCAGCCCGCCCGTTCGTCCTGGTCCCCGAGCCTGCGCCATCCCGGACGCCCCCGTCACCCGCCCCATTCGCACCAGCCTGCGCGTTCCTACTCGGGCCGACCCCAGGCCCGTCGTCCCAGTGCGTGCATGAAAGCCTGGCCACGGTGTAGAAATTGTCCTCATTGCGGTATGTGATCCGCTCGACCGTCCCCTGAATCGAAGGCATGTCTACCCTCCGTGCGAGGCCCTGAGTGCTTCCGCTTCCTCATTTTAACATGCGCCGCCCCCGGAGTAAACGCCCGCCGGTGCCGGACACGCATCGGTCGAAATCTCCACCCACTGGCGGTTTGGCCCAGTGCAAAACATCCACTCGGTGCAGGTTTTGCCGGAGGCCAAACGTGCATTTGTTGTAGATTTTGTCGGAAGCCAAACACCCACCCGGTGACGATTCGGTCCCAGACTAAACATCCACCTGAGTGGATGTTTAGTCCCGTGCGAAAGGTCCACTTGTTGGTGCCTTGGCCCCGTGCAAGACGTCCATTAGGTGGCGATTCCCCACCACATAAGTCTCCCACTCCCCTGCAAACCGGCTGCCCCTTTGGGAGCCATACCCCGCAACCGCGTCGGTTTCGTTGACCCTCAGTCCCTCCTGCAGCCGCTGTCCGGCAACAAGCCGCCTCCAAGCGGTGGACCTACTCACGGCATAACCCCCGGCACACCCGGGGCGGCCTGCGACCCATCCGTCACGCCACCTGCACTGACCGGGACGCCACCCGGGGCATCCGCCTCAGTCGCCGGTCCCGCCGGGACACCTTGCGGGTTGCCGGTGGCGTCAGCTGGGCCTCCCGGCCCGGGCGCTGACTTCTCCTTGTCGCCCGCGGAGAAGGTGTCGGATAGCCGGACCAGCTCGTATCCTTGGGACGTCAGCCCCTCGATGAGCGCAGGCAGTGCGCGGGCGGTTTGCTCGCGCACGTGCAAGAGCACGATGGCGCCATCCTTCGCGCCCGAGGTGACCCGCTCCACAATGGCAGCCTGGCCTGGGTTGCGCCAGTCGTCGGGGTTGAGGGTCCACAACACCGTCGCTGCGCCCTCCTCCTTCGCAATCCGCCGGACCTCGTCGTTATGGCTGCCGTAGGGTGGACGGAACCACCTGGGCGTCACGTTCGCGGCGGCCTTGACGGCCTCCTGCGTTCTGGATATCTCGCGGCGTACCGCCTCGGCCGAGAGCGTGGTGAGGCGGGAGTGCGAATAGCCGTGGTTCCCGAGGTCGTGCCCCGCCGCGGCCACGTCGCGAACCACAGCCGGGTAGCGCTCGACGCGGCTGCCGATAAGGAAGAACGTGGCCTTTACGTGATATCTCTCGAGGACCGCAAGGATCTTCTTCGTATACGTGGCGTCAGGACCGTCATCGAAAGTGAGGGCAATCCTGCCGGCAGATGGCCGCCGCTCCGGACCGCGACGGTCGGCGCCATCGCCACCCGGCCCCGCCCCGGGCAGCGTCGCGGGTCCAGGCAGGGGCGTGATCACCACGACCGGCGCCCCGCCGCCGGATCCACCCGGCGAGCCGGACGCTGCCGGGCTGCCTGTGGAAGGGGGGGACGCGATGGTTACTACGGGTGCGTCAGGCCGGAGACCGCCCCCGGGACGGCCTGCCGCAGCCAGCGGGCCAGCTTCAGGCGTGCCAGGGCCTGGAGCCGCCGGGGTCACGCCGATCACGCCCGGCGCCGTTCCTGCCGCAGCCGTCCCCCCGGGGGTGGAAAGCCCGCTTCCCCCGCTGCCCGGGCCGGCCGCGCTCGCACTGCCCGTTCCGGCTCTAGCTCCAGCTACAGGCCCAGCCCCAGGCCCTGATTCAGCGCTGGCTCCGGCTCCGCCACCCGTTCCCGGGCCACCTGCCGCGCCCGCCGCCCCGCCCGGCGCCCCGTCATCCTCCACCCACGATCCTGCCGGCACCGAGACGATCACCCTCTGAATGCCGTTTGACAAGACGACCGTGCGTGCCACCCGGTCCCACTCGAGCCAACAGCCGAGGACCCGCGCAAGCTCGCGCGCAGGCGAATAGGCCTGGCCCAGCACCGTCGCGGTTTCGACGAGATGCCCGTTTACGAGCGTCCCAACCCCCGCCACCCAGTGCACCGTGGCCCCATACGCCTCGGCCGCCGGTCTCGCCGGCACCATCATCGAGCCGTCGCGGATGAAGCCGAACACGTAGACGTCCGGTCGGCGCGGGATTTCATACTCGCCCTCCTGGCTGCCAGCTGATAACGCGACCTCATGCAGCTCCACCATGCCTTCCTGTGCCCCCACGCGGCTCGTCGGCCCTGCGATCATCGCAGTAATCAGTACCCCCACTGCAAGCAAGGCCGTCCAGCGCCTCCGCGTCCCTACCCTGAAAAGGTCGTGTTCACGTACACGTGCTCTCAACGTCACCAGGCCCCTTCCTGCCATACATGACGCCCACGTAGCGCGACCCCTGAAGGCCGCTCCGAAACGGGCCCTGCCGCGCGCCGCCCATATCGGCCAACCCTTGCTTCGTCAAGCTGGAGATTGAAGATCCGCAGCTTGGCGACCCAGGAGAGCCGCTGTCGGGCTTGGGTGCCCCTCTTGAAGCACCGTTCTCGAGGACGTTTCATCTATTCCTATGCTTGGCCTCCTCGAATATGACAGTGGGCTGACAGGGCTCAAGCCGGGAGGACTGCGGGCGGGTCATTTCTGGGGTGCAACCCAAGGATCCCTGGATCGCGCTGGCGCACTGGACAGAGCAGCGCTCGCGCACTGAAAAGGATCATGAGGCTCTGGTGTTCTCTCTAGTTCGTGGGGGAGGTGGCTGACGTGTAGTGCGATTGCAGGAACCTGGCAGCGGTACAGGTGATCATCGGTCCGTAGGATCCGAGGTTGAGTAGATGCTTGTCTCCGCTAACGAGGAAGTCAGCGTTAGCTGAGAGGGCGCACGCGAGGACGTGACTATCCGCGGGGTCGGCCTTTATTGCATCGGGCACGGTTGCAGGCTCGACGAGCGTAGCTACGCTGACGAGACCCCGGACAAATTGGCCTACATTCTACGCCGCCGTCCCGGGCGAATCAAGCGGTCCGCTCCGCTTTGGCCTTTAGATGACGCCCGCGCTCAGGCACGTCACGATGACGCCTGCCATTGCGGTTCCAAGTGCGATGGCTGCGAAAGCCTTGCGGATGCCGATGCCGAAAAGGAAGGCGGCGACGGCGGCGGTCCAGGCGCCGGTGGACGGCAGCGGCACGGCCACGAAGACGACGAGGCCGATAGGGCCGTACCTCTGGACGAGGCGGCTCCTGGCCTTCGTGCGCGCAAAGAACCAGTCGCTCACCTTGCGGACCGACGGGAAGCGCCGCAGCCACCCCGCCGCGTATCGCAGGAAAAGCATCACCGGGACCACCGGGACCATGTTGCCGAGCACGGCCACTGCGCAGGCCTCCACTGGACGCATCCCCAGCGAGATGCCCAGCGGAATCGCGCCGCGCAGCTCGATCACAGGCACCATCGCAGTAAAAAAGACCAGGGCCTCCCTGGACACAACAGAAAGCCAATCATTCAACGACTCGACCAAAACCGATTCTCCTCTTTCGCTCCCTCTTGTTATTGTTTCACTGTTTCCTCGCAATCTCCTTCTCCGCCCATGCGCCGCCTCAGGCTAGCAAGACGGGCGCCCGCCCGGCGCCCCTGGCCCCTGTCTCCACTCCCGTCTTCACCCCCGTCTACTTGTAATAGAATGCCTGCAGCCTGTCGCCGACGACCGTCCCCGTGCGCTCAAGCACCCCCTCGGGAAGCTCCACCACCCAGCTTGCCTCCCACATCATCGGCCCCGCCTTACCGGGCACGAGCGGCACGAGCACGCACACCACGACGCCCGCATCGCTCACGTAGGCCACGTCGATGGAAAACCTCATCCCGAAGCTGTGGACCCCTCTGCACGGCCGGATGACGAGGCCCTCCCCCTCCTCGAGCGATGTCCTCCCAAGCAGGCCGCGCGCCCGCGTCCTCCCCGAGAGCGCCAGTTCCGCCCGGGTTGCGAGCGCGGTCCCCCGCGTCACGTTCACCACGGCGACCCGGGAACGTCTATCCGGCTCAGGTCGCGCCGCGATGCCTGCCCCGCTCTCTGGCACGAACGCCGCGTCGCCAGTCGCCGCACGGCCGGTAACCGCATGGCCGGTCGCTGCATCGCCAGTCACCGCACCGCACCGCGTGTCCGCTGTTGTCCAAAAGACCAAGGTGCTCTCCGCCTTTCCGGGCCGTCCGACGACCCCGCCCTCCTCCACTTTGAGCCAGCGGTGTCGAGCGGAATCCCGCAACATGGCCTGCGCGCAGGGCCACACTGACAGCAGCCGGGGGAAATCAACAGCCTCCTGCGCCCTCACCTAGAAGTTCATGAACGTCGTTGCCACCTGGATTATCGCAGGCCCCAGGAGTACCACGAAAAGCGTGGGGAATATGAAGAGGATGAGAGGGAACAGCATCTTGATCGGCGCCTTCATGCCCGCCTCCTCGGCCTGCTGGCGACGCTTGGTCCGCACCTGCGCCGACTGGATGCGGAGGATGTTCGCTATGCTCACGCCGAGCTGGTCAGCCTGTATGACGGACGCGATGAACGACGTGATGTCGTCGATCTTCACGCGCTCGGAAACCTCGCGCAGGGCGTCCCTCCTCGGCTTGCCCATGCGAATCTCCTGTAGCAGAAGGGCAAACTCGTCCGCAAGGGGGCCTTGCTTTCTCTCTACGACCTTCGCCAGCGCGGCGTCGAACCCCAGACCCGCCTCCACGCTCACGGTGAGAAGGTCCAGCACGTCCGGCAGGGACTTGCGGATCTGCTTCTCGCGATCCTTCTTCTTCGACTGCATCATCATCTCGGGAACTAGCCACCCGAGAGCTGCAGCCACGAACGCCAGCAGCACGGCCGTGCTTGCCCCGATACCGAGCGCAAGCCCGAACACCGCCACGGGGATGATGACCAGGGTGATGAAGCGCATCAGGATGTAATCCCCCGGGGTCATGTTCCACGGGTTGCCAGCGACGTCGAGCTTCGCCCTTACCGCGTCGACCACGTGCTTCGGCGTAACGGAGATGATGAAGTTGTTCACGAACCGGACGGCCGGGCCCAGGAGCCGCTCGCCGAGCGGCCGCGCCAGCTTCTTCTCGCGCTCGCTGGGCACCCGCGTAAGCGTGGCGAGCCGCTTGAGCCGCTCGTCGGCAGTGGGCTCCCGCCTCGCGCTCATCGACCACATGGCAATCGAGGTCACGCTCACAAACACAAGTGCTGAAAGCAAGAGAGCCACGCTTGTGTCCCTCCCCCATACCCCTGCTTGGCGCTAAGCGGGCAGCCGGGCTGGCGTTCCCGGCCCCGAGTCAGGGGATCCGAGTCCTAAACCTCGATGGTGACTATCCTCCTGATCACCATCGCCCCGATGGTCTCGCCTATGATGGCCATCGCGATCATGATCTTCCCTATCGGGTGCGTGAACAGCATCGTAATGTAGCCAGGGTTGATCATGTAGAGTAAGACCCCGAGCGCCACGGGCAGGATCCCGATAATGATCCCGGATAGCCTCCCCTGCGCGGTCAGGGTCCTGATCTCGCCGCGTATCCTCACCCGTTCCCTGATCGTATGGGCGATATTGTCGAGCACCTCCGCGAGGTTGCCGCCGACCTGCCTCTGTATGAGGACGGCGGTCACCACGAGCTCCAGGTCCTCGCTTCCGACCCTGTCGGCCAGCGCCGTGAGCGCCGCCTCCGTGGTGGTCCCCAGGCCCATCTCTTTCATGGCGGCCGAGAACTCATCGGAGATCGGAGGCGACATCTCTCGCGACACCATGTCCATGGCCTGCAGGAAACTGTAACCCGCCCGAAGCGAGTTCGCCATTATCGTCAGCGCATCGGCTATCTGGTTGTTGAGCTTTCCGAGCCTCTGGCCCTGCTTCCACTTGATGTAGAAGTTCGGCAGAAACCCGCCCGCCATTCCGAACGCTAACGCCAGGGCCACGCTCCTGGTGAGGATGACTCCGAGGATGAGCCCTACCAGCACCAGGAGGAGGTTGAGGACCACGAACTCCGACCCGCGAAGCGGGATGTCGGCCCGCGCAAGCTCGCGCTCGATCTTCGTTGCATAGGCGCCGTTTTCGAATGCCTTACCCAGAAACGCAAGGGTCGGACGCAGCGACTGAAGGAGCGTGCCTTTCGGCTCCCCCCTCGCGCCCCTGCCTCTAGCCCCGCTCCCCAGCAGCCCCGCCGCCCCGGCGCCGCCACTACCACCACCGCTGCCGCCGATGGCGCCGCCGGCACCCGTCGCGGCCGCCTGCTGGCCGCCGGGCAGCCTCGACAATATCCCCGACAGGCGCGACAGGCGCCACGCTCCGCTTCTTCGCTCGCCCACGGCCTGCACGATCACATACGTCACCAGGCCGACCGAGATGAAGACAAGCGCCGATATGGCGGCTGCAAATACGTGGCTCGGCATAACCCACTCTCCCTTGCCCCGCTCTTGGCCCACCCTCACGGGGCCCCGCTCTTAGCGCGCGCTACCTTCCTTCCAGCGCCTCAACCTCACGCCGCCCGCGGCCCGCCTCTACAGGAAGTCCACGAACAGCCCCGGCGGCACGGCGATCCCCATCGACTCGAACCTCTCCAGGAACTTCGGCCTGATGCCCGTGGCCTTGAACCTCCCGAGCACCCTGCCGTTCTCATCCACGCCGGTCTGCTCGAACACGTAGATGTCCTGCATCGTGATGATGTCGCCTTCCATGCCCTGGACCTCGGTAAGATGCGTGACCTTACGGCTGCCGTCCCGCAGCCTCGCCTGGTGGACGATGAGGTCCACGGCGGACGCTATCTGCTCACGGATTGCTCGCAGGGGAAGGTCCATGCCTGCCATGAGCACCATCGTCTCCAGCCTCGCCAGCATGTCACGGGGGGAGTTGGCGTGGCCCGTGGTGAGCGACCCGTCGTGCCCGGTGTTCATGGCTTGCAGCATGTCGAGGGCCTCGCCCGACCGCACCTCGCCCACGACTATCCTGTCGGGCCTCATACGAAGGGCGTTCCTCACGAGGTCCCTGATGGTGATGGCCCCCTTGCCCTCGAGGTTCGGGGGCCGCGCCTCGAGGGTCACCACGTGCTCCTGGCGAAGCTGCAGCTCGGCGGCGTCTTCTATGGTGACTATGCGCTCGTCGTGGGGGATGAACGACGACAGGACGTTCAGCGTCGTCGTCTTGCCACTGCCGGTCCCGCCCGAGACCACGATGTTGAGCCGGGCTTTTACGCACCCTTCAAGGAACTGCGCTATCTCGCGCGTGAGCGTCCCGAACCGCACCAGGTCGTCTATGGTGAACGGCTCCCGGGCGAATTTCCGGATGGTGATGCACGGCCCCACCAGCGAGATCGGCGGGATGATCGCGTTCACCCTGGACCCGTCCTGCAGCCTTGCGTCCACCATGGGGCTTGCCTCGTCGATCCGCCGTCCGAGGGGCGACACGATCCGCTCGATGATGTGCATCACGTGGTCCGCGCTGCGAAAG
This sequence comes from Bacillota bacterium, assembly GCA_030024085.1. Classification (GTDB taxonomy): domain Bacteria; phylum Bacillota; class SHA-98; order UBA4971; family UBA4971; genus UBA6256. Next base: position 5,513 of record JASEJE010000038.1, on the reverse strand, counting down.
CTCACACTCGCCCGCTCGATTCTGCCGTTTCGCTCCACATACACCAGATCAGGGCCGTTGACCATGATCTCTGTGACCGAGTCGTCGTCGAGGAGCGGCGTGATGGGACCAAGACCCATCACATCGTCGATGACCTCGGAGATAACCTGCGCCCGCTCTGAGCGGATGAGCGGCAGCGGTTCCTCGTCGAGGACCTTGGACGCCACCGCCTCCACCTCGCTCGCCAGCTTCTGCCTGTCAGCGGGCGAATCGGTCTTGCGAAGGAGGTCCTTGTCTATCTCCTTCACGAGCCTCTCATGGATCTTCTCCTTGAGCGCGGCGTACGGGTCCTCCCTGGGCACGGGTGGACCCGTGTCGGCCTGGACGGCTGCTGCCGCCCCGCCGCCAAGGCGCGCAGAGTCCAGCACCCGCAGGACTCTGTCCTGCGTCTGCCCTGGCACGTACGTCGGAGCCTGCCCCTGTCCGTAGCCGCCGCGCGCCGCCGCCGGACCCGCGGCGTGGTCGGATCTTGCCTGGCCCTGCTTTACCTGCTGCTCCTGCTGCTCCTGCTGCGCCTGTCGCGATTGCTCAAGCCGTGCTCGAAGAGACATGGCTCACCACCTTCACCCACCCGTGAAAATGCTGAAGATTCGCCCCGATATGCCCGCCCGGCGGCGCGCGCCCCGGCCGCGCCCATCCCCGGCGGCTACCGGCGCTCCCGCCACCCCCGCCGTCGCGGCTGCAGCTGCGGCCGCGCCCTCGGTCGCCACAGCCGCGGCAGCGGCAACCGTGTCGGCATCGCCGTCACCAATCACACGGGCGAGGTCGCGAATCGTCTGGGAAATCCTTGCCGACGGGGCGCTCGCGACGAACGGAACGCCCTTGTTCACTGACGGCACCACGACGCGTCCGTCACTGGGGATGTGGACGTCCACGGACCTGCGAAGGATCTTCTCCATCTCCTCTATGCTGAGGCCGATGTCGCGTGACGACCGGTTCAGCACCAGCTTGACCTTGTCCTGGTCGTACCCCAGGGCCTCCATGATCTCCAAGCACAGCCTGGCGTTCTTTATGGCCGGAAGCTCGAGCGTCGTCACGAGCAGGATCTTGTCCGCGGCGTCGAGCGCCGTGAGGGTGATGTCGTTCAAACCCTGCGGCATGTCCACGACTATGAAGTCGTGGGTTTCGGCGAGGAGCGTCAGGATGGCCTCCACGTGCTTGGCTGTGACTATCTCCGCCTGCTCCGGACGCAGGGGCGACGCGAGCACCCTGACGCCGGACTTATGCGTGAGAAGGCACGCCTCCACAAGCTCGGAGTCGATCTCGTCCTCCTTCGCGATGTCGGCGATGGTCCGGATCGGGATTGAGTCGAGCATGATGGCCACGTCGCCGAACTGAAGGTCGAGGTCCATCAAGACCACGCTCTTACGGGCATGGCTCGCAAGCTCCGTGGCGAGGTTCGTGGCGATGGTGGTCTTGCCGACGCCGCCTTTCGTGCTGAATACCGTCACGATCCTGCCCGTCCTGCGCTGGGCTATCGGCACAGGTGCGAACCGTAGCCGGCGCTTTGCATCCATCTCGTGCGCCCGGCGTATCGTGTTCACGAGGTCATCCGCGGAGAACGGCTTTATGAGGTAGTCGCGGGCGCCGGCCGCCATGGCCTCCCGGAGGTATTCTGACTCGCCCTGCACTGATATGATGATCACGGTGGTGGTCGGCACCTCCACCGAGATGGCCTCCGTCGCCTCGATGCCCCCCATCACAGGCATGTTGATGTCCATGAGGACGACATCGGGCCTCACCCGCTTCGCCAGGGCGATTGCCTCCTTGCCGTTCTCGGCCTCGCCGGCCACGATGAACCCCTGGCCGAACGATAGGAGCTTGCGCAGGTTTTCGCGGGTTTCCGCCACATCGTCTACTATGAGGATCTTGATCCTTTGCTCTGACATGACGATCACTTCCCGGGTCCTCCTGAAGCCGGCGTCGGCGTCGGTGTCGATGTCGATGTCGATGGGGGTGCCGGCTTCACCATCATGTCGCGGGTAACCGGCTCGCTCGCCCTCACCACCTTCGGGGTGATGAGGATCACGAGCTCTGTTTCGCCCCGCTCGAACTTCTCGCTCTTGAAGAGCGTGCCGATGATGGGAATGTCTCCGAGGATGGGAATCTTCTTTACGATCTTCGCCTCAGTACTCTGTAGCAGCCCGCCGATGGCGATGGTCGCGCCGTCGGTTACCACGAGGTGCGTCGAGGCCCGCCTCACCTTGAGCGCGGGGATGACGGCATCCCCGACATCGAGGGCGTTGCTCCAGTCGAGGCACGACACCTCGGGCTCCACATCTATCACGATACGGCCGCGCGTATCCACGGTCGGAAGCATTTTCAGCTTGACGCCGTAAGGTCGCCACTCGAACGCGATCTTGCCGTCGGTCTGCCCCACGTAAACCGGGATCTCGCCGCCCACGAGGAAGTCCGCCGCCTTGCCGCTGAGCGTAAGGAGCGACGGTGCCGCCAGCACCTTCGCGAGGTCCTGGTCTACAAGGGCATCGACTATGGCCCGGATCGGGCTCAGCCTCCAGATCTCCGCCACAGGACTGCCGTGGGGGACGACCTCCTTCCACGCCTGCCAGCTGTCGAGATTGGTGGGTAGGGGCGGGAGAGGTGGAAAGCTCACCTCACCGAACAGGAACGACCCGGGCTCGATTCGTTCTCCGTTCACGCCGCCCCACGTTACACCGAGATTCTTGAGGGAATTCGTGTTCACCTCAACCACGTCCACCTGCAGAAGCACCTGCACAGGGTCGTCCATCTCGAGGAGGCTCACCACTTCTTTGCTGAACATGCCAGCTATCTTGCTAGCCCTCTCCAGATCGTTTTGCGACTGGACGCTGCCCTCCAGAAGGAGCTTACCGTCCACCGACCGCACCTTCACCGTGGGCACGTCGATGTACTCGCTCACCCTGTCCTCCAGGCGCGGTTCGGGCCGGGGAGGCGGGGGCGACGGCTGCGGTGCCGGCGCCGTCGGTGCGGCCGGCGGAGGCTGTGGAGGCGCCTCGGCGACCCTGATGATGCTCACGACGCTCGGGGCATACAGCCTCGCCACTGTTTCGGCGCGAAGCTTCGCGTAATCGCTCGACACCATCCCCTCGAGGAGCACCGTCCCCTTGACGACCGTCACTTCCACGGCCGGGTCCCGGACCGCTGCCGCGATGGTGTCACGCAGCGCTACGTCGGGGTCCACCTTCTCGACCCTGGCCTCTGCGGTCCCGCTGCCCGCGGGCGCACCTTCCATGCCTTCGTGCGTTCCAGGGCCACCGGCGGCTGCCTGGGTCTGCGGTGCGCCCGCCGCCGCTCCAGCCTGGCCCGGCTCCACGCGACCTGGTGTAGCCCCCAGCGCGCCCGCTGCGCCCGCGGCAGTCGCGGGGCCTTCGCCAGGGGCTGCGCCTCCGGCACCTTCGGCAGCTCCGGCGGCTGTTGTCGGCGTCTGTGTCCCGATTGCAGATGGGGCCTGCTCTCCTGAAGGCGCAGCAGCACGCTTGGGTCCCGTCCCGTCCTCCGCGATCTGCGGAGGCGGGGTCACCACGATGAAGTTCAACACCTGGTTTGTATAGATCCTCGCGATCTTTTCGGCGCGGTCGGAGTCAAGCGGGCTTTCCACCTGACCTTCCAGGATCACGGCATCCTTCAATACCCGCACCGAAACCCCGCTGACGCCTATGGCGGCGCGCACCTCCGAGGCCTCCACGACCGGAGGCTGCGGTGGCAGGGTGGGTCGCCTGACCGTAAGCAGGTTGAGGACCTTGTCCGCGTATGCCCTCGCCACGAGCTCGGCCCTCTCGGACTCGCTGTCGGTCTCCACAACCCCATCGAGGAGCAGCGTGGACCTGGCGAACCTCGCGCGCACGCCGCTTATCCCGATGGTTTCCTCGATCTCGCGGAGCAGGCCCTCGTTATCGACGCATACCCGCACGTCGTAGCTGGTGCGGCCCGCCGCATCCCACACATGGAGGGTCGTCCGCCCTTCCGCCTTGCCGTTCACGATCACCTCGGTCTTGGACACCACCACGACGTCCGCGATTGTGGGGTCGGCAATCGCCACCCTCACGAGCGCCGCGACCTGCAGGATGCGCGACTCGCCGACCACCACGGCGAACGTGCGGTTGGCGGCGGCGCCGACGGTAGCGGTGGACGCGGTGGAGCTAGAGGCGGAGGCGGAGGCGGAGGCGGGCCCGCCAGCGCCCGTCTGCTGCGTCGGTTGCTGCCCTGGTTGCGACGACTGTTGCTGCACCTGCTGTGCGCGCACCGGCTCGGAGCCTGCCGCGGCCGGCGCCGTCGCCAGTGGTGCCGTCGCAATCACGAGCGCGGCGACGGCAGCGACGACGAGCGCGAGCGACCGCAGGCTTGCCCGGCTTCTTCCGGGGTGGAGATGAGCTCGAATCATTGTTTGGTCGCCTCCCCGCTATCGGCCAGGGTGACGTAGGTCCTTTGAGTTCCCTTGATGACCTCCACCACCTCGGGCTCAGGAATGGGTGGACCGGCAGGTTGAGGAGGAAGCGTTGACGGCCCGTGCGCCACAGGGGTTGGGGGAGCCTGGCGCGTTATGGTCACGGCGGGTCCCTGGGATGTGTCCCCAGGGGAGACCATAGGTGCACTAGACCGTGGGGCGCCCTCGCCTGCCAGCCTGGAAGGCGACCAACCTTTAACCTCTCTCAAGAGATCGCGGGCCACTATGCCCGAACTCTTCGAAATGGAAGCAAACAGAGGACGCAGAGAAAGGCGCAGGTTCCCCATATCTTCGGCAAGAGAGAGACGCTCGGCCTCGGCCGGGGTGACAGCCAGCGTGACGCTGGTCGATACCTTCGCCTTGCCCTCGTTCTTGTCCTCGGTATCCTGCGCCACCGCGAGGACCTCTACGTCCTCGAGCACAGTGAAAGCGATGTCCCCTGTCTCCTCGTTGCCACCCACCGTGGCCACGACGTCAACGCGATCGCCGGGCTTCACGAACCCGGCCACGCCGACCACCTCGTTGACCGGGACGGTAACGGCACGCTTGTCCCTGGGAACCGAGGATGCAAGGCCCACCGGCTCGTTCTCGCCGTAGAGCCTGTCCATGATGATGGGCTCGCCCTCGAGGATCTCGTACTTGGTCAGGAGGCCCACCACGCGCGCCGGCTCGCGCGCCGTCCTCGCATGGACGGCGGCTTCCGGCACCTCCTTGACGTAGATCATGTCCGGCGTGACCTTCGTGCGCGGCGGTATGGTCGCCCTCGCAGCCACCACGGACACGGTCTTCACGCTGACGGGTTCGGGCTTTGCCGCGTTGTTGACGTATACGTAAGTCATGACGGCGGCTAAGAGCCCGGGAATCAGGGCGAGCAGGATCATAAGCTTACCGCCCTTCATTTAGCCACCCCCCTTGTCCCTGCGCACATGAGCCTGTTTCGTGAGCATGGTTGACCATCACAGGGGCATACTGCCTCTAAGTAGATCGCCACAAGTTCGCGCTACTTTTCAGCGGGTGAGTCCTGTCCAGG
>JASEJE010000037.1 GCA_030024085.1 Bacillota bacterium | reverse complement strand
CCCCGCCCTAGCAAGCACCGGCAACCCCAACACCGTCAGGAGAAGTGGCGCAAACCTATGGCGCCATGCTTAGAACTTCACTACCAGCGACGCCGTGGCGACGTTGGACCTGTAATCGTCGCCGGGGTCGTCTTTGGCGCTGTAGGACATCGCCTTGTAGCCGAGTTCGAGATCGGTGTTCTCGGCGATGTGGTGCGCAAGCCCGATCTCGCCGGTCAGCATGCGCCCGTCAACGCCAGGATCCTTCACCGCGCCGGAGGTGATCCCGACCTCGCCGGTGACCTTCGTGTTGGGCGTTATCTGGCTTTCGATCCCGGCCTTCGCCGCGGTCTTCGCACCCTCGATCTCCGCCGGCTTCGCCAGCCCGTCCCACGGAGTCGTATCGCTGTAGTCGACGCGCCTGTACTCCCAGGAACCCGTCAACTTGGTCGCCGTGGTGAGGCTGAAGCCGAGGTCCACGCCGGCCGTCTTGACGGTGTACTCTTCGTCAACCGCTGTGCTTCTCGGATCCTCAGCGTTCATCTTGTAGGACTTGTACCCGCCGCGGAGCGCTATCTCCGGCGTCAGGTCGTGCGCAAAGCCGAGGTCCAGGACTCTCTCCCTGGATACAGCAGCTTTCGCATCCACGTCGCGCGTATCGGTGACCGCGTACTCAACCGACAGCGGAGCGTACTTCGCCGAGATGGACCGCCCGATCTTCAGCGAGTTGACTATCGGGTTCTCCTTTGCGCTGTCACGGTGCGCGAGCGCGAGGTTGACACCGGCGACCACGTCGGCGCCCAGGAGATTCCTGGCGAATTCAGCTCCGATGGACTTCGTGGCGACGACGTCCTTGCCCTCTTCGCCGCCTTCAGGCGCCCAGTTCGCGTTGCCGGTCTTCTCATACCCGCCGGTCAGTGTAAGTTCGCCGCCGGCCATCGCCAGAGGCAGGCTTGCTTCGACGGACGCGGTCTTCACGTTGTTGTCCAGGCCGCGCTTCGCGGTGGAGTCGTAGGGGACCTCGACGAACTCGGGGTGGTAATCCGCCTCGACCCTCGTGTATGCCGCGCCCACCTGCACCGGGCCGATGCAGCCGTCGAGGCTCATCTCGGTCGCGGTGTGCTGCGCGCCATTCTCATCGGTATGCCGCGCGAACTCGGCGGACGCACCCCATCCGGGCGCGAACGCCGCCTTCGCGTTAACGCCGGCCACGCTATCTCTGTTTACTTCCGCAGGTCCGTTCGCAAGCGACTTCTCGTCATCGAACGCAGCCACGTAGGTGGCGCCGACGATGAGGTTGTCTGTGAGGGACAGCTTCGCGTCGATAGCCGCCGCGTACCGCGCGTATGCTGCCGGGATGTCCTCGCCATTACTATCCTTGCCACCGGCGAGCACGGGTGCCTGCAGCCTCCACACCAATCCCGTCGCGTTCAGGCGGCCGTATGCCATCTCGGTCAGCACGCCCTCGTAGAGCGGGATTCCGTCGCTATCGCGCAGCATGTGCCCCTGCAGCGTCAGGTTCGTGAACGTCCCGGCCGGCTCAGCCACGTTGCCGATGCGCATGTGGCGTAGGATGCCGGTGGTTACGACGTCCAGGTAAAGGCCGTTGTCCTTGAGCTGGAACGCGTTATTGTCCCAGCCGCCCCCGAGGATGTTCGTCATGGTGGCAAGGCCGGCCTCGGCCACCACGCCGTCGGCCACGTTCGCCGTGAGCTTCAGGTTCAGCTCATGGTTGAACTCGCTCGTCGGGACGAACACGAAGTCGGGGTTGTTCTCGTTTCTCGGCTCGCTCTCATCGTCCGGCTGGTTGTTGTTCTTCGGGTTGAACGGGTCAAGCCACGGAATGCCGTCGCCATGGATGTCGACGTCCTTGAAGCTGACCTTGCTGTCACCCGAGATGCGGACCCTCTCGTGCCCGGCGATGTGCCCCTCCAGCCTGGATGCCGTCTGGGCGAGCTTCGAGCCGAGTTGTGTTGTCGCCTGGTTCACGTCCTCGATCTTGGCGCTCGCCAGCGCGAGCTGCTCCTCGAGAGCGGTCACGCGCACTCCGAGCACGTTCAGCTCCTGCGCGAACTCGGCCTTGAGCGCCTCGACGATGGCGATGGCCTCAGCCACTCGCGCATCGAGGGTCGCCTTGTCCACGGAGCCTTCCTTCTCGACGATGTGTTTCTCGATGATCTTCTCGATGATGGGCTTCTCCACTACCACCCGTTCAATGATCTTCTCGGGCGGGGCGGCGGGAGCCTGTTCTTGCTGGCCCTGAGCCGCAGGGGCCTGCGCCTGGGCCTGGGCCTGGGCTTCGGCCTTCGCCTGGGCTTCAGCCACTTCGTGGGCCTTTATGGCCTCCTCGGCTGCCCTGGTGGCCTGCTCAGCTGCACCCTGCGCCGCCTGCTCCGCTGCGGCCCTCGCCGCTTCCTCAGCGGCGGCCTTCGCGGCCTGCTCGGCGGCATGTTTCGCCGCCTCGGTGGCGGCGGACTTCGCTATCTCCTCGGCTGCGGCCCTGGACATCTCCACAGCCTGCATCTTGGCCTCGTCGATAGCCTTGTTGATTTCCTCGCGCTGGTCGACGCCCTGAATGGTCGCCTCGTCCTTCGCCTGCTGAACGGCGTCCCTGATCTGCGCGTCCAGGTCGGACAGCATGCGCGCGACCACCATGGCCATCTGGTATCTGGTCATTCCCTCAGCGCCCTTGAACGTTCCGTCAGGGAACCCTTCCACAATGCCCGAAGCTGCAAGCCGCTTGACAGCCTCGTACGCCCAGTGGTTCTCCGGGACGTCGGCGAAGGGATTGGCCATGACGGGCAGCGCGAGGGCAAATGCCATGACAACTGCGATGATCGCTGCCAGGTGTCTCTTCATCATCCAATACCCCCTTGAGTTTACGTGAAGAAGGCCCTTCCCGCATCACAAGGTGGCTTTCGCGGTGAGAGTCGCCTTGTTTCCTCTCATCTCTCAGGCTTCCTGTGGTTCGGGTCCCGGGCCCTTTTGCCGCTGCCTCGAGCCGGGCGCCGCTGGGGGCACCTCCTTCCTGCCCAGATTGCCGGCAGGGCAAAAGACTGCAATCGTTGCTGCGAACAATGGTGCGACGCTGCTCGCGACGCCGCTCGCTTCGAGCTTTCGAGTTATCGCAGTTGTATTACTCCGCAGGTTTACATAATCCTCCCCGCGCGGGGTATGGCTGGGCACGTGGGTTGCTGGAACTGGAGGCAGGTTTAGGGGCTTTCGCCCGAGGGTCATGTAAGTAAACAGCGCTCCGGCGAGTCTGGTTGCTCCGCAACCACCTTTGCTGTAAGCGCGGTCATTTCAGGACCAACGCCGGGCGAAGTTGGCTACTCCACGACCACCCCCCGACCACTCCCCAGCCAGGACCGGGCCTTCTGTGGCCAGCTTCGTGGCGGACTGGCTGTCTTATGACCAAGTTTACCGTTGCGACTGGTTGCTTTCCGGCCACCTTTGCCCCAAGAGTGGTCGTTTCGTAGCCACACCCGCCTGAGGTTGGCTATTCGGCGACCACTCTCAGGACGAGACTGACCATTCTGCGGCCAGTTTTCGCCCCTGGCAGGCGAACGCGGTAGATTTGTCACCAGGCTACCCGGGAAGGTGGATGTCCCCCAACCAGTCGTGCGCTCGGCAGTGGACGTTTTTCGTCCACCCGTGGCGGCTGCCAGCACGGAGGTGGTTGCTTTTCGACCACTTCCCGCCGGGAACGTGACCGTATCATGACTATCCCAAGAAGCAAAGATGGCAGTTTCGTAGCCGCTGTACCCGCTTCGCGCAGCGAAGTGGATTGTTTTCGGCCAGGTCGCGCCAACAAGGTGGTCACTTGCCGACCAGTCGCTGCACGGAGGCGGCGAACGGCGAAGACGAGGACCAGAACGAGGAGGAGAACGAGCAGGGCGAGGACGAGGACGAGGACGAGGACGACGATAAGGACAAGGAGAAGCACAGTGATGGAACCGGGAAGAAGATGAAGATGACCATGAGGATGAGGATGAGGATGAGGATAAAGATCCAGCAGGACGATCATGGCGTATACGGTGGTCCAGGGGGCGTTTTGGAGCAGGCTTCTAGTACTGCCCTGTCACGTATGCATCCTTTACCAGAATCATGGGTTCGGACGCCACTGACGGCAGTGATTTTCCGACCAAATGGTGCGACCAGAGCCGCTGAACCGGATGTCCTTCCGTATCTGACAAAGCAGTACTAGTACTGCTCCGTCACATATGGAGCTTCTGGTAGTGCCGTCACTTGAGCTGACGGTTGACGTACATCACGGGTTCGTCCTCAACCGTTCCCCACGTCATCATTGAGCGCTATCGATTGACGTGCATCACTGGTCCCGGCCCTACCCGTTCCCTACGTCACACATGCAAGGGGAAGCATGACGTCCGTCACTCGTCACGCTCTTCCCGTTCCATACGTCACGCATCGGAAGCCAATCGGTGACGTACATCATCGTTGCCGCCTTACCCGTTCCCTGCGTCATGGGTTCTCCACGAATCGTTCCATACGTCACTCGTCGAAGCGGGACGAGTGACGTACATCACGGCTCCCGCCTCAACCGTTCCCTACGTCATCATTGGGAACCATCGACTGACGTACATCACTGGTCCGGGCCTTACCCGTTCCCTACGTCAGGCGTGCAGGGGCAAGGCTGACGTAGATCACTCGTCAGGCTCTTCCCGTTCCGTACATCACGGGTTTCCTGGGAACTGCACGGTTAAGGGCCACCAGGGCCAGGAGTCGGCCCACCAAACAGGCCCGCCAGACCCGCCAAGCCGGCCAAACCGGGTGGCATTTCGTATCTGACAGAGCAGTACTAGGGAAGCAGGTCGCGCAGGCTATCCCGCAGGAATGGCTCGAGATCGAAGTAGTGCGCCCACGTGTGCTCCTAGAAGTCAAAGCTCGCCTCGGCATCGCGGGCGAAAAGGAGCATACCACGCGTTGCGTGGTACCGGAGCTCCACAGGGGCTACGTTCAGCGAATGAACATCCACCGGCATGCCCGCCACACGTCCCAGGCGGGCACCAAGCTCGAGTGATGCGTCGAGCTGGTCGCAAGGCGATAGACCATCCCGGTAGTACACAGCGATGTCCAGGTCCCGGCATGGACGGTCCTCCAGAAACGACCCATGGGCGTACGCGAAAATCACATCAGGATGGGATCCCAGCACCGCCCGCACCTGGTCAAGTATCCGCCGCCTCTCCGCCTCTCGCTCGGCGGAATGGCACACCTTTTCATTCCTACTTGACCACCTGGAACGCCACCTTGAGCGGCGGCTTCGTGTTCCACGTGTCTTGCGCCGCCACCGCGAGCACGCGCACCTTCCGCCCGGCTTCCAGGATCTTGGACGTTGCGGCGTTGAACTCCGAGAGAGGCGCCTCGCCGACCCTCCCCTCGACGTCTGTCACCATGCCCCGCCGCGTGGCCTCGTCGTTCGCGGCCATCAAGAGGGTCATGAGCTCATCCTGGACCCTGTTGGGTCCGAGAGCCCCGTCTATCTCGCGCTCTGCCACCACCTGGCCCTGCTTGAAGATGAGTTTGTTCTCGAAGAACTGCAGGTAGGCGTATACCGGCTGGCCGACGAAGGCGTTCGTGGCCGACACCAGCCGCACCACCACCGGCCCTTTCGCTCTGGCGATCCTCTGCGCCGTGTTCTCGAGGTTATCTGTGAAGAAGATTATTGCCTCGTTCTCGCTGCCCTCTATCTTCGCCTGCCGCGCGAGCGCCAGCTTGTCGGCCTTTTGCAGGAAAGCCGCCACATCACTCCGGATGTCGTCGAGCGGCCGATCGCCCTGTATGACCGTGGCCAGGACTATTTCGTCGGCGCGGTAGGTTATGTCAGAGAGCTGCAGACCCTCGAGATACTGGGACATGCCTTGCAGATACGAGTAGAGAACGTTCGCCCCCTGCGTAAGATCGCGGATGCGCGTCTCGAGAGCGCGGCTTTCGTCTTCGAGCTTCTGCTTCTCTGTGTCGAGCCGCGAGATGGTCTGCTTCAGGTCTTTCTCGGCGCTCTGGAGCGCAGTGATGCGCTTGTTGGCCTCGTCGAGCTTCCCTTGGGCCTCCGAGTAGCTTGCCTTCGTGTCATCGAGCTGGGCTTTCATCTCCTGGTATTGCTTTTGCATCTTCCCGAGCTCGGTCTGGACCGCGGTAAGCTCGCTCTCTGCCTTCACGCGTTCCTTCTTCACCTGGTCGAGCTCGGCGGAGAGCGTCTCGTTCCTCGCGGTGAGCATCTCGTACTCCTTCGCCTTGACCTTCGCCGCCGCCGAGAGCTTGTCGATCTCCCCGGTGAGGCTCTCTATCTGCGTCTGGAGCTCGCCCACCCTCTTCTCCTTCACCGCGAGCTCCGTCTGCTGCGTGGAAAGGCGCGCCACCGCCGAGGCCAGCTCCTGCCTGGTCGTGGCAAGCGCCGTTTGGATCTCGTGCATGCTGAAGAGGGCTGTCCGCACGTCCTTGGACACTATGCTCATGACGACGAGAGACGTGGTGGACACGACTATCCCCGTTATGACCGTGATGATCATCGAGGTGTGCCTCGGCCGCAGGCCGAAGATGCTGAGCCTCCTGCGGCCCACCTTCATGCCGATACGGTCGCCCACGAAGGCGATGACCCCGCCAACCACGATGAGCATGAGCACGAGCGTTAGTCCGTACACGTCAAACCCCCTAAGTCAGAAGAGGTTGCCGGTGTTGCACTCCGGGGACGGCGCGGTTGCGGCGTGCCTCGCAAGACTTGGCATTCAGGCTTGTCAAATCGAGAGCGCCCGGTCGTGCAAGCACCGGCAACCCGGAAGATTCTCCCAGACCGGCATGGATTCCTGAACCCACACTTAGGACTTGCGCGCGATCATCAGGACGCCGCACGTCCCAAAAAGAATGTTCGACAACCACGCCCCGAGCACCGGCGGCATGCTGCCCCGATCTGCCACTGCGCAACTCAAGCTCATTATAACATAGTAGACAAAGATGATGAGTATGCTCATCCCGAAGCCCAGCGACGTGGACGCCCTGTGTGCCCTGATGCCGAGCGGCGCCCCAACGAGCCCGAACACCAGGCTTGCGAACGGGATGGCAATCTTCAGGTACAGCTCCACCAGGAGGCTCGTGACATCCGCCCCCTGCCCTGCCAGGTCGCGAATGTAATCGGCAAGCTCTCTGGCCGACATCTCCATTGGCGTGAGTGACCCCCTCGCCACCTGGGACGGCCTGTGCGCGATCCGCGCCTCCTGCCGCGCGAACCTCACCGACGCCACCCTGTCGCCGCCGAGAATCGTGTACACGACGCCATCCTCGAACCACCACCTGGTCTCCTCCCACCTGGCGCGCGCGGCCTCCGTGATGCGCGCAAGCCTGCCACCCTCGAACTCCTGCACCGTTACGTCCTTGAACGCCTTCTCACCGGCGTCATATGAGCCTGCGTAGATGAGCCTCGCGAGCGCCCCGCCCTCGAACTCCTTTATCACGGCGTTCCTCTGGACGAAGGGATTCGCGCGCTGCCCGATCTCCCACATGATCCGCTCAGACCTGCGGTTCGCGGCCGGGACCACCGTCTCGTTGAGCGCCACCGTGACCACGCTCACCACCACGGCCAGCGCCACCGCCGGCGCCATTACCCGCTGCAGGCTCATGCCGGCCGCCCGCATGGCCACCACCTCGCTGCCGGCCGACAGGCGGCTGTAGCATAGCAACGTCCCCAGCAAGGTGGACATGGGCAGCACCAGGACCATGACGCGCGGCAGGCCGAGCACGAATACGGCAAGAGCCGTCCCCGCGCTCACCTGGCCGTCCACGAGCATCCGCGCAAGCTGGAACAGGAGATCCCCTGCCACCATTATGAGCGTGAAGGCGGCCACGGAGAATAGAAGCGGCCCGAGAAGCTCTTTATAGATGTATCGCTCGAGTAGCCCGGGCCCCGACCGCAGCAGCGGCCTGTGCCTCAGCGCCGGCCCTGGCGGCGGCCCTGGCGGCGGCCCCGGGCTCACGCCTGCCCCAGGCGATGCCCCCGCCCCTGAGCCCGGCCCTGGCTTCAGCCATGGCCTCGATGTCAACCTCGAATTCAAAGCGTAAACCGCTCCCCGAGATAGAACTTTCGCGCCGTGGGATCGTCCGCGATGCGCGCGGCGTCGCCCGACACCAGGATCTTGCCCTGGTGCATGATGTAGGCGCGGTCCACGATGGACAGGGTGTCGCGCACGTTGTGATCGGTGATGAGCACGCCGAGCCCCTGACGCCGGAACCTCGCAATGATCTCCTGGATATCGGCGACGGCTATGGGATCGACCCCGGTGAAAGGCTCATCCAGCAGGATGAACCTGGGCGACGTGGCGAGGGTCCTCGCGATCTCCACGCGCCTGCGCTCGCCGCCGGACAGGGTGTACCCCATCTGCCTGCGGATGTGCCCGATGGCGAGCTCGTCGAGAAGCTCGTCGAGGCGGGCGCGCCGCGCAGCCTGCGGGAGGCCAACGAGTTCGAGGACGGCGAGGATGTTCTCCTCGACGGTGAGCTTCCTGAAAATGGACGGCTCCTGGGCAAGGTAGCCGAGGCCCAGCCTTGCGCGGCGGTGCATGGGAAGGCTTGTGACGTCGCGGTCGCCAAGGGCGATGGTTCCTTCCTGGGCGGCCTCCAGCCCCACTATCATGTAGAACGTGGTGGTCTTGCCCGCGCCGTTGGGCCCGAGCAGGCCCACCACCTCACCCTGCTCGACCTCGAGGCTCACGCCCTGCACGACCTTGCGGCGGCCGTATGACTTTACGAGATCCTGGCACACGATGGACACCTGCGTCCCTCCCGCCCAATGCTCCTCCTGCACCATGGCGCGTCGGCCGACCACAAACAGGATGCCGGGGCTGCCACCTGCATACCGGGGTAGTGCTCCGAGCGGAGCGCCTGCGCGAAATCCGGTCCGCCGGGGATGTCGGCAACGGCAAGTCGGCTCAGGCGGCCTATTGCCCGTTTCCGGTGGGCGAAGCACCCGGGGCTTTGATCTCCTCGCCAGGGATAACCGTTCGAGTGCCGCCTGTGGCGATGACGGCTTCCTCGGCGAAGAGCACCGTGATGTTGCCTGCGGCGAACACCTTCCGGCCCATCTCCACCCGCGCATTCCCCGTCACGAGACCCTTCTTCTCCTTGCCAAGGTATGTTATGTGGTCGCCCGAGGCCAGCACGCGGCCGTCCTGATAGTTCACGGTCACGTTGCCTGAAGCGTCCACCTTTTCCTCGTTCAAGTAGAAGACTATCTCGACCGCGCCGAGCACGGTCTTCTCCTTCGTGTCCTCGAACCTTGACGCATCCTTGCTCCTCACCCGCACGCAGGGCACACGGTCGTCGTACTCCGCGTGGTCCCCGGTGATCTTGAAAGACCTGTACAGGATGAGGACGTTTCCGTCAGCGACGGTAACCTTGTCCTTGCCGCGGTATCTCACCTCGTCAGCGGTCATCTCGAATGGTCCGCCGCCGGACGCCTGCGGGTCGCTCTTCGACGGCGCCTGGGCCTGCATCTGCGAATGCGCCTGCCCCTGCGCTTGCACCTGTGCCGGCCCAGCGAAAGGGACAAAACCCGCGGCGAGCGCGGCGCACAGCGCAAGGCACAATATGCGACGCGGCACAACGCACGGCGCGATGCGCGGCGTAAAGCGCGGCACGGCGCGCCCCGGAGCGCCCGCACAGCGCCGTCGGGCGGCTCGCAGACCCTCGCCAGCATCAGCTCTTCTCAAAGCTACAGCCCTCCCACCGTCCTGTGTCCAGGTAGTTTACGATGATCTTCGCCGTGCGCGTGGCAGCCCCCTGCTCGCCCATGCGCTCGTGGCCTGCCCGGCGCATCCTCGCGATACGCTCGGAGTCACCGAGTATGGATAGCACCTCGCGGGCGACGGCTTCCGCCCCGCCGCCCTCCACAAGAGCCAGCGCATCGCCGAGGAGCCTCTTCTGGGCTCTCGCAAACCTCTCGTTGAACTGCGGCCCGCCCGCGGGATACGCCACCACCGGGCGTCCCAGGCCCGCGGCCTGCTCGTTCCCAGTGCCAGAGAGACCTATGACGATGTTGCTCACATTGAGGACGTCTCCGAACCTGCCCTGGGTCAGAATGACGCACGGCTTGTCGTTGCCGTCAGGGTAAAGCCGGCCCACTATCCCGGACTCGAGGTCGCCGGCTCCGCCGGGGGCGTACCGCCACCCCGCCCTCTGCACGGCCTGAGCCAGAAACCTCCTATTCAGGCTGGGGGCGAGGCCCGCCACGAAGTCCACCCCGTTCCCGGTCGTGTCGGCCAGCTGCCTGACAATCTCCAGCACCTCGACCATGTTGCGGTAAGCCTCGTCGCGCGACCCCGGCAGGATCCCGACGACCTTTTTCTCGAGCGTAAGGCCGAAGTTCTCGCCGGTAATGGAGAAGCCGTCCATCATGATGTTCCCCGCAAATCCCGCCCTGACCCCCGCAGCCGCCAGCGCCGCACAGGTCCTCTCGTCGCGCGCCAGCACGAAGCCTGCGAGCCTTCTCATGAGCCACGTCTCGATGCCGTAGTGGCCGTGTATGTACTCGGACTTGGCGGTGGAAAGGCACAGTATGGGCCGCCGGACGAACAGCCCCGCCAGCAGAAGGGGGTACGCGTCGCCAACGCACACGGTAAGGCTCACCGTGGGCGCCATGGCACGCAGGTGTCGCATCTGCCCCACCGTGAGGCTGAATAGCCCTGCCCTCAGGTCCCTGAGGAGCAGGCGCGCCCCGTGCTTCGCAAACCCGCCGCTCGGCATGGGCCTCTGGACCCCGACTATCCTGATGCGCGCGTCGCGGTAGGGCTTCCCGAGGCCAACCAGGGGAAAGCCCACCACGTCCAGGGACGGACGGAGGGCTCGCACCTCCTGGGCGATCATGGCCCCTATGACGTCCTCGCCGTGCCCGTTGCTCAACACAAGAACCGTCGTCATCCGCCCCTCACCACAGTGGCAAACCTCACCCTGCCCCTCATGACGGCTTCCTCCAGCCCGGCATCGGCCTGGAGAGCATCCCCGCTGATGGCAGACGTGCCGTCAGAGTACCTGACATCGCCCGATGCCACGAACCTCCCCGTCCCCGGGTCCCAGGTCGCCTGGCGGGCCGAGAACCCCGCCCCGTTCTCACCCGTGACCTCGACGCCGCCCTCGAAGTCGAGACGCCCTGACTCGAGGGCAGCGGTCAGGATGCCCGCTCGCACCCGCACCTGGGTGGCCCCGCTTACATACCTTGCACCCCTGACGTGGGTCAGCCTCGCAACCTGGCGCTCCTTCGCTATCTCGATCTTCTCCGCCGAGAACTCCCACTCGGGCTCCCCCGACGGGCCAGGGACCACAATCTTGGTCCCTTCCAGGATCATGCTTGCACCAGGAAGGGTTTCGCCGTCCCGTGACTCGGCCTCGCCTTGATCGCCAGGAGCGGCGTGCGTGTCCTGTGCGGCCGGCTGCCGCTTCTCCACCGGAGCTATCCTCGCACGTAAATAAACCCCGGCCGCGCAGCACACGGCGATCGCGGCCGCGACGAGGAGGACCCTGGCGGGAAGCGGCAGGCGTCTCACCACACGGCCACCCGCCTCTTGACCGTCTTGCGCGGCCAGATCTTCACGTTCTTCTTGACAACGCCGCCCTCCTCCACGACGCACTCGTCGCTCAGCACGACGCCCTCGCCAAGAGACGAGCCGGGCTTTAGGTAGCAGTCGCTTCCTACGACGCAGTCCTCGAGCTTCGCGTCCCTGCCCACATGGGTGCTGTTCCAGATGACGCTTTGAAAGATGCCGGCCCCCTCATCGATCACGCAGTTGTCGCCGATGACGCTATAAGGGCCAACGCTCACGCCACGGCCCACCCTGGCGCCCCGCCCGACGAGCACAGGCGTCCACAGGGTCGCCGCCGGGTGAATCTCGGCGCCCTCGCCCACCCACACGCCGGGCGAGATCTCCCGCCCCGGGATATCGATGCCTACTGCGCCCGAGAGCACGTCCTTGTGGGCGAGGCGATACTGGGTGAGCGTCCCGATGTCGCACCAGTATTCGTCGAGGGCGAGGCCATAGAACGGGACGCCCTCCTGCACGAGGCGCGGGAATACGTGCTTGCCGAAGTCGGGCGCGCCCTCCGCCACCGCCGGGATGTAGTCGAAAATCTCCGGCTCGAACACGTAAATCATGGTGTTGGCGAGGTTGCTCCGGGCCTCGCCCGGCCTGGGCTTCTCCTGGAACGCGACGATCCTCCCGTCATCCGCGGTGACCACCACGCCGAACCTGGACGGGTCGGCCACCGGCTTGAGGCCTATCGTCACGAGGGCTCCCTTCTCGCGGTGGAACTCGACGAGCCTCGTGAGGTTCGCGGAGGTCAGCGCGTCGCCCGCAATGAGCAGAAAGGTGCCGCCACCCCCATTGCCGCCGGAACCACTGCCCGCACCCTCGCCGGCGCCCCTGCAGACACTCCCGCCGGCGCCGCCGCTACCGCCCACGCCGGCGACCGCCTCATTCTCCGCCGGCAGGAGCAGCGCCTTTGCTGCAAGCACCCCGCCGGCCGTTCCGCGCAGCTCCTCCTCGCGCGAGTAACGGAGCGAGACCCCGAACGCAGCCCCATCGCCGAAGTGGCTCTCGATGGACTCCGGAAGGTACCAGAGGTTCGCGACGACCTCGGTCACTCCGTGGCGCCGTAGCAATGCGATGATGTGTTCCATGGCCGGCCGAGTCGCCACGGGCACCATGGGCTTCGGGACGTTCACCGTAAGGGGCTCGAGGCGGGACCCCACCCCTGCAGCCATGACCATGGCCTTCATCGCGTCACCTCCCGCCTCCTGTCAGATCCTCGTACGTCGGGGAGACTCAGATCACCTGGTCCTCACCGAACCTGGCCGAAGCAAGCCTCGCATAGAGCCCGTTTCGGGCCATGAGCTCGTCGTGGGTGCCGCACTCGACGATCCTTCCCCCGTCGAGCATCAGGATCCTGTCGGCCATCCTTACGGTAGACAGCCGATGCGCTATCACGAAGGTCGTCCTGTTGCGAAGAAGGCGTGCAAGCGCCTCCTGCACCTGCACCTCGGACTCGGGGTCCAGGGACGACGTGGCCTCATCCAAAATGAGGATCTTCGGGTTGCGCAAGAGCGCCCTTGCAATGGCGATCCTCTGGCGCTGCCCGCCGGAAAGCATCACACCGCGCTCTCCTATGAGCGTGTCATACCCGTCCGGAAGCCGCATCACGAACTCGTGAGCGTTCGCAAGCCTGGCGGCCTCCACTATCTCCGTCTCGCTCGCTCCGGGCCTCCCGTACGCGATGTTCTCGGCCACGCTCACGCTGAAAAGGATGGTCTCCTGTGGCACGAGGCCGATGGCACGCCGCAGCGATGACAGCTTCACGCGCCGCAGGTCGTGGCCGTCGATGCGCACGGACCCCGACGAAGGATCGTAGAACCTCGGGATCAGGTTGATGAGCGTGGTCTTCCCGGCGCCGCTCGGCCCCACGAGCGCCACCACCTCGCCCGGCATGACGGTGAGGCTGATGCCGTTCAGCACGGGCTCGTCGTGGCGGTATGCAAAGTGGACGTCCTCGAAGTCCACCCGCCCCGCGATGGTGGGCGGAAGCCCCACCGCACCCGGGACCTCCTCCAGTTCGGGCTCCTCATCGAGAAGCCCGAAGATCCTGTCGGCCGCCCCGAGGGCCTGCTGAAACGCGCCGTAGGTGGCCGAGAGACGCCCCATCGGCGCCGGGGCCGTCCCGACCGCGCCGAGAAACGCCATGAACTCGCCCAGAGTCAGGTGCCCGTATATGACCTGCCGCCCCCCATACCACAGAACGGCAGCAAGCCCAATCACCGCGAGGAACTCCACCACCGGCCCGATGGCGGCGTTGACGCGTGCCCCCTTCAGAGATGCGGCGAAGTTGCCCTCGTTCTCGCGTCGGAAGCGCTCCATTTCGTGGGCCTCCATGGTGAAGGCCTTCACTATCCTGATCCCGGCCAGCGTCTCCTGAAGCACCGACGTGACGTCAGCAATGGTGCTCTGGATGAGGCCGGTTATGCGTCGAAGCCTCTTGCCGGCCCTCCCGACCACCGCCGCAACCACCGGCATGATGGCGAGCGTCACCATGGAGAGCCTCCAGTCGAGGTAGAACATGAAGCCTGCGATGCCGACGAGCATGACGACCTGGGACAGAAGCTCGGCGATACCTGTGGACACGCTCGCCTGCACGATGGCCACGTCATTCGTGACGCGGGATATCATCTCGCCCCGCCGCCGGCTCTCGTGGAATCCCAGGGACAGGCGCTGAAGGTGGCCGTATACCCTTTCACGCAAGTCGGCCACAACCCTGTGGCCCACGAACGCCATGAGGTAAACCTGGCCGTACGACACGATCCCTTTCACGATGAACAATACAAGGATGCCGATGACGATGAGGTTGAGCATGGAGGCGCGCCCGGCCGCATCAGGCCCCGAGAGCACCCTGTCTATGAGTTCCTTGACCACCCAGTATACAGCGAGGTTCGAAAGGCCTGCAAGGACGGTGCAGACAAGGCCGCCCGCGAAGACATGGGCGTAAGGCAGCATCACTTTGACGAGCCTTCTGAGAGGACTCCTGCCGCCCTGCTTCAACGGCGCCTACCTCCAGTCGAAACCAGCGTCTCCAGGACCATCTCTGCCACCCGGTCGGATGCCCCGGGCTGACCCATGGCCTGTCTCAACTCCACAGCAATTCTACCGCGCGCCTTCGCGTCCTGCAATAGCTCCAGCACCTTGATGGCCACGTCCTGCGCCGTCAGGACCCCCCGCACTTCGGGAGTGATCATGCGTCGCTGCCGCTTGTTGGGAATTGCAGTAAACTCAATGCGCTCGATGGCTTTCTGCACGGCGGCGCGCTTCAGGTGACGGCCGATGACCGGGATCCCCCCAAGAAGCCCAGGCAGGCCCGGAAGCGGGACTTCCTCGGGGATGTTCATCGGGACGGCCACCACCGTGGGCACTCCCAGAAACGCAAGCTCCGCTGTAACAGTGCCCGGCATCGCCACGGCCACGTCGGACGCCGCCATTGCATCGTAGCGGTCCCGGTCCACGAGCCTCACGGCTACTCCCTCGTCCGTCTCGATAACGAATGCATGCGCAGGCTCTAAGCGAGGGTTCACTGATTCCTCCGGGTTTTCCAGCGGCTGCAGGGCTCGCGGTGTTGCACTCGGGGACGGCGCCCCAAGCGGGGCGCGTTGACAAGATGGCGTCGGGAGCATTTCTACACTCTCACTTAAAGCACTTTCGGAGCCCGGTGAGGGCGGAGCGGAGCCGCTGGCCTGCACCAGCCGGCCGCCGGCACCCTCCAGCCTCTTGCCTGCGTGCCCGAGGTGCCGACCCTCCGGTGCCTCCCGCCTTGCGCCCGCGCGCCTTACCGCCGCGCCGACCATGCTGGGGCTGACATACGGCGAAAGCACCGCAACGAACGCGGCCTCATCCCGAAACTTCCTCACGATCTCCGCGACCCTCAGGAAGAACGGCATTGCGTAACGTATCTGCTGCCTACGGCTTCCCGGCATCAAACACACGAGTGGGGCCCCGGCGCCGACTCCCAGAGCCGCCCTGGCAGCGTCCCTTTCGAGATCGGCCGTTACCCCATCTATCATGAGGTTTCCCACGATGCTGATCTTCTCGCCGGGCACGCCCTTCCGACGAAGCTTCGCCTCGACCCTCGCGTCCTCCACCATGAAGCGCGCGAAGCTCCCGACGAATCCCGCGGTGCGATCACTGTAAAGGACCGCGGGGTAGCCCAGCCTCCTCGCAAGGAGCGCAGAGTGCATGGGATCCCCGCCCAGGTGCACCACGATGCCCCGCCCGCCGTCCGGCGTGCCCGCGACCTGCGCCTGCCTGAACCCTTTCGGGACCACACCGAAAAGGGCATACTTCACATACTCGGACGGTCCCACCACCGCGTCCACGCCGGGGATGGCCGCGGCCACCTCGGTCTCGTGGCCGCTCGCGAAGGCACACGGCGGCACGACGACCACCACCACAAGCCCACCCAGCGCCGGAGCGGTCCCGGTCTCCGAGGCGCGCAGCCTTGCCACGACCGGCCTCGCCCAGCCAGAGATCTCGCCTGGGCTATTGGCCACGATGACGACCACCGCTCGCCGCCCTGCCTCGAGCCCGGATGAGCCGGTGCCGCCGCCTATGCCCCCGCCCGTGCGCCTGCCAGGCGCGCTCCCGCTGACCGCGCTCATGCGCCTGCCACCTCGAGCACCAGCCTCGCGGCCCGCTCCAGCGCCCCAGGGGACCCCAGGGCTTCCCGTGCCCGGGCAAGGTCCTCGGCCATCCTGGTAGCATATCCCGGAGCGTCCAGGATTCTCAGGACCTCCTTCGCTATGGTCTCGCCCCTCGCCTCGTCCTGGAGGAGTTCCGGAACGACGCGCCTTCCGGCGAGGATGTTCGGCCATGAAATGTAAGGAATTCTCACGAGAATCCTCCCCAGCGCCCACGTGGACCGCGACACCCTGTAAACCACGACCATGGGCGTTCCGACTATGGTCGCCTCCAGCGTGGCCGTGCCCGACGCCACCACCAGCGCGTCCGCTGCCGCCATGCACCGGTGCGCCTGACCCTGCACGATCTGGACCGGCAGGCCCGACGCGGCAACGGCCTCGCAAACGGCGCCTTCTGGAACGGTCCCCGCAAGCGGCAGCATGAACCTCGTCCCGGGCTTCGCCCTCGCAATCCTCGCCGCGCCCTCCAGCATGGGCGGGAGGAGAAGCCTTATCTCCTGGGCGCGACTCCCGGGCAGGAGGCCGACGACGACCGCCTCAGGGTCAGGTTCAGGTCCGGATCCAAATCCAGGCCCGCGCCCCAGCTCAGCCCTGGCCGCCAGCCGGTCAGCCGCGGCAGCCGGCTTCACGAGGTCGAGCAACGGGTGGCCGACGAATTCCACCGAGGCACCGGCCTCACGGTAAACCTGCGCCTCCAGAGGGAACACCGACGCGACTTTCGTGACGGTCCTGGCGATTCGCCTCGCGCGGCCGCGCCGCCATGCCCAGGCCGTAGGGGCGAAGAGGTACACCGACTTAAGGCCCAGCCTCGCCGCCGCGCCTGCAAGCCTCGTGTTGAACTCGGGGAAGTCGATGAAAACGAGGCACGACGGCCTTTCCGACGACAGCGCATGCTTCGTATCCGCGAACACCCCCCGGAGCGCGGATGCGCTTCGCAGGGCCTCGGCGAGCCCCACGGCAGAAAGGCCTGTGGGGTTGAAAAGCAGGCGCACACCGGCAGCCTGCATGAGCGTCCCGCCCAGCCCGACGAGGTCGACGTCAGGACGCAAATCTTTCAGTTTCTCGGCCAGGCGCGCGCCGTACACGTCTCCGGACGCCTCCCCGGCCACCATCATCACCTTCAAGAGTCCCCGCCTCTCGTCCGCGGCACCCCCACCACGGCTATCCCCGCCGCGTCCGCCAGGGCGATGGTGTCGCGCTTCCTCACCATTATGGTCCTGCCCGCCTCACATGCGAGCACCCCTGCCCTTGCTTTCCGCATGACCTCGATCGTATCAGGGCCGACGGCGGGCACGTCGAACCGCTCGTCCTGGTCGGGCCAGGACACCTTCACCACAACGCATCCGGAGGCCAGGCGGCCCGCGCGCCTTATCATCGCGTCGGTGCCCTCCGCGGCCTCCACCGCTACCACGGCCCGGTCCCTCACCGCCACGGCCTGGCCGATCCCGGTCGCGGCCACCCGGCGAGCGACCTCCACCCCGAACCGGACATCCTCCCACTCCGACGAGGACGGGGTGCAGCGCCCGAGGACTCCGTCCCCGGGCACGGAGTCGCCCATGTAGCGAAGCTGGCTTGCAAGGGTGATCCCCGCCTCCTCGAGTTTTCCGACAAAGGCCAGGAGGACCTGAACGTCGGTGCGGTCGCGCCTCCCCCGGGCCACCCTTTCGACGGCCTCCCGGGTCCGGCGCCGAAACCCGTCCGCCCGCCAGATCTTGCCGATCATGACGGCCTCGGTCACACCCTCTTGCCTGAAAATGGGTATGATGGAAAGAGCGTCGACGAGGTCAACGCGGTGGACCCTGACGGCGACCGCCTCCACCGCCGGGTCGAGCCTGTCGGTGAGGGATATCGCGACGACTTCCATGCCCATGGCGGAAGCGTTACGGGCGACGCAGGACGCAAGCTCCCCTTCGCCCGCGACGAGCCCGAGCCTGGACGATCCCATGGCGACCATCTGTCGTGGCGTCCCTTTCAATCTTCGTGCCCGCGGGGCTCGCGGGGATGGCCCGCGATGACGCCCCGCGCGGAGGACTTCAGGAATCGCACGAGGTGGTCGATCTCCTCGGACCCGGAGAGCTCCTTTTCGATCCTGCCGATCGCCTGTGAGAGGTTGAGGCCGGACTCATAAAGGATCTTGTACGCACGCCTCACCGCATCACGCACCTCGGGAGGCGCGCCGTTCCTGCGCATGCCCACGATGTTCACGCCGATCACGCGGGCGGGGTTGCCGTCTACAAGCATGTATGGAGGGACATCCTTGGTGACTTTGGCCATGCCGCCGATCATGGCCATCCTGCCGATCTTCACGAACTGGTGCAGGCCGGCCATGCCCCCGACGATGGCGTGGTCCTCGAGCGTGCAATGGCCTGCGAGCGCGGCGCCACCTGTGATGATGGTGTGGTTTCCAACGCAGCAGTCGTGGGCGATGTGGCCGTACGACATCACCATGTTGCCGTCGCCGATGCGCGTCTCTCCGTGGCCGGAGACGGTGCCCCGGCTGACCGTGACGAACTCGCGGAAGACATTGTCGTCCCCGATGACCAGCGTGGTCCTCTCGCCGTTGTGCTTGAAGTCCTGGGGGTCCACGCCGATCCTGGCACCCGACGAGAAGGTGCAGTTCCTGCCGATGGTCGTCGGTCCATCTATGACCACGTGGCTTGCGAGCTTGCAGCCGTCGCCTATCGTCACGTCTTCCCCGATCACGCAGTAAGGCCCTATCACCGCGTCCTGGCCTATCCGCGCGCTCGGGTGTATGATGGCGGTGTCATGGATTCTCCTGATGCGAAAACCCGGTGTCTGGGCAGCTTTCATGAGGATGCCCTCCCATTGCCATCTACTGATGGGTTGCCCTGGGCAGCGTCAACCAGGGCGAAAGTCATCTCAGCGTCGGCCACGAGCTTGCCGTCCACGAAAGCGGAGCAAGTAGTGCGGCCGAAATCGCCCCTCACCCTGACAATCTCCGTCTCCATCCGCAACTGGTCCCCGGGCACAACCGGTTTACGGAACCTGGCCCTGTCCACCGCCACAAGATATGGGACCTTCCCGTGCGCGCCCCCCGGGCCGAGCGCCGCGAACGCCACCACCTGGGCCATGGCCTCGAGGATGAGCACTCCCGGCATCACGGGGTTCCCGGGGAAGTGGCCCTGGAAGAACGGCTCGTTCACGGTGACGTTCTTGATGCCCACCGCGCGCCTGCCTTCTTCCACCTCGATGATACGGTCAACGAGAAGAAACGGGTACCTGTGCGGAAGCACCCTTTGAATTCCCACGACATCGATCATGCAATCCGTCCTCCGTGCCTGTTGCTCCTGGTCTTGCCTGTGCCGTCTCTCGGACAACGGCCCTGGCAAGCTCATGGTTGAGCGCGTGCCCGGAACCGATGCCGATGAAATGTCCCGAAACCCTGCCAAGGAGCGCGATGTCGCCCAGAAGGTCGAGGGCCTTGTGGCGTGCGGCCTCGTCAGGAAACCTGGCCGGGCCGACATACCCGTTCTCGCCTACTATGACGGCCTCATCCGGAGTTGCGCCGAGCGCGAGGCCCACCTCGCGCAACGTCGCAAGCTCCCACTCGAACCCCACGGTCCGGGCGGGTGCGATCTCCGTCCTGAACGTCTCCGGGGTGACCTCGAACTCCACGTGCTCCGCGCGCATCCCCCGCCGCGCGCCAACGAAAGTGAAGCTGACCCGCAGCCCTTCGTGGGGGAGGGCGATGGCCCGGGCTTCCCCCCGCTCCACGCGCACAGGGCGATCCACGCTGAGCAAACCGCGCTCCCGCTCGAGTTCGACGATGCCCGCCTCTTCGACAATGTCCACGAAGACGCGGGAACTTCCGTCGCCCAGCGGGATCTCCTCCCCGTCCACCTCTATGAGAGCGTTGTCGACCCCTCCCCAGAGGACGGCCGCCAGAAGGTGTTCAACCGTAGACACGGCCACGCCGTCGTGTGCAAGGCCGGTCGCACGCCGCGACATCGCGGCGAATTCCACCCTTGCCGGGATCGAGACGGGGCGAGGAAGATCGGTGCGCACGAACACGATGCCCGTCCCGCACGGTGCGGGACGAATGGTGACCCGCGAAGGCCTGCCTGTATGGAGGCCGCGCCCCTCGTACGAAACGGGCCTTGCTACCGTAGTCTCGCGCTCGAGCGGCCGCGCCGCCAATTCCCGCCACCTCTTCTCGACAGCTAATACGATAGTTCTACATCGCCACCGGATTCCCTGCCTGCCGCGCACCACCCGCCGTCGGTGTCGGTGCGCACCCACCTCTCACTGCTGAAGAAGACGGCGGTATTTCCTGCCAACCCCTGACCGCGGGTTTGCGAAAACGTCCTCCGGGCGGCCCTCCTCGGCGACAGCCCCCCGTTCGAGAAGCACCAGCCTGTCCGCGGCGCGGGCCGCGAACTTCATCTCGTGGGTAACGATGAGCATGGCGGTGTCGCCCGCCTTCGCCACGTCCTCCATGACGTCGAGGACCTCTCCCACGAGGATCGGGTCGAGGGATGCGGTGGGCTCGTCCCACAGCATGAGGACCGGCTGGGTCACGAGGGCCCTCGCGATGCCGACGCGCTGGGCCTCGCCGCCGGATAGCTCCCCAGGCCGACGGCGCGCCACGGCACCCGAAAGCCCCACGCGCGCCAGCGCCCGCTGGGCCCTCTCGCGGGCCTCCTCCGGCGGCACACCCGCCCCCACAAGGGGCAGGGCCACGTTATCAAGGGCGGAGAGCCTGGCGATGAGGTTGAAGCGCTGAAAGACGAAGCCGATCTTCCTCCGGATGCCGAGGATCTCGCGATACGGAAGGGCCACCACATCGCGACCCTCGAACATGATTCGGCCCGCATCGGGCTGGACAAGGCCCACGATGCACCGAAGGAGGGTGGACTTTCCGCAGCCGCTCGGGCCAGTTATGACGACCGTCTCTCCGGGCGCGACCTCGAGGTCCACTCCGGCCAGCGCGAAGGTCTTCCCGTACCTCTTGGCGAGGCCCTTCACGTCAAGGATGGGCTCGGCTTGCCCGGGTGCGCCCGCGCGTGGCGCCGCCGCTGTCTGCGGCTCCGCCCCCGGCCTCGTCGCTGTCCCAGTCGCCGCCCCGGTCCTCGTGCTCGTCCCCGTCCTCGCCCCTGCCTCTGTCCTCGTCCCTACCCTTATCCCTGTCCACACCCCTGTCCACGCCGACCTCATCGTCCCGCCCCCTTGAGCGTGACGTTCCTGCGGTTAAGGAACGAGAGTATCCCCGGCCTCGAGGACGGCACGACGATCTCCCGCATGACGTCGGTATATGAGAGCCCCATGGCTATTCCGGCGGTGATCTCATCGCCGGACGCAGGGCTTATCCTCTCGCTCTGGAGCGACACCAGGTACCCCATGGCCGCCCCGATGGCTGCCACGTGCCAGATGCCAAGGTATGGCACCTGCGCGCCTGCGGCTGCGAACACAGGCACCAGGACAGCGGCCCCCACCACCATCGCGTAGACAGACCCCGCGTCGAAGAGGCGCGCGAGCAGGCGTCGTCCGCCGCTCCGCGGCGCCCCGGCTGCCCTCTCGCGCCGGATCTCCCTGATGGCGCTCACGATGGCAGCGTGGTCCAGCACCAGGACAAGCAGGGTGAATATCATCGACACGAGGGCCGCCACCGTGGATCTGGCCTCGCGGAGGATCCTGTAAACCTCGCTCCTCACCCCCGGCTCCACGATGCCGACGGGGCTCACGTACACACGGACATCCGGGCCGAACCTCTCCGCCGCAGCCTTTCGGGCCGTCTCTGGGTCCACGCTGCGGTCGACGAGGATCTGGAGGCTGTCCCCAGGGATGACCTCGCCACCGATGTAGCGGTCGATGAGGCGGATGGACCGACCCACCTCGTCGTCCTTTAGATTTGGCAGCGATGCCTTGATGTATTCGAGTTCCCGGATTATGGCATCGGTGTCGATAGACCGGACTGCGCCGAGGTCCCGGGATACCGCGTGGACCGATTCCTGCATCCCGGCGACGTCCATATCCTGAAGCTGCGAGAGAACGGTGTTCGTGGCCCCGAGCATGTCGGACACGACGACGCCCGCCCGACCGCTCGCAAGGAGAGCCCTGATGCCGGACACTCGCCCCACGAGGCCCGAGAGTGTGGACCTCCACTTCGCAAGCTCGGTGGCGGCGGGGTTCGTCCGGCGCACGAACTCGTCGATGGCCCTGGCCCTCTCGACAGCCTTGACGCCCGCAAGGTCGAGCGCAGCCCGCAGGGCCGCAACCCTGTCGCGGACGGCCGGGGATATCTCACCGTCACCCGTTCCCGCGTCCGCGGCAAAGGCGTCACCTGTGGACGAGAGCATGGAAAGCACCTCTTTTGCCCGCGACTCGAGGGATCCCATCTCGCCGAGGGCGGACTCTAGGGAGTCCACGGCGCTGATGGCATCTCGCAGAGCCTTCTCTACGGCCGCAGCCTCGCGCCACCCCAATGTAGCGTCCTGGGAGGCGCCGAGGATGTCGGATGCGTTCTCAAGGGCCCTCTGCACGTCGACGAGCCGGCCGACGGTCTTGTCGTACATGCCCAGTATGTCAAGGGCCGAAAGCGACGCTTGGTAGGCATCTTCGCGAAACGTCTCGAGCTCGCGGAGCAGACGCACGCTCTCGTCCACCATGTAGGCCAGCCTCTTGCTCTCGCTCGTGACAACCGCTGTGCCGATGCGCCTTTGCGGCCGGCCGTCAGAGTCGGCAAGATGCGCAGCCACAGGCGAGGTGCAGTAGGCGCCCGGATCGTCGGCGATGGTCGCCGGGCCGCCCCCGGCCCGGACGCTCGCCGGGGACGCGCCGGCCCCCGGCTTACGCGGCGACTCTGGCCCTGGCCGCGACGCGGCCGCCCTGAATCCAAGGGCGTCGGTGTCACCCTCTATCACGATCCCCGTGGCCTTTCTGCCCGAGATCTCCTTCACCTGCACGAGGACGCCGCTTCCTGCCCCGGGTCCTTTCTGCGACGCCCCCTGCGAGGCCGCCTCAACTCGCGCGCCGCTTCCGCGGTTTTTCCCATCGGCCGCCGGTGCCGCTACCGACGCCGCCGCGGGCGCTGTGGCCACCGCGGTCGCCGGCACTGACGCACGCGCTGACGCGGGCGCAGGCGCCTCCAGAAACACCAGGTCTCCCGGGTGAAGCGGGGCTTTGGAGTCAAGGGATATGGTGACGCGGGCGGCGTAGTGCTCGAGGAACCGCTTCATCTCGGTGAGCGTGGCCGTGAGGTCCGCAAGGTCGGACCCTGCGCCGCGGCGCGTGATGTCGCGGGAAAGCCCCGCTCCGGCAGTGGACGCAAGGACGTCGGCGAAAGACCGCCCCGCCGCAACGGAGTCCTGGAGTTCCTGCCCGATGGGGAACCTGACCTCGACGACGCGGTAGCCGTCGAGGAGGTCCCGAAGGGCATAAGAAGCCCGCCTGACCTCGGCGACGGAGTCGAGCACCACCGCTATGCTGCCGCCATCCCGAAAGCAGAACTTCACGCCCGGCAGCTTCTCCGCCTGCCCCATGAGGAAAAAGAGAGCCCCCGGCTCGATGCCACTCACGCTCAGGCGCGGTTCGATTATGAACGTCTCGCCGCTTGCCCCAGGCACATCGCCGAGCGCGCGGGCAAGGCCCTCGAGCCCTGCGCGGGTGCGCAGCCTGTCCGGAAGGGATATGAAGAAGTTGGCCCGTCCGACGACGGTCGGGCCCTCCTTGAAGCGCGCTCCTTTGTACGACGATGCGAGGATCTTCGCGATCTCGGAGCGCGCGGCCTCGCGGGCGTCCTGTCTGACATGAAGGATGAGATCGTATTCGCCGAGGTCGCCGAGGACTCCGGTGACCTGTTTGCCAAGGTATGTATCGACCGCGCGGGCGACGCCGCCTGATATGGCGACCCCGAAGAGCACGGTCACGACGAGGGCGACGAGGACGTCTCTCCCGAAGCCCTCTCTCACCATCGCAAGCATCGGCCCGCCTCCCACGTTACGCCGCCGGGCAAAGCCCGGCCGGCCTCACCCGATTATAACATAGCAGCTACGGGCGGGGCGGGCTGAAGTGCTACCTTCTATGGCAACCGCTGCCAGGAGCGACACACGGGGACCCGGCCGACCAGGGGGTTACTCCTCTCCCTCCACCTCAAACTCAAGCGTCACCTTGTCCAGGGCTTCTATGTGGTCGCGGTCTGTGCGGAACAGTAGCTTCCCGCACTTCACCGTCTCCTGGTTCTTGCCCCTCGCAATGACGTTGCCCTCCAGGATCGCGAGCCTGTCCTTCTCGGTGTAAGTCGCCCGCTCCGCGCGGGCGAATGTGTCGCCACGCTTCATCTCCACGTTGCCGGCGGCCACAAACCCGCGCGTGTTCGTCCTGAGCTCCATCCGGTCGCACGTGACGACCACGCGCTCCTTGGCGCCCGTCCCGGCTGCGCCCCCTGCCGCAGCCCCAGATCTAGCTCCAGCTCCAGCCCCAGCCCCAGCCCCGGCCCCGCTCCCGGTCCCGGTCGCGGTCGCGGTCCCGGTCGCGCCGTCGGCTCTCTCCTCGTCCTTGGTAAGGGTGGCGCCGCCCTCGACGACAATCCGTTTCTCGCTGATGTACGCAGTGAGCACGTCGCCCGTGAGGGTGATGTCCGGCTGTGTGAGCTTCACGCTGCCGGTGATGGTGGCGATTTTCCTCCCCTTTATCTCGGCCCGATCCGCCGTGATGATGACGTCGGAATACGAGATCCTCACGTTCCCCTCGAAAACGGTGACGTCGGCATCGAAGTCGATGGTGACCCTCTTGTCAGCGGTCACCACCACCTTCTCCTTCGCGGCCTCGGCCCCGAGCGTGAGCAGGGCTATGCCCACCAGCACGATAGCCATCGTCACGCCCGTCCTGGTGTCGGCAAGCCTTCCCCACCGCGCGTATGCACTCATAGTAGCCAAGCCTCCTCGTAGAAGTTGAAGTCACCGGGTACGGCGCCATAAGCTTGCGCCACTTCTCCTGACTGTGCTGGGGTTGCCGATGCTTGCTAAGTGTGGGTTCAGAGATCGCTGCCACTTTTCCAGAGGTTGCCGGTGTTGCACTCAGTCCCCAGGAACCTCTATCTCCACGGTGGTTCTTCCGATGGCCTCGAGCACATTGTCCCCGGGGTGGTACTCAGCCCTGTCGCATACCAACACCGAGCTGGTATCCTGCTCGACGCGGACGTTGCCCTCGATTACGACTTTCTCGTCTTCCTCGGACCA
Organism: Bacillota bacterium; assembly: GCA_030024085.1. GTDB lineage: Bacteria > Bacillota > SHA-98 > UBA4971 > UBA4971 > UBA6256. The sequence goes on along the minus strand of JASEJE010000037.1, from coordinate 626 downwards.
GGAGAGCCTGTCGGCGGTGAGCACGTCCCCATCCCTGGACAAGAACCGCACATTCCCCAGCTTGAGATCGTTCGTGGCGGTGTCCGCCTCGCCACGCGCCGCAGAAAACCGAAGCCACACCTCGCCGCCGTCGTAGAGGATGCCATCGTGGATGCCTTCCAGCACGACGCGACTCTCACCCTCTCTCAGACGCACCTCCTCGGCATCGAACTCCCAGCGCCGCTCACCGCCGGATCTCCCGACGAAGCGGCCTTGCGTGGCGGCGATGCCGGGGCCGCCCAGGAAGCCCGGACCCGGGCTCGTGGCAGAGCCGGAGCCGGAACTGGAGCCGGGCGCTTGCCCCGCCCCGGGCGCGCCAGGTGGCTCAGGAGGCGCAGGCCTCATGAGTATGGCCCCCAGCGCCAGCAGGCACACAACGCCAATGCAAACGGCAGCTGCTTTGACACCCTTCGGCACCTGCCTCACCCCCCCCCCCCCCGGGTTGGGCACCCCACATCCGCCGCCCCACATCCGCGCAACCTCCACGAGCAGCACCCATCTAGGTATGGCGCCATAAGTTTTCGCCACTTTGTCTTGAGGGTGTCAGGGTTGCCGGTGCTTGCTAGGGCGGGGCGCCTGGAATTTGG
>JASEJE010000036.1 GCA_030024085.1 Bacillota bacterium | reverse complement strand
CGCCCCGTCGTGCAAGCACCGGCAACCCGGAAGCTTCTGCCAAACTGGCGCGGATCTGCAAACCCATACATAGCAAGCACCGGCAACCCCAACACCGTCAGGAGAAGCAGCGCAAACTTGTGGCACCGTGCCAAAGCACCTGACCACGAAATGCCCATGCCGAAAAGGGCTTTAGTCCAACGCCCCCCGTCTAAAGCCCTGCTGACACCGGCGTTTTCGGTTCTTGCCCGCAGTTCATTATATTACCCGCGCCAAAGCCACGTCAACCGCTCGCGGCGCCTCGCTCGCGGCGCGCCTCGCCGGATTCGGCACCTGAGGCTGGTCGGATCGCGCGCACCCAGTCGTGCAGGAGCCGGTCCCTGACCTGCCGCCGGACCGGCGCGGATCTGCAAATCCGTGTCAGCGTCAGGGGCGACGGCCTGCATCCACCAGCGCAACTATGGCGACGTTCCACAGGCCGTGGGCGACGGCCGCGGCGGCCACCGCGAGAAGCGGCTGGCGCGTGAGGCCGAGGACCACTTGTGTCAGGATTCCCAATGCGGCATGACTCACGAGACCTGTCGCCCCTGCTGCAAAACCCTGGCCCGACCACGACGCCCGCCATCCGGATGCGTCGTACACGGCCTCCACGGCGCCGAAACCGAGGTGCACCAATACCACTGGCGCGGCCAGCGCCAGCGCGAGCCCGGTCTTCGCGGTCTCCTCGACGCATGGACCCAGCAAGAACACAAGGAGCGGGCCTGGCCTCACGCCGCGCGACGATGCCCTGTTGAACAGGAAGGCTGCGCCCGATGCAAGGGCGCAGGCGATGAGGGTCCTCACGCCCGCTGCAAGCAAAGCCCCTCCATCATCCCTTCAAAGGGAGGGTTCGTTAGTTCCTCCCCGTCTTCCGTCGGCTCTTGGGTCGCCGGTGATTGCACGGGGAGTGCAACACCGCGAGACCCTCCCGATACGTTCCACCTCGATCTGCTGCGCGATGGCACGGTCCACGGCGACCCGGGTGTTCCCAACCTCGAAGACGAACGCCGGGAAGGCGAGATCGACCCTGATCTCGCTCCCTGGAACGATGGCCATGGCAAGAAGCTTCTGAAGAAGCGGCGCGCTGGCACTCGTCACACGCACCACGCGCCCCCGCTCCCCGGCCCGGAGCGCCGCCAGCCGGCACGTGGGCATCGAGCGCTCGCCACTTATTGTGCCGCGCCGCGCCCGGAATATCCTCGTCCCGGCCGCAGTCCCGGCCGCAGTCCCGGCCACAGTCCCGGCCACAGTCCCGGCGACGGTGCTGGTCATGGTCCCGGTCATGGCGCGCCACCGGTCCCCGCAAGGACCAGGTTCAGCGCATAGCCCGTGATGAAGGCGACCGCCAGGGCCACAGCGGCGATGGCCAGCGCAGACCGCCAGCCGCGTTCCTTCCACATCATGGCGAACTGCGCCACGCACGGCACGAAGAGCGTGAGAGTCACAGACGCCACCACAAGCTGTGCGTCTGTGAGCCTGCCTGCCCGCGCCAGGTCGTACAGGCCCGCCGCGCCGTAGTCCCGCCTGAAGAACCCGAAGAGGAACGCGAACGCCGCCTCGGGCGGAAGGCCCACGAGCCTCACCGGGACCTCCAGCCCTTTGAGCACCAGCTGAAACAGGCCCGTCACCCTGCCGATCCAGATGACCGCGCTCGCCCCTACGAAGAGCGGCATGACCTCGACGAAGTACCATTTCATGCGTGCCAGCGTCTTTGCCAACACGTTCGAGAGCACCGGCACCCTGAGCGGAGGCACCTCCATGTAAAACACCGGCCTCTCGCCGGGAAGGAACCGCGATGCGCCGTATCCCGCAAGGACGAACGCCGCGCCCACCACCCCCGCCCACAGGAGCAGCGCCTGGGGTCTTGTCGAGAGCATCCCCAGGATCACGCCGAGCTGGGCGGAGCATGGCACCGCGAGCGCCAGGAGCAGCGTGGCGATGGTCCGCTCCCGTCTCGTCTCGAGGGTGCGCGTCACCATGGTGGCCATGGTGCCGCAGCCGAAGCCCAGGGTCATCGGGATCACAGCCCGTCCGCTGAGCCCGATGAGCTTGAAGGCCCTGTCTGACATGAGGGCGAGCCTGGGCAGGTACCCGGTGTCTTCCAGGACGGAGAACATGAAGAAGAACATGCCCACGATCGGCAGCACGATGGCGACCGAGTATCGGAGTCCAAGCGTGACGACGCCGTATTCGCCGGCCAGGAGCTCCCTCAGGGCTGCACTGCCGATGTGCCGTGCAACGAGCGCGTTCACTGCGGGGTTTATCACCTCGGCGAACACGCGCCGCTCCAGGAAGTCCACGACGGTGCCGGCGCCGAAGACGCCCACGAACCTGTACAGTCCGAAGTAGACGACGAGAATGAGCAACGGGATCGCAGTCGGAGGGAAGAGCGTCACGAAGTCCAGGACCCCGACGAACCGGCCTTTTCGCCCCGGCGCGACCTGCGTCACCCGCCGGGCGATGACGTCGGCCTCTTCCTGGCGTTTGAGACCTATGACGTACGACAGGGGCCTGTCGTGGCGCCTGGCGGTCTGCTCCACGATCCGGCGGACCTTCTCGTAGCGCTCGCGGCCCTCCGTGTGTCGCACGAGAGCGTGCACGTCCCTGTCGCCGGAGAGAAGCAGGAAGGCGACGGCCCTCCGCGACATGCGGTAACGCCCCTGGAGCGCGGTTTCGATCTCACGCGCTGCGCGCTCTACAGGGTCGTCGGAGCGCTCTGAGATTCGTGCCGGTGATTCCGCCCGTGACACCCTGGACACGTGCCACCACCCTGTCCTTGAGCGCGTCCACCCCGAGGTCGCGCGTGAGCACGGTGCCAACCACAGCCACGCCAATCTCGTGCTCGAGACCCGGGATGTCTATCCTTATCCCTATGCGCTCGGCCTCGTCCAGTATGTTCACGTCCAGGACCAGCGGAAACCCGGCCTCGATGAGCTGCAGGGTGAATGGGATCATTCGGCGAAGGTTGCGGGCATCCACCACGTGCACCACGAGGTCGATGTCTTCTGCAAGGAGAAGGCGCAGGGTCACGCGCTCCTCCTCGGTGATGGGCACGAGCGAGTACGCGCCCGGCGTATCTATGACCTCGAAGGGAATGCCGCGGATCGTGGCGAGGCCCCGGGAGACCTCGACAGTGGTCCCGGGGTAGTTGGACACCGTGGCGTATGCGCCGGTGAGGGCATTGAAGAGCACGCTCTTGCCGACATTGGGCGTGCCGACGATGGCAAGCTTCCTTCGGCGCACGAAAGCTCTCTCCTCCAGGTGCGGGTTCAGGAATAGGCGTCAATCTTCGGGGGTTGCCGGTGTTGCCCTCCGGGGACGGCGCGTGCGGTGAGCCTCGTTCGAATTTGGCGCTTAAGGCTGGCCAAATTCTCGATGCCCCGCCCTAAGTGAGGGTGCGTTAATTCTTGTCCGTTTTCCAGTAGTTGCTGGGTTGCCGGTGATTGCACGAGGGGTGTCAAAATCCGGCCACTCGCCCGACGGGCCGGATTTTGGCGAAGCGCGCCCCGCTTGGGGCGCCGTCCCCGAGTGCAACACCGGCAACCCCTCCCAAAAGTCGGGACCATTTCTGCACCCTCACTTAGCAAGCACCGGCAACCCGGCAGCTTCTCCCAGACCGGCATGGATTTGTGAACTCATACCTGGTCGCGAAGGTCGGGGCAGGGATATGTTATTCGCCGCCGCGGCCGTTTGTTCCGGGCCCTGAACCTGAGTCGGCCGGGGGCACGTCGGACGCCCCCCGCGCGGCGGCCTGGCACTGCCGGCAGTACCCGTACACCCTGAGGCTATGGTCCACGACGTCGAACCCCGTGCGCTCTGAGATGGCTTCCTCTATGTCGTCGAGAAGGTCCTCGTTGAACTCGAAGATCCCGCCGCAGCTCAGGCATATGAGGTGATGATGGTAGTGCTTCTGGAACTCGGGGTTGAACTCATACCTGCTTCCTTCCTCCCCGAACTGCAGCTTGTGGATAATGCCGAGGTTCTCGAAGATCTCGAGCGCCCGGTACACGGTGGCAAGGCCGATGTCCGGGCACTCATCCTTCGTGCGACGGTATATCTCGTCGGCAGAGAGGTGGAGGTCCGCATGCTTCACCAGGACCCGCAGGATGGCCTCCCGCTGCGGGGTCAGGCGCAAGTCCTTCTCCGCCAGAAGCTCCTTGATGTCAGAAAGCTGCCTGGACACCACGCCACCTCCTGTTTCAGGGACCCAAGCGTGGGTTCAACGATCACTGCCACCTTTCAGCCAGGTCTTGAGCACCCCTCGTGCAATCACCGGCAGCCTGGGACACTCCGCAGATCAGCACGGCTCTGTGATCCCGCACTCAGAGGCATGCGGGCTGACAGCCTGTGAGCCTACGGGCTCTCGGGGCGTACAAGCTCCTCCACGAACTTCGGCAGCACGAACGCAGCCCTGTGAACCTCGGGCGTGTAATAGCGAGTGTTCAGCCTCACGGTGCGCGCGTCCCGCACAGGATCGGCCTTCTTCGACGCGAGCACGAAGCTCCACAGCGCCCCTGGGTAGGTGGGCACCACCGCAAGGTACAGCCGTACGACAGGGAAGACCCGCCGCAGGTCACGCACCACGCGCCCTATCAGCTCTCCGTGAAAAAACGGCGACTCCATCTGAGCGCAGAACACCCCATCGCCGGTGAGGGACTGGTGCGAGGCGCGGTAAAAGCCCCCGGAGAACAGCACGGCCCCGGGACCGACAGGGTCGGTGGAGTCACAGAGGATGACATCATACTCGCCGGGGCGGCTGCTGACATGCTCGGCGCCGTCGCCCACCATAACGTGGCACCTGGGGTCGTCCAGGGAACGGGACAGGTTCGGTAGGTGCTGCCGGCTCGCCTCGATGACCCCCCCGTCTATCTCGGCCAGCACGGCCGCCTCCACCGAATCATGCTTGAGGACCTCGCGGACGGTGCCGCCGTCGCCGCCGCCTATCACAAGGACTCTCCGCGGGCACGGATGGGTGCACAGGGGCACGTGAGCGATCATCTCGTGATACACGAACTCGTCCAGGTCGGTGGTCATGACGCAGCCGTCGAGGACGAGCACCTTGCCGTTGTCCCTGGTCTCGAGCACGGCAAGGTCCTGGTACCTGGTCCTCTCGCGGTGGATGGTCCGGATGACCTGGAAGGACAGCGCGACGCCCGGGGTCTGTCGCTCGGTGAACCAGAGTTCCAACTCTCCGCCTCCATTTCGATCCGGGGCTTCCTGCGCCGCTATTATATTCCGGGCCATTGGGCATGTCAACGACGAGGACGGAGCGGGACGGGACGGGGCGGGGCGGGACGACGGGAGGACGGGAGGACGGGAGATGCACGAGGGCCCAGAACTGCTCCGTGCCAGGGTGACGGGTGCCGGAGCGACGCACAGCCGGGCGCAGGACGCGCCCGGCTACCGGGACCTCGTGTGCCGCGTGCGCTGCGTCAGCCGCCGAGAGGAAGACGGGATCACCGCGTATAGCCCGCTGGCTTGGGCCTGAACGTCTTGCACATGGTGTGCTCGGACGTCCTTGCGCTCAGGCCGCGGCCACGAGCCTCGCCGCGTTCACCGATTCGGCCGACCTCCATGTCGGCGCCTCTCGCCGCGCCCCGCTGGGCCGGGTTCCGATTCACCTCGATAGCGTCAGCCTCGCAAACGTTGCCCGAACCCCAGTAAGCGCACTCGCTTACCGTGCACTTCACCCCTGTTATCCTGCCCATCCTCATCACCTCCACCAAAAGGGTGCCACGGAGGCAGGATTTTATGCCTGCGCGGGCCGTCGCGTCGTCCGGGCGGGCGGGGGATGGCCTCGCGAGTGCGACGGGCGACGGTCGCTGCTTGCGGGCTGTCAGCGCCGGGGCGCTGCGGGGCACTGGAAACTGCCGCTATGAGTCGAACGGATCCGGCGCGCCGCGCTCGACACTGAATACGCTCGAAACCGCAGCCAATACTAACTGCGGGTTTCGAGATCGCTGCCGTTTTTCTGGAGACTGCCGGCCAGGCGGATCGAGAGCGCCCCGTCGTGCGAGCACCGGCAACCCCAACACCGTCAGGAGAAGTGGTGCAAACTTACGGCGGCATACTTGGCAACCTGGTAGCTTCCCGCAAAGTCGACACGGATTCGCGGACTCGTAAACCCGCCCTCAAGGCGTGGATCTGTAGCCAACGCTGTTATTACCCAGACAGGAGGCACCATGCGCCATGGCCGAGTACATCCTGGAGATCGACAAGAAGGGCCGGATCGCCCTGCCTCAGGACCTGCTCGCCCAGCACAAGCTGGCGGCAGGAGACAGGCTGGTCGTACGATCGCGGCACGGGAGGATCGAGGCTCAGAAGCTGGCGATGAGCCACTTCGAGCAGGCACAGATATCCCGAAGGCCGGTGGAGAGGCGTATCCTTCAATAGCCGGCGGCGTCGCCGGGATGCTCCAGGTCGTCGGAATCCGGCCTGGCGGTCGCATTCGAATGAGGCCCGTCCGTCCCCGCCCCGCCATAGTGCTCGGGGTGAAGCAGCTTGACCAGGGCGCAAGTTATCGTGTACTCCCACGATTTCTCCCGCGGAAGCAAACCGCACGTGAAGTACCCAATGGCTCCCAGCTTCTGCTTGGAGTTGTGCACCCCTGTCAGGTCATCCATGACTGGCCCGAGTTCGCGCCCGGCGGCCACCTCGCGCGCAACGGCCGGAGGCAGGGGCATCGAAGCGCCGTGAGCAACTGACAGGGTTCCGTCGCGGGCGGCGATGGCACACCACCCGATGAGATGGGCCTCGCGCCCGCCACACTCACCCCTGCCCCCGCCCTTGCCATCGCCCCCGCCCTCGAACGCGACGCCGCCTTCGAGACCCACCGCCACGTCGGCGTCGGTGGTCGCCAGCACGTGCTCTGCTCGGGCCACGGCGCACCTGCGGGTCTCATCATCACCCAGCGGCTGGTCGGGCAGGCCGAGATCGACGTCCATTCCTTCAACCGTGATGTCCCCGCCGCGAAAGGCCCGGGCGAACACGCTTCGTACCGCCCGCACCTTCACGGGGTTCGTTGAGCCGACCATCACCTTCACCTGGCTCTTCCCCTCCGCATACTCAGCCATCCCATCCCGTGTTGTGACGTCCCGTTCTGTCTTGCCCTATTTCGTCCGGCGCGGGTCGCGCGGGTCGATCACTAAGTATGGCTCCATAAGTTTGCGCCATCTTCCCTGACGGTGTTGGGGTTGCCGGTGCTCGTTAGGGCGGGGCGCCTGGAATTTGGCTAGTCTTGAGCGCCAAATTCGAACGCATCTCACCGCACGCGCCGTCGCCAGAGTGCAACACCGGCAACCCTGGACAGGTTTTCCCGCGGCTGCCGGGTCATTTCCGCATCCTCGCTTACCCGGCTTACCCGGCGGCACCCGCCAACGTCTCTTGCGGCCCGGCTGCAAAGCCCTGGGACGATCTTCCCCAGGACCACGCGCCGCCCGGCGCCGGTCGCCGCCGGCACGTTGGCAGGACGCCCCGCTACGGCCTCGCTCGCGAGGATCGCGAAGGCGATGGCCTCCTTGGCGTCGCTGGAGATGCCGAAGTCCTCGTGGGTGAGGACTGTGACGCCCGGAAGGCTCTCTCGCAGCATCGCAAGGAGCGTCGGGTTATATGCCCCGCCCCCGCCCACCACGACCTCGTCGACATGCCCCCCACACATCGGGACGACCCATCTCCTGTAGCTTTCCGCAATGGACCTGGCCGTGAGCGCCGTCGCCGTGGCGACCACGTCCTCACAGGGGACGCCCAGGGTCGACGCTCTCGCCATCATTTCCTGTGCATACTGGAGGCCGAACTCCTCGCGCCCAGTGGTCTTCGGCGGCTCCTTTGCCAAGAACGGGTGGGAAAGCGCCCAGGCGAGAAGGTCGTCCCTCACCCTGCCCGCCGCGGCCAGCCGGCCGTCCTCGTCGAAAGCGCTCCGCCCGCACGTGGCGACGGACACGACCCCGTCGATGACCATGTTCCCGGGGCCTGTATCGAACGCGAACACGTCGGCCAGGGTGCACCCGGCCGGAAGCGCAGTGAGGTTGGCGATGCCGCCGATGTTCTGAATGATCCTGGTGCGGCGCGCGTCCCGAAACAGGATATAGTCCGCGTAGGGCACGAGCGGCGCCCCCTGGCCCCCGGCAGCCACGTCGCGCACGCGGAAGTCCGCGACAGTGGTGACGCCGGTGCGCTCGGCGATGACCGAGGGCTCGCCTATCTGCAGGGTAGAGGCGGTGCGCACGCCGCAGCACGTCTCGGGCTCGGGAACATGGTACACGGTCTGGCCGTGAGAGCCGATGAGATCCACCTCTTCGGGACCAATGCCCGCCGCGCGGATGACCTCGAGGGCTGCGGCGGCGAAAACCTCCCCGAACACGAAGTTCATGCGGCAGACCTCGTCGATGCTGGACGTCTCGGGCCGCATGAGGGCGAGCAAACGTGCGCGGAGGTCCGGAGGATAGGGTATCCTTCTGAACACGACGTTGCCGAGGCTGATAGGCGGCGGTTCGTAGGCATCCGGCGCCTGCTCCGCGGCCTCCGACCGTTCAACTGCCCCGGCAGCCCCGGCCTCTTCAGCTCCAGCCTCGTCAATCCCAGCCTCGTCAGTTCCGCGGATCTCTACCAGTGCCGCGTCCACGCCGTCCGCTGACGTGCCCGACATGAGGCCCACGACCCTCAGCACAGCAAGCTCACCACCACGTTGTGGAACCTCGGCCGAAGCCTTATGTGAGATTCGTTGTCGCGGCCGAAGTGCACCCTGTTCGTGAGGAGGACGGCGAAGATATCGAGTTCGGGGTCGATCCAGATGGATGTCCCGGTGAACCCCGTGTGTCCGAAGGCCCTGGGCGACATGAGATCGCCCGCGGACGAGACCACCCCGTCGCCCCGGACGGCCCAGCCCAGGCCCCTGCACTCACCGAGGCGCGCCCCGGTGTGGTCGCGCGTCATGGCCCGCACCGTCGCAGGCGACAGCACGCGCACCCCGCCAAGGGAGCCTTCCCCGAGGAGCATCTGGCAGAACACGGCGAGGTCGCGCGCGGTGGAGAAGAGCCCCGCGTTGCCGCTCACCCCGCCCATGGCGAAGGCGTTCTCGTCGTGGACCTCCCCGACGAGGACTCGGCCTCGCCACTTGCAGTTCTCCGTGGCCGCAGCCCGGCCCCTTGCGGCTTCGGGCGGGTTGAAACACGTATCGGCCATCCCCAGCGGGGCGAACACCTCGTCCGCCAGGAGCGCGTCCATGGGGCGCCCCGCGACCCGGCCCACTACCTCGCCGAGGATGATGAAGCCCAGGCAGCTGTACACCACCTTGCTCCCGGGCTCGTGTTCCAGGGGCATCTTCGAGATCCCTGCGATCATGTCCTGGGGGGAAGACGCGCGCAGGTAGAGGTCAGCCCAGGCAGGAAGCCCCGATGTGTGCGTGAGGAGGTGGCGGATGGTGACGTTCTCCTTGCCCGACTCCGCAAACCCGGGGATGAACTCCGCCACCGGGTCGTCCAGCCTCATCATTCCCCTCTCGATGAGCAGCATGGTCGCGGTCGCCGTGGCCACGCACTTAGTGACCGAGGCGAGGTCGAACAGGGTATCGGGCCGCATGGGCCTCTTTTCCGGGTGGACCATGGCGAACCCGCAGGCACCCCACCCCACAATGCCGCTTCCGGTCCCGAAGGCCCACGCCGCCCCGGGGATCTCCCCCAAGGCGCACGCTTCTTCGAGCAGGTCTTCCACGCGCCGCTCCTCAATCATGTCGCAATCACCCACTTTGCCAATGCTGCTCTATCACATACGGAGCTCCTGATGGTACCGTGTAGGTCCATCACTTGAGCTGATGGGTGACACACGTCACGGGTCCCTCCTCAACTGTTTCCTACGTCATCGTTGAGAACCATCGACTGATGTACATCACTGGTCCGGGCCTTACCCGTTCTCTACGTCACACATGCAAGGGGAAGGATGATGTACGTCACTCGTCAAGCTCTTCCCGTTCCATACGTCACGCATCGGAAGCTAATCGCTGACGTACATCACTGTTGCCGCCTTACGCGTTCCCTTCGTCACGGGTTCTCCATGAATCGTTCCATACGTCACTCATCGAAGCGAGACGGGTGACGTACATCACGGATTCCTCCTGAGCCGTTCCCTACGTCATCATTGAGAGCCATCCAGTGATGTACATCACTGGTCGGGAGCTTACCTGTTCCCTGTGTCACGCATGCAAGAGGAAAGATGACGTACGTCACTCGTCAGGCTCTTTCCGTTCCGTACATCACGGGTTTGCCAGGAACTACACGACTGCACAGTTAGGGCCCACCGGGGCCGGGAGTCGCCCTGCCAGACAAGCCCGCCAGGCCCGCCAAACCGGATGGCATTTCGCATCTGCCAGAGCAGTCGCCCATGCCAGGCACTTCCCGGCACCACCGAAGCATGAAAACGAACCGTGCATTTTCGGGGCAGTCCCCCATGGCGGCCAGCTGCCGCCACCATCGAAAGGATGAAAATGGCAACCGTCGGTTGTTTTCAAGGTAGTCGCCCATGCCGACTTTCGTCGGCACCAGCGAAGGATGAAAACGCCCGGCGCATTTTCGTAGTAGTACCAGGTGACGACTCGTTGATCCCCCGCGCCCTGTCATGCTTCGACGACGGCATCGTTCAAGCGCCGGCGACCCAGGAACCCGCGGACTTGCTTGCGGGGATTCGGAACGAACGGCCCTGGGCTCAGCGCCTGACAAGGTCCACGTAGAACTTATACCTGTCGCCGCGGTACACGGCCTTCGCAAACTCCACCGGCTCGCCCGATGTCGTGAAGGTGACCCGCTCGATGAGGAGCAATGGGCTGCCCTGCTCCACCCCGAGAAGGCTGGCCTCGTATTCGTTGGCGAGAACGGGCTCGATGGTCTGGCGGGCCGTGGCAAGCCTGACCCCGAACCTCCTCTCGAGCAGCACATACAGCGACTGCGCGTTGAGATCCTCGTTCGCCAGGGACGGCGCGACCTCGTGCGGAACATGCGAGGTCTCGAGCGCCATGGGCTCGCCGTTGGCGAGGCGCAGGCGCTCGATGCGGACGACGCGCCTGTCGACGCCCAGCTTGAGGACGCTCGCCATCTTCTTCGTCGCTTGAATGCATCGCACATCGAGGACGCGGGCGCCTGGGACCAGGCCGCGGCGGGTCATGTCCTCGGTGAAGCTGGTGAGGTTCACCATGCCCTGCTCTATCTTGGGCTCGGCGACGAACGTGCCCTTACCTTGCTTGCGATAGAGAAGGCCCATGCGCACGAGCTCGGTGATGCCCTGCCTCACCGTCATCCGGCTGATGCCGTATTCCTCCGCGATCTCGCGCTCAGAAGGCAGGCGGTCGCCCGGCTTGAGCTCCTCGTTCTCGATCTTGTCCTGGATCATGCGTTTGAGCTGATGGTATAGGGGGATCATACCTCTCTCGTCATGCCTCGTCATGGCGCCCATTCACGTCATCACTCCCGGCTCGTTATGCTGCGCCGCCCACATCGTGCTGCATCCTTCGTCCTGCATCCTGCGCCACGCGCCCTGCCGCCTCTGAGCGAGGTTCGTTAGCCCGTCGTTTTCCGGGGGGCTGCTGGTCTCGCGGTGTCGGGCTGCTGGGCTCATGGTGTCGCACTCAGGAACGGTGCCCCAGGCGGGGCGCGCTTCACCGAAGCCCAGCCCTTCCGGCCAGTGGCCGGATTTCGACTCCCTCGTGCGATCACCGCCAACCTCTCCCAGAGTCGGGACCATGTCTGCATCCTCACTCAGAGCCTGTGCCCGACCGGGTAGAGCCCGGGGATCTGCACCGGAAGCCTCGCGGTCGGCTTGACCCTGCCCAGGAGCACGTCGGCAAGGGCCTCCATGGTCGCACTCGACGTGTTGAACGCTGCGAGATAGGTGCCTACCTGGCCGTACTTCACAAGGTCATACGGCTCGCGCAGGGCGACCGCTATCACCTGCCGGCCCTTCGCGGCAACGCTCGACACGAGTGCCGCCTGCCCTGCGCCCGCCGGGGACCACGCCCTGTGGGTCAGGATGATGATGGTGTCATACGCCTGGGCCTGCGCGGTAATCCGGTCGCGCTGGGCGGCATCGGGGTTTGCCGGCATCGACACCTCGTCCACGGTCTTCAGGGCGGGTCTCAAGTAGCTCGCGAGGCTCGTGGACTCGCCCGACTCGTCCTCAATCTGAGTGAGCGCCCCTACCTCCGGGAATACCACCAGGACCTTGCCGGCGGACCTCGTGCTCAGCGGGACGAGTCCCTTGGCATCCCTCACGAGACAGATGGCGCGGCGCGCGGCGTCCACAGCAAGATCTCGGTCCACATCGGACCCGACGAGCGTCTTCGCGCTCTTGGCGTCCACCAGGGGCGAAGCGAGGATGCCGCGCCTTTCCTTGACCGAGAGGATCCTGCGCACCGACTCGTCAACGCGCGCCATCGGGATCTTACCAGACCGCGCGGCCTGGACCAGCGCTTCCGCCACGCGAACCGCGTCCTGCCAGTCCTTCGGCCACCCGATGAGGACCATGTCAGCCCCGGCGTTCACCGCCATCACGGCGGCCTCCTCGAGGCCGAAGTTCTTCACTATCGCGCCCATCTCCATCGCGTCTGTCACAACGAGCCCCCGGAAGCCCATCTCATCCCGGAGGAGCCCGGTGAGGACGGCGCGCGAAAGCGTGGCTGGCATCCCCGGCTTCGGCTCGAACGCCGGGAACGTGACGTGCGCGGTCATGATGGCGTCCACACCGGCGTCGACCGCGGCCTGGAAGGGCCGAAGCTCGACAGCCTTCAGCCTCCTCTTGTCGTGCGGCACGGTGGGCAGGTCGATGTGCGAGTCGAGCGAGGTATCGCCGTGCCCCGGGAAATGCTTGGCCGTGGCGCACACGCCTTCGTTCTGGAAGCCCTGGATCATCGCCGCCCCGAGGCGGGCGACCGCATCCGGCGATTCGCCGAATGACCGGATCCCGATGACGGGGTTTGATGGGTTGCTGTTGACGTCGACCACCGGCGCGAAGTTCATGTTGATCCCGCACGCCCGAAGCTCGCGCGCCGTGGCCTCTGCAACCTCGCGCGCAAGTTCGGCGTCGCCCGCCGCGCCCAGGCCCATGTTCCCCGGGAACGGCGTCGCCCCGGGAAGCCTGGTGACGTACCCGCCCTCCTGGTCAGCGGCCACGAAGAGCGGAACCCCGGCGCCCGATGAAGTCGCCATCTTTTGTAGTTCGTTCACGAGGTATGCCGTCTGAAACGGATCCGAGAGATTCCGCGAGAACAGGATGACCCCGCCGACATGCCATTTCTCGACGAGGGTCCGCACCTCAACCTCGGGAAGCTTGCCGGGGAACCCGGCCATGACCATCTGACCGATCTTCTGCTCGAGGCTCATGCGCGAAAGCAGGGCTTCCGCGCGGCCCTCTCCACTTGCGGTTGTTGCGCTCATCCCCAGCCCTCCTGTCACCACCAGGATACACAGGATACAGACGAATGTAGTCGCGAGGGGTTGTACTATCATCTGAACCAGTCGTCCCGCGGTTCGCCTCACCAGGATCACCCTCCGTGCCAGCGACTTGGGTTGAGTCCTCCGGGTTGGTTATTCGCCCTTTCGCCCCCGAACCCTTCTTTGGACTGGAAACCCGGGCTGGGAATTTCTCACGAGCCACTTTTTGTGGAGGAATTACAGGGCAAGCCTCGAATAATGATCACGTGAGCGCAGTCAGGGCAACGCGGGAAGCGCGGCCGCATCCAGGGAGAGAGCCCTGACACCGCGTGCGGCGATACGGGAAGATGTCTAGACATCTGCACCAGCCTGGGCAGGGAACCGGGGCTATCCGGGCAGGTTTTCGACATGTCGACGCAGCCCCAGGAACCCGGGGTGCCCTCAAAACACCGCGCGCCCCAGGCACCGTCCGCGGGCTGCACGCCGCAGGCCCCGCGAACCGACCCATGGAGGATCGACACCGATGCCCGGACTTACACCCGGGGCGACTCGACCGGCTGACACGAGAACACGAGAAGCAGGAGACGTGAGGCTGGCATGGGCAGGAGGCTGACGGGCAATCTGAGGTTCCTCATTGCCACTGCTGTCGCGGGGCTCGCCGTCCTTTCCCTGACCATCCCCGCGTTTGGCCAGCGTTTCTCCTTCATCCCCGAGGGGGAGGATCGCATCCCATGTCCACAGGGTTATGTATACGAGCGGGAGATCTCAACTGTGGATCTCTCGTCTCCGGAAGACCTCTTCATCGACGCTCGGGGACGACTCTACGTGGCGGACACCGGCAACAACCGCATAGTCAGGATGGACGCTTCGGGCGCCCTGCTCGAGGAGATCCGCGGCCCCTCGGCCGGGCGGATGCTGTCGGCCCCGCAGGGCGTGTTCGTGACCGGTGACGGCACGATCTACGTGGCCGACACCGGAAACTACCGCATCGTGGTCTTCGGCCCTGACGGCAGCACCAGGCTGATCATCGAGCGCCCAAGGTCTCACCTCTTCCGGGGCGAGATGGCGTTCACCCCGACGAAACTGGTGGTCGACAGGCGCGGGTTCATCTATGCCACGAACAAGGACGACTACCGTGGCATCCTCGTGTTCGACGGTGAGGGCAAGTTCCGGGGGTTCTTCGGCTCGAACCCGGTGGGCTTCAACTGGCGCGCCCTCTTCATAAGGCTCTTCGCCACGAAGGCCCAGAGGGAACGGATCGCAAGGAACCTCCCGCCGCCCCATTCCAATGTCACCATCGACGACCAGGGTTACATATACTCATCCACGTACTACGACACCAAGAACCAGATAAAGAAGCTCAGCCCCGCCGGTGTCGACGTGTACAACAAGGGCCTGGTCATCAGATATGGCGAGCGAAGGCGCGCCGGGAACCCCGCGTTCGTGGACGTCGCCGTGGACGACCAGGGCATCATCTCAGCGCTCGACTCAGGCACAGGGCAGGTCTACCAGTACGACCAGGACCGGCACCTCCTGCTCCTCTTCGGGACGAAGGGCGACGGGAAAAGCCAGTTCAAGCAACCTTCCAGCATCTTCGTGGACAGCGCTCGCAAGATATACGTGCTGGACAAGGACATCGGCGTCATCAAGGTCTTCAGGCCCACGCACTTCGCCACGCTCGTCCACACCGCAAGCCAGCTCTACTACGACGGACGCTATGCGGACGCAGAGGCGCCGTGGCGCGAGGTCATCCGGCTCAACTCCAACTACTCCCTCGCGCACACCGGCATAGGCAAGGCAGCGCTCAAGCGCGGGGACCTCGAGACGGCCATGGCGCACTTCCGCTACGCGAAAGACTACCTCGGTTACTCCTCGGCCTTTGCGAAGCTGAGGTACAGGTACCTTCGCGAGCACTTCGGGTCGTTCATGGGATGGGTCGGGATCCTCATCGCCCTCTTCGTGGCCGCCAGGTGGGCCATCGGGCGCGTGATGGCGCACCCGCGCGAGAAGTCGGGCTGGGCCGCAAGGTTCATACAGCTCACGTTCAACATGATCACCAGCCCGTTCGAGACGTTTCTCGCGCTCAAAGCCGAGGCGCCCGTGGCCATGGCCCTCGTCATGGTGGGCCTCGCCGTCGCGGCGCGCGTCTTCACCTTGAGGGTCACGGGATTCCAGCTTGCCCAGGCGAACCTCTTCGAGGCCCTCTCGCGGCTGAGCCGCTACCAGTGGACGTTCACCGGGTTTTACCTCGGCCACCTGGACCCGGCCGAGATATCCATCGTGGCGGAGGCCGTCAAGGTGCTGCTCCCCTGGGCGCTCTGGGTCATCGCCAACTACGGCGTGAGCACCATCCACGGCGGCGAGGGCTTCTTCCGCGACATCCTGGTTGGGAGCGCCTTCTCGATGGCACCCTACGTGGTTTTCGCGCCGCCCCTCGCCCTTCTAACGAACGTCGGCTCCTGGGATGAGCGCGGCCTGTTCGTGGCGCTGTGGTGGGTCATTGCGCTCTGGGTCGTGTTCCTCGTGTTCAACCAGGTGAGGGTGATGCACAACTATGAGTTCAGGGAGGCATGCTGGGTATCGCTCGTCACGATATTCGGGATGTTGGTCCTGATAGGGGCGGGCGGCCTCGCCTACTCTCTCACGGGCCAGATGGTGACCTTCGCCCGCGAGGTGGCGGTGGAGCTGTCGATCAGGTAAGCAGGAAGGTTCCCATTGCGGTCTCGCACATCCGCTATCCGTGTGCGGCTTTCGCGCAGGCTCAGCGGTCGCGCCCGTCGCACGCGCGAGGGAGTGCTCACGACCCGGCAAGTCCGAACCGGGCGTCGGACCTGACGAGGCTGCGCAGCGAGGCTAAGCGCGAGGCGGCGGCGCCCAACGGAGCACGGCCGCCAACGGAGACGGCAGAGAAGCCTGTGCCTGTCGAGTATGGGTTTGCTGGTCCCGGCAGTCTGCCGGTGCGTTCCGGGCTGTCAGTGCTCGCGCGACAGCACCTTTGACTTTTGGGATCGGGGAGTGGCTGCAGGTTGCGCATGGTGGGGCAGGGTGTTCCCAGAAAGAGAGACGAGCGCAGAGGTGGGCGCCACGTCGCCGCCGGAACGGGCGCAGGCCCGGGCATGCGACGAGAAGGTCTGTGCCGGGCGGTCGCCGTGGGGATGCTTGCGGCCCTGGTGGTAGCGGGCATCATCGCCGCTGCGCGCTCCCTCACGCAGGCGCAAGCAACCGGAGAAGGGCAGTTGCCCTCGCTGTTCTCCGGAGAGTTCGGGTTCCCTGAAGAGCCAGAGCCGGGTGACGGCGAGGCTCGACCCGCCGGGGCCGGGGACGAGGTCGCGCCCGCTCCGCCGGAGTCGCCCGTCGGTCCCGACTTCGAGCTCGTGGCCTCCAGTACACACCTGGAGCTTTACGTGAACAAATCCGATTCCCGCCTCGCCGTGCGAGACAAGCGCTCCGGCAAGGTCTGGCGCTCGAGCCCCGAGGTGGGCGACCGCCCGCTCAAAGGCGGGGCGCTGTGGCGCCAGCACATGGATTCCGCATTCGTGATCACCTACACTGACGCGAGGAAGCGGGGCACGAAGGTCACCAACAACATCCGCGAGGCCGCGACCATCTCGTGGGAGCCCCTGGAGTCGGGCCTGAAGGCGCGCTATGACATGCCCAGGCTGGGCATAGCCCTCTCCATCGAGTATCGCCTGGGCGACGATTACCTCGACGTGCGCATCCCGGGCGACGAGATAGGGGAGAGTGGCGAGTTCAAGCTGGTGACCGTGGAGCCTCTCCCGTTCTTCGGCGCGACCCTGGATGATGTCGACGGATACATGCTCATCCCCGACGGGAGCGGCGCGCTCATGCACTTCGGCAGGCGCCGGGGCGAGCCCAGGCGTGCGTTCTATGAGCCCGTTTACGGGCAGGACTGGATCAGCAAGAACATCTACTCCATCCTGACGCACGTTTCCATGCCCGTCTTCGGCATCGCTCACTCGGGGGCGGACGGCCGCGAGGTACGCGGGTCATTCCTCGCCGTCATAACGAAAGGCGACTTCGAGGCGAGAATCACGTGCTCTCCCGCGGGCTATATCACCGATTTCAACCACGCCAGCGTCGAGTTCCACACAAGGCGGCAGTACTCCGCGCCCATCAGCGCAACGGTCTTCGTGAACACCTTCACTGACGAGCTCCTCCGAGGGGAGCGCGCCCTAAGATACCTGTTCCAGGCGGGCGACGAGGCAGGCTACCCGGGCATGGCTGCGGTCTACCGGAGGTACCTCGTTGAGGAGAGGGGACTTACACAGAACGCGGACGCCACGCCCCGCCTTCAGATCCGCATTTTCCACGGGATCACGAAGAAGAGCGGCATGCTCTCGGGGTTCATCTCCATGACCACGTTCGACGAGGCCCGCGCCATCCTCGATGCGCTCCTCGACGCGGGCATCGCCGCGATGGACGTGACGCTTGTCGGCTGGACGCGCGACGGGTATGATGGCGCCGCGCCGCTTCGGCTTCCGCCCGACGCGCGCCTCGGCGGCGAGAAAGGCCTCGTGGCGCTCGTCGCGTACGCGAAGTCGAAGGGCCAGAGGGTGTTCCTCGAGGACAACTACCTCGACGCCTTCCGGGGCAACGGCGGGTTCTCGACGCGAACCGACGTCATCCGGGGCTATGACAAGCTGCCCCGGTTCATCGAGCCCGACAACTTCTTCCTTACGCCGGAGGCCGCCCTCCGCCTCGCGTCCCATGACATGCCTGTCATGGCGCGCTTCGGCGCGGACGGCATCGACATCCGCTACCTCGGCGAGTACGCGCTGTCCCATACAGAGCGCCGTCGCTCGGAGCGCCGCGACGAGGTCACCAGGAAGCGGCTGGACCTTGCCGACCTGGCCCGGCGCGAGTTCGGCGGCGCAGGCTCCATCGGCGGCGATATGTACGTACTCGGCCACGTGGACAGGATAACCGACGTCTGGATGGAGGACAGCGAGTACGAGTTCGTCGACGAGGACGTGCCGTTCTACCAGATGGTGGTGCACGGGCTCGTGCCTTACTGCGGCTACCCGGGCAACCTCCGGAGCGACCCCGACATCGAGTTCCTGAAGATGATCGAGTACGGTGCCCTGCCCGCCTTTGAACTAACCTACAGGCACTCGTCGGATCTCAGGGAAACGCGGTACAACATGCTCTTCAGCTCCTTCTACAAGGACTGGATCGACGTGGCAGCGAAGGAATGGGGCGCGGTCTGCGCTGACATGGGCGACCTCCAGTCGAAGCTCATGACGGGCCACAGGGTGGTCGCGCCTGGCCTCAGGGAGACCGCATATGAGGACGGTACCCGGGTGGTCGTGAACTACAGCGAGTTCGACCAAGAGGTGGACGGGACGCCCGTGCGCGCCCGCAGCTACGCCGTCGTTCGCAACTCACGCGCAGGCGAGGGAGGGACCGCAAGGTGAAGCCCGAGGCCAGCAGGCGCCAGCGAAGGTTCAGGCTCAGCCTCTCGGGAAAGCGCGCGGTGTGGGGCTTCATCCTCCTTACCCCCTGGTTCGCCGGGATGGCCATCTTCGCCCTGGGGCCTTTCATACAGTCGTTCATGATCAGCCTGGGCGAGGTGGACCTCATCCGCGGCTTCAACCTCAAGTTCATCGGCCTTGCAAACTACCGCGAGGCGTTCGTGGTGGACGAAAGGTTCGTGCCTCTCCTTCTGAGTACCATCGCCGATAGCGTCATCAACGTCCCGATCATACTGGTCTTCTCGCTCATAGCCGCCTTTCTCATAAACCAGCGTATCAGGGGGCTCGGATTCTACCGCGCGGTGTTCTTCCTGCCCGTGGTGGTCGTCTCGGGAATAGTGGTGGAACAGCTTTTCAACCAGGACATCGGAAACGCGATGTACAGCGGTCTCGTGCCCATCGTGGAGATGGTTTTCAGGTATTTCGGGGCGCAGGTCGCCACACTGGTCGCCAACTTCCTCTCCACCATCCTCATGGTCCTGTGGCGGTCGGGGGTGCAGATCCTGCTCTTCCTCGCCGGCCTCCAGGGGATCTCGGGGTCTTACTACGAGGCCGCGAGGGTGGACGGCGCCACCGACTGGGAGGTCTTCTGGCTGGTCACCCTCCCGATGCTCACGCCGATCGTCCTGGTGAACATCATCTACACCATCGTGGACTCTTTCACCGATGTCTTCAACGAGATGCTGTTCTTCATCAAGGACGTCGGGTTCTCGGGCAGTTTCAGGCTGGGTTATGCCGCTGCCCTCGGGTGGATCTATTTTCTCGTGATCTTCCTCGTCATCGCCGTAGTGGCCCTGTCGTCCCGCAAGTGGGTCTTCTACGGCGGCGAGCGTTAGGGGAGGGTGCAGGGAGGCTGTTGGTCTTCGCCAGGCACTGCCAATGTGGCCCTGTGCACCGGCCACGTTCTGGGATCCGGTTCGAGAACATTGCCATAAACGGGAGGCGATCACCAGTCTCATGCGGAGATGTTCTCGACTCTGGGAGCGGTTGCCGGTGATTGCACGAGGCGGGAAGACGGGGAAAGGCCAGCGACTTCTCACCTGAATAAACAGGTAGATCGGCAGGAGGCGTTCCAAGTGGCAGCGTCCCGGCAGGTTACATATGGCGCGATAACAGAGATCGCCGCACGACTACGGGCCTCGATGCACCCCGGCGCCCGCGGCGTGCCTGTCATGCTCGTGTGGGCGAGGAGGCTCCAGAACCTCTTCTTCAGGGCCCTCCTCTACCTCGTGCTGACCGGGATCGCCTTCACCTTCCTCCTTCCCATCATCTACATGGCAAGCACCGGGCTCAAGACCGTCGAGGACTACATAGATCCCGGCGTCCGCTGGGTGCCCACGGCGCTGAACTACAACAACTTCGTCGTCGCCTACCAGGGCCTGGCGTATCTTGCCACCCTGCGGAACAGCTCCCTCGTGGCGGTGGCCTCCTCACTCGGCCAGATCATCTCGTGCTCGATGATCGGGTACGCCTTTGCGCGGATCAGGTTTCCGGGCCGCGAGATCCTCTTCATGCTGGTGCTCTTCACCTTCATAGTGCCGCCGCAGACGATAGTGGTACCCCTCTTCATACTCTACCGGCGGCTCGGCTGGATAGACACATACTGGCCGTTCATCGTCCCGGGCTTCCTGGGGCACGGCCTGCGCGGCGCGCTATTCATCCTCATCTTCCGGCAGTTCTTCCGCAGGCTCCCCTGGGAGCTCGAGGACGCGGCCCGAATCGACGGCTGCAACGAGTTCCAGACGTACCTGCGCATAATGCTGCCGCTCGCGAGGCCCGCGATCCTGGTGACGTTCCTGTTCTCGCTCGTCTGGCATTGGAACGACTTCTACGAGCCGATGATGTACCTCATGAAGCTGGAGAAGTTCACGATGCCCCTGCGCCTTCGGATGCTCCAGACAGGGCTCATGCAGATATACGGCGGGCAGGGGGCCAATCTCATGAATGAGCCTCTCGTGATGGCTGCGGCGCTCCTCGTCATAGCGCCGCCGCTCGTCCTTTACGTGTTCACGCAGCGCTACTTCGTGGAAAGCATAGAACGCACGGGGCTGGTTGACTGACATGAGGAAGGACAGATGTAAGCCAGCGCGGAAGCCAGGACGGAAGGCGCACACGGCCGCAGCACTCCTGATACCGCTCCTCGCGGGCGTGGCGCTCTCGTGGGGGTGGGCCGCCCTGGCCCAGGCCCAGCCGGGGACCGGCGCCGGGGCTGAAGAGGGGGACATCTTTCGCCTGAAGGAGCGACCGTACGCCGATGTGCTCGCTGACTACGAGGCCCAGGGCCGCACAGCCGTGCCCGATGTGGACATCACCGTGCCTGCCTGGCGCTACGCCGCCACCCATGCTGCGGACGTGCGCGTCGACGAAGAGGTGGCCGGCGAAGGTCCGGCGCTCGTGTGGGCGAACGAGGAAGGATGGGTCGAGTGGGAGGTGCAGGTGCCCAAGTCCGGCCTCTACAACATCGAACTAAGGTACTACCCGCTCCCCGGCAGGCGGGCGTCCATTCAGCGAGACCTCGAGATAGACGGCGAGTACCCCTTCGTGGAGGCGAAGAAGCTCATCTTCGAGCGCACCTGGCGCGACGCTGGCCCACCTGTCACTGACAACCGGGGAGACCACGTCCGCCCGCGGCAGGTGGAAGCACCCATGTGGCGCACGGTGCGCCTGCAGGACGCCGACGCCATGCACGACCGCCCGTTCCTGTTCTATCTTTCCGCGGGAAGGCACCGCCTGCGCATGGGAGGGGTCCGCGAGCCTGTCGCCATCCAGTACCTGCGGATATGCCCCGAGGAGCATATCCCGGCGTACGGCGATGTGCTGAAGGAGTACAGGCGCCTGGGCTACGAGCCCGTCCGGGACGCGTTCGTGAAGATCCAGGCCGAGGACGCGACCCTGAAATCCGATCCCACCATCAGGCGCGAATACGGCGAGGACCCGCTGTCCGAGCCCATCTCCCACGACCACAGGCTGCTCTCGGAGTTCGGAGGCCTCCGGTGGCGCCGCGGCGGGCAGTTCGTGTCGTGGAAATTCTCCGCCCCGAAGACGGGGCTGTACCAGATCGCCATGCGCATCTGGCAACCATGGAGCCACGAGCCCATCTACCGCGAGGTCCGCATCGACGGCAAGGTCCCGTTCCAGGAGATGCTGCAGGTGGCTTTCCACGAGGACCCCGCATGGCGGATGCAGGTGCTGGCCGATAGCCGCGGCGAGCCGTACCTCTTCTACCTCGAAGAGGGCGAGCACACCCTCACCATGATCGTGAAGGTGGGTCCCATCGCGCCCGTCATCCGCAACATGGAGGAGGTGCAGCGGACCCTGTCCATGGTCGGCCGCGAGGTGATCATGCTCACCGGCTCAAACCCCGACCCGAACATGGAGTGGGAGCTCGACCGGCAGCTTCCCGACCTCGTCCCGACACTCGAAGGCGTCGTAAGAACGCTCGAGGCCACATACCAGGACCTCGTACGCGTGTCCACGAAGCCGAGCAGCGTGGCGAACAACCTGAAGATGGTGGCATCGCAGGTCAATAGCATGATCCGTAACCCGGATTCCATCCCCACCCGCATCGAGCAGCTTGCCAACAGCCAGGCGTCGCTGGGCCAGGGAGCGCTGGGCCTACGCAACCACCCGCTCCAGATGGACTACATCCTCATCACCTCGCCCGGCGCGCGCCTTCCGCGGGCCACCGCCACCATAATGGAACAGCTCGCGCACGGAGTCCGGGAGTTCCTGCGGTCCTTCCGAAGGGACTACTCCGGCGTGGGGAGCACGTTCCGGGAGGCCGGAGGCGCGGCAGACGCAGGCGAGACCGTGCTCAACGTGTGGATCGCGCGCGGCCGCGACTGGGCGGAGATCATCAAGGACCTCATGGAGGAGGACTTCACCCCGAGCACAGGCGTGCGCGTCAACGTCAACATCATGCCGGCGGGGGACATCAGGGCGCTGCTCCTCTCCGCGGTGGCCGGGCACGCGCCCGACATCGCAATGGGTGTGGACGCCAACTTCCCCGTGGAGTTCGCTATCAGGGGCGCGCTCGAGCCGCTCGACGGGTTTCCGGACTACGAGGAGGTCACGAAGAGGTTCCGGCCAGGGGCGCTCATCCCGTTCCGCTATCGCGGCGCGGACTACGCCCTGCCGGAGGAGCAGAACTTCACCATGCTCTTCTACCGAAAGGACATCCTCGGCGAGCTCGAACTCGAGCCACCCAGGACATGGGACGACGTGTACGGTCTCATGTCCACGCTCCACCAGAACGGGCTCGACTTCTATTACCCGTATGGCCTTTTCACGCCGTTCCTCTTCCAGCGCGGCGGCGATTACTACACGCCCGACGGCCTCCGTTCGGCGCTGGACGCACCCGAGGCCCTCGCAGCCTTCAAGGAATGGACCGAGCTTTACACGAGCTACAAGGTGCCTACCATAGCCAACTTCTATATGCGGATGCGCACCGGCGAGATGCCGATCGGCGTCGCGGACTACTCCACATACGTGCTGCTCTCCACCGCCGCGCCCGAGATAACGGGCTGGTGGGAGATGAGGCCCATGCCCGGCCGCGTGATGCCTGACGGAAAGATCGACCGCTCCACAGGCGGCTCGTCCAGGGCAGTGATGATGTTCGGTCAGAGCCGGCACAAGGAAGCGGCGTGGGAACTCATCAAGTGGTGGACGTCCACCGAGATCCAGGTGCGCTTCGGCACCGAGCTCGAGGCGCTCCTGGGTGTCGAGGCCAGGTGGAACAGCGCCAACGTGGAGGCGCTGAAGGAGCTGCCGTGGCCCAGGAGGGACATCGAGGCCGTGCTGGAGCAGTGGGACTGGTTCCGGGAGCAGCCCGTTGTGCTCGGCGGCTACTACACGTCGCGCCACATCCTGAACGCCTGGAACCGCGTGGTGCTCGAAGGCTGGAACCCGCGCGAGGCCCTGGAGCAGGCCGTCGAAGACATCGACCGCGAGCTGCGCAAGAAACAGGAAGAGTTCGGTGTGTTCGTGACCGGGAATGGGGGCGGAACGGAGTGAGGAGTCACAGACTCACGCTGCTGCCGGGTGTCGGGAGGCGTCGCATGTGGCGCCGGGCTGCGGGCCGGCTTACGAGGTTGGGGCAGGAGATGAAGAGACACCGGGTGTCTTATTGCTTCATGGCACCCTACCTTGTTCTCTTCTTCGTCTTCACGGTGATCCCAGTCATCACCGCAATCTACCTCAGCTTCACGTACTTCAACGTCCTTGAGCCGCCGAGGTGGATAGGGTGGTCCAATTACCGGCTTCTCTTCCTGGAAGACGACGTGTTCCTGATCGCCCTCAAGAACACCCTGGTCTTCGCCGTAATCGCCGGCCCGGTCGGCTACATAGCCTCGTTCATGTTGGCATGGCTCATAAACCAGCTGAGGTTCAGGGCGGCGTACACCCTTGCGTTCTATGTACCGTCCATTACGAGCGGAATCGCCATGGCCGTGGTTTGGATGTACTTCTTCAGCAGCGACAGGCTGGGCCTCATAAACTACGTCCTCATAAACCTGGGCATCATCAACGAGCCCGTGCTCTGGCTCCATGACAAGGACACCATCTTACCCGTCATAATCATCGTCTCCCTATGGATGTCCATGGGCGCGGGGTTCCTGGCGTTCGTGGCAGGCCTCAAGAACGTCCCGGACGAGCTTTACGAGGCAGGCAAGATGGACGGCATCAGGAACAAGCTCGAGGAGATGTGGCTCATAACCGTGCCGCTCATGAAGCCCCAGCTCCTGTTCGGCGCGGTCATGGCCGTGGTCGGGTCGTTTCAGGTTTTCGGCGTGGCCATGCAGCTTGCGGGGTTTCCGAGCCCCCTCTACGCAGGGCACACCATCCTGACGCACCTGCACGACTACGCGTTCATCAGGTACGAGATGGGCTACGCGTCGGCCATTTCAGTGGTGCTCTTCGCGATCACGTTCGGGCTCAGCAGGATCTTCATGAAGGTATTCTCGACCCATGGGGACTACTGAGTGTGAGCTCAGAAATGGGCGCTGCCTTTCCACGGGTTGCCCATGGCTACGCAACGAGGCGCTCCCAGCTCGAGAGGCCTGGACGCCGAGTCCTGCGAGGCTCACCGCACGCGCCGTCCCCGGAGGGCAACACCGGCAACCCTGGACAGGGACCTGCGCGCCGAAAAGCAGCGCGAATTTGCGGCGATCTACCCCGAAAATGCACAGGTCGTTTTCATGCTTCGATGGTGCCGGGGAATGCCCGGCATGGGGGACTACTTGGCAAGACGGCGCAGACTAACGAACCAAAACTGGGCGTTCTGCTTGCCGGTACGAGACAGCCGGCGTTTCGAGATACGGGGGTGTCCAGATGGCAGCACTGCGACGAAAGAAGCGCTTCCCCAGACACCGCAGGCTGAAATGGGGCCGGGTCATGCTCTATGTGTTCATGACGGCTGTCGCCGCCTTCATGGCCATGCCCATCATCTACCTCGTCTCGTCGGCTTTCAAGCCCATCGAGGAGCTGTTCGTGTTCCCGCCCAGGTTCTTCGTGCAGCACCCGACCACCCGCAATTTCGTGGAGCTTCTCCTGGCCGTGAGCGGTAGCTCAGTGCCGTTCTCGAGGTTCGCGTTCAACAGCGTTTTCGTCTCGTCGGTAACGGTGCTCGGGAGCGTGGTGCTGTCCAGCATGGCCGCGTATCCCCTCGCCAAGCACAGGTTCCCGGGAAAGGATCTCATCTTCCTCGGGATAGTGTCCGCGCTCATGTTCGCGCCCGAGGTGACGCAGATACCGCGCTACCTCGTGGTGAACAAGCTGGGGCTCATCGACACCTACGGGGCGCTCATCATCCCCAACCTCGCCGGGGCGCTCGGGCTGTTCCTCACCAAGCAGTTCCTCGAGCAGATACCCGGTGTCCTCCTGGAGGCGGCCCGGGTGGACGGGGCCTCAGAATGGACCGTCTTCACGAAAGTGATCATGCCCATCATCAAGCCGGCCTGCGCCACCGTGGCGATGCTGGTGTTCGTGGCGTCGTGGAACGATACGTTCAGCCCCCTGGTGTTCACGCGGAGCGAGGCCATGAAGACCCTGCCACTCGCCGTGCAGACCATCGCCGGTGGGCCGGGGGTCGTGGCACGCACGGGCGCGGTGATGGCAGCGAGTTTCGTCCTGACGATGCCGACCATCGTCGTATTCCTGCTCCTCCAGCGGCTGGTGCTGGAGACCATGGTGCATTCGGGAATCAAAGCGTAACCTCGGGTAAGGAGAGGTGCTGGCTAAGTATGGCGCCATAAGTTTGCGCCATCTTCCCTGACGGTGTTGGGGTT
>JASEJE010000035.1 GCA_030024085.1 Bacillota bacterium | reverse complement strand
GGCGGCCCGCTCCCGAGGGAGCGGGCCGCCTGCCGCGGTTTTAACCGGTCGTCTGGCAAGGTCACTCCGTGCTATCGGGCATCTCGCCCAGCGTGATCGTGACGTATTTCGCTGCCTTATCGCGCCAGATCTGGAGCGTCACCCTGTCGCCGGGCTTGCGGCTTCGCACCTCGCCCTGAAGCTGGCTCACAGTCTCCATCTTCTTGCCGTCGAGCTTCAGGATGACGTCGCCCTCGCGCAGGCCTGCCTTCTCCGCGGGAGAGCCGGGGTAGATGTAGGCTATGACCACGCCGGTTGTGTCACGCACGCCAAAGTAATCGGCAAGGTCGGGCGTGAGGTCCTGCAGCCCCACCCCGAGCCATGGGTAGACGAGCTTCTTGCCGGCGATGAGGTCCTCCAGGACGTTCTTCGCGACGTTGATGGGTATTGCGAACCCGATGCCCTGCGCCTGCGGTATTATCGCTGTGTTGATTCCTACCACGCGACCGTCGATGTCGATGAGAGGCCCGCCGCTGTTGCCCCGGTTGATGGCCGCGTCTGTCTGAATATAGATGCCGGGTTCCTTCGGATCGCCATCGATGGACCGGGCAAGCCCGCTGATTATGCCCGCCGTGACCGTGTGCTGCAGGCCGTACGGGTTGCCGATGGCTATCGCGAAGTCGCCGGGCCTGATGCGGTCGGAGTCACCAAGTTCTACCGAGGGCAACTTCGTTGCGTCTATCTTCACCACGGCCAGGTCGTATCTGGGGTCTCTCCCCATGACTTTGCCGCTCAGCTTCCTCCCGTCGGCAAGGGTTACGACGATCTCCTTTGCCCCCTCGATAACGTGGTTGTTGGTGAGCACGTATCCATCGGACCTTACGATAAACCCGCTTCCAATGGCCGGCACGGTCATCTCCTGTGTGCCGCCAGACGGTGCCTGGCCGAAGAACTCGAAGAAGAAATCTCCGAAGGGTAACGCCGGCACTTTCACTGTCCGCTTCGTGTCGATGTTGACCACCGCCCGGCTCACCCGCTCGGCCACGTTGGCGATGCTATCGCGCCCCAGGGCCGGACCTGCGGCCTGGGGAAGTGTCGCAACCGATGTCGAGGGCGCCGTCTGAACCCCTGGTGCCCATGCGCCATCCTGGCCGCCCGCGGCGAGGGTCGCGCGGTTCTCCGAAAACTGCAGCACCACCACACCGGTGACAAGCGCGCTTATCACCGCTACCATCACATAAGGCATGTACGCCTTCATAAACCCGCGGAGTCTCATGAATAGCTGTCCCTCCTCGTTACCTCTTGCCTCTTACCTGTTACCTCTGCTCTCTGCCTTACTTACCTGTCCAGAAGAACTCGTAGAAGAACCTGATCACGGAACCCCCGAATGGGTCCTTCGACGGCTCCGGCGACTGCGGCAGCTCCACCGAGTCGGCCATCTGGAGCAGCAGCGACTCGTCCACCTCGCCTATGAGCGTGAACTCGTAGCCTGACTTGAGCCACCGCAGCAGTTTGGCGTCCTGGTAGTCGGCAAGCTGCCCCCTGGTGCCGTCGAGCGAGACCTGCCTGCCCAGGCTCACCGTGTCGAACTGGTCCGCGATGCTCAGGCCTCCCGGTCTTCGGCCCGCCCCGGACAGCGGGGGTGCGATGAAGAACGAGATGGTGCCAAGCCCGTCAGTGAAGCGGATATGTGCGACCTGGACGTCCCCCCGCTGCGTGAGCGTGCCTCCTTCGAGGATGTATCCGGTCGGCACGAACCTGGGCACGGGCACCGTGAAACCCGCCTTCTTCTGGAGTTCTTCAAGGGATACCAGACCTCCGGCATCCGGCAGCGTCACGATGGCCACCCCGGGCGGAACCTGGAGTCTGAAAGTGTCGTCATCGATCTCAGGCACGAACTCGATATAGTTGTAGAATGATAGCGATGACATGAACCCGTTGGGCCGATATTTCTCCGTCCGAAGGATGAAGGGGAACTCCGTATCCACCCATATCCTCCTCGATGGATTCCCGGGATTCACCGGCTTAAGCTTTATCACGTGCGCCCGGCGGCCTGCAAGGCTTTCGGTGGACACAAGCGAGACGGCATAGTTTCGCTCGATGAGCGAGAATGCGCTGCCGCCTGCCGCTGAGACCGCGCCAGGCCCTGTGCCCGGCGGCTTCTGGTGGCGGGCTCTGTCGGGCGCCGTCCCCGGCATGTGGAACACGACTCCCAGCGACGGTTCGTAGTGCCAGGTGGAGTCGCCGTCCGAGATGACCACGCGGTAACCCGATGTTGCCGTTGCAGAGGGGAGGTACTCGGTTCTTGTGAGGTTCGGCGCCCTGTGCACGACGTTGGTTATACAGGCGCTGCTTCCGGTGGGATACCACAGGATTATCGTCTGAGTCGCCCGGAAGCTGACTTCATCGCCCTTCTCTATGACGTCCCTCAGCAGGGCCAGGGCCAGGTTTCGGCCGGCCGTGCTCCCGCCCGAACCCGCCGGGCCGTTGTTCGCCTGTGTCTCGGCTGCGGGTTGGTACGCCACGATCCCGATGAGGACCGTGGCAATGAGCGCCACCATCGCCGCAGCAGCCAGCCTTCTGTTCATGGTAAGGTGGTCACCTTCCGATGAATGCCCCCGCTTACCTCGGGTACGAGATGAGCGTATACTCGTTGCCCGGGGCGCTCGACTGCGGGGGCGACGCTTCCCTGAGGTTGCCGGCGCGCGTGACCTTGCTGGACGGTCCGAGCAGGTCGGATGTATACATCGTGACCGCCTGTCCGGTCACGACGAAGCCAACGGATGTCTTGTCAGACAGGGGCCTGTCGTACTCCGAGATGACGTAATCACGGAAATACGGCTCTATGCTGTCGACTCGTGAGGACATTTGCGCTTCGGCTGGCCTTCTATGAGCACTCCAGACTACCGGCAAAGCCGCGAGCATGAGCACAAGGAAAGCCGGCACGAGCGCTTTCGCCGCCGGGGATGAGAACAGGCCGCCCCTGGCCCCGCTGCCTCCGGCTGCCGGACGGAGGATCCTTCTCCATAGCGATTGACGCGTCGAGCGACTGGAGTGATTGGATTTCGCATGGGCGGGCGCTGCTTGCTCCGCCGCCCCAACGGCGCCGAGCCGCTCCCGAAGCTCCAGCCAGAAGTCCCTGGGAAGCTCCGCCGCTTTGAGGGTGCCAAGGAGTTCCTTGGTGGCCTTGAGGGACTCGTACTCCTGAGAGCACGCCTCACAATACGCAATATGCAGTTCGACCTGGCGGAACTCGTCGAACCCGAGTTCCTTGTCGAGGTAAGCCGACATGAGGCTCATGGCCTTCTCGCATGTCATATCCGTCACCACCTGGCCCCGGCCGCGGCTTGCGGCTTCACGTAAGGCGTGAGCCTCTCACGGAGAAGCCTTCGCCCTCTGTGAATCCTCGACCTGACGGTGCCGATGGAGCACCTCAGAATGCCGCTGATCTCCTCGTAGGAAAAGCCCTCGAGGTCATATAGGACCACAGCAAGCCGGTAGTTGACTGGCAGGGATTGCAGGGCCGTCTGGATCTCACCGGCGAGTTCATTCTGCTCGGCGACGTCCTCCGGGTTGTTGGACCAGTCGGGCAGCGCCTTCTCCACCTGGCCGCTTGCAGTCGGGACCGGCTCATCCAGCGACTCGAACCTGACGTTACGCTGTTTTCGAAGCTTGTCAATGTAAAGGTTCGATGCGATCCGGAAGAGCCATTTCTCGAACGACGTGCCCAGCTGGAACCTGCTGAAGCCCCGATAGGCGCGGAGCAGGGCCTCCTGCGCCAGGTCCTTCGCCTCATCGGGGTTGCCCGTCAGCCTGAGTGCAACGTTGTAGAGCTTGCGGTCGTAGCGCCTGACGAGCTCCTCGAAGGCTTGCGCGTCGTTCTCCCTGTATCGGACTCCCGCGAGGGCTTCTGTATTCAGCATGCTAACCACCCGCTCCCCTGCCAACCCGGTGCCATGCCGGGGATTCAATCATTCATTACGAACGCAGCGCAAGTGCAAAAGTTCCGCGCCGCCCGGCGACCCGGCGCCCGGCGCCTCCCTCGTTGCCAGCCCCGCGCCATGACCTGACGCAGCGGCTGTTGGGATCGCGGTGTCGCACTCGGCGGCGGCGCGCCAAGCGGGGTGCGCTTCGTCGGAATCCGGCCTGTCCGGCAAGTGCCCGGATGTTGACACCCCTCGTGCGATCACCGCAGGCCCCTCCCGAAGTAGGGAGCATATCTGCGTCCTCACTCTGCAATTTGAAGTATATAGTTCCTTGCAGGCCCGTGCAATGCCCAGGATAGGATGGCGGGGGGCTGGGCGAGGCAGGGCGGCTGTGGCGGCGGGTGCGGTGGCGGGTGTAGCTGCGGGTGTAGCTGCGGGTGTAGCTGCGGGTGTGGCGACGGGCGGGGCGACGGGCGGGGCGACCTGCGCCGACCGGTTCGCGGACGACTGCGCAGGCAACGAACTGCCACGAGGGCCGTCCGGGTATGCCTCTCGGCATGTCGCATCACCCCCGGTAGCAGGGAACCCTCGTGGCAGGAAGCCTGCAGGGCAGACTACGCACAGGATGCTGGTCAGCGTACAGCCCTCCTGGCTGCAACGAGTGTGTTCCTCATGAGCATCGCTATGGTCATCGGTCCCACGCCGCCCGGGACGGGCGTAATGTAGCCGGCAACTTCTGCCGCAGAGTCGAACTTCACGTCTCCCACCAGCTTGCGCCTGCCCGTCTCGCTGGTGCCCACCTCGTTGACGCCCACGTCGATCACCACGGCCCCAGGCTTGATGAAGCTTGCATCAACCATCTCGGGCTTGCCTATCGCGACCACCAGGATGTCGGCCTCCCGGCAGACGCCGGGCAGGTCACGGGTGCGCGAGTGACACACGGTTACCGTGGCATGCTCCGCCAGCAGCAGAATGGCCACAGGCTTGCCCACGATGTTGCTGCGCCCGACCACGACGGCGCGCTTGCCCTTGATCTCCACTCCGGTCCTCTTGATGAGCTCGAGGACGCCCGCGGGCGTGCACGGCACGAAGCATTCCGCTCCCACGAGGAGCTTGCCGACGTTCACAGGGTGAAATCCGTCCACGTCTTTGCGGGGATCGATGGCCTCGAGCACCTGTCCTTCGTCGAGGTGGTCGGGAAGAGGCAGCTGCACAAGAATCCCGTGGATCTTCGGGTCCTCATTGAGACGCTTGATAAGGGCGAGCAACTGGTCCTGGGTGGTTGCGGCCGGGAGAGCGTGCTCTTCGGAGTAGATTCCGAGCGTATGGCACATCTTCTTCTTGCTGTCCACGTATACCCGCGACGCCGGGTCGTCGCCCACGATAACCACCGCAAGCCCCGGCGGGAACCCGTGCACTTTCGTGAACTCCTCGACCTCCGCTGCCACTTCGTTGCGGACGTCTTTCGCCACAGCCTTGCCGTCAATGATCGTCGCAGCCATCTTCGTAAACCCCTCCCGCCTTGATATCCTTCTCCACCTCGGGATCCATCCCCGAGATGAATGCTATGTGTGGGTTCAGAAATCACCGACACTTTTCCAGGGTTGCCGGTGTTGCACTCCGGGGACGGCGCGCTCGCGGCGCGCCTCGTTCGAATCTGGCGCACGGGCCAGCCAAATTCCAGGCGCCCCGCCCTAGCAAGCACCGGCAACCCCAACACCGTCAGGGAAGATGGCGCAAACTTATGGCGCCATACTCAGCAAGCACCGGCAACCCGGAATCTTCTCCCAAACCGGCATGGATTTCTGAACTCACACTTAGGGCTTTCGCCCGGGAGTGTCCGTAACCTGCCCGAGGACCCGCACGATCTCCTTGAACCTGTCCCCGCGCTCTTTGTAGTTCCTGAACATGTCGAAGCTCGCGCACGCCGGCGACAGGAGCACCACATCGCCCGGCGCGGCCTCGGCTGCGGCGAGGCGAACCGCCTCCTCAAAGGTGCGGGCTTCGACCGTCCGCACGCCCTTCTCGCGCCTGGCCTTCGCTTCCTCGATGGCCGCACGGATCTGGGGGGCCGTGTCGCCTACCAGCACGACGGCCTTCGCGCGTTCCACGGCAGCGTCGGCGAACTCGTCGAACGGCACGTTCTTGCCGGAGCCGCCCGCTATGACCACCACGGGATCGCGGAAGGAGCGGAGGCCTGCCACGGCGCGGCTCGGCGTCGTCGCGATCGAGTCGTCGTAGAACCTGACGCCGTCCACTTCTGCGACGAACTCGATACGGTGCGGCACTCCCCGGAACTCGCGCAGCACCTGCCGAAGGGCCTCGAAGTCGCAGCCGCAAAGCGCCGTGACTGCTGCCACCGCGAGCACGTTCTCCACGTTGTGATCGCCCGGGATACGAATGTCGCTGCGGTTTGCAGCGACCTCCTCGCGGCCGTGTACGGCGACGACGATATCGTCGTCACGCAGGTAAGCGCCGCCCGGCACCTCGCGCTGTCGCGAGAAGAACACCCGGTGCCCAGGGCACTCGTCGCCCATGGCGCGCGTGTAAGAGTTGTCGAGGTTCAGCACCGCGAAGTCGTCGGGCCCCTGGTGCCTGAAGATATTCTTCTTGGCCTCGGTATACTCCTCCATGGACCTGTGATGGTCCAGGTGGTTTGCGGAGAGATTGAGGACCACGCCGATGTGGGGGCTCTTCGATAGAGGCTGCAACTGAAAGCTGGATAGCTCGAGCACCACGATGGAGTCGGGGGTGATGTCGACGACCTCGGATAGCAGCGGGTTCCCGATGTTTCCGCCGGTGAAGACCTTCTTGCCGGCCGCCTTCAGGACCTCGCTTACGAGGGTCGTCGTGGTGGTCTTGCCGTCACTCC
Source organism: Bacillota bacterium (assembly GCA_030024085.1). GTDB lineage: Bacteria > Bacillota > SHA-98 > UBA4971 > UBA4971 > UBA6256. Next base: position 21,682 of record JASEJE010000035.1, on the reverse strand, counting down.
CCGTGATGCCTACCACCGGCGCTTCGCAGAGGTCCAGGAAGAGGCCTACCTCGTTCGACTGCCAGGTCTCATGCTCTCTCGCCCTTACAAGCTCCGGAATATCGAGGGGCATCCCCGGGGTCGGAAACACCATGTCGAAACCCTCGAGTCCGTCGAGATAGCCAGGGCCGAGCCTGAGCTCAACAGGTAGACCCGCCACCGCTTCGTACGCGTCTCCGAGCTCCTCGCGGGTCTTCATGTCGCATGCAGTCACCTTCGCCCCTGCTTCGACGAGGAACTTTATCACTGGGGCGTTGCTGGCGCCGATGCCCAGCACGGCTGCGTTCTTGCCCCTGAATGCTGCCACATAATCCCTCTGTTTCTCAGTCATGGAACTCGCCCTTTCCATACGTCGTGCAATTGCGATAAAATACGGACGAGACCCGCGTGAACACGGACGATCTTTTGAGTCCCTCTGCATCCCCTCGTATCCTTTCCGGAGGAGGGCTGTTGTATGGGGAAGACCCGGAAGAAGAAGCCCCGCATCCAGATACACGCCAAGGGCTTCCGGAGGGTTGTAAGGGTCATAAACACGCCCGTCCTTGCGGGGTTCAGGTACCCCCCGACCCCCGAGCCCGTCTGTTTCTGGTGGGGCGACGAATGCTATAAGATACTCCACATACTAAAACAATACTGGGACCGCCCTCACAAGTATTACCTCGTCATCACGGACAGGGGAGCATTTCAGCTCTGTCGCGAATTTCGGCCTCCAAACCCGGGGCGGAGGATTCCAGACTTCCGCTGGTGGCTCGTGGCCGAGTACGAGCTATACAACCTCCCCCGGTCGAAACGCCAGCTCAAGGACCCCGATAGCCCGTGGTACTGGAAGTACTCGGTCTACCCGCGCGAAGGCCACGAGCCCCGCGAGGGCCGCGGACGACACGGCGCGGTCCGCCGAGTGCTCCGCCAATCGCTCCGCCGGCCGCACGAGAGGGCGGAGGACGGGAACGGGAACGCGGTCGCGAACGCGAACAGGAACAGGAGCGTGAGCGGGAGCGGGAGCGGGGAAGGGGGGCGCGAAGCAAGCAGGACCAGGACTGTTCACCGGTAGCGCCCGCAGCGCCCGTGATGCCCGTGGCGTGCGTAGCTCCCGTGGCTCCCGCTGCTCCCGGAACTCACATAGCGCCCATGGCCGACGTAGCTGCGGCCGTCACGATGCGGCCTTAGTGATCCCTTCCATGTCGGCGACCATGGCGATAGACCCGTCATCCAGCACCGCCGTGCCAAGGAGGTTCGGGCCGGCAAATGCGTACGATAGGGGCTCCACACCTACGTCGCGCTTGCCCACGATCTCGTCCACCACTACGCCCACCTGGCGTGTTCCGTCGTTTGCGATCACCACGTAGAGCCGGTCCTTCATCACGGCTGTCGAGACGTCTGCCCCGATCACGCCGAGTGCCGCGCCGGACGCGTCCTTTACCGGAGTGGACACTGTGACGCACACCGAGCCGGTGGCCGCGGACACGTACTTCTCGGAAACGTATGTCGCTCCTTGCATGGCGTTGCGGAACCACGCCCGCGCGGACCAGTCCTGGCCTGTCGCATCCAGCCCGGTCGCAAGCTCGATTCCCTTCCGGGCGACCGGCCCGGCGATTATCCGACCGTCGCCCCTGACTATGAACGCAACTTCCAGGAAACGATGGGCTGCGAGCAGTTCATCGAGGGCTGTCAGAGCAGCGCGTGGGTCCATGGATACCACGCGTGAGTCTCGGGCGGCCCCCTCCAGCAAAGGCCCGGCTCTCGCAATGGCTTCGTCGAGGGAGAGGTCATGGAAGCCGCTACCGCGCCGCGTGCCGGGCGACGCGAACAGGTCAGCGAGCCAGAGAAGAGGCACGACCCTTTCCCGCACGGTCATGGTAGGCCTGCCCTTCACGGTTTTCACATCGGAGCGCAGTGCCCGCACAACCTCCACCACGTTGTCGAGGGGAAGCCCGTACAGCCTTTCACCCGCCGAGACCAGGAGCACGTTCACGGCACGTCCCTCCATTTCCGCGTGCGTCCCCATGTCTTGAGTCCTGTATTCTCGGCGACCGGGGCTATCTCCTGCAAGGCCGGTAGAGGCGACGGCCCTGCCGCATCGCCGTCTTGCTGTGTCGCCGTCTTGCATCGAACATTACTGCACAGCGTAGAGGATCCCGATGGTATTCGGGCCGCAGTGGCTGGCGATGACAGCTCCGGCGGTGGTTTCGAGGACTTCCTTTACGGCCGGGGCAGCCTTGCGGATTCGGTCCATGAGGTAAAGCGCGTCCTCATGGCAACCGGTGTGGGTTACGAAGACGCGGTCTGGAACCACGCGTGCCGACTCTGCCTCGAAATCGTCCAGCAGCTTGTCGAGGGCCTTCCTTCTGGAACCCCTCACCTTTCCAGACACGACCATGCCCCCGTCAACCACTGAGATGACGGGCCTTATCTGGAGCAGGGTCCCGACGAGGGCCTGCACTCCCGAGCATCGCCCGCCCATCCTGAGGTAGTCGAGGGTATCGATAATGAAGGATGTCTTTACGCAGGGGATGATGCCGCCGATAGCAGATGCGATGGCATACGCAGGCTTGCCAGCGGCGGCCAGATCGCACGCGAGGAGCACCTGGAGGCCGATGCCGGTGGAAAGGTTCGCCGAGTCGATGACGGTCACCCTGCCCTCAGGGAAGTCCGCCGCAGCAAGCTTCGCGGTGGGTGTCCCGGACGAGAACTTGCTCGAGATGCCGATGTACACGACCTCGCCCGCGTCCTTCAGGGCCTCCTCGAAAACGCGGTGAAACTGCCCGAGGTTGGGCGCCGAGGTCTTGGGAAGCATTCCGCGCTCAGCGACCATCTCGAAGAGCCGTGCTGTGGAGATGTCCACTCCGTCCTGGAAGCTGTCGGACCCGAAGTTGACGACGTATGGAACCACGGTGACGCCATGCTTCCGGACCAACTCTGGGCTGAGGTCTGCGGTGGAGTCGGTTATGATTTTGACGCGTGCCAAGCCCAAACACACCTCCCTGGAACGTCGCGACTGGAGACATCGGCATACATGGCCATATAGAGGAGCAGTTGGGAACCGGTTGGGACTCCATAAAAAAGTATACGCTGATGGGGGTGGGGTGTAAAGCAGGGAGATCATCTGGGCAAGCTGTGTCATGGTTACTGCGGGCACGGTGACTATCAGGAGTTCGCCCTTGACGTCCACCCCCAAAGCGCTTCGTCCGTACGCGGCAGCGATTCATGACGCCACATCCGGCCGCCCGACAGCCATATAGACATACACAGTATGGCAGGATATCTCTGACCGGAAAACGACCTTTCCTCATGGGGCTGACGAGGCCGCCGGGGCCGAGACAGCAGCAACAGAGGCCCGTCAGCGACAGGGACCTGGACCGGAAGGCGGTGCTGTGGTAGGATTTAGGTGTGTGGTTACGTTGAAGTCTTCAGGGAGGTCAGGACCGTGACGACAACTGCTGCGACCCCTTCCAACTTCATAGAGGACATCATCGAAGAAGACTTGAAGCAGGGCAAGAATGACGGCCGGGTGCACACGCGCTTTCCGCCGGAGCCCAACGGCTACCTGCACATAGGCCATGCGAAGTCCATATGCCTGAACTTCGGCATCGCCGCCAAGTACGGGGGCCTGTGCAACCTGCGCTTCGACGACACTAACCCGAGCAAGGAGGACGTCGAGTACGTCGAGTCCATCCAGGAGGACGTCCGCTGGCTCGGCTTCGACTGGGACGACCGGTTGTTCTACGCGTCCGACTACTTCGAGCAGCTTTTCGAGTACGCGGTCGAGCTCATCAAGGCCGGTAGGGCATACGTGTGCGACCTGAGCCCCGACGAAATCCGGGAGTATCGGGGCACCTTGACCGAGCCAGGCAAGGAGAGTCCCTACCGCAACCGCTCGGTCGAGGAGAACCTCGACCTCTTTCGGCGCATGCGGGCAGGGGAGTTCCCTGACGGCTCGCGCGTGCTGAGGGCGAAGATAGACACGGCGTCCCCGAATCTCAACATGCGCGACCCGGTGCTCTACCGTATCCTGCGGGCGACGCACCACCGGACAGGCGACAGGTGGTGCATCTACCCGATGTACGACTTCGCACACCCGCTCTCGGACGCGCTCGAGGGGATCACCCACTCCATCTGCACGCTGGAGTTCGAGGACCATCGACCCCTGTACGACTGGCTCATCGAGAACGTCAACATCCCGAGCCGGCCCCGTCAGATCGAGTTTGCGCGCCTGAACTTGAGCTACACCGTGATGAGCAAGCGCAAACTCCTGGAGCTTGTGAAGCGCGGCATCGTCTCCGGCTGGGACGACCCCAGGATGCCCACCATCTCGGGCCTGCGGCGGCGCGGCTACACGCCGGAGTCCATACGCACCTTCTGCGAGCGCATCGGCGTGGCCAAGGCCAACAGCGTCGTGGACATCGCCCTGCTCGAGCACTGCGTCCGCGAGGACCTGAACCGGCGGGCGCAGCGCGTCATGGCCGTCCTCCGCCCGCTCCGCGTGGTCATCGACAATTACCCCGAGGACAAGGTGGAGTGGTTGGAGGCCGTGAACAACCCCGAGGACCCGTCCATGGGGACGCGAAAGGTGCCGTTCTCGCGCGTGCTTTACATCGAGCGGGACGACTTCAGGGAAGACCCGCCGCCGAAGTTCTACCGCCTCGCTCCCGGGCGTGAGGTGAGGCTGCGGTATGCCTACTTCATCAAGTGCACCGGCGTGGTCAGGGATGAGAAGACGGGCGAGGTGACCGAGCTACGCTGCACCTACGACCCGGACACGCTAGGAGGCTCGGCCCCGGATGGGCGGCGAGTCAAGGCCACCCTGCACTGGGTGTCGGCCGCGCACGCCGTGGAGGCCGAGGTGCGCCTGTACGACCGTCTTTTTACGAAGGAGGACCCGGGCGCCGAGGAGGACTTCCTTTCGTGCGTGAACCCGGACTCGCTGAAGGTGCTTACAGGGTGCAGGGTCGAACCGTCTCTGGCCGGCGCGGCGCCGGGCGACCGATTCCAGTTCGAGCGCCTCGGTTACTTCTGCGTGGACCCTGATTCGTCGCAGGCCGCGGGCGGCGCGGGCGCAGGAAGACGGCTGGTATTCAACCGCACGGTGGACCTGAAAGACGAGTGGGCCAAAATCGAGAAGGCGAGCAGCGGCGAGCAGAAAGGCTGACACACCCTGAGCCGCACCTTGTCTACGTCGGACAGCGTAGGTAGTTACAGGCCCCTGACAAACGGGTACTGCGGTGATGCGGCGCGGGCGAAGAGGCCATCAGCTGTCCACAGCTCACATTGCTCTCTGGCCGCGAGCGCCAGGTACGCGGTGTCGTAGACTGTGGCCTGGTCAAGCTCGGTGGCCAGCGTGAAGGCTCTCTCCGTAAGCTCATGGTCCCACGTGAATCTGATATTGAGGGAGTCCAGGAGTCGGAGCGCTTCCATACCGTCTTCGTGGGTGATCTCGCCCCGCCGCGCCTTCTCGCGCAGAACCGAGGCGACCTCTATGGGGAGGTGCGCCGGGGCGATGAGCTCATCGTCGGCGTGTACGCTGAGCCACGCTATGGCCTCGTCGCTCCCGGCCTCGTACGTCAACCACTTCAAGACCAGGCTCGCGTCCACGCAAACCATCATGGTTTCCACCTTCCGTTCTCGCTCCCGCTCCCGCTCCCGCTCCCGCTACTGCTGGTACTGCTGCTACTGCTGCCGCTGCTGCCCGCGCCCGGCCCGCGATTCCCGGCTTCCTCGTGGTCTGCGGACGGCTCGTCATCGAGGAGCTGCTGATTGGCACGGGCCTCCCGTATCTGGCGAAGCAACTCCACCGAGTCGCTGCCCTGTTTGCGTGCGTCGCGAAGCCGGCGCTGGAAGGCACGTATCCGGCTAATGGCTTCACGACGCTCGACCCTCGCTTCATACTGGGCGATGGCTTCTGCCACCACAGAGTTTAACGAGATATCCCGGGTGGCAGCGTACTTCTTCAAGCGTTCGTATTCTTCCTCCGGGATACGTGCCGTGATCGGTTTCAATGAACCACCATTTGTCTTTGTCATATGCATCACCAAATGCATCATATCCTGATGCGTCGATAAAGTCAACCTGACTCCGGAGGTCCAAGAAGGGGTCTTGCGGCGACCGGCGAATACAGGTCATGGCTCGGCGACAGAGGCCCTCCTCATAAGTCGGGGTCCGTCTTCGACGGCGAATGCGCGGTGTTGGCTGCTTTTCTTTCTCTTCTGCCGGAGAAGGCGAACATCCTGGATTTCGGATGCGGCGCCGGCCGTAATGCCCTGTATCTGGCCAGGCTAGGCCACGAGGTTACCGTCAGCGATCTATCCCGAAAGGCGTTGACAATCTGCGAAACCAGAGCGAAGGCAGAAGGGCTGCGCGTTGAGGTATGCGCATACACCCAGGGCAAGATCGATGCAAACAACGGCACGTTTGACGCGATCCTTGCGTGGAGCGTGCTGGACCACATGACCCTCCACGAGATGCGCAGTGTTGTGAGGGAGTTCAGCAGAGTTGCCAGGGAAGGTGCCGTCCTGCTCTGTTCCTTCGACCCTGAGGAAGACCCTCGCTACTTTGATTGCCCCTTCGAGGTGCTTGGCGACGGCACGTTCAGGTACGTGGGCGGAAAGTGGAACGGCATGCTCTTCCGGAGATACAGGAAAGAAGAGATAACGGATTCGCTAAAGGACAGCTGGGTGGTGCTGGACTTCTGGGGCCCCGATCCGACCCAGTCCAAGATCGTGCTGTGTAAGAAAGCATAGCGCCAAGACCGCTGCGTGCTTCTTAGTCCCAGTGGACATCATTTCCGGGTCAGAGAAGAATGGAATCGGATAGGATTACAAGGACAGAGGCTTGCCGCCTTGCTGGTGTGTGCGGAAGGATGGAGACAGAATGAGAAAGCGGCTGACCATGGTGTATTGGAAAGGTGACCGATTCTGGCTCGGCAAACTCCTGGAGTACCCGGAGATCATGACCCAGGGGGAGACGCTGGAGGAGTTGGAAGAGAACCTGAAGGATGCTTACAGGCTGATGGTCCTGGATGAGGTGCCCCTGGACTATCACACGAAAGAGATATCCGTATGAAGCGCGACGAACTAACGAGACAGCTAAGCAGATCGCCGCAAGTAATCGCCGGTTTCAGAGAGCACACGTGCCGTGCAGGGTTGCCGGTGTTGCACTCGGGGACGGCGCCCCAAGCGGGGCGCGCTTCGCCAAAATCCGGCCCGTCTGGCTAGGCAGCCGGATTTTGACACCCCTCGTGCAGTCACCCGCAACCCAAGACCTCGGAAAACGGAGAAAACTAATGACCTCATACTTAGTGGAGAAGGGGTGCATCTTGTACTGCCATGGCGCACGCCACGACATCTACCCCAATCCCGCCACCGGGCAGAAACAGCCGACCCCAGGCATAATGATCCTTTACAGGGACTCGACGGCGGGCATCACCGCCGAGCAGCTTCAGGGCTTCTTCGAGGGCTGGCCGAACCCGCCTTCTCCCGAGACCCACCTCAAGCTGCTTGCGAACAGCGACAAGGTCGTGTTAGCTATTGACGAGGAGAGCGGCAAGGTGGTCGGGTTCATCACTGCGATCACGGACGGCGTCCTGAGCGCCTACATCTCGTTCCTCGAAGTACTGCCCGCCTATCGTGGACGCGGCATCGGACGCGAGCTGGTCCGCCGGATGCTGGAGAAGCTCGCCGGTCTCTATGCGGTCGACTTGCTTTGCGACCCGGACCTGCAACCCTTTTACGAGCGCTTCGGGATGAGGCGAGCCAGCGGCATGTCGCTCCGGAATTACCTGTTCCAGTCGGGCAGTTGAGCCCGCGGTTGACGGGGCCTTGCACTCTCAAGGGCGCCTGAATGTCTACTGCTCGTGTCGGGATAGCCACAAGCCTTGAATGAGAACCCCTGGTTGAGACCGGGGAGGCACACGGGAGAGATCACACTGAAGACCAAAGTAGCGCTCATCGCATGCAGCTCCTATTTGCAGGAGGAGGTCGCCCATGCGGTTGACACCGCCGTCGGCCTCCTCGGTGGCGTTGAGGGCTTTTTGCCCCGTGAAGGGTTTGTGCTGGTGAAGCCCAATATGCTTTCACCCTACTCGCCTGACAGGGCGGTGACGACCCATCCGGTGGTTGTAGGCGCCGTCCTCAACCTTCTCAGGGGGGCGGGGGCCGAGATTGCGGTGGGCGACAGCCCGGGCCACGGGAGTGTGTTCGGTGTCGCGGCGAAGTGCGGGATAGCTGCGGTCTGCGACGAGGCGGGCGTGCGCCTTGTCTCCTTTGAGGACGGAAGCGCGCGCAAACACCCCACCGGCCGGGTCTGCAAGGAGTTCGTCCTGGCGCGGCCCGTCGTGGACGCCTCGGGGATCATCAACGTCGCCAAGATGAAAACCCACGGGTTCATGACGTTTACCGGCGCGGTCAAGAACCTGTTCGGCTGCATTGCAGGGGCGGAGAAACTGCGTATGCATCTGAGGTACAACGATCCACATGCCTTTTCCCTGATGTTGTTGGACCTCCTCAGTCTCGTAAAGCCGCGTCTTTCGCTGCTGGACGCAGTAGTGGCCATGGACGGTGACGGGCCGTCGCATGGGCGGACGAGGCACGTCGGAGCCATACTGGCGTCGGAGGACCCGATTGCCCTCGATACGGTCGCCCTTCGCCTCGCCGGAGCGGATCCCATGCGCGTGCCCTACGTCCGGGCCGCAAGGGACCTCGGCGTGGGGAGCACACGCCCGGAGGAGATTGAGGTGGTGGGAGCACGGCCAGAAGACTTCCCGGTGGCCGACTTCGCCCTCCCGCCGGCCACGCGCGCGACCTCGGGCATATTCACGTTCGTCAGGGCCATCCGAAAGCACGTCACCGCAAGCCCCCGGGTGGATGCTGCGAAGTGCATCGGATGTGGAGTCTGTGCGCAGTCGTGCCCGCCCGGGGCCATCGTGGTGGCCTCGGAGAGAGCAGAGATAGACCATCGCCGCTGCATACGCTGTTTCTGCTGCCACGAGATGTGCCCGGAAGGGGCCGTTTCTCTGCACCGCGGCGCCCTCGCCACGATTGTGGACCGGGCGCTTGAATGGCTGTAGCACCAACGAGTTGGCAGGTTCCCCGTGGGCCGGACTTATGAAGGCAGTGGCTTTACTGCGAGGCTAGCAATTGGCTGTGTGGGGCAGTCATGTGTCAGCATTTCGCTCCAGCGTATTGCTGTGAACCCGAGAAGGCCGACCGTCTCTTCCGTAAGCTCGTGCCACTCTCGGCTGTGCGGACCATATGTGTCGTACGTGGATGCCGGTGTTCGGGGCGGTGGGGCCCTGACCCGGAAGCGAGTATCCTCGGGCATAGCTAAGTGAGGGTACGTTAGTTCTCGCCCCCTTCTCTCTCTTTGAGTCACCGGCAACCCCTCCCAAAAGTTGGGAGCGTCGCTGCACCCTCACTTAGTGAAAATGAGTGATTGACGCATGTGCTGTAATACAGTATGCTGTAGTAGGGGCAGATGGTATGGGAAGAAAGGATAAGTACAGGACGCAGCTCTACCTGGATGAGGCCCGGTACCTCTTTCTCAAAGAAAGTGCGGCAAAGTACAACACGAGCATCGCCGAAGTAGTCCGGGCCCTCATTGACAAGGAAATGGGAGGTGCGGAACTGGTCGTGGAGAACGACCCGTTGTTCCGTATTGCCGCAACTGCTGTGACGACAGGGCGCAAAGACGGGTCTACCGACCACGACCGCTATATCTACCGCCCGAGGTCTACTCGATCTGGCCGCCCAGGGACGCCTGTGGAAAACGGAGGTTGCGCGGGATGATACGCCCCGCTGAGTGGCTGTTTATCGACACCTCCGCATTCATCGCACTACATGACGCGAGCGATAGACATCACGAGGCAGCGAAGAGCTTCTTCACTCCGGAGCGCATACGGGACCTCAAGGTTCAGTTGGTAACCACGAACTTCGTTTTCTCCGAGGTGTACTCCTACTTCTGCAAGACCCATGCCGACGCAATAGCAGTAGGCACCTACATTCGAGAGAGCAAGGTCCTACGGTACATCCGCGCGGACCCGGCCGACGAAGAAGCCGCCTGGCAGCTCGCGCAGAAGTACCATGACAAGGATTTCAGCTTCGTTGACTGTCTGAGCTTCGTTATCATGTCGAGGATCGGGTGCAACAAGGCGTTCACATTTGATTCGCATTTCGGGCAGATGGGTTTCGAGATGCTGCCTGCTGTGACCCGGCAACGACGTTGAGTAGAGTTGGGGGGCTCTTTCAACCAGTCTGTCCGGATACGGTTTTGGGAGGGCGCCGGAGCATCGACAGGGGCAGACGGTTGTAAACTGCGAGGAAGGTAGAGCAGCCGAGGGTTAGCGCTACCCCACGAAAGTCAGGGGGGCGAGCTCAACATACAGTACTTGAGCTCACCACCTGGCCACATGCTCCTCCGACCACCCAACCAGGTCCTTGATTGAAACCACCTCCCCGTCGTCAGTGATTACTGTTCCTGAGAAACAGCCGATGAGCTGGTGCATCTCGGATCGCACCACGACCATGTTCGTCCGTGCCACCCTCTTGAAGAACGGACGAAAAGTGAGATCGATGCGTCGGGAAACCTTTGTTCGGATACCCCAGGGCTTCATGATATCGGCGCGGTCGTAGACGAATGACACGTCCTCGTGGATCTTGCTGATGCGCCCACCCACCAGCACGGCGTTTTCGGTCATGCCCGTCCCGTCAGTCCAGCCACCTCCAAGGTTGAACCCGATAGTCCAGCCATCCTGTGCGCCCGAGCATGACGCCCAGTTCCAGGTGCTTGCGTACGGCCAGACGCCGCGACCGTAATCGAGACACGCAAGAGCCTTCCCCCGTTCAAACGCGAATGTGGCGCCCCCGAGGGTGACGGTCCCTGTCGTGGGCAGGCAGTTCTGTTTCGACGTGAATTGAAACCGGCTGTCAGTCCAGGGGATCACAACGTTTAGGGTCTCATGTCCCTCCGGGCGCTCAACGAGGAGATCGGCAGAAAGACGGACGCCGCCGAAGTTGGGGCTGTCAACACGGATGTGGGTGCCGCCGTGTTGCTGCTCGAATGACACGTTCATGGATCTGTGCTTCAGGCGCGCGTCGCCGTTTACGGTGTCAGGCAGAACAACCCCCCAGCCGAAGGGAACCATGACGGTCTGCTCGATGAATCTCCTGGTTTCATACTCGAGGAAGTACGCAAAGGCAAGTCCTACGTAGTCCACACTGGAAAGCGTGACCGAGAAAAGACGTTTATCGTCGACGATGCACCAGTAGTTCCACCTCTTCTTCCTGGGCCAGCGTCCCTTGATGTTGCACGTGTGAAGAGGGTGCCGCGACCATCCCACGCTTTCGCGGCGGAGGCGGCCGCGAGGGTCGCATAGAAGTGTGGGCCCTGTGATCTCGGCCTCGACGTGGACCTCACCCTCGGCGCTACCGCAGCGTACCTCGCCACTTCCCGGTGCCCCCACGACAGGTACCTCCCTCTGTGGCACAGAATCGGCTCGTTTCACGGATTCGACATCCGTCTTTCCGTCTCCTCCTTCATGACCGGGGATCAGACTCTACCATGTAACATCCGATGCAGGTTGGAACCACTGTCCTGCCGGGGGCGCTCTGAGGCGTTCTGAAGGGGCAGGCGCTTGTTCAGAACATTGCGGCCGCAGCGGCGGCAACTGCGATGACCGCCGCCATGATGACCGCATCGGCCGGGCGGAACGGGACGGTGCGCAGGAAGGTCCGTCGCGGGTGCAGGCCGAAACACCGACCCTCCATGGAGATGGCCAGGCTCTCCACCCTGCCGAGCGCCGTCACGACGAGTGGAACCAGGGTATACCTGGCCACGCACCAGACGCCCTTGAGGGACGGGCGGTCCACACCGATGCCCCGCACCATTTGGGCCTGCAGCACCGTGTTCGATTGAAGCCGGAAGTACGGGACGAAGCGCATGGCGACGAGCAGGGTGAACCCATACCGGTAAGGGAGCCCCAGGTGCATGAGGGCGTAGGCGAGGTCCTCCGCTGGGGTCGTGCTGACGAAGAGGTGGCTGCCAAGAATGATGTTGAGGAAACGCGTGGCCATTCGCACGCCGCTCGCGGCACGAACCCCCCACGGTGCGCCCACACCGGTCAAGAAGAGCTGACTGAGGAAGAGGACCAGCGCGAAAACAGCTATCCCGCGCAACCTGCGCCACAGGATCGCGGGTGGCAGGCCAGTCACGGCGTGGCCGAGGAGGACAGCAGCGCAAAGGGCGGCTGCTTGGCCCGGGCTTTCCGCGCGAAGCGCGAGCACACAGAACGAGACGAGCAGCACGAGTTTGGAAAGCGGGTTAAGTCCAGGCTTCGGGCAGGTAATCATGCAGGTCCATCCTCTCGAAATCGGCCAGTGCCTCGCGGACTGGCGCATCGACTATGACGCGCCCCCCATCCAGGAAAAGCAAGCGGTCGCAGCACCTGGACATAAGGTCCGGCTCGTGCCCTACCAGAAGGATGCCTTTGCCGGCAGATGCGAGCTCACCGAGGAGACGCGCTAACTCCTGCGCTCGCGCGGTGTCCTGGCCCACGAACGGCTCATCGAGCAGCAGCACGCTCGGGTCGCTCACCATGACGGCCGCCAGGTTCAGCCTGCGTTTCTGGCCGTAGCTCAGGGTCAGCGGGTGGCTATCGCGGAACGCGGCGAGGTCGAATCGGTCGAGGAGCGCCTCGGCTGCAGGGCGGCACACCGCCTCCGGTACCCCCCGGCTGAGCGGTCCCACTACCACCTCGCGCCAGACATGATCGGTGAAAAGCTGGTGGTTAGGGTTCTGGAATATCATCCCGATTCGCCTCGCACGCGCCGAGACCGGGACGTTCGTGATGTCATCCCCGTCGAGGATGATCCTCCCAGAAGCAGGCCGCAGGACGCCCATTATGCTTAGCAGCAGGGTCGTCTTGCCGCTACCGTTGTCGCCCATGATCCCGACGATCTCGCCGCGGCCGACCACGAGACTTACCTCCTGGAGGACAGCTCTATCCCCATACCTCTGGGTGAGGTTACATACCCGCAGCAGAGGGTTGTCAAGTGTATAATCGCGTGCACAGCCTTTTCCGCTGCCGCGAGCGAGCTTGGCAAAAGGGCGGGCGCTGCGTCCCGCACCGGGGCCTGAGCCCGAGTGGGAGCTCGATCTAGGGTCGTCCGAGAGTGCAGACGGTGGGAGGTCGTGCCCGGGTGGGCGGGCGAAGTTGTGATCCGCGCCAGGGCGAAATTCGGGACCTCCGGGACGCCAATCGGGACGGGGACGCGATCCAGCACGGAATCCCAAGTATGGCGCCACAAGTTTACGCCATCTTCCCTGACGGTGTTGGGGTTGCCGGTGCTTGCACGACGGGGCGTCGAGAATTTGGCTAGCCCGCGCGCCAAATTCGAACGAGGCGCGCCGCAAGCGCGCCGTCCCCGGAGGGCAACACCGGCAACCCTGGACAGCACTCACCCGCTGAAAAGGAGCGCGAACTTGTGGCGATCTACTCAGTCCTGGCAGGGGCCTGAGGGATCCTGGGTTTGGGGATCCGCGATCTGGGGGTCCAGGGCGCGGACTGGAGCCATGCCCTGGCTCGATTCCGGTAGTGGTTTCTGTTCCAGGCCTGGGCCCCACCCATGCTCTCGGTGTTAGGGCGTCCGCGCCGTCCACGCGGCCAGGCGCCTCCCGTGGCGGGCCATCGAAGACTACGGTCCCGTCTGATAGCTGCACGACGCGATGGGCAATGTCGAAGAACCGCTCCGGCCTGTGCTCGAGGATCATGATCGCCAGGCCGAGTTGCGACTGCATGTCTGCAAGGAGGCGCACCAGCGCGCCGGTGCCTCGCGGGTCCAGATGGGCGGTGGGCTCGTCCAGAATGAGCACGCTGGGACGCATAGCGAGGACGGCCGCGAGAGCGACCCGCTGCTTTTCGCCGCCCGATAGCTCCGCAAGCCTGCGCCTGCGAAGGTGAGATGCGCTGACGGCATCAAGCGCCCAGTCGACGCGGCGGGCTATCTCCTCCGCGGGGCATAAGAGGTTCTCCGGGCCGAAGGCGATCTCGTCCTCTACCCGCATGGTACAGAACTGCGCCTCGGGGTCCTGTTGCACCAGGCCGACGAACTCGGCGAGGTCGTAGACACCGACCTGCCCTGGGTCGAGGCCACCCACGCGCACGCTGCCGGTCATGGCCGCATCAATCGCGTGGGGTATGAAGCCTGTGAGACAGAGCGCGAGCGTCGACTTGCCGCACCCGCTCGGGCCGCTCACGATCACGCATTCACCGGCCTCGAGCCTGAGGTGGACGTTGCTCAGGGCGGGTGCGGGGTTTCCAGGATAACGCACCGTCAGGTTCCAGACCCTGACCACTTCCTCGGGGTGTCTCATTGTACCACAACCCGGGTCACCATCCGCACCCAGTATCCTCCTTCGTAGCCTGCCGCTATAAGGCGCAGGTTTTCTCCTTCGCGGATCAGGATCAGGGTGCGGTCTTCCATGATGTCACCGAGGTCGAACTCGGCCTCATACCCGTCCGACGCCAGCACGCGCACCCGAGTGGCAGACGCGTCGGGATGGGCGCGCTCGAGGATTCGGGCAAGCGGAACGCCGGTGTAGTCAGCGGGCGGCCTATAGGTGACCTGCCCCTTCAGTTCAGCTGTTACGGTGACTACCTCATCCCCGAAGTCCACGGGGCGGTATACGTAAGGGTTGGCCACCTTGCCCTCGACGGTGCAGGTTGGACCCTTCCAGAAAGGCTCGAAGACTTCTGTGTAGTAGTAAACCGCTCCCCCTGCCAGGGCGACGCCCATAAGGAGCGTCACGGCAAGGTGGATCTTGCTGGATCGTCTGGCGCGCCCGACGTGGCCGGTATGCTCGGCGCGCCCGGGGCGCCCGGAGACTCCGAGATGCGCGGCCCACGAAGGGGGCGCGCCCGGCTTCAGCCGCAGGATGCGCGCTCCCTCGACGATACCCAGCACACCGTCGGCGAAGTAACCGCCGAACACGATTCCCGACCCGAACGCGAACAGGATCATCAGGGCGAGGTAGCCCCAGGATACGCCGGAGAAGTAGAGCGCCTGGAACACGACGACGTTTGACGCCGCGGCGATGCCCCCGGCGATGCAGAGCGCCGCGAGCGGCGGCCTGGTGAAGGGGAGCAGCGCGAGGTCCACCAGCAGGCCCTCGATGGTCGAGATCAGCACGATAGGCAGCCCGTGCGTGCTCCCTGTGAACATCTCAACCGTGCCTTTGAGGACGCCGGCCAGGGTGCCGGCCCCTGTGCGTCCCACGGCGACGCGGACAAGCACGAACCAGAACACGTGCAGGCCAGCCATCCATTGCCCGGCGCCGAATGGCACGCCGAAGGCCTTGTTGAGGAGGTTTCCGAGGTATCCAACGTAAGTGCTGAGGACACCTCCTGCAGAGCTGACTGCGGAGATGAGAACGAGGTCGCGAGTGCGGAAATAGTACCTTCGCCCTTTCACAGTTGCCCCAGAAGCCATCCCAGCCGGCCCCTCCCTTCGTGGATGTTTCCTGGATGAGGGCCTTGGCTCGGCTCGGCGGACGCGGCGCGGCGACGTCCTCGGGCACGCTACCACTCCGGGACGATGCTGCGGAAGGTCCCATGCGTCACCAGTGCAACCGCGCACTCTGCCGGCCAAGGCTCCTCGATTCCTCAACCCGTCCTTCGACCTGTTACTCTGCTCATCTGGTATAGGCTTATCTGCCGGCCGGCAGGTCAACGAGATGCAACTCGGCGATCTGCTTGACCATGTACTTCCTGGACGGCAGGTCCTTGCCGGCAAGCATGAGCGGTGCGCTTTCTTCCGGGAGAAGCCCGCCGTCCTTCTTGTAAGCCAGGATGATGTTGTTGTTCCGCGCTACAAGCGCGGCCTCGAGCTCCACGCCGTAGCCGTCCTTCGAGACCACCCGCACCTTGTAACCCTGCCGGGCAAGGTCGTCGTTGAACCGATAGTGTCCTCCGGGTGCGTCCCCTCCGTCCATCATGGAGATGACGACCCAGAGGGGGAGACCCTCATAGACCTCCTTGTTGCCTTGCTTGTCCGTGGTCTCCCACACGACGCCGGAATGAGGCGTCTTGGGGCAGTTCACAGTGCTCTCGAATGTGGACCTGTCCAGCACCGCCTGCTCCACGCCGCCGAGCTTGATCACCCAGTCCTCGACGCCGGAGACGACCTCGATTTTCGCCACCGCCTTCGTCCAGAAATGTCCGTCGGTGATGGGAGGACCCGCGGCTCTGTCCTTGGCGACATACACGATGCGCGGCAGCTTGTCGGCGGCCCCGGCGTCGTCTTCAGACTCGTACGCAAGAATCATGGTCACGCCGCCCGTGCGCAGGACGTCGCCGCTTTTACCGTAAGTGAGGACATTGCCGCCGAGCTGGGCGTACGTGTAGGTCATCGCGTAGCCGTCCCGCGCGGTGACGCGGATCGCCTGGGCCGGGCCGATCCCTCCGACCTTTGCGAGGAGGTCATCCATATACACACCCTTGAACTTAAGCGGTCCTTCGATCTTGCCGGTGGTCTTCTTGAAGCCCGCCTCGGCTACTACCGTCTGCATTCTCTCTAGGTCAGCCCGCGTGAGCACGATGGTTTTGCCGCCGCCCTCGACCTCGACTTTCCAAGCGTCCTCGGCGGCCGAGGTAACGCATGATAAGGGCACGGCGACGGCCGCGACCAGGGTCACGAGGGCCGAGGCCAGGAGCGCGAACACAACACAGTTTGCTCGGTTTGCTCTCATTGCACATCCTCCTCTGACTTGCTATCACTCTTACTCAGATGCGCCTGCGAACCTGTGGGTCTCGAACCCGAGGTCATCAACGAAAACCAGCGTCGAAAGCCAGCGCGAGGACCCGGTGGCGACGCCTCGGCGGCAACTGACCGGCGGCGTGCCGGAACGTGGGCGCCCCGCGCGCGCAGGCGGGGGCACGCGCCCGCACGTGCGGGCACGCACGCACACGTAGGCGCCCGAGCGCACGCGCGCGCACGGACGCGCGTACGGGCGAACACGTCCGCCCGCGTGCCTGCACGCCCGCGCACACACGCGCATGGGTGGCTTGAGGCACGCTGGGGCACCCCCGGATACGCTCGGGCGCGCTTGAACACGCTCAGACAGGCTCAAACACGGCCAGACACGCTCAAACGTGCTCGGACACGCTCGGACGCGCTAAGGCACGCACACGGCCATTTGCGTATACCTTGCGCCTTCCCACGGGTTGCCGAAGCGCACCGCCGGCAAGCGGCCTCACCTGACCTCGATCACCGACACGTTGCGCGCCCAGCGCCCGCCTGCCGACTTGTATACGTTCCATCCCTGCCCGGGGAGGGACGTGAGCCGGCAGTCATCGTTGCTATACACCCCGTCCGGCGGCGCGAAGATCAGGCGCGGCCCCTCGTCCCACTCGGGCAGCGTCTTCCCGTCCTTCTCGTAGGCGAGGATCATGGGGCCCTGCAGTTTGGCCCAGTCGCCCGGGACGTGCACGTTCTCGTATCCGAAGTCCTGGGAGTAGCCGTCGCTGCAGTGGACGGTGAGGGTCTGTCCAGGGCGAATGCCCCCAACGTGCTCGAGGAGCGTTGCCACGAGGACCCCCACGTACTTGCCGTTGCCTCGCACGTTTCCGAACTGGTTCTCGAACGCGGTCGCAGCCTCGACCGACGGCAGAAGAACCAGCTCCCCGAGGGTGAACTCCTCCTCACCCTTCGGCCCGATCACCTTGACGCGAGGCTCTTCGATCTTCACATCGACCGGCTTCGCCTCGACCTTCACCCGGTTGCCGTTCACCCGGATCAGCGTGTAGTGGTAGAACCCGCCTTCCCGGCGCGGCGCATAGAGGGGCGCGCCTGCCCCGCCCGTCGTGACGTAAGTGACACCGTTCAGTTCGCGGCAACTGAAAAGATGTACGTGTCCGCTGAAGACCGCCAGCACCTCGTGCTCCTGAAAGAGCTGCTGGAGGCGGCGCGCCTGTTCGACGTCCACGAAGGAGTGGTCTCCTCCCGGGCGGGGATCGAAGAGGGGGACATGCATGAACACAAACTTCGGACCGCTCTGGGCGAGCTCCCGTTCGAGCCACGCCATTTGCTTCGCGTCGAGCGCCGCCGCGGAGCTATCCAGCCCGATGAATCGGTAACCCTTCTCCACGAACGAGTAATACCGATCCTTGCCGGTGAACTCCGTGAACAACCTCGCACCGTCCCCGCGGACATCGTGATTCCCCGGGACGGCGTGCCATGGCATACGGAGCTTCTTCGCCTGCCTCAGGAAGTCCTCGTACTGCTCGCGCGTCCCTGAGGCCACCATGTCTCCGCAGTGCAGGACGAAGCTTGGGCGAGCGGCATTGACGGCGTCCACTACGCGCTCCCAGACCGGAGTCCTCCCCTGGCTGTCACCCACTACGGCAAAGGTAAGACCGCCTTGTGGCAGGCCGGGCAGGCCGGCGCAACGGCTCGCGAGAGCCGCGGTGAGCACGCATGCCGTCAGCGCCACGACGAGGACGGCGATTCGCTTACGCCCGAGGCCACCACCCCGGGGCCCTGGAGGGATCGCACCATGTCGCCGCAAACTGCCACCCCCTCGGAAACTCCAAGTCTCGAAGTAGCGAAGGCCGGGCGCCACAGAAAGGTGGCAGGACCCGGCCCAAACGCGACCCAGTCGGTGTTGCCTGCTCTCCTTTCCGTGATGGGAGGCG
The DNA here is from genome assembly GCA_030024085.1 of Bacillota bacterium. GTDB lineage: Bacteria > Bacillota > SHA-98 > UBA4971 > UBA4971 > UBA6256. The sequence continues at coordinate 2,967 of JASEJE010000035.1, read as the reverse complement.
TGTCCGTTTCCCGACACACCCTATCGGTCCGCCCGCCATAGTTGGAACCTTAGGCCGGGGGACTCGGAGAAGCAGATATGCGTTTCGTTTCCCCTCTTCGACGCCGGGGAGCGGATTCCTGCCAGGTCCCGGCTCGATCCTGCGGAGACCCGAATTGAGTTCAGACGATACGCCGTCTTTCGCTACCGGCCTGGCCCTTGCCAGGTTTAGGGATCCCGTGCTATGCTGAGTCTGGCGGGAGTGGCGTCGTGGTTACCCCTGGTTATGTCCCCTGGACTGGTTCTACTTGTATCTCCAGCAGACAGCCTGAGGATGGGGGAGAATTGAGAAGCAGGTGAGACAGTCATGGCTACGGAGAGGGCGCGCATTGTGAAGCTGCTCGCGAGCGAGTTCACCCCGGCCGTGGGATGCACAGAGCCGGCGGCGATAGCACTGGCGACTGCGACTGCGTATCACGCCATCGGGGGCGAGCCTCGAGAGATCGGGGTTTCCCTCAGCACGAACGTGCTCAAGAACGCATGGGCGGTCGGGATACCGGGCACCACCGACACGGGAATCGAGGTCGCCGCGCTTCTGGGCGTTGTCTTGAACCGACCAGAGGCCGCGCTGGAATTGTTCTCGCTCGTGTCAGAGGGCGCGGTCAAAGAAGCCCGCCGCCTTCGCGAGCGCTGTGCGGTCACGGTGACCACTCGCGGCTCGGTGCCCCGAGTGTACATCCATGCCCGGGTCGTGACGGACCGGGGGGTCGCAATCGCCGAGACGCGTGAAAGGCACGCCTCGGTCAGGCTCCTGGAAGTAGACGGGCGTCAAGAAGTAGACGGGTGTCGACTGGACCCCGGTTGCCTGCCCGAGGAGTGCGGCGCCATCTCCCCGACGTCCCTCGGGACCCTGGCAGAGGCCCTCTCTGTGATCCTGAACATGCCCTCCCATGACCTCGACTTCCTGGTGGAGCGTGCCGCGTTGAACCTGGAGATTGCCAGAGCGGGCTTCGCGACGGATGAAGGCATCGGCATGCGCGCCCTGCGGGAGGGCCGCCTGGCGGAGACGGTGTTTGGTCCGGGCATGGCGAGCAGGCTGGCGCTCCACGCGGCTGCTGCCTGCGATGCACGAATGGCGGGAGTGCAACTGCCGGTTGCATCTTGCGGCGGCAGCGGGAACCTCGGCATCACGGCGAGCGTGCCGTTGATGCTCGGCGCTGCAGAGATGGGTGCGTCCCGTGAGAAGACGGCGCGCGCCCTCGCGGCGAGCCTCCTGACCACCCTGTACGTCAAGGAGTTCGTGGGCCGTCTCTCCCCTGTGTGCGGGTGCGCGCTGGGAGGCGGGTCCGGAGTTGCGGCCGGACTCGCCTTCCTTTGCGGTGGCGACACCGGCACCATGGCCGCGGCTGTGACGAACGTGGTCGCTACGCTTGCGGGAATGCTGTGCGACGGAGGCAAGGTGGGATGCTCCCTCAAGGTCTGGTCCAGCGTGATGACGGCGTGCCAGGCGGCTCTGCTTGCGGTAAGCGGCAGGGCGGTCCCTGCCGGAAACGGTCTCGTCGGGCCGGACCTCGAGAAGACCCTCTGCAACCTGGCCGTGCTGAATTCTGAAGGCATGGCTTCGGTGGACCGGGTGCTCGTCACCATTCTCGGAGGACGGACGAGCCCTGCCGCGTGAACCCCGCGAGCACTTCGTCGCTTGAGTATATGGTTCGATGATGCCCCCCGGATTCGCCATCCCATTTCTGTCCTCAGGACGTGTTCGGCATGTGTTCAGCAAATGTTCAGCTCGGAGTGTCGCCGCAGGGTCCGGCGGGGGCGCCGGATCTCGCCGCCGCCGGGCGAAACGGCAGATCGAGATGAGGACCATCGGTTCGGTCAGGGACATCCCGTTGCAAGCCGACGGAGTGTGCGGGCGGAGTTTGGTCAAGGCGCCCCGTTTGGGGCGCCGTCTCCGGAGCCGAGCACCAACAACCGCGAGTAGCCCAGACTCTGGCGAAGTGGCGGCGACTTGTGACGCTCCACTCACAGTCTGCCGGTGTCCTTGAACCACTCTATCGCGTCAGCCACGGATTGGTAGAGGGGCCGAGGGGAGTACCCGAGTTCGCGTCGAGCCTTGGCATGGCTTACGAAGGAATTCCTTTGAAGCGTGCGCACAGAGTAGCTGGTCAGAAGCGGCCTGCGGCCTGTGAGCCTGGAGTAGAGAGGCGCGAGTGCAGCGGCGACTGGGCCACCCAGACGGGCAGCTTCAGGCGGGGCGCCCGCACACCAGTCACCCTCTCCAACATCTGTACCAACTCCTGCACTGTGACTCGCTCGCCCGAGAGGATGTAGGCTTCTCCAGTTCTGCCCTTCTCTGAGGCCAGCACATGCCCGCAAGCCACGTCACGGACATCCACGAAATCGTACGCGCCCTCTATGTATGCCTTTATTGAGCGTTTGGCATAATCGATGAAGAGCTGACCCATCTCGGACGGCCGGAAATCATATGGGCCGATGACGCCCGTCGGGCACAGGATGACCGGGTTAAGCCCCCTGTCTTGCGCTCTCAGTACCTCCAGGGTCGCGCGCGCTTTGGATTCGTCGTACTCCCATGCCATGCTATCAGGGTCAATAGGAACCGAATTGCTTCCTTGGTCGGTGAGTACCTCGAGTCTCGCAAGGACATAAAGCTGGCGTTCCTCCTGCATCATACATGGTCCTTCTACTACATTCCTGTCGAAATGCGATGGTTGTGGAAGGAATGCCTCGACCAATGTCGAAGATTATTACAATTCCACGCGCAATAGTTCCACGTACATAGGGGACAGCTCGGTCTTGATAAAGCACAAAGGGGTTAGGAAGGCTTGCTGACACAGTTAGTTGTCACCAGCGCGCAAAAGGACACCGAGAGGCCGGCTCCGGTACCTACTGGGGTATCCGTAAGTGCGCCCTGTCAGTGGCCGTTTTCTGTCCTTACCCCCCCCCAGGCATCGGATTCTTCGCATAT
>JASEJE010000034.1:14710-28793 GCA_030024085.1 Bacillota bacterium | reverse complement strand
CGGCGCAGTTGGCGAAGAGGATCTCCGGCAGAGCGTTCATGGAGGGGATGTCCAAGAGGATCTTGGTCATGTATGTCAGGATGAAGTGCACCAGGGGCAGGATCATGCGTTCATAGCCAATGATATTGAATCTCTTGAGGCCGATATCGTTCATGAAGACCAAAAGGCCATCGAGCAGGCCGGCCGAAGCGAGGGGGTGGAGGGAATCGATCTCCTCGCGGTCATAGATGGCCTTCGCCACCCGGCGGTCATCGCGGGTTGCAAGTCTTAAGGTTATTGTGGAGTTAGCTTGAGTTTCGTTCATTCCGGCGCATCTTCCACGGGGATAACCACACCCCGGGCCTTCTGCGCTGGGACATTCTACATCGAAGCGGAAGTACCTCTGGGAATGTCTGGGAACTGACAACAATATTTCGTGGTAGATCCTGACGGCAACGCCAGGGGATTGGGTCTGGTCAGTGGATGGTAGATAGCTGGAAGCCTATATCGAAAGCCGAGACTATGAGTTGCACCGCTTGACTCGACGACGAGAGGACTGAAAGCCTACGCGGACTCGTGGAGTATGGTCGTCTCCCCGAGGTTGCACCGCTTGACTCGACGACGAGAGGACTGAAAGCCTCGGTTGCCACCCGGAACACGGGCGGCCTCGGATCGGGGGATGACCTTGGTGGATAGCAGTGGACCCTTAAGTCCCAGGTAGGCTTGGTGTGGACGACCCAGCCGAAGAGGCTACTGGAGCAGGGGATTTGGCAGTTGATGCGGGCCCCTGTCTTTCTTCGAGCCGTAGATCATATCTTCGAGCCGTAGATCATAGGGCAGCGCCACTTGAGGCGTGCTTTGACCAGGTCGCGACCGTAATAGCGCATGGGATATCCTGCGGGGCATATGGGGGTGCCATCAGGGGTGATACTCACAAGCCCTGGGAGGGTCCTCTCTGGATGGATGGTTCTTCGATTCATGGTTCTTCGATTCAAGGGGGCTGGCCCGTAGGACAGGAAAGATAGACTGGGTTGGAGAGCACTGTCTATGATAAGCCCGGACCCACCTGCCGCTGGGCCAACGGGGTTTCCGAAAACGTTCCCATTCTCAGTTTCGAACTCCGGATTTCTGCCTACCGGGAATCACTCAACGGAAAGTGGCAGGCGACGTACCTGCCGGCACCTGCGTCCTGCAGCGCTGGCTCGAACTTTGCACACTCGGCACGAGCGTACGTGCACCTGGTGTGAAATCTGCAGCCCGAAGGAGGGTTGGCGGGGCTCGGGATGTCTCCCTCGAGCGTCACCCCCATGGCGCGGTGGGCGGGATTGGTCGAAGGGATCGAGGAGAGGAGCGCCTGGGTATACGGGTGTAGGGGCATACAGAACAGGTCTTCAGAGGGGGCCAGCTCCACGATCTTGCCCAGGTACATCACGGCGATTCTGGAACTCATGTAACGGACCACGCCCAGATCGTGTGATATGAAAAGATACGAGAGCCGGAGCCTTTGCTGCAGATCTCGCAAAAGGTTCAGGATCTGCGATTGAACCGAGACGTCCAGGGCAGAGGTCGGTTCGTCCAGTATCAACAGCTTCGGACTTAGTGCCAGCGCTCGCGCGATGCCGATTCTTTGCCTCTGGCCGCCGCTGAACTCGTGGGGGTATCTGTTCATGTGCTGAGGGTCAAGCCCGACCATCCTGAGCAGGTCGGCAACTCTTTCCTCAAGGGCCCGGCCCTTCGCAAGACCGTGGATTGCGAGAGGAGCCCCAACCGAACGCTTAATCGTCATGCGCGGGTCGAGAGAGGACTGCGGGTCCTGAAAGACTATCTGTATGTTTCTCCTCATCGCCCGGAGCCTCTTGCCAGCGAGCGACGTGAGGTCGGCGCCCTGGAAGTAGATCTTCCCCGACGTCATCTCATACAGCCTCGCAATACACAGCCCCACGGTGGTCTTCCCGCAACCAGACTCACCCACCAGGCCCAAGGTTTCCAGAGGGTACCCAGCAAGGTCTACGCCGTCGACGGCTTTCACCCACCCAACTGTGCGCATCAGGAAGCCCTTGCGTATCTCAAAGTACTTCTTAAGCCCTCTAACCTCAAGCAGCGGTTCAGGCATCCGGGTCATCCTTCCTCCGGATAATGACAGCACACCACGTGGTCCGGTCCGACTCTCACAGGGTCAGGCCTGATCTGGGAACAGGTTGCGGTCGCCTTGTAGCATCTAGGATGGAACCTGCACCCGGGCGGAGGGTTCACAGGATCCGGAACGGTCCCAGGTATGATCTTCAGCTTACCTGACTTACGAGACGGATCGGGAATGCACTCCATCAGGCCGCGAGTGTACGGGTGCGCCGGGCTGCGGAAAATACTTTCGACGGAGCCCGATTCAACTGCGGTACCCGCATACATCACCGACACCGCGTCGCAGGTCTGCGCCACAACGCCTAACGCATGCGTTATCAGGAGAACGGCTGCGTTTCGCTTGCGTATCAGGTCCTTCATGAGGTTCAGGATCTGCGCCTGTACTGTAACATCGAGGGCAGTCGTTGGCTCGTCGGCGAGCAGCAATGAGGGCTCGCATGAAAGAGCCATGGCGATCATGACGCGCTGCAGCATACCGCCGCTCAGTTGGAAAGGGTACTTGGCCAGCACGGCCTCGGGGTCCGGCATCCTGACCTCGTGCAGCATCTCGAGCGCCTGGATGCGCGCGCTGCCTGTAGACACCTTCTTGTGCAGCTTGATGACCTCGATCATCTGGTCGCCGATGCGAAAGACGGGGTTTAGGGAGCTCATCGGCTCCTGGAATATCATGGCTATCCTGCTACCCCTGATGCTCCTCATCTCTGCCGGGGTTTTCGCAAGGAGGTCCTCCCCTTCAAACAGAATCCGACCTCCCTCCACCCTGCCGGGAGGGCTCGGCACCAGGCCCAGGATGCTGAGAGCCGTCACCGACTTGCCGCACCCGCTCTCCCCCACGAGGCCAAGGATTTCGCCTTCCCTCACGCACAGGTTGACGCCGTCGATCGCCTTGATCACGCCCTGGAGCGTGTAGAAGTATGTGTGTAAATTCTCGACCTGGAGCAAGAGCTTTTCACCCATACGTCTATCGCCTCAATCGAGGGTCGAGAATGTCACGGAGTGCATCTCCGAGGATGTTGAAGCCCACAGCGACCACGAGAATGGCCAACCCCGGGAAGGTCGCCAGCCACCAGTGATCCATGAGATACTGCCGACCCATGGCGACCATGGCTCCCCACTCAGGCTCAGGGGGCTGGGCGCCGAGTCCTATGAAGCTGAGCGACGCCGCAAGAAGGATCGCCTCGCCCATTCCCATTGTAGCGAGCACCAGAACTGGGGAAAGGCAGCCCGGGAGTATGTGGTGCCAGATGATCCACGGGGTGCTGGCAGCCATGGAGCGCGCAGCCAGTACATACTGCTTCTCCCGCAACGACAGCGCCTGGCTGTGCACCAGCCGGGCGTACTTCGGGATCTGTACGAACGCTATTGCAAGGAGCGCGTTGTTGAGGCTCGGCCCGAGCGCCGCGGCCAGGACCATGCACAATACCAGCGCAGGAAAGGCGAGGATCATGTCCATGACCCGCATGATAATGCTGCCCATCCTGCCTCGCAGGTAGCCTGCTGTAGCACCCAGAATGGAGCCGACCGCCCCGCCAATAGTCACCACTGTGACTGCAATCCTGATCGAGATTCGAGCGCCGTATATCACCCGGCTAAGTATATCCCGGCCCATCTCGTCGGTACCCAGGATGTGCGACGCGCTGGGCGGCGACAGCCTCTCGTCCAGGCTGATATCGATCGGGGAGTAAGGTGCAAGCAACGGCGCGAAGACCGCGACCAGCACAAGGCAGGTTATGATGGCAATCCCCGCCATAGCTAGGGTATTCCGGTAGACCAGCCTAATGGTAAACAGGAAGTCCTTCATCCAGGGGCTCATCTCGCGGAGGCCATAGTTCCTCGCGGCAGCTCCCGGGCACATCGTCTCACCCCCACCGGACCTGAGGGTCCAGAAAGCCGTACGCGATGTCCACGATCAGATTGGCGGCCATGTAAATGAGGCATACGAGTATCGTGCACCCCATTATGGCAGGGAAGTCCAGAAACAGCACGGAGTCTACCATATACGAGCCCAGCCCGGGCCACGCGAAGATAGTCTCAGTAAGTATGGCGCCTCCAATAAGTTCGCCGAAGGACAAGCCGACTATTGTTACAGTCGGCACCAGGGCATTCCCAAGCGCGTGCCTGAAGATTACCGCCCGCTCCGGCAGACCGTTGGCCCGCGCCGTCCTTATGTAGTCCAGGTTCAGGACCTCCAGCATACTGGACCGGACCATCCTGGTCATTACGGCCAGGTACACGTAGCACAGGCAGAAAGCAGGTAGCACCAGATGCCGGAGGCTACTGCCGAGAGCCCTCCAATCCCGCGACAGGAGGCTATCCAGGATATAGAGGCCTGTGTGGCCGGCTGGCGGCGGTACTGCAAGGTCTATTCTGCCCGGCCCCGGCAACCACCCCAAGCGGAAATAGAAGATGAGGAGCAAGAGAAGCCCCCACCAGAACACTGGTGTCGACACTCCGAGCAGAGCCAGCACCCTCGCGACATGGTCAACCACGTGGTTGCGCCGGACGGCGGTCAGTATCCCGAGGGGAATAGCGATTATCACGCATATGAGCAGGCTCACAAAGGTGAGTTCGAAACTAGCAGGGAATCTTTCCGCAAGGTCCTGAACCACGGGCCGCCGGTTTCTGATGGACATCCCCAAGTCGCCACGGAGAAGTTGCTTCAGGTAATTCCAGTACTGTATGTGTAGTGGGTCGTTGAGCCCCAGTTCCTCCCGCATCCTCTTCACCACTTCGTCCGACGCTTTCTGGCCGACGAGGAGCCTTGCAGGATCACCGGGTATGACGTGCGACAACAAGAAGGTGAGAATGGTGACACCAAGCAGCACCGGCACCATCGCAACCAATCTCCGGCTCACGAAAGTCAGCATGTTCATGCCACGCCCACCCCCGGGTTGGGGTGTGGGTGGCTTCGGCCACCCACACCGTGCCCGCGCACTGTTGTCAGCTAGTTACTCGATCCACATGTCCGGCAGGTTGTAGATGTTCGTCAGCATCGGGTTGTAAACGAAACCTTTTACATTGGAACGCATCGGCAGCAAGTAGTTCTTCTGGTAGAGGAATACGTATGGGCAATCCTGCACGATTATGTTCTGAGCATCCAGGTAGAGTTTCTCGCGCTCTGGTTGAGAGCTGCTGACGGCGGCCTGCCTTATGAGGGCGTCGACCTTGGGGTTGGAGTAGAAAGCTCTGTTGCCCGCGAGGCCGAAATTCCTGGAGTCAAACCAGTACGTCATGAACATGTACGGGTCTGCATAGTCAGGCATCCACACTCCCATGCAGAGATCGAAGTCGCCGCGGTCGATCTTATCTCTCATGGTCGCGTAGGCGTACATCTCCGGCTCAAGTTTGACGCCGATGTCGCGGAAGTTGGCCTGCAGGATCATCACTTCCTGCGCCCATGTTGGCACGCGGTCGGAGTACAAGATCTTGAGCTTGAGGTTCTTGACAGCCGCCTCGGCCAGAAGCTGCTTCGCCTTCGCTACGTCCCGCTGATACTGAAACACGGACTCGCTGTGGCCCCACATGCCGGCAGGTATTGGCCCCCTCATCTGCGTTCCGCAGCCCTGAAGGATGCTCTTGATGATCCCCTGGTAATCGACGGCGTAGGCGAGAGCCTGCCGGACCTTCGGGTTATCCAGCGGTTTGCGCTGGGTGTTGATGTATACGTAGCAGCAATACTGGCTGGGATCTTCCACGATCACTATTCCCTTTTCGCCGCGGAGTTTCTGTATCTGTTCTATCAGGAGACCCTCGGCGATGTGAGCTTCGCCCCGCAGCAACATCATCCTCTGGGCCCCAGGCTCGGGAACGATCTTCATCACGACGGTGCTGATCTTCGGCTTGCCGCCCCAGTAATCCGGGTTGGCTTCAAGGATGATGTGCTGGTCGCGCACCCATTCTTTCAGCTTGTATGGGCCGCTGCCCATGAGGTGCGTTGAAAGGTACTCGTGGGCCAGGTCCCCGTTCTTTTCCTCCCGCATCACCTTGGGGTTGACTATCCCGCCACCGTTGGTTGCGAGGCAGGACAGAAACGGCGCAAACGGGTGCCGCAGCACCATCTGCACGGTATGCGCATCGATCACCTTGACTTCGGACAAGACCGTGAAAGCCTCAGACGGGCCCTTGCCCATCTTCTGGACGCGGTCGAAGGAGAACTTCACGGCGTTTGCGTCCAGCGGGGTTCCGTCCCAGAACTTAACGTCCCGTCGAAGTTTGAATGTGTACACCTTGCCGTCCGGGGAGATGTCCCAAGACTCAGCCAGCATGGGCTTCACCTTAGTGGATTTCCCATCGTACTGGACGAGCCTATCGTATGCAACATAGGTCTGTCGCCACTCGACGTTGTCCATGCAAAAGGCAGGATCCAGGTTTGCCACGTCCGATGGAATCAGGATGACAAGCGTGGTTTCGGCCGCGCGCCCCGCCTGCAGCGGCACGAGGAGCGCGACAACCAGCAACACCAGCACAGACCGAGCGATCCTCATTTATGCGTTCCCTCCTCCAATCCTGTGGACACGGGTTTCAACAACTCCTCGGGGTCGCAGTAAACCTTGCCGAAGGTTTAGGCCATGGCTTGATAGGTGATCCTACCCTTACAGAGGTCAGGGTGAACCGCCCGCGAAGCCGTGGCGGCAGCGCGGACCTGGCTTTCACTGTTTATGTTTCTCCACCGCTTCGAGAGTGCCTGCCACGTCATGAAAAAGGTTCAATATACCGGAGTTCGCGGGAGCCGGGCATATAGATAACCAGGCTCGAACTCAGAAGTTGCGTGTCGGAGGCCTATCGCATCCGGCTCGCTTATCCTTTTCTTGATCCTCTGCTCGCCGTGCACACGTCCCTCATCGAGCCCCTGCCCCATCAGATCACCGCGGTCTACGGAGAAATGCTAACGCGCCAACCGCTGAGATACCTTCTTGCCGACGACCCCGGCGCGGGCAAAACCATCATGACAGGGATCTTCCTCGAGGAACTTCTCGTGCGAGGGGATCTCAAGAGGTGTCTCATCTGCCGCCCGGGCAAGCTTGCAGAGCAGTGGCAGGACGAGATGTATCAGCGGTTCTGACTTCCGTTCGAGATGTTGAAGGGCCAGGAGGCGGTGGCGAAGCAGCCCTACATCAGGGAGGATTCTCTTGTCAGCACGGCCATCTCGGTCATGGTAGAGCAGCGGCTAGACGGGTCGTTCCTGCTCAAAGGACATCCACATTATCGACGACGAGCTGCGGCAGTGGTTCGCAGAAAACCGATTTTAACATGGAGGAGGTGATCGCCGGTGGCTGGACGAACGCAAAACCCAGTAGCGACGCGGGGTGCGCCGGCGCGCCGGGGTCGGTTGCACCGCTTGACTCGACGACGAGAGGCTCCCGCTACTCGCCGCCGCGGCGGGTTGAGATATAGACCTGCGCGCTCATGGGAGGCAGGTGGATTCTCCCTGGGTGCGGCGGCCACGCGCAGGGCGGGTCTGCGGATGCTGCAGTTGTGCTTTCTGCCGCGTCCTGCCCGGCAAGGCTCTCCAGGCCATTGCTGACCGCGAGGCCCTGCCGCCCGAATGGGGCGGAGAGGGGTTGTTCGCGGCTCTCAAGGCTATCCGGGGCGCTCTCAAAGCTATTCATGGCAGCGAAGCCATCTGGATTGTCGCTTGGGGCCGCTCCTGCTGGGAGTGGCAACCCTGGACGCGGTCCGCTGGCGCGGGTCGCACCGACCGCGATCCCGACCCCGGCCGCGGCGGGCACCTCCGGGTTATGCGCCTGCGCCCCGCCGCCGCCTACCGAAAGAACGGGCCGAAAGGCGCAGGCAGCCCATCGCTCGAGGCCACTCACCCCGTCCATCCTTCGCCGCACGAGATCGGGGTCGCACCACGCTGGCTCCTCAGAGTTGTTCATCAGCACCACGACGCAGGAGTTTGCGTCCCACCGGGCGAAGGCGAACGGCTCATCCGCGGAGTCGGCCACCAGCGTTGCGTACTCGCCGCGCCGGAGCGCCCGGTAGCGGCGGCGTAGCCTCGTAAGGGAGCGGTAGTGCGCGAAAAGCTCCCGGTCCCACGCCGACCGGCGCCACGGCATGCACCGCCTGCAGCCCGGGTCGTGCTCGCCGTCCACCCCGACCTCGTCCCCGTAGTAAATGTAAGGCGCGCCCGTGTACATGAACTGGAAGGTGGTCGCCAGCAGCATGCGCCGTCGGTCGCCACCGCACGCGGTGAGGAATCGCTCCCTGTCGTGGGAGCCGAGAAGGTTCCACATGGCGCGGTCCACCTGGCGGCGGTACCTCATGCGAAGCGACGCGAGCCCGTCGGCGAACTCCTTCGGGCTGATCCTGCGCTTTGCGAAGAAGTCCACGACGAGATCGCGCCAGGGATAGTTCATGTAGCAGTCCATCTGGTCGCCGCGCACGAACGCGGGCGCGTCGTGCAACACCTCGCCCACTATCAGGGCATCGGGGTTGATGGCACGCACCCTCTCTCGGAACCTGCGCCAGAAGCGCGGGTCGACCTCGTCCCCGACGTCGAGGCGCCAGCCGTCGATACCGAGCGTGCGGGTCCAGTGCTCCGCCACGCCGAGGAGGTAGTCCTGCACCTCGGGGTTATCCGTTGCCAGCTTCGGCATTTTCCACAGATTCGTGCCGAATGTCTCGTAGGTCGCACGCGGACGCGTCTCGATGGGTGTCTTCCATACCCGGAACCAGTTGAAGTATGGCGACTTCTCCCCGTTCTCGAGGACGTCCTGGAACGCAAAGAACTCGAAGCCCGAGTGGTTGAACACGGCGTCGAGGATGACGCGGATGCCTCTCATGTGGCACTCGTCCACGAGGCGCCGCGCCACTTCCTCGTCGCCGAAGTGCGGGTCGATGCGGTAGTAGTCGGTCGTGTCGTACTTGTGGTTCGTCGGCGACTCGAAGATGGGCGTGAGGTAAAGGCATGACACGCCGAGGCGGGCGAGGTGGTCCAGGTGGTCGATGATGCCCTGAAGGTCCCCGCCGAAGAACGACGTGCGCGTGGGCGTCCCGCCCCAGCAGGGTTCGACGCCCGGCGGGTCGTTGGTGGGGTCTCCGTTGGCGAAGCGCTCGACGAATATCTGGTACACGATGGCGTCCTGAGCCCAGTCGGGCGGGTCGTCCTGGCCATCGTGAAACCACAGGTAGGGATACTGAAATGACCAGGTCCACCATTCCTCGCCCGGCGGCTCCACGCGGAACCCTTCCTCGCCGTAACAGAGCGTCTCGGAGCCGTCATTCAGGACGAAGTAGTACCTGACCCTCCGCGTCCCGAGCCTGAGGCGGGCTGTCCAGTAGTCGAAGAGCTCGTCCTGGGCGGCAACGGTCATGGCGACGCGCCTGTCGCGCGTGTCGCGGCTATCGCTCACATCATGCCCGTCACGCCTCTTGCGCCCGCTGCGATCGGCGGGCGGGGTGTACCTGTCACCATACACCACTTCTACGCGGGAGAGGTCGCCCCTGGCTGACCGGAGGACGACCTCGAGTTCGTCGTTACCGACGGCGTACGCTGTGGGGACGTCGGGTCTGTGGAGGACGGCGTGTCTATTCAACCGTGATCACGTTTCCTTTCAGGTCAGGTCGCATATTCGTCGCGCCGTGCCCTATCCTTTGACCGCCCCGCGTGTGAGGCCCGAAACGAGTTGCTTCTGCAGGAATGCGAACAGCACGATGATTGGGACGGCGCCCAGCAGCGCGCCCGCCGAGAACACGCCCCACCTCTTGGCGTACTGGTCCGAGATGAAGGTCTGAAGCCCGACGGCCATCGTGAGCCGTTCGTTCGACGACAGGAGCACGCGAGCAAATAGATACTCCGAGTAGATCCCGATGAACGTCAGGAAGAATATCACCGCCAGGATGGGCCTGGATAGTGGCAGGATGATCTTGTAGAACGCCTGGAAGGGCGTTGCTCCATCCATGGTGGCAGCTTCCTCGAGGGAGTTGGGTATGGTGTCGAAGTAGCCCTTCATGAGCCACACGTTCACGCCCATGGCCCCACCCAGATACACGAAGATGAGGCCGGCATGGGTGTTGAGGCCCAACGCCGGGACGTACTGGCCCAACCAGAAGAGGAGCAGGTATATCGCCACCATCGCCAGCATCTGCGGGAACATCTGGATGAGGAGGATGGCGAATAGGCCCGTCCGCCTGCCGTAGAACCTGAACCTCGAGAAGGCGTAAGCCGCAAAGGAGGTGACGGTGACCACGAGGGACGACGTGATGAGCGAGATCTTCACCGTGTTCCACATCCACAGCGCGAACGGGTGCTGCGGGTTAGTGAAGAGTTCGCGGTAGTTGACGAGCGAAGGCTCCCTCGGGATGAGGCGCTGGCCGATGATGGTGTTGGTCGGGTTGAACGAGCCCGATATCACCCAGATGATCGGCCCCAACGCGAATGCCATGCATGCCCAGATGACGAGGTGCCGCCAAAGGTAGCTCGGCTCCAGGAAGCCTTTGAGCGCCCTACGCATTCTCCCGCACCTCCTCGAGCGCGCCGGTGAACCGGAAGTTGATCCAGCTGAGCGTGCCGACTATGAGGAAGATGATTATGGTCACGGCGGACGCGAGGCCGTAATCGGTGCCCGCCGCGCTCTCAAAGGCCAGCCGGTAGGTGTAGCTTATCAATATGTCGGTTGCGCCTGCCGGAGTCTGCGCGCCTGGGATCGCCGGCCGCCCTCTCGTTACGAGATAGACGACGCTGAAGTTGTTGAAGTTGAACGCAAAGCTCGAGATGAGCAGGGGCGCCACACTCACAAGGAGCAGCGGCAGGGTTATCCGCCAGAACTGCTGCCATCCCGAGGCGCCGTCCACCGTGGACGCCTCGTACAGCTCGTGGGGTATGCTCTGCAACGCCCCGAGACAGACGAGCATCATGTAGGGGAAGCCCAGCCACAAGTTGACGAGGATGAGCGCGACCTTCGCCCAGAACGGGTCCTGCAGCCACGGCACTCCGACGCCGATGACAGATTTCAGCACCGAGTTCACGAGCCCAACCTCGGTGTTCAGAAGGCCCCTCCAGATAAGGGCTGATATGAAGGCAGGCATCGCATACGGCAGCACGAGGGCCACTCTGTAGAGCGTGCGGAACTTCATCTTCACGTCATTCAGGAGCACTGCCAGCAGCAGGCCGAGGGAAAACGTGGTGAGGACGCTGAGCGCGGCCCAGACGAACGTCCACACGAAGACGCGCAGGAACGGTCCCGAGATTTGCGGATTACGGACGAGGCTCTTGAAGTTGCGCCATCCGACGCTCGCCTTGTAGCCGGTGTCCAGCGTCTCGCCGGAGTCGGCCACGAAACTGCCGTTGCGGGCGTAGTAGACGGTCTCGCTTTCCACGTCCACCAGGGCGTCCAGGTCCTTATCGTAGCGGAACTCCGGGACGTAGGTGGCGAAGGTGTCGGGCGTCCTCATCTTGAGGACGTTGTCGCCGGCGCCGCTCTGGAACTCGAGCTTCTGCAGGTCCGTGAGGTACTGGAACACAGCCAGCGTCGGGACGGCCATGTAGTCGCCGATCCGGTCCGGGACCCCGTCGCCGTCCTCGTCGACCGGCTTCAGCTCCAGCCCTGCATCTTCGAGGGGCACGACCTTGTCCTTCACCCCAACGAACCTCTTTCCGGCGCTGTCCGTGAGCAGGACGGCGAACCTGGCGGCGTCGTTCCGGAAGATCGCCGCCGCATACTGGGGCAGGTCCTCCTTAAGGACGTATCTACTCGTGTAGTGCTGGATGGCCAGGTCCTTCGAAAGGATGTGCCCGGTGCCGTAGTTCGTGAACGCCACGAGCACGGTGTAGCAGAGCGGGTAGACCACCATGACCGCCATGAAGAACAGGCCTGGGATGAGGTAGCGCCACGGATACGCGCGGCGGGCCAGGAAAACGTAGTCGATGAGTCCGCACCCGGCAACAAGCAACGCGAGCAGCAAGAACTGGCGCTCGCCGGCCAGGATGACCGCGGCCCACACGGCAATCGCGTTGAGCGGCCCGAGGAGGAGGACCTTTACAATAGCCCCAGCCACTGTCCCGCCGGGGAACTCGGGCCTCCCCGGCCCCGTGCCAGGGCCGCCCGCTGCACGCCTGGGCCGGAGCGTTCGGGCTGCGCCGGGCACCGGGCCCGGCTGCGTGTTCGGGAAATCATGGTGCGCCAATGTTGATCACCACTTTGCGCCACGAAGGCACCCGCCTGGCAGGTGCCGGCGGGTGCCTTCGCAGCAGATCATGTGCTTACTTCTTACTCTTGACGGTAGCGATGATCTGGGCTACCGCATCGTCCATTGCCTTCTGCGGATCGAGTTTCTGGTTGATTATGAGCTCGAGGCCGTTGGTCCACGCCGTCCACACCGACGCCATCTCCGGGATGGCGGGCATCGGGACGCCCTCGGCGGCGCTGGCACCGATCCCGGCGATGTCCGGGTCAGAGGCGACAGCCTTCGCTGTGGGCACGAACGCCGGCGGACGGGGATCCCTGTCGAAGAGCGCCTTCATGGTTTTCTCGGTGGCGACGAACTCGTTCAGGAACGCCTTCGCGAGGAGCTTGTTCTTGCTGAACGAGCTCACCATGAAGCCCTGAACGCCGACGAACGGCTTCGGGGCCTTTCCGTCGATGGTCGGGATCTTCGTGAATCCGTAGTTGATCTTCGCGTCGCGGATCTCCTTGAGCGCCCATGGGCCAGTGATTATCATGCCGACCTTGCCTTCTTTGAAGAGGCCCAGCATCGTCGGGTAGTCGATGCCCACCGGCATGGTGCCGTCCTCGATGAGCTTGTCGAAGATCTCGAGGCCCCTGATGGCGCCCTTGTTGTTGAGACCGACGTCCAGCGGGTCGAGGGTGCCGTCGGGCCTGGTCCCGAACACGTAGCCGCCGCACGCGCTCATGAGCGGGAAGGTGTGATACGGGTCAGGCTGCTGGAGAAGGAATCCATATTCCTTCTTGTCCTTGTTGGTCAGCTTCTTCGCGATGGCGATGAGTTCATCGAAGGTCTTCGGTGGAGTGGGGACCAGCTTCTTGTTGTAGATGAGCCCGATCGACTCGATGGCGTAGGGCACCCCATACAGGGTCTTGCCCCATGTGAACGCCGTCAGGGAAACGGGCACGAACTCCTTCGCCTTGGCTCCGAGGTCGACCGGCTCGAGGAGGCCGTTCGCCACGAGCTGGCCGAGCCAGTCGTGCGCACCCACGATGATGTCCGGACCTTCGCCGGCCGGGCCTGCGACACCGAGCTGGTCACGGATGTCGCCGAAGCCGAGCTCACGAACCTCGACGGGAATCTTGTACTGCTTCGTGAAGTCCTTGCCGATATCCTGCATGACCTTTGCACGCAGCTCATCAGCCCAGATGAGCAGCTTGCCTTCCTGGGATGCCGACACCGTGGCCACGAGGCCAAAGAGCATCAGGAGGCACACCGAAACCACGAGCAACCTCTTCACTGAGTTCGCGGCTACACCCTTGTCCGCCTGAGAGGGGCGAAAGGGGAGCCACCTTCCTCCTTTCGAGATCCTTTGTTCTTGTGGGGCGATGCAGAGAAACACGGAGAAAGTCACGCTTGCACGTCCACGTATGGGTCGCCTGCACGCCTCGCCGGCAGCTGACCAAGTGAGAGTTCGGGAGACCGTTCGCTTCGCCCAGCAGTTGACGATCTGTGCGTCCGCGCCTGCCATCTACCGGGACTTCGCCTCGCCATCTTGGCATGAACCAGAGAAAGCCAGCAGTCTCCCCGTATGAGACTGCTGATCCCCTCCATTTGCTGATCCCCTCCACTTCATGCCGACGCCGTCGAGCAGAATCCCGCAGCGTGGCCTGCGCACAGGTCTACACTGGCAGTGGCTGGGGGAAACCAACAGCCTCCTGCATCCTCACCTGGTTAGTCTGCCAGGCCAACTCGAAGGCGAACCGGCCGACCCACAGACCGACCCATAGACCGACCCATAGACCGACCCATAGACCGACCCATAGACCGACCCATAGACCGACCCATAGACCGACCC
>JASEJE010000034.1:3150-14617 GCA_030024085.1 Bacillota bacterium | reverse complement strand
CCGACCCATAGACCCGCCAACCTGACCATCTACCAACCGCAGACCCCGGCTGCACTACAAGGGTTAACCCCAGCGCTTACATCCGCCAGTGCCGGCCACCACCTCCCCACGTGTTCCTCAAACGTTTGAGCAATAAGATGGTTCGTCATGGGTGGCGGAATTCCTTCTGTGACCTACGGCATTTTGGGAATTCGTGCGTCCGCTTCCAGGGCGCCCACCAAGCAGGGTGGGGGGGGGCGGGCCGTGCGCGGCGGGCCGTGCGCGGGGGCGGCGACGCTGCTCCGTCCGCACCTGCGAAGTAGATCGCCGCAAATTCGCGCTACTTTTCAGCGCGCAAGTCCTGTCCAGGGTTGCCGGTGTTGCACTCCGGGGACGGCGCGTGCGGTGAGATGCGTTCGAATTTGGCGCTCAAGGCCAGCCAAATTCTCGACGCCCCGCCCTAGCAAGCACCGGCAACCCCAACACCGTCAGGAAAAGTGGCGCAAACCTATGGCGCCATGCTTAGAACAGGTGGGGGCGTCGCCGGATCGCCTTCGGCGGTACCCATCTTCCGGAAGCGCGCCACAAGCCGCTCGGCTCAGTCGGCGCGATCGAAATCGACTGTGCCTGCTCGCCCTTCTTGTGGGCTGCAGTTGCAGCGGTCGCGGCAGCCGCCGAGGGGTTTTCGAAGAACGTATTAACCTCCCTCAAGAGTTGCGGGACAGGGAGATGCTGCGGGCAAGCCTCCTCGCAGGTGCCGCACTCCACGCAGGCGGACGCGTCCACGCTGGCCTTCTTCATGGAGTCATACATCCCCAGGGACTCCTTCACCGTGCCGTACATGAACGCATCGTTATAGAGCGAGAAGATGTCCGGGATCTGGACGCGGTTGGGGCAGGGCATGCAGTACCGGCATTCGCTGCAGTTGATCTTGATCCGCTGTCTGTAGACCTGGCGCGCCTCGTCGATGAGGTCTAGCTCATCGGCGGTGAGGGACAGGGGAGGGGCGTTCTCGACGGTGCGGATGTTCTCCTTGAGCTGGTCCATGGTGCTCATGCCGCTCAGGACCACGGTCACCTCGGGGTGGTTCCAGACCCAGCGCAGGCCCCACTCGGCGGGCGTCCTCTTGACGGGGGCGCGGTCCCAGATGGCCTTCACGTCGTCAGGCACGATCTTCGTCAACCTGCCGCCTCGGAGAGGCTCCATGACGATCATGGCGAGGCCTTTCGACGCGGCGTATTCAAGTCCCTCGGTGCCGGCCTGGTAGTGGTCGTCCACGTAGTTGTAGTGGATCTGAGCAAAGCTCCAGTCATACGCGTCGACGATTTCCTTGAAGAGCGACACGTCGTCGTGGAAGGAGAAGCCTGCGTGCCTGATTCGCCCGTCGGCGAGGGCGCGGTCGAGGAAGCCGAGGGCGCCGAGGTCTTTCGCCTTTGACCAGGTCTCCTTGCTGAGGGAGTGAAGGAGATAGAAATCTATGTAGCCGGTATCCAGCTTCGAGAGTTGCTCGTCCAGGTAGCGGTCGAAGTCGTCGGGCGCCTTGCAGAGCCACACCGGCGACTTGGTGGCGACCCTGAGCTTCTCGCGGAGCCCGCCACGACCGCGCAGCGCTTTGCCGAGAAGGGTCTCCGATGCGCCATCATGGTACCTGTAGGCGGTGTCGAGATAGTTGACGCCTTGGTCGATGGCGTGGTGGATCATCGCTATGGCCTGGTCTTCATCGATCCTGGCCATGTCGCCGCCGACGACCGGGAGCCTCATGCATCCGAACCCAAGGGCGGAGACGGTGAAATCGTGGCGGCCGAACCTCCTGTATTGCACGTGCGACCCCTTCCTTTCGTGCCCAGCACCGGCGGGCGGACTCTCATCCTTATCATACTACAGGTCCCAGGGTCGGCTCAATGTAAGGCGGCGGGGCAAGGGCGCGAGGGGGGAGGCGACGGGGCAAGCCGAGGATGCGAGGCGGCGCGAGGCGGCGGCGCGAGGCGGCGGCGATGGCCGTCACCATTGCGAATTCCACAGTGTGACGAGCGCGTGATGGGGCCGCAAAACGCGACTGTGCACCTCGATGCGAACCGCGGGGCCGTCTCCTCCGGTGTCGCGTCCTGCGAGAATGCAAAGGGCGCTTTCATTCCTTCGACGGTGCTGGCCGCAGGCTGGCATGGACGATTGCCGCACCCAACAGGCAACTGCGTTCCATTCCTCCGGGTCCGGCTGGTCTGGTGTGCGTTGATACCTCCTCAGCAGCCTTTCCTCCCTGTCACACAGGTGTCACGGACGTGGAGCATGCGGGACCCCCGGGGGCGTCCATGAACTCGCGAGATCACGATGTCGCGAGATCACGGTGTCGCGGGATCAGCCGTGCGCGACGCGTTCCGTGTATCACGCACGGAGAACATCCCCTGACGTACGTCACCTGTTCTCCTGCAACCGTTCCGCACGTCACTCGTTAAGAACTGAACAGTGACGCACGTCGCGGGTTCCTTCGCAGACGTTCTGCACATCACCGTTGAAGCCTATCGACTGATGTACATCACGGGCTCCGGCCTGACGCGTTCCCTACGTCGCGCGTGCGAGGGGAAGGCTGATGTGCGTCACTGCTCATACTGCACCCATTCCCTACGTCACGCTTTGAAGCCCAACCGGTGATGTGCGTCACTCGTCCCGCCCGTCTCGTTCCCTGCGTCACGGGTGCCGCCGGACCCGTTCCCTACCGAAATTGTGGCCTTCGAAGAGTGACACGCATCACGCGTCAACGGCGAGGGCTGATACGCATCACGAATGTGGGCCCATGGGTTCCCTACGTCACTCGTAGTGGGGGGTGCCACATGGGTGCCGCATGCTCCACGCGATCCACAATCTCGACGCGATCCACAATCTCGACGCGATCCACAATCTCCACGCGCTCCACAGGCTCGGCACGCTCCGCAAGCCCCGCGGCCCGGCATGCTCCACAGGCTCCACAAACTCGGCACGCTCCATGCGCTCCATGGGGATCTCCCCTGTGTCTCCCGCCCGTCCGCAGTAATCTTGTGTGATCCAGCAGATATGAACGTAGTTACAAGATTGCAGGGATACAAGACGGTAGGGGCTTGCCATATTGTGGGAAATATGGTAACCTAAGTACAGGTGCCTGAGGTCTTACAAGATCTGTTATTGACCTGGACCGCCTCCGGCAGGCTGTTTCGCAAGACCGTATAGATTGACGTATCGGGCGGGCCTGGGGCCATGCGGCGCCTCGCCTCGGCCGGTCCGTCGTGCAGAGGCCTACACGAACTCACGAGATGCGTCACTGGTAGGCGCCCCGATGTGCTTCCGCGCTCGAGTCCGCCGAATTTCCGCATGGAGGTGGAAGTGGAACATGAACGAGCTCATTCGTGTGCCGAGAGTCCTTCTTGAGAACAAGACTATCGGCCCATTGGCCAAGTTCGTGTACCTGGTCGCTCAAGTGGTCCAGCCGAAGTCCATACTTGACCTGGCCGCGTGGAGCGGCGTCCATCGTACTGAGGCATCGAAGCTGTGCAGTGCTCTGGCAAGAGAAGGATGGGTTATCAAGGCAAAGGACGGGAGGCGGGTCGTGCCTGTTCCTGGCGTACCTTACGTGGTTCAGGAGCAAATGGTCAGGGAGCTTCATGTGGGTCTCAGCGTTGCTCCGCACAAGGGGGAATTTACCATGAAGAAATGGCTGGATTACCTGGTCTTGCCCGTTGAGTGCATTGATAATGCTCGCCCAGCTTTCCTTCAAAGCCCGGATACCGGTGAGCCCCTTGAATATGACCGGTATTACCCTTCCCACAAGGTGGCATTCGAGTTTCAGGGACCGCAGCACTTCGGGCCTACAAAGGTCTATGCAAACCAGGACCAATTCAGACAAACAAGGAGGCGAGACGTGATGAAACGTGGGTTAAGCAGCGAAAATGAGGTCATACTCGTGACGATTACCCCCGACGACCTGAGCCTTGAGGGGATGCTCAGGAAAACCCCATCCGTGTTACCCAGAGCTGCTATTGATCCTAACAGTCCCTATGTAAAAGAACTTGAGAGACTATCGGCCGAGTACCGGGCCGGGCTTGCTAGGGCGATGCTCAAAGAGAGCAACGAGAAGTCCAAGCCAGTAGACCCAAAGATCGATTCGTAGAGCTGAAAGACATCGAGTTGACAGACACCGCTTTACTCACCCCCGGACCTACCGTGGCCCTGGCGCCGGCTCTGGCTCTGGCCCCTGCGCTGGCCCTGGTCCCGGCACTGCCCGCCCCGCCTTCCTTTCCCACCTCACGAAGAGGTACGAGAAGGCCAGCATCTGTGTGGTGACTTCCGGGAGGCCGACCATGATGTCGAGCCTGAGTTTCGTATAGATGTACCCCTCAATAGACCCGGGTCCCGTTATGACGGCTCCAATTCCCGTCAGTATCCACAGCGCCATGAAGAGCTTCAGCCAGCCGTACCGGCCTTCCAGGATGACGCTCCGGAATGGGTAGAATGCGACACCCAGCAGCGCACCGCGCAGGACCTGGAATACCACCGCGAGCCGCACGATCGGTGAGTCCTGGGCTCGCATGACGAGCTTCAGCAACGGGTCCTCCTCGAAGACACGGAAGTATTGCGTCGCGAACATGAAGAACAACCCAAATGCCAGATAGGTCAGTACGTGGACAGTCATGAAGCGCCCGAGAAACCCCAACAGAGGTGACCGTTCTTGGTCGCGTGACATGGACCGCTCCCCCTCTTTCCGGTGGTCGTTCATGCCGCCTACCGGGGTGCGGCACACCTAAATAGATCGCCACAAGTTCGCGCTACTTTTCAGCGCGCAAGTCCTGTCCGGGGTTGCCGGTGTTGCCCTCCGGGGACGGCGCGTGCGGTGAGATGCGTTCGAATTTGGCGCTTAAGGCTAGCCAAATTCTCGACGCCCCGTCGAGCAAGCACCGGCAACCCCACACCGTCAGGAGAAGTGGCGCAAGCTTATGGCGTCATACTTAGCCCCTACGGGGAATTCGCCGGTGGGCGGTGTTTTCCTGCAGCGGCTCCTTCTTAAGCAGGCCTTCTTGGGCATGCTTGCTTGAGCAATCTTGCGGCATGGCGGCATGCACGACGCGGAGAGCGTCGGTGCATTGGATAGGGCTGGACTGAGCGGGAACGGGCAAGGCCGGGAGGGGTGATGGACATCACTGGATGGCTGTCAGGGGTGACGCAGGGAACGCTTGAGGTGAGACGCGTGACGTGCGTCACCCGTCCCGCCTCAACATATGCCTTGTCGGATATGAAATGCCACCCGGTTTGGCGGGCCCGGTAAGCCCATCTGATGGGCCAGCCTGTGGCCCTGGTGGCCTTTCTGTGGCCCTGGTCGCCTTTGGCCGTGTAGTTCTTCCAAGGGCTGCATACCTGACAAAGCAGTACTAGGCGAACACTCAGGTTGAGGGCTCACGGGGGATCCCTCAAGTCTCTGCGCATGGTGTGTGCAAGGAGCAGCGCATGTCCCTGGTGTTTCCGCAGGCTATGTCTGGCGACTACCGTGCCTCGCGGCACGGGCGAAGCGGTGTCAGCCATGGCTGCGTGCTTGCCCCCGACGTGGGGTTGGCTTGCTTGACGTGCGCCGCCAGAGGTAAGTGCTGACCAAGAGAAATGCTCAGCATCTGCAAGAGAGACGCAAGAATCCTGCAAGAATGCCCGGTTATTGCCGCAAGAGAGTGCTGTACATGGTTTGCCAGATGCGGTTTAGGCAAGTAAAATTGGATAAGAGAGTGAGTCGGTCTTCTTGCAATAGAACCATGTGAAAGGCGTTGGGCCATGCCTCGAGTTCGCTTGAAAGACATAGCTAAGATATTGGGCATTTCCGAATCCACCGTATCCCGGGCTTTGAGTAACAAGCCGGGAGTGTGCCCTGAGTTACGGGAGAAGATATTTCAGGCGGCACAAGACCTGAACTATCCCTTTAGGTTGTCGCGTAGACATCAACTTCGCAAAACGACCGGGATGATTGTTCCAGACCTGTCAAACCCCTTCTTCGCTACAGTTTCTTACGGCGTCGCGAGTGTACTGCGAACTGCTGGCTACCTGACGTCCATCGTGAACACTGATGAAGACAGCGAGATAGAAGGTGAGCACATCCAGTCCTTCATAGACCGCGGTATCGACGGCATCATCGCTGCTCCCACTGCAGGCACACAAGGCTTGTACAGGGAGATTGTGAGTGCCAAGGTCCCGGTAGTCTTCATTGACAGGGTTCATAATGGGTTTCAAGCGTCCAGCGTAACTGTGGATAACAGGGACGCCATATTCCAAGCGGTGCGCAGGCTGTTTGACCTGGGTCATCGGAGGATATGCCTGGTAGCCGGCGATTCGCAGATATACACTGGGAGAGAGAGGACAGAGGGCTTCCAGGAGGCGGTAGAGATCCTCGGGCTCAAGAGAGAGGACTGCCCGGTAGTTCATGGGTGGTTCAAAGAGCCTGAAGCATATGCTGTTTCAAAGGATGTCCTCCGAGCAAACCGGTGTACCGCCATCATCGCCACTAGCAACAAGACCACGTGTGGTGTCCTGAGAGCCATCAGAGAATTGAACCTGAGGATACCCGCAGATATCTCCCTGGTGGGATTCGATGATCAGGACTGGACCAGGTTCTTTGACCCTCCCATCAGTGCCGTCCGCCAGCCTGCTTTTACTATGGGCGTTTTAGCGGGTAACCTACTACTTCAAGCTATCAGTGGCAAGGCAGGCCCGGAGAACATCGTGCTGAAAGCAGAGTTGGTTTGGCGGGAGTCGGTGGGGAGGGTCGGCCGTGGGTAAGGATTATCGGTCCCTCGATGGGATTTGGGAGGCTCACTTTTCTCCGCACGAGCTGGAGCCGGGCATGGCCCATCCCGGCCACGAGTGGGACTTTTCTGAGCGGCTTGAGGTGCCTGGTTACTGGCAGGAACAAGGCTACCCCTTCCAAGGTACGGTGGTATACCGTAAGGGCTTCTCCTGGCGAGCGGACAAACCGCACTATATGCTGCATCTCGGGGCCGTTGATTACGTGGCGGAGGTGTGGCTCAACGACATCTACCTTGGGCCCGTTGAGAGTGAGTATTGCTCCCTGAACGCGGATGTATCACACCTTCTTAAGGAGGGGGAGAACAGGCTGGTGGTCTTTGTCACCTCTGTTCTGCCAGCCCATCCGGAACGCAAGACGCAGGTGAAAGGCGCCAACCTGCACTGGGACTGCGTTCCCTGTAAGCAAGGTCCCGTCAATGATCCCCTGGTACCGTCGAGTTCCTCTGAGAGATATCCCGTTCCCGTCCTGGCCACAGGCGGTATTGTAGGACATGTCGGCCTAGTGGGTTATGACACCCTCGTATGCACGCAAAAGAGCATACTCACATACCTCTCACAAGATCTGACGCGCGGCACCCTTTGCGTGAGACTCGGCATTTACCACAAAGGACGCCCCGGAAGTTATCCTGTTCAGGTGCGGTTGGAACCCGATGACTTCGAAGGGGACGGATACTCCTTCACCCGAAGTGTCGACTTGTTGCCCGGCCTCAACAATGTGCAACTCTGCTTCGAGGTAGCAGAGCCCATGCTGTGGTGGGCCAGGGACATGGGGAAGCAGCACCTTTATAAGGTGAAACTCACGGTACACTCCCTTGAAGGAGGAGTCGAGGAGGCGTGGTGCCAGCGCACGGGCTTCCGGCGGGTGGCCAGGGATGACGGCTGGGGCCTGTACCTTAACAACCGCCGGTTGTTCGCCCGGGGTTTTGACTATATGTCATCAGTCTTTCACCGAACGCGGAAAGAACTGGAACTGACCGAGGACCTGGAGTTGATGCTGCAGGCCAACGCCAACATGGTAAGGGTCTTCGGTCATGTGACTCGTGACGAGTTTTACAGCCTATGTGACCGCAAAGGGCTGCTGGTGTTTCAGGACCTGCCGTTTCAGTGGGGCTACAGCAACACCCCTGATTTCATCGCGAAGGCACGGGCTGTGGCGAGTCAGATCGTGCTGGACTATTCACACCACCCGTCGATCTTTCTCTGGTGCACTCACAGCGAACCCCGGTATGTGGACTTCAACAAGCTGAGCCAGGTAATGAGTCGGGCGATCAAGGAACTCGATACAACGAGACCCATCATCAGGAACAGCGTCCTGGCTTTGCGCGGCGAAGAGCCCCAGTCTGTCCTCGACTTTCAACGCTTCACCAGGTTAACCGAAAAGGAAACTGCAAATCTCAGTGTCTGCTGGACGGGCTGGTACTGGGGGAAGGTGGAGGATGTCACCAACTGCAACCCCTGGTTTGTGACGGAGTTTGGGATTCAGTCGCTTCCGAATCATGAGGACTTGACCCCGGAAGTGGTCGGCGTCGAGGGGTTGAAACAGATCGGATTTCAGCCGGATGTCTTCCTGAAAGCTACCGGAGTTATGCCTGATAGTCTGGACGAGTTGTGTCGGGTCTCTCAAGAATACCAGGCGCGGAGCTACGAATACCACATCGAGGAGTTGAGACTCAAGAAATACACCAACTGCAATGGGCTGCTGGCCTTCCATCTGGTGAGCACTTACCCGTCGGCAGATTGGTCCGTCGTGGATCACCTGCGACATCCCAAGATGGCTTATGACGTCATACGGCAGAAATTCCAGCCGGTGTTGCCGGTTGCCAGTCTGAAGAGGGTGGACAAGGATGAAGTGGCGATTTCGGTTCATGTGATAAACGACCTGCATCGCGAACTGGTATGTGACAGCTTGACACTCAACCTGGTAGATGGGTCCGGTTGCGAACTGGAACGGGGAAGACTGGAAAACCTCCTGGTGGGAGCCGACAGTGTGGCGGAAGTGGGAACCCTAGCGTTCTCCCCGGTTGCAGCCAGCCAGACCGTTGAGATCAGGTTGAGGCTCTACAGCCGTGCGGAAGGTGCCTTCGAAAACATGCAACGGTGGAGGGTCGTTGAGCGATTGCAGAAGGCGCTCCGACGGGATGGGGGGTGAGAAATGGGTAGTTCCAGGCTCGGGAGTGGTTCGGTTTCGGCGGAATGTCCCATGGTGGCCTCGCCGCCACCGCGCATGAAAATGGGTGCAACCACGGTCCATTTTCGAGGAAAACGCAGATTCTGAAGGGAGGTACCCCAATGCGAAGCTTGCGCATAGCTATCGTGGCGTGTCTGCTCGTGATGACTCTTGCTGTGCCGGCTCTTGCCAAGACTGAACTGGTGGTTTGGTATCACTCCGGGAAAGCTGAGGAGCGGGCCGTCCTTGAGTATCAGGTGAAGACCTTTAACGCAATGCAAGATCAGGTTGCCATCAAGGCGGTGGAGATCCCTGAGGGAGGCTATAACGAGCAGGTACAAGCGGCGGCCTTGGCAGGGGGGCTGCCGGACATCCTAGACCTAGATGGGCCTTTCATCGCCAACTATGCCTGGTCCGGCTATCTCCGCCCCCTCGATAAATACATTACGCCACAGTTGAAGAAAGACCTGCTACCTTCCATTATTGCTCAAGGAGAATATAAGGGGAAGATCTATGCTCTCGGGACTTTCGACTCGGGGCTTGCCATGTGGGCCAACAAGCGGTACTTGAAGGACGTAGGAGCGCGCATCCCCGGCAGCGTGGAAGATGCCTGGACATTCACCGAGTTCATGGAAATCTTGAGAAAGCTGAAGGCACATCCCAAAGTGAAGTATCCCCTGGACTTCAAGATCAACTACGGACGGGGTGAATGGTTCTCCTACGGCTTTCTGCCCATCTTTCAGGGGTTCGGAGCCGACATGATCGACCGAAAGACCATGCTTTCAGCCGACGGAGTGTTGAACGGGCCCGAGGCCCTGGCAGCAGCCGCGTGGTTCCAGAGCCTCTTCGCCCAGGGCTATGCAGATCCTAACCCTCCCGGTGATACCGAGTTCATCGACGGCCGCGCTGCTCTCTCCTGGGTGGGGCACTGGGTATGGCAGCCGTACAAGCAGGCGCTGGGCGAGGACCTGATCCTGATACCCATGCCCAAGTTCTTCCGCCAGGCAACTGGTATGGGCTCCTGGGCATGGGCGATCACCAGCAACTGTAAGTACCCTGACGCTGCATGGCAATTCCTGGAGTTCATACTGCGTCCCGAGGAGATCGTGCGGATGACCGACGCCAACGGGGCGGTTCCTTCCCGGGTGTCCGCCGCCCGTCTCTCCAAGGTGTATCAACCGGGAGCGCCCCTGAACATCCTGGTGCAGCAGCTTCAGCGAATCGCCATTCCCAGGCCGGTCACGCCGGCATACCCCGCACTGACCAGCTACTTCGCTGAGGCCATGGACAACATCATAAGCGGCGCTGACGTCCGCAAAGAGCTGGATCAGGCTGTGAAACGGATAGATGAAGAGATAAAGTACATGGGTCTGAAGTAAGTGTGAGGTCTGAGGTGGGGAGGTGGGAGGGGGGACTCCCCCCTCCCATACGGGACGAGTGTGCGCTTGCGTGGCGCCTTGTGTCGGTATAGGACACGCATAGCTCGAAGTCTCAAGGGGAAGAAGTGAGATGATGCGCAGAAGAGAACTCGTAACTCAAGTCAGTCTCTTCCTTCCCGCTTTCATCCTGCTGCTCGTGTTCATGGTTACGCCGTTCCTCATGGCCATCGGATTGTCCTTCACGAACCAGCGGCTGATACCCGGGCCGGTTCCCACCCGGTTTGTCGGCTGGCAGAACTACTTGATGATGCTGAGCGACTCTCAGTTTTGGGCCGGGCTGAAGAACAACTTCGTCTTCGTACTTGTCGTCGTCCCGCTGCAGAGCGCGTTCGCGCTCGCATTGGCCTTGCTGGTGAACGCAAAGCTCAGGTTCACCAGGTTTTTCCGGACGCTATACTTCATGCCTACAGTGACCACCATGGTCGTGGTATCAGTGATCTGGAGTTTCCTGTATCACCCGGACGGTCTAGTTAACAGCCTCCTGTCCTCTGTATCTTT
The DNA here is from genome assembly GCA_030024085.1 of Bacillota bacterium. GTDB lineage: Bacteria > Bacillota > SHA-98 > UBA4971 > UBA4971 > UBA6256. Next base: position 3,724 of record JASEJE010000034.1, on the reverse strand, counting down.
CGGCCATTGGGAGGCTGTTGACTTCCTGCGGAACAGGAGTTGGGCTTTTCCAGCCATAATGTTCATGTCCATCTGGCAGGGCGTGGGATTTCAAATGCTGATCTTCCTGGCGGGCCTTCAGGAGATTCCCGAGTTCCTGTACGAGGCCGCAGATGTGGACGGGGCCAGCCCCATACGCAAGTTCTGGCACATCACCTTGCCAGGACTGCGGAACACAATCACCTTTGTCCTGGTTTCAACCACGATACTGGCGTTCCGCCTGTTCGATCAGGTCATGGTCATGACTGCAGGAGGACCCCAGGACGCTACTTACACCGTCATGCTACACATGTACAACACGGCTTTCCGCAGGCTCAACATAGGCTACGCCTCCGCCATGACGATAGCCTTTTTCCTGATTGTGCTGGCGGTTTCTGTTGCCCAGCGATTCGTGCTCTGGGAAGAAAAAGAGGGCTAGAGAGTGTGGTCAACATGATCAATGTCTGCAGGCGCATGAAGATCAGAAGAGTTGCTGGATACGCGCTGCTGGTGATATTCGGCCTGTTCTTCCTCTTGCCGTTGCTGTACATGATCG
>JASEJE010000034.1:0-3140 GCA_030024085.1 Bacillota bacterium | reverse complement strand
CATACCTTCACCTGTGGGCCTTCAGAACTACATTAAGGTCTTTAATCGGATGCCCTTCGGGCGCTTCATGTTCAACTCCGTTTTCATTGTTTCCACAACAGTCCTGGCCGGCCTTCTGGTCAACAGCATGGCTGCATATTCTCTGGCCCGTTTCTCCTGGCCGGGCCGGGGAATCCTTGTCTCGTTCATTGTAGCCCTGATGATCATACCGTTTGAGGCCATCGCTGTGCCTCTGTTACTGTTGACGAACAGGTTTGGCTGGCTGAATAGCTATCACGTGCAGATCGTCCCCTTCATAGCGAATCCCTTTTATATCTATCTATTCTACCAGTTCTTTCTTAAGTTGCCCTATGCGCTGGAGGAAGCGGCTCTCATCGACGGCGCCGGATGGTTTGGGATATACTGGCGAGTGGCTTTACCCCTCTCTAAGCCGGTCCTTTCCAGCGTTGCTATTCTCCACTTTCTCACACACTGGGGGTCGTTCCTGTGGCCCCTGATGGTGACGCGGGGACCCGAGTACCGGCCCCTGACCGTAGCGATGCAAGTCTTCTTCGGAGGGCAGTATCCCCGCGTCTGGGGCGAAATCATGGCTTTCGCCACGATGATGACCGTACCCGTCTTAGTGCTCTTTGTTGTTCTCCAGGGACGTTTCGTGGCCAGCGTGGCCCGAACCGGCATAAAGTAACAGAAGGTGAAAGGGTTGCGGGTTTTGTGCGTCGGGGAGGCGCTGGTCGGCGTCGTCATGAACAGGAAAACAAACTCCAGGTTCATCTCAGGCGAGTGCACTAGACCTACACTTCTGATCCCTCTTTCGTGGCGTTGATCCTCCTGGCGGGCTTCAGCGCCATCCCGGGGACGCCGCTGGAGGCCGCGCTCGTGGACGGCGCGTCGCCGCGGGAGATGTTGCACTATGTGACGCTGTCGCTGCTTCGGGCGATAATCCTCATCGCCTTGCTGCTCCGCACCATGGACGCCCTGAAGATGTTTGACGTCGTGTTCGCCCTCACCGGCGGGGACCGGCCGACGGCACCGGACTTCTTTCAATGGGCGTCTACCGGACCGGGTTCTGCGAGAGCGGCATGGTGGGCCTCGCCTTCGCCATGGCGGTGGTGCTGCTCGTGGTGATAATCGTCCCCAGATAGTCGCTCATCCGCCTCTTGGGCGAGTTTCTGGGAGGATGCCCGAGGCCGTGAAGCGAATGAACATGATTGAGCCGGGGGTGCTGCGGCCCGAGGACGTGCCGGCACCTATCGCAGGCGCGGGCGTGACGGGGCTGGGCGCGCTCTGCTCTCGCCACACTGTTTCCGGTTGCGTCGTTTGGGGGAGTAGATGGTGCGTTGATCGACGTAGTGGCAATGGGAGAGCTCCTTATAGACTTTGTGTCGGTTGCAGCCGGGGTATCCATCAAGGATTCGCCAGGATTCACGAAGGCCCCGGGCGGCGCCCCGGCGAACGTGGCGGTGGGGGTGAGGCGGCTCGGCCGCACATCTGGGTTCATCGGCAAGGTGGGGAGCGACGACTTCGGTCGCTTCCTGGGGGAGACGCTCGCCCGGGAGGGCGTTGACACGCGCGGCGTAAGATACGAGGACAGGGTCAGGACGATGCTGGCCTTCGTGTCGCTCGGCCCGGACGGCGAGCGCGAGTTCATGTTCTACAGGCATCCCAGCGCTGACATGCTTCTCGAGCCGAGCGAGATCGATACCGACCTCATTGCCGGGACTCGGGTCTTCCATCACGGGTCCATCTCGCTCATAACTGAACCGTCGCGGTCGGCCACGCTGGCCGCCGTGGAGGCCGCCAGGGCTGCCGGGGCGCTGGTCTCCTACGATCCCAACTTGCGCCTCCCGCTGTGGCCCACGCCGGACGAGGCGCGAAGCACCATCCTTGCCGCTGCCCCGTCCGCCGACATCATAAAGGTGAGCGAGGAAGAGCTGGCCTTCCTGACCGGGGTGACCGGGGTCTGCGAGGGGGTGCGAAGGCTCCGCGACATCGTGCCGGGCGATTGCGCTATCGTGGTGACGTGCGGCAGGCGCGGGTGCGCGTTGGCCCTGGGCGGGTCCGGCAGGCTGTGGCTGGAAGTCCCCGGGTTCAACGTCCGCGCGGTAGATACGACGGGCGCGGGGGACGCCTTCGTGGCGGGCCTCCTTGTCGGCCTGATCGAGGCGACGGGCGCTGTGGGGGCTGCAGCGACAACAAGGACGGCGCTGCGCGTTCTTGGCGAGGAAGAGTGGAGGGGGGCGCTCACGCTTGCGAATGCTGTGGGCGCGCTCTGCACGACTGAGCTGGGCGCCATCCCGGCCTTGCCCACGGCAGCGGAGGTGCGGGCCTTCCTGAGTGCGCGGGGTTTCCCTTCGCCGGGAACGTCTGAGGACGAGCGCCCGCAGGGCGCCCTGTGAAGTAGGTCGTGTAGCCGCCACGAATGACCCTCAGGCCCAGGTGCTCGCGCTGTTCGCGTGCTGCGTTCACGGCATCGACCTCGCAGGGATCAGGCCCGGCAACACCGTGGCCGTGCTCGGCGGCGGCACAATCGGGCTCATCCTGTTGCAGCTTGCGCGCAGGAGCGGCGCGGCGACGCTCATCGTGAGCGAGCCTGTCCGAAAGAAGCGTGAGCTGGCGCTGAAGCTCGGTGCGACCCTCGCCGTGGACCCGCTATCCGCCGACCTGGAGGAGCAGGTCCGCACGGTGGCGCCCGCTGGCGCGCACGTCGTCATCGAGGCGGTCGGGCGGCCGGAGACCATCGAGATGGCTGTGCGGATCGCCGCAAAAGGCGGGTGTATTCTGTTGTTCGGTGTCGCGCCCGAGGACGCGCACGTGTCGATGAGCCCGTTCGCCATCTACAGGAAAGAGCTCCGCATTCAGGGGTCTTATGTAAACCCCTTCACGTTCTCGAGGGCGATAGCCCTGCTCGCAGGCGGTGCTGTGGAGGTCGAGCCGCTTGTAGAGCAGGTGGTGCCTCTGGAGGATCTTCCATCGGTGCTCGCCTCCGGCCCATCCGCAGGCGGCGCGAAAACGCTCGTGGGTCTGGCTCCAGGGAGGGGCCAAAGCGAGGAGGAAGCCTCCCGGTGAGTGCAAGTCGGCTAAGTAGATCGCCACAAGTTCGCGCTACTTCTCAGCGGGTGAGTCCTGTCCAGGGTTGCCGG
>JASEJE010000033.1 GCA_030024085.1 Bacillota bacterium | reverse complement strand
GCAACCCCAACACCGTCAGGGAAGATGGCGCAAACTTATGGCGCCATACTTAGTCTGCAATAGCCTCGCGCAGGTGGCGTACATAACGAATGGCGGAGGAGGTGGGATTCGAACCCACGAGGGCCCCAGGGACCCTGGCGGTTTTCAAGACCGCTCCCTTAAGCCATCTCGGGCACTCCTCCGCGCGCAGGGAGACGCCCGTAAAGCCTCCCCCGGCACCGCAATTATACCACGCGCGGCTACCCAGGGCAAGGAACGTCGCGAGCGCGCAGGCGCGTGTCGTCGCGAGCGCGCCCCGCCCGGCACATCATAGTCGCGCACTGACGCGGACACACGATGGTGCCTAGCTACGCCTCGGACCAGGTAACGACCCCCTATCCCTTCGTGATGCGCTCAAGGTCGCCCATGTATGGTCGAAGCGCCTCCGGGATGGTCACCGAACCGTCGGCCTCCTGGTAGTTCTCGAGGATCGCCGCAAACGTGCGGCCCACCGCAAGGCCCGACCCGTTCAGCGTGTGCACATACTCAGGCTTCGCCCCCGGGGCCGGCCGGAACTTGATGTCGGCCCGCCTCGCCTGGAACGCCTCGAAGTTGCTGCACGACGATATCTCCACGTACCTGCCGTAGCTCGGCATCCAGACCTCCGGGTCGTACTTCTTCGCCGCCGCGAACCCGACGTCGCCTGTGCACATCATGACCACTCGGTACGGCAATTCCAGGCGTTGCAGCACGTCCTCAGCGTCGCCCACCAGCTTCTCGAGCTCGTCATAGGATGTCTCGGGCCTCACGAACTTCACAAGCTCCACCTTGTCGAACTCGTGCTGCCTCACAAGGCCCCGGGTATCGCGCCCCGCCGACCCCGCCTCCGCCCGGAAGCACGCCGTGTAGGCCACGTGGTATATGGGAAGCTGGCTTGCGTCGAGGATCTCGCCGCGATAGAGGTTCGTGACCGGCACCTCGGCCGTGGGGATCAGGTAGTAGTCGGTCCCCTCGCAGCGGAACATGTCTTCGGCGAACTTCGGAAGCTGCCCTGTCCCAACCATGCTCTCGCGGTTCACGAGGAACGGCGGGTAGACCTCGGTGTAGCCGTGCTCCTTCGTGTGCATGTCTATCATGAAGGAGATGAGCGCCCGCACGAGGCGCGCCCCAGCTCCGCGAAACACCGTGAACCTCGCCCCCGTTATCTTCGCCGCGCGCTCGAAGTCGAGGATCCCCAGGTCCACGCCGATGTCCCAGTGGGCCTTCGGTTCGAACCCGAACTCCCTGGGCGTCCCCCGCCTCCGGACCTCCACGTTCTCGGACTCGTCCTTGCCGAAGGGGACCGAAGCGTGCGGAATGTTCGGGATGGCGAGGAGAAGCGTGTTGAGCCTCTCGTCGAGCGCCCGCACGGCGTCGTCCATCTCCTTGATCTTCCCGGACACCTCGCGCATCTCGAGGATGGCGGCGCTTGCGTCACGCCCCTCCTTCTTCATGTGGGCGATGTCGTCGGACACCTCGTTCCGCCTCTTCTTGAGCTGCTCGACCTCATAGATGAGCCTGCGCCGCTCCTCGTCTGCGGCGAGGACTTCGTCAAGAGCAGCGTGGTCCTCCCCGCGGCGAGCCAGCGCCTCCCGAACGATCTCCGGATTCTGCCTGATGAGCTTGATATCCAGCATGTCTATCCCTCCATTATCCTCGGGCTGCATTATCCCCAGGTATGAGTCGGCGAAACCACCGGTTTCACCATGAAAAAGCCTCCCGCCCCCCTGGAACACACCCAAGGGGACGAGAGGCTGTCCTCCCGCGTTGCCACCCCAGTTGGCTGAAGGAGCGATGCCCCGCGCCGCTGCGCCGCCCCGCGCGACACCACGCGTTGCAGCGCCACACCGCCGTGCGGCACCACACGCCGCAGCGCCGCCGTCGCCGTGGCCCCGCCTCCGGCCACACGCCTGATGCGACACAGCACGGCCGCCGCCCGCGTGACATTGACCGCTCCGCCCCTTCAACCCACTCGACAAGCGTTAACGGGCAAACCCGGCCAGGCATACTCTGCAACCGCATCGTGCGGCGCGTTTCAGCCTGCAGCTCCGAGGTGGATTCGGCCGGCTGGCGCGCCGGTTCCCACCGCGCCCGGCTCTCTTGAGCGCCGTGACCCTGGCCTACTGGTCCTCTTCATCGCCTTCGCGAAGGCCGATTGTAGCACAGCCTGAAATTGCGTCCATTATACCATCGCAACCGCTGTCACACAACACCGGATTCTGTCGAGACGCCCTACCTGGGGCGCCGTCCCCGGTCCCCGGGGTGCAATACCGAAAAGCCTCTGGGAAGGCGCCGACTCATGTGTTCGCCCGATTCCCGGATGCCGCCAGGCCGCGCCTCTTACGCCGCGCCTGCGCGCGCCAGGAGCGCCGCCCAGTTGCGGTCGATGTCGGCCTGGATCTCCTCGATGATGTGCTCATTCTCCGGACGGAACAGGTGGCGGAACCGCCCCTGCTTCTCGAGCCAGCCGCGGACCGGTTTCTTCTCGCGTGGCTTGTGTGTGACCTTCCACACGCCGTTCTCGACCTCATAGAGCGGCCAGAAGCAGGTCTCCACCGCCCCCCGCATGATGTCGATGGTCTCGGCGGGATCGAATTGCCACCCGAGCCTGCACGGCGCGAGCACGTTGATGAACGCGGGGCCTTCCACGGCGAGCGCCTTCTGGACCTTCGTAATGAAGTCGTTCCACTGGCTCGGCACCGCCTGGGCCACGTACGGGATGTTGTGCGCCGCCATCACCGCAGTGAGGTCCTTGCGGAACTGCACTTTCCCTGGGATGACCTTCCCCGCAGGGCTCGTGGTCGTGGACGCGCCCTTGGGCGTCGCACTCGACCGCTGAATGCCCGTGTTCATGTAGGCCTCGTTGTCGTAGCAGATGTAGACCATGTCGTGGCCCCGCTCCATGGCCCCGGACAGTGACTGGAACCCGATGTCATACGTGCCGCCGTCGCCGCCGAACGCGATGAACTGGATGTCCCGCGTTATCTTGCCCTTCTTCTTGAGCGCCCTGTATGCCGCCTCCGCACCACTTATGGTGGCTGCGGAGTTCTCGAAGGCGCTGTGGACGAACGGCACATTCCACGAGGTGAACGGGTAGATGGTCGTGGTCACCTCGAGGCACCCGGTGGCGCACCCGACGACAACGGGCGTGTCAAGGGCCTTCAGCGCCTGCCGCACGACTATCGGGGCGGCGCAACCTGCGCACGCGCGATGCCCGCCGCACAGGAGTTCATCTTTCTTCGTGAGCTCTTTCAAGTTCGCCATTCATGCCGCCTCCTATTCCCTGACCCCGAGGTAGGTCACTGGCGATGTGACCTTGCCCGTTTCCGCGATCCTGGCAAGATCCCAGTATACCCCGGCTATCTGCTCGGTGTCGACATCCCTGCCGCCAAGGCCGTAGATGTAGTTCACCATCTTCGGGCCGGGCGCGTCATACATGGCGGACCGGACGTCCACGAACACAGGCCCGCCCATGGTGGAAAGGCCGTCGGCCCTGTCGAGGACGGCGATGGCCTTCTTGCCCGCCAGAGCCGCCACTATCTCATCGTGCGGGAACGGCCTGAAGAGCCTGATCTTGAGCAGGCCAGCCTTCATGCCCTGCTGTCGAAGGTCGTCGACGACCGCCTTGGCGGTGCCGGCCGCCGAGTTCAGCACGACGACCGCAAGCTCCGCGTCGTCGAGCCGGTATGACTCGAAGAGGCCGTAGTTCCTCCCCGATATCTTTGCAAACTCCTTCGCCACATCGAGCACAACGCCCTTTACGTACGTCTGGGCATCAGCAAGCTGGCGCCGATGCTCGAAGTACCAGTCAGCAAAGTCGAGCGCTCCGAACGTGGCAGGGTTGTCCACGTCGAGGAGCGAGTGCCTCGGCGTCCGCTGGCCGACGAAGCTGCGCACCACGTGGTCGTCGAGAAGCTCGGCGTTCTCCATGCCGTGGCTCACGATGAAGCCGTCCATGCACACCATTGCCGGAATCTGCACGTCAGCGTGCTCCGCGATGCGTACGGCCTGGATGAGGTTGTCGTACGCCTCCTGGGCGTTCTCGGAGTAGATTTGCACCCAGCCCGAGTCGCGAGCGCCCATGGTATCGCTGTGGTCGCAGTGGATGTTGATGGGTGCCGACAGCGCCCTGTTCACAACGGGCGCCACGATGGGCAGCCTCAGACCCGCGGCTATATACAGCATCTCCCACATGAGCGCAAGCCCCTGCGAGGAGGTGGCGGTCATCGCCCTGGCTCCGGCGGCCGACGCGCCTATCGTTGCGCTCATGGCGGAGTGCTCGCTTTCCACGGTGACGAACTCGGTGTCCACGTTCCCGTCCGCCACAAAGGTGGAGAAGATCTGGACGATCTCGGTCTGCGGCGTTATCGGGTAGGCCGCTACCACGTCAGGGTTGATCTGACGCATGGCCTGAGCTACAGCTTCGTTTCCGGTGATCGCCACTCTCTTGCTCACTTTCCACCAGCCTCCCCACCGCTCTTTGCGCAGCAGCGCGCGCCGGCACCCGCGCCTTCGGCCTCGCCGGCCTCGAGCTCGGTCTCCAGTCGCATGTCTATGCATTTCGCAGGGCACTCGTGGGCGCATATCCCGCAGCCCTTGCAGTGTTTGTAGTCGATACCGACCACCTTGCCCTCGCGCACCAGTATGGATGAATCGGGGCAGTAAATCCAGCAGATCATGCAGTGCCTGCATTTCTCCTGGTCCCAGACCGGGCGATACGTCCGCCAGTCGCCCGTCTCATACTTATCAGAACTGCCGGCCTCCAGGATCAGCCCCCCAATGGGCACGTCCTTCCAGCCCTTCTGCTTCCCGTTCGCGCTCATTACTCTGACTGCACCTCCTGGTAAGCCCGCTCGATGGCCTTGATGTTCCCCCCGATAACCTCGGGCTTCGACCTGAACTTCATCTCGAGCTTGTGCCGGGTGTCGGCCACGAACTCCTCCAGCGACATGAGCCCCGTGGCCCTTAAGAGCGCTCCCATCATCGGGGTGTTGGGGATCGCTCTCCCGATGGTGTCGATGGAAATCTGCGTGGCGTCAACGGTGTACACCTTTCCGCCCTTTACCTTGAGCTTCGCCCGCATCTCCGCCGGGGTGAGGTTCGTGTTCACAAGGTAGATCCCGTCCTCCGGCACGCCGGACGTCACGTCGTTCTTCCCGATCAGCGTCGGGTCGAGGACCACCACTATCCTGGGGTTCGACACGTGACAGTGTACCCTTACCGGTTCGTCGCTGATGCGGTTGAAGGCCAGTACCGGCGCGCCCATCCGCTCAGGCCCGTACTCAGGAAAAGCCTGAATGTACTTGCCGACCGACGAGGCAGCCTCGCCCAGGAGGATAGCGGCGGTCTTCGCCCCCTGGCCACCCCTCCCGTGCCAGCGAATTTCGAGCATCTGTGCCATGGCTCGTCCTCCTCACATATGGATTTGTGGCGCACCTGAGCTAAGTAGATCGCCACAAGTTCGCGCTGCTTTTCAGCGGGTGATCCTGTCCAGGGTTGCCGGTGTTGCCCTCCGGGGACGGCGCGTGCGGTGAGATGCGTTCGAATTTGGCGCGCGGGCTAGCCAGATTCTCGACGCCCCGCCCTAGCAAGCACCGGCAACCGCAACACCGTCAGGGAAGATGGCGCAAACTTGTGGCGCCATACTTGGTGGGCGTACAGCCGACATGACTCGAGAGCACGCCATCGGGTTTTGCGCCCTACCTATTTTAGCACAGAAGTTCAGGATGTGCAGCATCGGATGCAACTTTATGACTGCGGTCGACCGGCACCCCGCGCATCCCGCGCCTCGGCCTTCGCAGCGTAATGCCGCCCCCGTCCCCGCTCGCATCCGTCTGCTCGCGCCCATCCAACATCGCCCGCACCCGCCTGCGGCTCCCTGACGCTGCGTGATCTCGTCTGGTGTCCTGTTTCGTCAGATGCCATCGATTCCTGACGATCCGTCGCGCCCCAGCTATTTACTTCATAGCCAGGCTGTGCTAGAATGCGTTTTGGGTGCCTCTGGGCACACGCGGTACCGGAAGGTCTCTCAAGCTGCAGAATCCGCAATACGTCAAAGAGCTGGCGGAGGTATGAGGATGAAGGTCAAAGACGTCGAAGCTCTCAATCCGGTTACGGTTGACCCGGGCGCAAGTCTTGAGAGCCTCGCATCCGCGGTGATGGAGCGAGGCGTTGTATACGTGCTTTCAGAGACAGGTGGGCTGCTTGGCGTTATCACAGGCAGCAAGCTCATATCAGCGCTGACATCGGGCTATGCAAGGGGCGCCACGGCTCAGGACGTGATGATCCCCGCCGAGAGCCTCCCACATGTGGGTCCCGACACCGACCTTCACACCGCTGCAGGTTTCTTTGAAAGCTCGTGCGTCCCTGAAATACCGGTGGTCGAGAACGGCGTGCTGGTGGCATCCCTCCCTCAGCGATCTGTGCTCATGACGTTCTCCAGCACTGTCGCCTCGTCGAAAGGCAACCGTTATCACGAACAGCGCGCCCTCGTCATCCTGCGGTCCCTTCACGAGGGCCTCATCATGATTGACAAGGACCTCATCATACGTGAGTTCAACCCGGCAGCCGAGAGGCTCATGAACGCGAAGGCCGCCGACAGGATAGGCCAGAAAGCGGTCGTGGTGAGCCGCGACGAGTCTCCCATCTTCGACGTGATGAAGGCGGGAAAGGCCAGGTATAACGTGATAACCCCGCTCGCCGACGGGCGGGTTTTCTCCGTGAACTACGTGCCTATGGTCGAGGACGGCGAGGTCCAGGGGATCATCGAGACGTTTCACGATATCACCGAGCAGGAGGATCTCCGCGCCCAGCTCGTGAACTCCAGAGACGAGCTCGACCGCGCCTTCGCGCTCACGCTGCCGAACTCGCGGGTGGAGCACAAGCTCAAACATACGCCCGAGTACAGGGACAGGTACGACCCGGAGACGGGCCTCATCACGATCACCGAGGTCATCGAGGACGGCAACTACAAACACGTGGTCAACGCCCTGAAGGTCCTCGCGGATCTCAACACCAAGGGGATCATGTCGCTCCTCGGCATCAGCAAGGACGTCCTCGTGCAGAGCATAATCTTCCACGACCTCGGAAAGTCCCAGCCGCAACTGGAGATAGGCCAGACCGTGGACCCGAAGAAGGCGTTCGAGTTCAGCCCTGCCCACGCCGCCCGGAGCGCCGACATCGCGTCCCATTTCTATCATAAGGAAGCGGACGTCATCTGGCTCATCCGGTACCACCACCACAAGGAGGACGAGCTTCCGCCGGATTTCCCGCGGCACCTCATGCCGATGCTGCGCCTCCTGCAACTGGTGGACGGCCTCTCTGCCGCCCTCACGCGGCGTAATGCCCACATCAAGCTGGATGTCGAAGGCACGAGGGTCACCGTGTACGAACGCAACGGGCATCCCGACTTCAACAAGTCCAGAGTGGTCGACCTCTTCACGGGCGACGCCACGGTGCTCAACGTAGACTAAGTGCGGGTTCAGAAATCACCGCCACTTTTCCAGGGGTTGCCGATGTTGCACCGCCGCTTTTCCGGTGGTTGCCGGTATTGCGCTCCGGGGACGGCGTGCTTGGGGCGCGCATCGTTGAATCTGGCATTTAAGGCTTGCCGAACGGGATCGCCCCGACGTGTGCGTCAGGATATCGTCAGATCCGCCGCCGCACCTGGGGTCAGGGTCACGTGAGTCCTGCTGCTACAGCCCTGGATACAGCGGGAAACGGTCCACGAGCGCTGCGACCCTCGTGCGGGCTGCTTCCATGACGGCCTCGTCCTCGGGCTTCTCCAGTACGGTCGCGATTATGTCCGCGATCTCGTCCATCTCGCCCTCCCGCATGCCCCTCGTGGTCACGGCCGGGGTGCCGAGGCGGACCCCACTCGTTACAAACGGCTTCTCAGGGTCGAATGGTATCGTGTTCTTGTTCACGGTGATGCCCACGTCATCGAGAAGCCTCTCCGCCTTCTTGCCGGTAAGCCCTTTCTCCACCACGCTCACGAGCATGAGATGGTTATCGGTGCCGCCCGACACGATGCGGAAACCACGCCGCGCAAGGGCCGCAGCCAGCGCCGCCGCGTTCTTTACCACCTGCGCCTGGTAGGCGCGGAACTCGGGCGTCATGGCCTCCTTGAGTGCCACAGCCTTGGCGGCGATCACGTGCATGAGCGGCCCGCCCTGGATGCCAGGGAACACCGCCTGGTCGATATCTTTCGCAAACCGGGCCTGACATAGAATGAGCCCGCCGCGCGGCCCCCGGAGGGTCTTGTGCGTCGTAGTGGTTACGAACTCAGCGTAGGGGACAGGGCTTGGGTGCACGCCCGCCGCCACCAGGCCTGCGATGTGGGCCATGTCCACCATGACATAAGCGCCCACCTCGTCGGCGATGCGGCGTATCCTCTCGAAGTCGATGAACCTTGGATACGCGCTCGCACCCGCCACGATCATGCGCGGCCTGTGCTCTTTCGCGAGCGCCTCGAGCGCGTCGTAGTCTAGGGTTTCAGTCTCCCTCGAGACGCCGTATGGGACGAACTTGAAGTACTTGCCGGAGAAGTTGAGCGGGTGGCCGTGGGTGAGGTGACCGCCGTGGGAGAGGTCCATGCCCAGCACCGTGTCGCCGTGGGATAGCGCCGCGAAGTAGACAGCCGTGTTGGCCTGGGCGCCGGAGTGAGGTTGAACGTTCGCATGCTCCGCTCCGAAAAGGGCCTTCGCCCGTTCTATCGCCAGCCGCTCAACGACGTCCACGAACTCACAGCCGCCGTAGTAACGCCTTCCCGGGTACCCTTCAGCGTACTTGTTGGTCAGCGTCGAGCCCTGGGCCTCCATCACTGCTCTGCTGGTGAAATTCTCCGATGCTATCAACTCGATCTTGCGTCTCTGGCGACCGGTCTCCTGCCCAAGGGCCTCAGCGACTTCCGGGTCAACGGACCTCACGATATCATACATTATGTACCCCTCCCACGTTGAAGTACAGCACTCGCGCAAAGCCGTCTGGCGCCTGGCGCTGCGAACACAGCCTGCTTTGGAGCAGGCTTCTAGCACCTAAGTGAGAGTGCGTTAGTTCCCGTCCCTTTTCCACTAGTTGCCGGGTTGCCGGTGTTGCACGCTCTCTCTGAGTCACCGGCAACCCCTCCCAAAAGTCGGGAGCACTTCTGCACCCTCACTCAGTGCCACATTCGCGGCCGCACCACCTGGCGCACCAGATGCACGCGGCACATCCGGCGTGTCCGGCTCATCCGGCACATCCGACGCCACGTCCGGCCCCGAACTACGCCCGCCGTGGGCCACGCCTACGCCCTCCCCGCAAGCGTGTCAAGGAAATACCGGTGAAGCCTGGTGTCAGATGTCACCTCCGGGTGGAACGCGCACGCAAGGTGCCGCCCCTGTCGTGCAAGCACGATCTTGTCCTCGAACCGCGCCAGCACCTCGACGCCTGGCCCGACCGAGAGTATGTAAGGAGCGCGGATGAAGACGGCGCGCATGGGCGGGCCTCCAATGGCCGGGATCTCGATGTCGGCCTCGAAACTATCCACCTGCCGGCCGAAAGCGTTCCTTTTCACCTCGAAGTCCATGAGGCCCAGGCGGACTTGCCCTGAATTCTCGACTTCGCGCGCAAGAAGGATAAGCCCGGTGCACGTGCCGAACACGCCAAGGCCCCGGGCTGCATGCTTTCGGATCTCGTCGAGAAACCCGAACCGTTCCATCAGCTTTCCTACTGTCGTGCTCTCCCCGCCAGGTATGATGAGCCCGTCGAGTCCATCGATCTGGCTGCTGTACCTGACCTCGACCGCCTCCGCGCCCGCCGCCCCTGTCATACTCAGATGCTCTGCTACATCACCTTGAAGCGCGAGAACTCCTACCCTCACCCCTGCAACCTCCTGCTGCGACGCGTGAAAAGCTCAAGACCACATCTACCAGCCTCTTACCTGCAGCTTCTCCTCTTCCTTCAGGGACGCGGCGGCAAGACCCCTCATCGGCTCGCCGATGCCCCTGGACACCTTCGCGAGGATGTCCGGATCGCTGTAATGGGCCGTGGCGTCCACGATGGCACGCGCGCGCGCCGCCGGATTGTCGGACTTGAATATGCCGGACCCCACGAAGATGCCGTCCGCCCCGAGCTCCATCATGAGCGCTGCATCCGCCGGGGTCGCTATCCCTCCTGCCGCGAAGTTGACCACGGGGAGCTTGCCTTCCCTGGCAACCTGGACGACGAGTTCGTAAGGCGCCTGCATCTCCTTGGCCGCGGCCATGAGCTCATCTTCGCGCATCGAGGCAAGCTTACGGATCTCGCTCATGACCCGTCTCATGTGGCGGACTGCCTCGACGACATCGCCCGTGCCGGCCTCGCCCTTCGTGCGCATCATCGCGGCGCCCTCGCCGATCCTCCGCAGGGCCTCACCGAGGTTGCGGCAGCCGCATACGAATGGCACCTTGAACTGGTGCTTGTCTATGTGATGCTCCTCGTCTGCCGGCGTCAGGACCTCGCTTTCATCGATGTAGTCCACGCCGAGAGCCTCGAGGATCTGCGCCTCGACGAAGTGTCCGATCCTGCACTTGGCCATGACCGGTATGGTGACCGCCTCCATGATCGCCTCGATTATGGCGGGGTCCGACATCCTGGCCACGCCGCCCTGTGCCCTGATGTCCGCGGGCACACGCTCCAGCGCCATCACCGCGACCGCTCCGGCGTCCTCGGCGATCTTGGCCTGCTCGGGGGTGGTGACGTCCATGATCACGCCGCCCTTGAGCATCTCCGCAAGGCCCTTCTTAACCGTAAACGTAGCCTTCTCCACCATCAGCATCGTCCCTCCATCAGCTTGCAGCTCATTTCCCCCATGCAATTCTACTACAGGAGCAACCGGGACACAAGCGCCTGGAAAGCGTGAAGGCGCGGGAGACTGCATATTCGCGCCATCTGGACACACACTTAATGGGGGCATGCCAAAGCGCCGGGTGCGGGTGCCCATGTCCGTGCCGGGCTTACGGTGAGCCCGGGGCCTGCGCGCGACGGCGTGTCACTGAAGACCCGGCCCGACAGGGCGGCAGCGCTCTCCAGGTACGCGCTTGAAGAGGAGATGTTGCAGGTATGTCCGATTCCTTCTTCAACGTTTTCTGGATCCTCATTCTCGTATGGAGCCTCCTGTCGCCCCTCTTCGGACGAAGGAGGGTAGAGCTTGCCCGGCTCCACATCCTGAACTCCCTCTCGCGCAAGAGGGGTTCGCGGGTCATAGCCATGATCCACCGGATGGAGGCCATCAGCTTCCTTGGCATTCCCATCTCGCGTCATATTGATATCGAGGACTCGGAACAGGTGCTTCGCGCCATCCGGCTAACGCCGGACGACGTCCCCATCGACATCGTCCTGCACACCCCCGGCGGTCTCGTGCTCGCCGCCGAGCAGATTGCCCACGCCATCACGGGCCACAAGGCGAAGGTCACGGTATTCGTGCCGCACTATGCGATGTCCGGCGGCACGCTCCTTGCTCTCGCCGCGGACGAGATCGTGATGGACGAGAACGCCGTGCTGGGCCCGGTGGACCCACAGCTTGGCAACTACCCGGCCGTATCCATTCTGCGAGCGATCGAGCAGAAGGAAAAGAACTCTGTGAGCGACACCACGCTGATCCTGGGGGACATGGCCGCCAAAGCCATGGTGCAGGTCTATGAGAGCGTTCATGATATCCTCGCGGCCAAGATGCCGGAGGACCATGCCCGCGAGATAGCGAAAACCCTGACAGAAGGGCGCTGGACGCACGACTACCCCATCACCTGCGAGGCCCTTCGCCGGATGGGCCTTACCGTCAGCAACCAGATGCCTTACGAGGTCTACCGCCTCATGGAGCTTTACCCGCAGCCGGCCCAGCGCAGGCCGTCTGTGCAGTACGTGCCAGTGCCCTTCGAGCGGCGGGAGCCGGTGGAACGCGGCCGGCGCGACTGAGTAGATCGCCGGAAATCCGCGCTGCTTATCAGCGTGCAAGGGATCTCCACGGTTGCCGGTGTTGCACTCCGGGGACGGCGCGTGCGGTGAGATGCGTTCGAATTCGGCGCACGGGCCGGCCAAATTCCAGGCGCCGCGCCCTAGCAGGCACCGGCAACCCTAACACCCTCAAGAACAGTGGCGAAAACTTACGGCACCATACCTGGCGCGTGCCCGGTCAGCGGCTGGCTGACGGCCCTGCGGGCACAGAAGAAGCGCCAGGCGGACCGCCCGGCGCGAAACCATGGTGGAGACGAGGAGATTCGAACTCCCGACCTCGTGAGTGCGATTCACGCGCTCTCCCAGCTGAGCTACGTCCCCACTCGAAACCTATCCGCTCTTGCCCTGCGAGTAGAATACTAACACAGGCACGCCCTGAAGTCAAGGCCAGGAGGCGTATCCGCATCCTGGAGACCGGCATGCAGTCCGCGACGGTCCTCGACCGGTGGGTCCGCGTTCGCGGACCTGGCCCTGTCTGACGCCGCCACGGCCGGACGAGCCCGGACTACTTCTCGATTCCGAGCAGTCGGGCGAGCATGCCGGCAATGTCCACCGTATACCTGGCAGTTGCGATGTCGGCTCTCGCCGCACGAGGACCGCATACTATCAGCGGGACTACCACATCGCTATCGAGGAGCGTCCCATGGCTGCCCTTCGTATAGTCCATGAACGCGGCGGACTCAATGAACATGTAGCCGGCGCTGGCTATCGCGATGACCGGCGCGCTCCTCCGGTGGGTCGCGTGGACGCGCACTCGCGCAGCGTCGCCAGGGCCGATGACCTCAGCGACCCCCTCGGCGTTCCTGAGAGCGGTCATTACGGCGTCCAGTCTATCTGCCGTTGGCCACACGCACATGACCCCACCGTCAAGGCTAAAGACACAGTCGCCTGCCCCGGCGGCCTCCAGGATCTCCCCCGGAAGAATGGCCCTGGTGACGAGGGTCATCCCATGGTCCGCAGTCACCACCATGGCCCAGTCGTCCCCCGCAACGCCTTCGAGAACAGCGGCCAGCGCCTCGAGGGCTTTCCCCGCCGAGACGAGGCAATGGGTGGTCTCAGGCGCAGGCACTGGTCCAAACCTGTGCCCCACCTTATCTGGACCTGCAAGGTTGGCGACGACCAGGGCCCCCGGGCCTGCATCCTTGACGAAGGCGCTCGCTACATCGATGACCCATCTGTCGAGGCCCTCGTACCAGGCGCAGAAGTCGTCGTACTGCGCTGATTCCGCCGGAGGGGGCCCGACCTTCTCGAGCACCCATTGTGGCACCTGGCCCGGGCTTGCGGCGAGGTCGACGCCCTCGCCCAGGAGTGAGCGGACCCCGTTCTTGCCGGAGATGACCGCCGTCCTCGAGCCAGCCATCGCTGCCCGTTCGATCAGGGTAGGAGCCTCGATGAGCCGGGACGAGTTGAATGCGCCAAGAGTCCCATCCTCCCTCATGAACTCCTTGCCTGTCACCCCGTTCTCATCGGGCCACCTGCCCGTCAGGAGGGCTGCGTGGCCTGCCGCAGTGGAGGACGGAAACACTGTCCGTACGGGTCGGAAACACCCTTCTGCCGCCAATTGCCTGATATACGCCTCGGGCGGAAGGGCATCCACCGAACGCGCAGGGCACCCGTCCAGGACGACCAGGACTACTGTGGTCCGGCCTCCCTGACCGGGGCCGGCGGCCGCGGGCACGGCGGCGGCCGCCAGCGCGCAGACCAGAAGGGCAAGGATGACGATTGATGCTCTTCTGATCTTCTCGGGCGTCATGACTTCGCCTTCACCTCGAGAGTCACGACGTACCAGTTCCAGTTGTTCTTATCGTAGAGCTTTTCGACCTCGGGATGCGTGTCGTACGGAAATACCAGCTTGACCGGCCCGCCGAGACCGGTTCCGATGGCCTTGCCGCCGTCCTTGGTGGCAAGCATGATCGGGAACTTCACCGCGTCGGCCGCCTTGACGGCAACTTTCTTTCCATCCTTGGCCACGACGACGACCTCGCCTGCCGTATTCCCCGCTCCGGCGTACTGCAGTATGGTGCTGATGAGAATCCCTTCATACACCTTCTTGCCAAGCCACGGATCCTTGACTTCGCACCTGGAAATACCGAGGCCTTCAAGCATCGGCATATCGAACTCGAGACCGGTATCAGCGTTCTTGACAGTGATGTCTCCAGTTACGGTGAGCACCACGTTTCCTGCCGGCTTGGGGGTCGCGCCGAGACACACAGACGCCAGCCCCACAACAAGGCCCACGACCACGATCCAGATGAATGTCTTACGCACCTCTTGTCCCTCCCAGATTAGAGTCGGTTGATAGAACAGCGTCCACGCCCGTGCGTCCTCCTCCAGGAATCACCTCCTCCTTGACACACGGCCTCCGTCTTCCAAGGAACATGACCGCCGAGAGCACTGTAAGCGCCGCCGCGCACACAAGGAACGGCATCGCTGGAGAACGCTCGTACAAAACCCCGCCCACGTACGGCCCGATGATCGAACTGGTCGCGACGGCAACGTTGAAAAGCGCGAAGGCCCTTCCTGTCGCTGCTCCGCCGAGCACCTCGCCGACCCCGGCGAGAGCGACTCCCTGTCCGGCCATGAACGCGCCGCTGAGAAACAGGGCCGCTCCGAGCAGCACAGGGCTGTGCAAGCCGACCAGGCCCAGCATGGAGGCGGCAAACACGAGCGCGTTTCCTCCGAGGGCGACGATAGTCCCCCACCTGTCCGCGAACCGTCCGAGCCACACCGTTATGACCGCCTGGCCCAGAGACGTTATGGACCCCGCCAACCCCACGAGCGCCAGACTCGCCCCCACCTCGTCCCCGAGGTACTGGGGTATGAGTGGCTGGATCATGTAGTACGCCAGGGCCATGGACGAGAACGTGGCGAGAAACCTCAGAAACTGCCTGTGCTCGAGGAGGTCGGCGTACCCCGCTGCCGAGCCCCCAACATGGCCGGACCGGTCAGGCGCCTGTGGGCTCAACAGGCCTATGACCCCGGAGGCGACCGCGAACAGGACGAAGCTGATAAGAAAGACGTTTCCCGTTCCGAGGACCCCTGAAATCCAGCCGCCCAGCACAGGACCACCGATCATGCCTGCCGCAAATCCGGCGTTGACGACGCCGAACGTGAAACCTGCCTTCCCCGTCGGGGATCTGGCCGCCGCATATGCGTTCATCGCAGGATACCCTATCATGGACAGCGAGTAGAGCACCGCTCCCACCGCGGCCACCTTGTAATCCCGGGCGAAGTAGTACAGGAGGGGCGCCGGGACTCCCACGAACCAGGAAAGGAGTATCGTCCGCTTTCTCTCGAATCTATCTGCGATGACCCCGCCTGGGATGTACGATGCGGCAAGGGCGACCATCATGATGGAAAAGACGACCCCCACCTGCCCGGGCGAGGCTCCGAGCGACCGTATGTGCAGGGGAAAGACGTATGCATAGAGCCCATACCCCGACCCCCACAGAAAAAGGCTCAACGTCATCAGCTTGATATCTCTCGGCATGCTCCGGCCCCCCAACCCCTCATGCGCGAGTCTACCCCTGCGGGCCGGGTCTGCTGGCTCGGTCGGTCCGAAGATCCGCCAGCACCGCTTCAGCGCGCCCGAGGCCGAGGATTGCCTCACGGTAAGCTTCATACATGGCTTCATAGTCATTGCGTGCTTTATCGTCAGGCTCGAAGACCCGATTACTGCGGACGAACCTCCTGGCGGCCTCCTCCACCGACCCGAAGTCTCCACAGCAGTACCCTGCAAGGATGATGGCTCCGAGCACCGCCCCCTCCCCAATGGCCATCTGCACGTAGGGAACCCCCAGCACGTCCGCCTTGATCTGAAGCCACGGATCGTGCTTCGCCCCCGAGCCAACAGCCCTGACCTCCTCCACCGCCAGGCCGGGGAGCACTGCCTCAAGGCTCTCCCTCACAGCGTAAGCACAGCCTTCGAGCACCGCCCTCAACATGTCGGCGCGACTGTGTCCCGGTCGAAGCCCGATGAACGCGCCACGTGCCTGAGGGTCTACCCGGGGGCTCCGCTGGCCCACCATGTGCGGGATGAATACCAGCCCTGACGCACCCGGAGGAGATGCCGCGACAGCCTGGGCCACCAGGCCTGCCCAATCGCAGGACGCCTCCGCCCCGCCTTCCCGGGGAAACAGCACTGACATGGCCCACTTCAGTGAGCCGCCCGTGTATGGCACAGGCGCCACGGCCAGCAATCGCCCCGGTACGACGTGCCGCACGCAGCCGCCTTCTGCGCCCTCCGCGTCCCGCGAGCCCACCAGGGACACACACGTCGAGGTGCCAGTGGCATCGCAGGCTGTCCCTTGCTCGAGTATCCCGGCACCAAGAGTTTCCATGAAGGCGTCTATCCCGCCGGAAGCCACAGGAATGCCAGCCGGGAGGCATGTTTCGCGCGCAGCTTCAGCGGTCACCATGCCACATGCTTCCCATGGGTGAATGATGGGGGGCAGGACACCCACTGCATCAGTGCCGCATCCGCCGTTCCAGCCCTTCCCTCCGTCATACCAGCGAAGACATGAGGCCGATGATGAGTCAATGCACGCTCTGCCGGTGAGGCACAGGCCGATGAAGTCCTTGGGCTGAAGGAGCGAATACGTGCGTTCCCCAGTAGAGGCAAGGTGCTTTGAGAACCATCTCACAGTCGCCTCGAACGATGGCCCGCCCGCAACGCCTCCCGCATCGCTGCACGGGGATCCGTCGCTATCCTCGAGAAGCGGTCTTCTATCCATCCACGTGACAACCGGAGTGACCGGTTCCCCGGATGGGGCCACAGCGACCAGCGAGGGGCTGTGGCCGGACAGCCCGACGGCCCTCACACGCACGTCGCGCTCCTCGCGCAGTAGCTCGCGGACGGCCTCTGCCACAGCGGCCCAAAGCCGACGCGCGTCTTGCTCGGCGGTGCCAGCAGGCGACGTGACCAGGCCCGAGGGACGGACCGTCACGCGGTACGATGCCCCGGCGAGGATCCCAGCCTTCACCGACGAAGTACCGATGTCGATCCCGATGTACGCTTCTTGCTTACTCATGCCCGTTCATCCTCAGGAGCACTTTGAGGGCCTCCCCCGACGCCCCCGTGTCCAGAGCGAGGACAACATCATCGAGACTGAACTCGCATGTCAGAAGACCCGCAACGTCGAGCCTTCCCGAAGCAAGGAGCCTCATCCCCATATGGAAGTGGCGCGGCGCGAACCCGAAGCTGCCGAGGAGCGTAACCTCGCCGTAGTGAATGGTGTTGGGGTCCAACGTCACCCGGGACCCGCCCGGAAACCCCCCGAAGAGGTTGACCCTCCCGCCTGGGCGGACCGACGCAATCGCGCTCTCGAGCGCGTCCGACGCGCCCACGCAGACGAAGGCCGCATCGGTTCCGTCGCCACCGGCCAGGGCTTTCAACTGGTGGCCCGCGTCGCCGTCCCCCGGATCGATCACCCGCGCCCCGCGCCTCTCGGCCTCCGCGCGCCTGGTCTCACTGGGCTCGCTCACGAAGATCGTCCCCGCGCCTCTTGCCTTGCAGAGTTCCAGCATGAGCAGGCCCATCGGCCCGGCACCGCTTATGAGCACGGAATCCCCGGGGTCGAACGGCACCGCTTCAATGGCGTTCAGGCAACAAGCGATCGGCTCTGCGAGGCATGCCACTCTCGGGGATAGCCCCTCGGGAAGTCTCGAGACCCCCTTGGCCAGAACCTCGCCAGGTACCCTGATGTACTCGCAGAACGCCCCGGCTATCCCCGCCTTGGACGAGCACATCTCTTGCCTGCCCTTGAGGCATAGCCTGCAGTTGTCGCACGGGACGTAAGGTGCGACCGCCACCACGTCTCCCGCGGAAACGCATCCGGCTGCTGCGGCACTCTGCCCCGGGCGCACCTCGACGATCTCGCCGACGGGCTCGTGGCCGAGGATGCAGGGCGGCTCGAACATGGGGTGCCCCCTCCGGTACGTCTTGATGTCGGTCCCGCATACCCCGCAGTACATAACCTTCAGGAGAGCCTCACCCGGATCGAGGCTGGGGCCGGCGACCTCTTCCACCCGAACATCGCGCGGGCCGTGATACACCGCAGCCTTCAACGCAAAGCCCCTTCCTCTCGCCCTTCCCCGTGCACCACGTTCCGAAGCTCGCGCGCCATGGCTTCAGGGTCGGGAGCCTGGAAAACGTTGCGGCCGAACGCGATCCCGGAAGCCCCGGCCGCGATGGCTTCCTTTGCCATGGTGACGGGATCCGTGGCTCGAGGTCCCCCCGCGATTACGACAGGGACGTTGCACGCTCTCACGATCCTCTCGAATCCAGCGCCCGTATAGTAGGTCTTGATGAAGTCCGCTCCAAGTTCATACCCCACCCGCGCGCACACGGCTATGCACTCGGGGTCATGGTTCATGTTCATGTCCGCCGGGATCACCTCAGCGAGTACGGGCAACCCGAGCCTGGAAGCCTCGGACGTGACCTTCGCCATGTTCTCGAACATGAGCTGCTCCTCCCCGGCCCCCACCAGAACCATGATACACACCGCATCGGCCCCGAGGGCGACGGCCTGCTCCACGCTGCACACGAGCGTGTGGTAGGACATGTCGGGGCTGTACCGCGTCGCCCCTCCGGTCAACCGCACTATGAGGCCACACCGCCCGGCATAAGTCGCCCACTCGCTCCTGGCGATTCCGGGGTTCGCGAGAATCGCGTCGGCGCCGCCATCGACGACCTGCCGCACGATCACCCGCGGGTCGTCTATCCCAGGGGCAGGCCCCATGAAGCCTCCATAGTCGAGAGCGCTTATGAAGCTCCTGCCGCCCCTGAAGATCCGTCTCAGCCTGACTTCCTTGCCTGTCACGATCCATCCCCCCGAAAGCCCGCAGCCTTCAGCCTGTCGGCGCGAGTGGCAATGAGTTGTGCTGCGAGGGTTTCACACTCGAGGCCGTTTGCGCTCTCCACTGTCGCAACCCATTCCGCAGGCATGGCGCCGACGCCGCTCACAGCCCCTGAAAGCGCGCCCACGATGGCCGCGAGCGTGTCACAGTCGCCCCCCATGCCCGCGGCGGCCGGAATCGCGAGGCCTGGTTTCCCGTCGTAGAGCACCACGAGGCCCAAAGCGGTCGCCACCAGTTCAGTGGGGTACATCCCGACCCCGACGGTTTCGTAAAGAACGTCCTCTGCCTTCTGCGGATCGCCGTGGTGCCGCCGAACAATGTCGAGGGCAAGCCTCAGGCGCGCCGGAACCGTCGCGCCCGCCCACTGGATGCCGCTGCGCTGTCCGCGCTCTGCACCCCACACGGCGGCCTCCACGACATCCTCGAGCGTCCCCCCGGCCACCGCCCGCGCCACGCCGGCCGCTACTGCGCAGGCGCCTGCTATTGCTATGTTCACGCCGTGGGTTGGGAGGGCCGAGAGGCGGGCTTCCTCCACGGCCGCTCCTGTGTCACCTGCGTTCACGATGCCGATGGGCGCAACGCGCATGGCCGCCCCCACGGTGGCTCCCCTGTCGCCCGTGCACGCCGGGTCATCGCCGGCGCGCAGGCGTTCGAGCGCGCCTCTCGAACTGGGGCCCAGAAAGGATGATCGGAATGCGTCCACCCGGTCAGCCCATGCCAGATATGCGTCTGCAGCTACGCGCGGAGTGATACGTCCCGACGTCAGGAGAGCCGCGGCCAGGGCCCAGGTCTGCTCGGTGTCATCCGTCACGCGCCCTCGCGGCGTGCCCGCGTGTATGTGGCCCGGCGCAGGCTCGAGAAAGCGGTCGACCTTCCCGAACCGTGATCTTATCTCGTCTCTGGTCAGGAACTCGAGGGGCATTCCCATGGCATCGCCGACCGCCACTCCTGCAAGACACCCTGCGGCCCTCCCGAGGAGATCGCTACTCATACGACGGGGCACCCCCTCTGCCGGACGCCTCGATGTATGCACGCACCTCGTCCCAGGTAGGCATGGCTTCCCGCGCCCCAACTCTCGACACGGCCAGTGCCCCGCAGGCGTTGCCCAGGGCCAGGCATCCGTCGGCGTCCTCCCCTGTGATGATGCCGCGTATGAACCCGGCCGTGAACGCGTCTCCTGCGCCGGTGGTGTCCACAACGGTGGCCCCCATGGCATCCCGGTGCCGCTTGGAGACAGTCATCGGGCCGGAAGCGGCCTGGGTCCGTGTCTCAAAGAGGTCCGCCCCCCGGTCTCCCTGCGTCACCACAATACGGTGCGCGCCGGCGGCCACGAGACACTCGACCGCTGCGTTCAGGTCGTCCTGACGGGTCAGCATCCGTGCCTCCCCTCGGCTGAGCACGAGATAGTCCGCAAGGGCGATCATCTCGCTGAGCACGCCGGTGCCGAGGCCGGAGAACGCGCCGCCAGGCCCGTACACCACCACGGCGCCGAGGTCCTTTGCCGCCGCCATCGCTCTCGCCCCGACGCAGGGCAACGCCTCGCCGACATAAAGCGCCTGCGCGCCAGCCAGCGCCCCTGCATTGAACTCGCCCGGCTCCTCCAGGATGGCCGTCCCGCCGAGCGAGAAGATGACCCGGCCTCCTTCACGATCGACCGCTATCACCGTCTCGGCCGTCCTCCCCGTCTCGTCGACAAGGACGAACGAGGTATCGACACGATCCTGCCGGAACGCGTCGAGAAGCCGCCGGCCATTATCGTCAGACCCCATTTTCCCCACGAAGCGCGAGGGCACCCCGAGTCGAGCCAGGCCCACAGCGATGTTCGCGGTCGAGCCGCCCGGCAGCAGGTATGGACCATCTTCGGCGAACACCATCTCATCGGGCCTGGGCAGCCTGTCCACCTTGAACACCATGTCTACGGCGGCCGCTCCCAGCGTCACCACGGTCTTCATATCAAAGAGCCCCCAGCCTGCGAACGGCAAGGCCCACTATGCTTGCCGCGGCGGCACCGAGACAAACCAGGGTCACCACGTAGTCGAGGGGCTTGAACCTGTACGGCCGCAGGAATGTGAACCGCCGACTCGACCCGAAGGCCCGTGATTCCATCGCAAGCGCGAGCGTATCAGCCATGAAGAGGGCGTTGGCAAACAGGGGAGACACCACGCGCGAGGTCTTCCTGAGCCTTTCCGTGAAGCTACCCCTTTCGAGTTCCACTCCCCTCGACTTGTGGGCGTCCATGAGCGACCTTATCTGGAGCTGGATCACGGGCACGAACTTCCAGGCCGTCGAGACGATGAACCCGACCTGGTACGGCATCCTCGGCACCCTCGCGATGAGCTGCACTATCTCAGACGGGGAAGCGACGTACCCGAGCACAGCCACCGCCACCAGCACGGTGAAGACCTTGAAGGTCATGCCGATTCCGTAGAGGAACCCGCCGAGCCTGACGGGCAACGCAGGGCCGACGCCCGGCACCCATGACGGTATGAGATGAAAGAGCACTCGACCCGGAGCGCTGAGGTGGGCGACTGCCGGAGTGTACGTCACACCCTGCGCAAGGGTGATGACCGCCGTCACCACTATGAGGAATGCTGCAAGGCCCTTCAGCTTCCCCCACGGAAACCCGGCGACGGCACCGAAGACGACGACGGTCGCGGCAAGCCCCGCGAGGTACACCGGGTCTGACCAGATGACGCTGATGAGCACCACAGCAAGCAGCCAGACGATCTTGGCCCTGGGGTCGAGGGAGTGTACAGGAGTGTCCTTGCTCTCGTACTCGACTATCATCGCAAACCCTCCCCTGCGGCATCTGCCTGCACGAGCATGTCGACTGCCTCTTCAGGGGTGAGGGCCACCCGGCCGCACAACCTGGTCGACAGTTCGGCAATGGCAGGCGGCTTCAGGTTTGCCATGGCCATGAGTTGGGGGTTGGAGAACACTTCCCTCGGCGACCCGTCACCGGCCACGCGCCCACCCGCCATGACGACGACGCGCCTGGCGTAGAGGCTCACGATGTTCATGTCGTGCGTGATTATGAGCACCGTCTTGCCGTGGTCATCGTGGAGACTCCTCAGGTAGTCCATGATTTGCAGTGACTCCAGCCAGTCGAGGCCGGTCGTGGGCTCGTCCACGATGAGCACAGCGGGGTCCATGGCTACCACAGAGGCGAGAGCGAGCCTCTGTCGCTCGCCCTTCGTCAGGTATTTCGGCCACACCTCGCGGTACCTCGCAAGCCCGATGTCCTTCAGGATCTCCTCGACCTTCCTGTCAAGCTTCTCGCCGGCAATACCTACGTTGCCGGGGCCGAAACGCAGTTCTTCCTCAACGCTGTTGCAGAAGAGCTGCTCGTCAGGGTTCTGGAACACATAACCAACCGTGCGCGAGAGCTGGGCCGCCGTCATGTCTCTGATCGACTTGCCGCCAACCCTGACGTCACCTGCGGTCGGCTTGAGTAGGCCGTTGAGGTGGCGAGTCAGCGTGGTCTTGCCCGCGCCGTTCTGCCCGATTATGGCGACGAAGTCGCCTTGTGTCACAGTCAGATCCACGCCCCTGAGCGCAAGTGCGCCCTGCGGGTACCTGTGCTCGAGTCCCTTCACCTCGATGATTACGTCACCTGGTTCATGCTGCCGGGAGGCGGCCCGACTGACAGGGCTCCCCTCATAACCTGCGGCCCTGCACCCCAGGCCACCGCTGCAGGCCCTGGCGGTCCTGGCGGTTCCGTCCGACGTTCGCCACGCGCCGCTTTCCACGAACTGAACGGCCTCGTCCAGCGTGAACGGAACCCTCGTTGCCCCCAGCAGGGTGCCGAACTCAACCACGTGCGGCACGCGCACGCCGGCAGCCGTCACCTCTGCGACACGCCCGAAGACCTCGCGCGGCGTCCCCTGCATGATGAACTTGCCCGCGTTCATGACGAACACTCTGTCTGCAAGCTGGAGAACGTCGTCCACCTCCTGCTCGACCAGGATCACAGTGGCTCCGAGATCCTCCTTGAGTCGCCTGATGATGGAAAACACGCGGGCCTTACCCTGCGGGTCGAGCATCGACGTAGGCTCATCGAGGACCATGACATCGGGCAGCATGGCATACACCCCGGCGATCGCCGTAGCCTGCTTTTCGCCGCCGGACAGCCTGTACGGGGGGCGCCTCTCGAAACCCGCGAGGCGCATGTCGATCAGGCTCTTTCGCACGCGCTCCATGATTGTGTGGTAGTCCAGCCCGAGATTGGCCGGTCCGAAAGCCACGTCCTCTTCCACGGTCATCCCGAAGAGCTGCATGTCCGGGTCGCCGAAAACGAGCCCCACATGGGCCGCCATTTTGGCAGTGCCCGTCCGCGCAGGCACCATCCCGTCTACGGTCACGTCGCCCTGGAGGTCGCCCTCGAGGAAGAGGGGCACCGTGCCGTTCATCACTCCGCACAGAGTGCTTTTCCCCGAGCCCGTGGGGCCAAGCACAGCAATGCACTCGCCCTTCGCGACGTCCATTGACACCCCGTCCAGCGCCCAACGACCAGACCCCTTGTGCCTGAACCTTACATTTCTGAGAGATATCGCGTCGTCTGCCAAATGGAACACCTCTTCATCGACTGCGCTTGCTTGCGACGGCAGTCCAGCCTCCAGGCTTCTATGCAAGCGTCTCGGGCCGCCTTCGATGCTGCGCCGTCCTGAGCACTCCGGCCACCGCGAGACCGATCACGGCATTCGCAGCAGATCCGATGATCTGGCTGGGTAGGATTGCGATCATGAGCGGCAAGCCGATCATGACCACCCACGGTCCGAGGCACGTGAGGGTGTTGGTGATCGTACCTGCGATCACCGCCGGCACGACCCCGGCCTTCTTCGCCAGGAACGCGGTGAGGGTGACCGTCAGGGCCATCCCCGCCACGTATACCGGCACCATCGGCAACCAGCTTGCGAAGCCTCCGAGAGCGTTGGCAAGGAAGCACCCGATGGCCGCCACCGTCGCACCCACCGGCCAGCCGAAGAACACGGCTGCGAAGTAGCCCGCCGCTGCATCCAGGGCTATCGTGGTGGCCGGCCCGGGTATCTTTATCATTGCGCCGGCACCGGATACCGCAGCGAGGATGGTCACCCTTGCGATGGTTCTCGTATCCCACCGGACCCTGTGTTCGTCAGGGTAGCGCGCTGAAAGATGCCGCCCAATGACCCACATGAGAACGAGATAGCCGGCGGCGAGAAGGTAGGACACTCCAAGACCAAGGGCTCCCTGACCAAGTCCCATGATACACACCTCCAGCAGAATCCAGACATGGAGCGCGTAGCCTGCCACGCTTCGCTAGGCGAGCGACATCACTCCCCTCGCCGCTGCGTCGTCGGTGATCATGACATCTACCGCCTTGCTTCGGAGCGCCCCGAGGATCGCCTCCGTCTTGTTCTCCCCGCCGGCAACGGCTATGACCCTCTTCATGCGTCCAAGCTCGTCCAGGGTCACCCCGACGATCCTGTCATTGAGCGCCGTCTCCACTGTGGCCCCGTTGATGTTGAAGAACCGCATGCACATGTCGCCTACGGCACCGATCCGCCGCAACTCAGCAAGCTCAGAGTCGGGAAAGCCACCCCTCTCGAGAAGGGTCGAAGGAGGCCTGAATGTCCCAACTCCGACCAGCGCTACATCCACCTGTTGCCACAACTCCACGACCTTCTTTATATTGCTATCAGCCATGATGGCCGCCTTCGCCTCGGGCGTGTCAACAAACGATGGGGCGTGCAGGTAGAGGTTGCTCCCTCCGAGCGCCCTCGCGACCCGGATGGCGAGCTCGTTGATCTGAAGGTCAGCCGCGACCTGGCCAAGCCCACCCAGTAGCGGCACAACCGTCACGTTGAGGGATGAGGGTTTCATAGCGCCGAGTGCCGCTGCGACCTCGCGGAGGGTGGCCCCCCACGACACACCCACCACCGACTGCTCCCTGACGCAGCTGGCCAGATACCTGGCTGCGGCGCACCCGAGGCTCTGCGCGAGCAAGCGCGGGGAATCGATTCCCGCTATCACCATGGCATCCTCGAGTCCGAACCTTTCCTTCAGCGCTCGCGCAAGGTCGCTGCAGTCGAGATCTGGGTCTATGACCTTCAGAAGCACGATTCCCGCCTCGCGTGCCTGTCTCAGCGCGCGCGACACCTGGCTCCTGGATATGCCCAGACTCTTCGCGATCTCCTGCTGTGTGTGTTCGAGTTCATAGTACTGGTAAGCGATCTCATAGAGAGCCTTCCTGTCGAACGACACCTGCGTCCCTCCGTTTGCACATATGTGCAGCACATCTGTTCATCCTGACGATGTAATTCGTCGTTCATTCCCAAAATCCTTCTCTGCTGTCATCGAGCGAGAAAAAAAGAAACAGGGCCTGCGCGACCACGCGTCGCGCGCCCTGCCTCCTTCACATCAGAAGTGCCGGCGCTTTGCGTATTGCGCAGGCACACAGATGCGCGGGTATTCGGTTGTTCGGCTACAGCGGAACGGTATCGCGGTGCGGGCGCCGCTACTTCCGCGGACGCATCGTCGGAAACAGGATCACGTCGCGGAGGGAGTTCTGATTGGTGAGTATCATTGCCAGCCTGTCGATGCCCACTCCCATGCCGCCTGTAGGAGGCATGCCGTGCTCCAGCGCGCGCAGGAAGTCCTCGTCCATCCTGTGGGCCTCGTCGTCGCCCTGGGCGCGCAGCGCCACCTGGGCTTCGAACCTCTCCCGCTGGTCGATGGGGTCGTTCAGCTCGCTGAAGGCGTTCGCCATCTCGCGGCCGCCCATGATGAGTTCGAACCTGTAAGTGTAACGCGGATCGTCAGCCTTCTTCTTGGCCAGCGGCGAGATCTCTATCGGATGGTCCATCACGAACACGGGCGAGACGAGCGTTGACTCCACCAGCTCCTCGTAGATCTCGGAGAGCGCCTTGCCCCGCGAGGCCGCCGGGTCGATCTCGACACCCAGGCGCCGCGCGGCGGCCCGCGCGTCCTCGTCGGACTCTATGGCGTCGAAGTCCACCCCGGTGCGCTCCCGCACGGCCTCCACCATGGTCTTCCTCGGCCACGGGGGCGTCAGGTCTATCACGGCCCCCTGGTACTCCACCCTCGTCTGCCCCAGCACCTGGACGGCCACGTAGTGAATGAGATCCTCGGCAAGGTTCATCATGTCGGTGTAGTCAGCGTAGGCCTCATACAGCTCGAGCATGGTGAACTCGGGGTTGTGCTTCGTCGAAATGCCCTCGTTCCTGAAGACGCGCCCAATCTCGTACACCTTCTCCAGGCCGCCCACGATGAGGCGTTTGAGGTGCAACTCGAGGGCTATGCGGAGGTACAGGTCGATGTCGAGGGCGTTGTGGTGCGTGATGAACGGGCGCGCCGTGGCGCCGCCCGGGATGGTGTGCATCGCGGAGGTCTCAACCTCGATGTAGCCGCGCGAGTCGAGGAACGCCCTCACCGCGCGCACGATGGCCGTTCGCTTCAGGAAGACCTCGCGCACCTCGGGGTTGACTATGAGGTCGAGGTACCTCTGCCTGTAACGGAGGTCCACGTCAGCAAGGCCGTGCCACTTCTCGGGCAGCGGCCGAAGGGCCTTCGAGAGAAGGTCGAACCTGGTGATCTCCACGGTGACCTCGCCGCGCCGGGTGCGGAACACCTTGCCCTCGACGCCGACGATGTCGCCGATGTCAAGCGAGGTGAAGAGCTCGTACGCCTCATCGCCGAGCTGGTCCAGCTTGGCGTAGATCTGTATCCGTCCCGAGAGGTCGAGAAGATCGGCGAAGGTGGCTTTCCCGTGGCTCCTCATCGCCATCAGGCGCCCGGCGATCCTGACGGTGTTGCCTTCGAACATCTGGAAGCCGTCGACGATCTCGCGGGCGTGATGGGTACGCTCGAACCTGTGGCCGAACGGGTCGATGCCCTTTGCTCGCAGGGCCTCCATCTTCTGCCTGCGGACGCGCACCGGCTCGCTGTCAAGATCCAGGTCCTCGTCGAATCCGAGCCCGGCCCCCGCCGCTTCCTGCGCCCCTGCCGCCCCGGCCGCGGCGACTTCTCGCCCGTCCGCATCCTCATGAGCGGCGACACTGGCGACACTGGCGACACCAGCAGCGCTATCGGTGTCTCGACCATCGTCTCGTACGTCAGATGCATCCTTGCCGCGACCGGCATCTTCGCTTCGCTGGCTCATCTCATCACCTCGAGATGTCGAGAATCTGGAACTTGATGGGACCCGCAGGCGCAAGAGCCTCCACAATGCTGCCGACTCTCTTGCCGATGACGGCCTTGCCCACAGGGGACTCATTCGATATGCGAGAGTTCCCCGGGTCGGCCTCGGCCGAGCCCACTATGGTGTATTCGAAGACCTCGTTCTCCGCCAGATCCTTCAGCTTCACCCTGCACCCGAGGTGCACGGTGTCGGTGTTGAGTTCGTCCTCGTCGATGACTTCAGCGTTGCGGAGCATGGCTTCGAGCTGGGCGATGCGCCCCTCGACAAACGCCTGCTCATTCTTGGCGTCCTCGTATTCGGCGTTATCGGTTATGTCGCCGAAAGCCTTGGCTTCCTTTATCCTCGCAGCAACCTCGCGCCGCCTGGTAGTCTTGAGGTGCTCAAGTTCCTTCTCGAGTTTCCTGAGCCCTTCCAAGGTGAGCACTACCTTCTGCGCCATCAAGCTGGTTCCTCCCTTAGCTTGCCCGTGTACATCCGGACATCGCGCAACCTGCCCCTGCCCTGCCTTCAGGTGGCCGTGCTCATTGCGCGATGCCCCTTTTCGCATGCCACTATTATGTCTTGTGGCCCTGACGTTGTCAAGCCTCGGTTTTCGCGAGGTTTTCGTCGCTCTCGGTTCCTACAGCCGGTTCCGGCCGCCGGCTGTCACTCACCGGACGCAGCGGATCTCATCAATTCAACGCCTCGACCCTCGGTTTTATCTCGAGCCGGTTGATGAGATCCAGATAGTCCGACGGCGTGAATTCCTCGGGCCGCCGCCCGGTCAGGGCCACGAAGACGGCGTCTATCACGTTGGTGGCGAACGATCTTCCCTCAATCTCCGGGGTGGACGCCACAAGGGTCTTTACGCCCCTCTTCTTGAAGGCCTCGACGTCGTCTCTTGTGACGGTGTTCGTTATGATAACCTTCCCCGTGAGGGCGTCGGGCATGTGCTTCTTGATGAAATGGCAATCGCCCCCGATGATGTCAGCCCATGCGTATGCGTTGCCGTATTTCGGCACCACCGTTTCCTGGCTCTTGCCCGTGGGATAGAGCATCCTGATGGGAAGAAGCCGTATGACCGGCATCAGGACTGTGACCAGTGCCTGGAACGCCGAGAACGACCTGAGGAAGACAGGTATCCCGAGGCCGAACGCGAGATCGCCGTACATCATGTTGCAGCCGGATTCAAGCATCGCCGACGCCATTCCGAACCTGTCGAGCGCGCACACGATGAGAGCGTTCTTTCCGGCAAGGGGCATCTTCAACTCATCACGAATATACTCGACAGCCCGGCGCTCGATTACACCTTTGAGCATGCTCCCATCGGCAATGGGAGTCTTCTGTGCCGCGCGGGCTATCGGGATGGCATCGCGCACCATGTACCGTTTCCTGCCCACGTAAAACCAGAGGTCGGTTCCGCCCATGCCGAAGGCGTCCACCTTGCCGTCAAGGCTGCGGATGATCTCGATGGCCTTTCGGATGTCCCCGTCCGTGCCGCGTCGCTCGAGCAGTATCTCCTCTCCAAGCAACGTGATTGTGGCCTTGTGGTCGCGCCTGGATGAACCCAGGCTCACGCTGACAACATGCTTCATTGAAACCCTCCCCCAATCCGTCCCTGTCGCCGTCGCCGCCGCCGTCGCCACCACCGCCGCCGCGACCCGCCGCGCCACGTCGAAGCGTGCGAACGATGCGCCGGGGCACGTCGCGGTGCGTCCCGTCACGTCGCATCGCGTCGCGCGGTCAGGCAGTCGTCGTTATGCTTCGGATGATCTTGCGGATAGAATCAGGGTCCACATGCCGGTCGCCCTTGATCGGCGACGAGCCGACCTCTATGCCGACCACCCGGTTCCCCAGGATGGACTCCACGAGGCTCACACGCATGTCGGACCCTATGAAAACCACCGCATCGTAGCTCTTCAGCTTCGTGATTATCGCCATGATCTCGTTGAACACGTCCTGCCCCGACCTCTCCTGCAGATACGCCCACCGTTCCACGTCGTTCAGGAGGAGGATGAAGTCCACGCCTTCCTCCTCCGCCACCCTGCGGATCTCGTCCTTGTTGCCGACGGGGAACCCCACCAGCGCGACCCGCGCCCCTTTACGGATCTCGCCCAGGCTCTCGAGGCGCGACACGAAGGCCCTGTCGATGCCGACCTGGTCGGCAGCCTCCTGCTGCGAGAGGCCCTTCGCCCGGAGATCGAGGATCTTGTCGACCGCCTTGTACACTCTGGCCTTATCCACGAGCTTATCCCCGATCCGAATGAAGTCCAGCGAGCTCACCTCCCCCGCGCTTTCGCGCACAACTCTGACCGCCCAGCGGTGTTAACATTCTTGTGCACACTCACATTCTAGCAAAACCCGGGACAAAACGCAAACCCTGAGGGGCTGCCGGTGTTGCACTCCGGGACGGCGTCCCAGGCGGGGCACGCTTCGCCAAAATCCGGCCGCTCGCCCGACGGGCCCTGTCAACCGCTATATGGTATTTTAGTGGGGACGTGTACGCCGCGTTTGCGCAAGTAATCACGCATGATGTCGGCATCTTTCAGATATGTCTCGATGATCTCCAGATACTCACGGATGAGGGACTCGCCTCGTCCGAGGACTGTTGCCATAAGGCCTGGGCTCATCCCGTAAAGATGCAGTATGAGTACGGAATCAAATGCCTTAAGGTAGGCGTCGACAGACCGGGGACTGTGATAGGTCTGCCGGGCGATCTCCAGGACAGAAAGACCTTGAAGGCATAGACGGATTACGAGGTCCTTATGGGTAAGCATGCGACCCATATCGAGCACGGTGCCCGGACAAGGTAGGATCACCTGGTGCTGCTTCTGATAATGATCGATAGCTCTTGATATGGTCGCGGTGGAAGCCAGGAATGCCCACTGTAGCTCCGAGAAAGAGAGCAGCCCGTCTTGGGTGTAAGCCTCGGTTAGGACCCGGGCGATGCGGCGTCCGTAGAATCCAAGGAATTCTTCGTAGGACACCGGCGGGGTGTAACGTAGAATACGTCCCTCGTCGTCGGCGAGGAGCGTCACGACCACCGCAGCCATGGGCTGGCAACGACTTGGCTGCCAAAGCTGGCGTCCAGACTTCACGT